>CP016093.1:3316890-4008780 GCA_001664005.1 Rhizobiales bacterium NRL2
AGCATCGCCGCGGCGGCGCCGGCGACGAAGGCGATCTCGGCCTGCTTGACGTCGTAGCTGGCGATGTTGGCCGGGGCCTCGCCCTCGTTACCGCCGACGATGGAGAAGCTCGTGTCGGGGAAGCGCGGCGCGATCTTGTAGATCGCCGCCTGGGTCTGGCCGCCGACGCCGATCACCAGTTCGTTGCCGATGGCGAGCTGGGTGATGGCCTGCTCCATGTCGGCGTAGTTGATGTTCTCGATCATCTGGACTTCCAGCCTGTCGCCGTACTTTTCCTGTGCGGCGACGAGACCGTCATAACCGGACTCCATCCAGCCCTTGTCCGACTTCGATCCCGGAATGAGGATTCCGACCTTCTTCGCCTCATCGGCGAGCGCCGGCCCCGTGACCAGCATCGCGGCGGCGGCAGCCGCCATGAACATGCGTCGGGTGAAATTCATCTGATAGCTCCCTCTCAGGCCCTCGGGGCGCGCCTGGCGCCGGGCGGTACATCAACGCAGGAGCAAGACGCACGCCGGATATCAACTTATTGAAAACAATACATTTTTCGAAAATTCCGGCAAAAGGAGGGCCGGATTGCATACAATCTGCGCAGAAGCCAGACCACATCTGGCGAGAATTTCACCAGTGCCGGGAAAACGGGATCTGCCGCCGCGTTTGACAGCCCGTCACGTGGCCATCGATAGTCCCAGCCGCTATCGGGCGACAAATCGGGAGGCCGTTCATGCGCCTGTTCTCCGGACGCGGAATCGTGCGTGCACTGGCCGCGTGCCTGCTGGCGCTGGGTCTCGTGACCACGGTTCGCGCTGCCGAACCGGTCACGGTCTTCGCCGCGGCCAGCCTGCGGAACGCGATGGACGCGGCGATGGCGGCCTGGCGGGCAGAAGCCGGGCAGCCGGCGATCGCCGCCTATGCCGGCAGTTCCGCCCTCGCCCGTCAGATACAGCAAGGCGCCCCGGCCGACATATTCGTCTCCGCCAATCCAGACTGGATGGACGTGCTGGAACAGGATGGCCTGATCCGCGCCGGAACACGTGTCGATCTGCTGACCAACGCCATCGTCCTGATCGCCCATGGCCGCGAGGCCGGGCCGGTCGACGTGGGACCATCGCTCGATCTCCCCGCACTGCTGGGTGACGGGCGGCTGGCGATGGCGCTGGTCGAGGCGGTCCCCGCAGGCGTCTACGGCCGCGCCGCGCTGGAAAATCTCGGCTTGTGGGACAAGATTGAGGCCCGTGTCGTCCAGGCGCCGAACGTCCGCGCCGCCCTTGCACTGGTCGCCACCGGCGAAGCGCCATACGGCATCGTCTACCGCACCGATGCAGCCGCCAGCGACAACGTCTCGGTCGTCGGAACCTTCGCCGCCGGGACCCACCCGCCCATCGTCTATCCGGCGGCCGTGACGGCGGAGAGCGGCAATCGCCACGCCGCAGCCTTCCTCGCGTTCCTCAAGGGCCCGGCGGCACGCGCGATTTTCGAGCGACACGGTTTCGGCGTGATCAGGTAGAAGGAAGCCATGGACTGGCTTGGACCCGACGCCTGGCAGGCGGTGGCGCTTTCGATCAGGGTCGCCTTCTGGGCGACGCTGGCGAGCCTGCCGCTCGCGGTTGCGACGGCGCTGCTGCTGGCGCGGGGCCGGTTTCCCGGCCGCCAGATATTGAACGTCATCGTCCATCTGCCGCTGGTCATGCCGCCCGTGGTGACGGGCTATCTGCTGTTGCTGACCTTCGGCCGAAGGGGTGCGGTCGGCTCGTTCCTGGCCGAGCACTTCGACATCGTCTTCGCCTTCCGCTGGACCGGCGCAGCCCTGGCCGCCGCCGTCATGGGCTTCCCTCTGATGGTGCGGGCAATCCGCATCGCGGTGGAGGCGGTGGACCCGGGTCTGGAGCAGGCGGCCGGTACGCTGGGCGCCAACCGCTGCTGGGTCTTCCTCACCGTGACCCTGCCCATGATCCTGCCCGGCGTCATCGCCGGCGCGCTGCTCACCTTCGCCAAGGCGATGGGCGAGTTCGGCGCGACCATCACCTTCGTTTCCAGCATCCCCGGCGAGACGCAGACCATAGCCTCAGCCGTCTACACCTTCCTGCAAGTGCCGGGCGGCGAGCCGGCGGCGCTCCGGCTGGTCGTCGTCTCCATCGTCATCTCCATGGGCGCACTGCTGGTCTCCGAGACGCTGGCACAGCGCGCCACGCGGCGGGCGCAAGGCCAATGACCCTCTCGGTCGCGCTCCGCCATCGCTTCCCGGGCTTCGAGCTCGACGTCGCCTTCGAGGCGCCGGCGGGCGTGACGGCCCTGTTCGGGCGCTCCGGCGCCGGCAAGACCACCGTGGTCAACGCCGTCGCCGGCCTGCTCAGACCGCAGGCGGGAAGGGTCGCCGTCAATGGCTGGGAACTGTTCGACACCGAAAGCGGCCTCTGGCTGCCGCCGCACCGGCGCCGTGTCGGCTATGTCTTCCAAGACGGGCGGCTGTTCCCGCATCTCAGCGTGGCGCGGAACCTGCGCTACGGCCGCTGGTTCGCGGGCAGACGCGCAGAAGACGACAGGTTTGACGATATCGTCGACATGCTGGGGATCGAGCCGCTGCTGGCGCGGCGGCCGGGCGCCCTTTCGGGGGGCGAGAAGCAACGGGTGGCGATCGGAAGGGCGCTGCTGGCCGCGCCGCGCCTGCTGCTGATGGACGAGCCCCTGGCCTCCCTCGACGAGGCGCGCAAGGCCGAGATCCTGCCCTATCTGGAACGCCTGCGGGACCGCACCGAGGTTCCCGTTCTCTATGTCAGCCATTCGGTGCCGGAGGTGGCGCGGCTGGCGACGACGGTGGTCACCCTGCGCGACGGCCGGGTCGCCGCCGCCGGGCCAGCCGCCGCCGTCCTTTCGGAACCCGACAGCATCCCCGATCTGGGTGTGCGGGAGGCGGGCGCGATCATCCCCGCGACCGTCGTCGCCCATCACGCCGATGGACTGACCGAGTTCGAGGCGGCCGGCGGGCGGCTGCTGCTGCCGCGCATCGAGGCCGAGCCGGGGCGGCGCATCGCCGTCCGCATCCACGCCCAGGATGTGATCCTGTCTCGGACGCGGCCCGAAGGCCTGTCGGCGCTCAACATCCTCGCCGGCCGCGTCGCCGCGGTCCGCCGGGGCGAAGGTCCCGGGGTGATGGTGCAGCTCGACTGCGGCGGAGAGCGTCTGCTGGCGCGGCTGACGCGGCGTTCGGCCGAGACGCTTGAGCTTGCGCCCGGCGCCCCGTGCTATGCCATCCTGAAATCCGTCGCCGTCGCACGCGGCGACGTCTGGGCGCCCATGTCCGGCTGAGCGTTTATGGGAGAGGTAATCATGGCCGTGATCGAGGAGACCCGCCGCGACGGCGTTCTGGAGTTGCGCCTGAACCGGCCGGAACAGCTCAACGCCTTCAACGACGAGCTCTACAACGCCGCCGCCGGCGCGCTGCGGGCCGCCGCCGGAGACGGTTCGATCGCCTGCGTCCTGCTCACCGGCGCGGGCCGCGCCTTCTCCGCCGGCCAGGACCTGGCCGAACTGGCCGACGACCGCGACCACGAGAGCCGCATGAATGCGGGATTCCGTCCCTTCATATCGACGATCGAGTCCTTTCCGAAACCCCTGATCGCCGCGGTCAACGGCGTCGGCGTCGGCATCGGCCTGACTGTCCTGCCCCATTGCGACATCGTGCTGATGGCGGAAAGCGCGAAGCTGCGCGCGCCCTTCGTCAATCTGGGCGTCACCGCGGAGGCCGCGAGCAGCCTGATGCTGCCGGAGCGGCTGGGCTGGAACCGGGCGGCGGAGCTTCTGTTCACCGGCGGCTGGATGGACGCGCGGGAGGCCGTGGCAAGCGGCCTCGCCCTGCGCGCGCTGCCCGATCACGAACTGATGGACGCGGCGCGCGAACTGGCCGCGCGCATCGCCCGCATGCCCGTCGAGTCCCTGACAGCCACCAAGAAGCTGATGCTTGATGCCCGGATCGAGGCCGTGCGCAATGCGCGCCGGCGCGAGGAGGCCGCGTTCAGCCAGCTGATCGGCGGGCCGGTCAACCTGGAAGCCATCGCCGCCTTCGGCGAGGGCCGGCAGCCGGATTTCGCCGGCCTGCGGAAGCGCTGAAGGCAGCGCGACTCATTGCCGAATGCCCCGCCTGAGCAGGACATGCGAGAATCAACCCATCGATTGAGGAGGCAGCTCGATGAAGCGGAAACTCGGCTTCGCAGCCGCAACGGCAGCTCTGACATTGGCTTGTACAGGTGCCGCAATCGCCCAAGGCTACGGTCATGGCGACTGGGGCTGGGGCCACATGATCTTCGGCGGAATCATGATGGTGCTGTTCTGGGGTGGCGTGATCGCGCTGATCATCCTTCTCGTCCGCTGGCTCGGTTCCAGCCATGGCCAGTCGTTTACCGGCGGAAACGGTCAACGTTCGAGCGCGCGCCATATTCTGGACGAACGCTTCGCCCGCGGCGAGATAGACCGCGAGGAGTACGAGGAACGCCGCCGGGCGCTCGACCAGTAGGCTGAGGCGGACAATTTGGTGGCTGAGTTCCTGAACGGTCTCACCAGCTGGGAACGGATCGCCGTCGCGCTCGCCCTGGCGGTGGCGGCGCACATCTTCGTCCGTGCCGTCCGCATGCTCAGCGCACGCGCCATGACCAGCGGCGTGGCCCGACGTTCCACCAAGACGCGGACCCTGATCAGCCTGATCACCAGCAGCGCGGTCTTCGCCCTCTACTTCACCGCCTTCGGTTTCGTCCTGAACGAAATCGGCGTGCCGCTCTCGACCTACCTGGCCAGCGCCTCGATCATCGGCCTGGCCGTGGCCTTCGGCTCCCAGGGCATGGTCCAGGACGTAGTCAGCGGCGTCACCATCGTCTTCACCGACCTGTTCGACATCGGCGACGTCATCGAGGTCAGCGGCCAGGTGGGCATCGTAGAGCGCTTCGGGATGCGCTTCACGGTGCTGCGCAACCCGATGGGGGCCGAGGTCTTCGTGCCCAACCGCAGCATCCTGAACGTCACCACCTACCCCAGGGGCTATGTCCGCTGCTTCATCGACGTCACCCTGCCCGAAGACACCGAGAAGGGGGAACAACTGGCGCAGGAGGCGTCGCTGCTGTCTGATACGGCGCTCGAGCTCTATCCCGGCATCTTCCGGGCCCAGCCGGAAATCATGGCGCGCCAGACGACACGCACGGGCCGCAGTTTCGTGCGCATCAAGTTCCGCATCTGGCCGGGCCGCGGCGGACCTCTGGAGGGGCCATTCCGCCAGGAACTGCTGCAGATGGCGAAGCGCATAGATCCCGACTACGCCGACTGGATGATCGCCGTGAACTTCGAGGTCGAGAAATACCGGCCGCCGCCGCGGGGCTATCGCGTGCCGGGCGACTGATTTCCTCGGTCGCCCGACGCGGCCGATTGCACTCCGCCCGGCGAACCACCATGTCTCGCGCCGCGTTCACCACAGCGCGCCCGCCGTGCCGCGCCTTCCTCGAATGGTCCCCTTCATGAGCTTCCTCGAACTCGCCGCCGGTCTGGTTCTTCTCGTTCTGGGCGGCGACATGCTCGTCCGCGGCGCCGTCGGCCTCGCCCGCCGGCTCGGCGTCTCGCCCCTGCTCATCGGCCTCACCCTTGTCGGTTTCGGCACCTCCATGCCGGAACTCGTCACCAGCGTGGAGGCCGCCCTGGTCGGCTCGCCCGGTATCGCCGTCGGCAATGTCGTCGGCAGCAATATTGCCAACATCCTGCTGATCCTGGGTCTCGCCGCGCTGATCCGGCCCGTCCAGGCCAGCCTGAACTCGCTGCGCCGCGATGGCGTGGTCATGACCATCGCCGCCATCGCCTGCGCCGCCGTGGTGCTGTACGGGGAAATGAGCCGCCTGGTCGGCGTCGGTCTGATCGCCGGCCTCATCGTCTATCTGATCGTCGCCTATCGCGCCGAGCGCACCGTGCCCGGCCTTGCCGCCGAGGTGGACCTGCCGGCGCCGGCGCCGCTCCGGTCGGAGCGGTTATGGGTAGCCGGGCCGCTCTTCCTGGGCGGTCTGGCGCTGACGGTCTTCGGCGCGAAGATGCTGGTGGCCGCCGCCATCGACCTGGCGCAGCTGGCAGGCGTCTCCGAGGCGACGATCGGGCTCACCGTCGTCGCGGTCGGCACCTCGCTGCCCGAGCTGGTGACCTCCGTCGTCGCGGCCATCCGGCGTCAGGGCGACGTCGCGCTCGGTAACATCCTGGGCAGCAACATCTACAACATCTTCGGCATCCTGGGCGTCACCGCGATCCTGCAACCCATCGCCGTGCCCGAGGTGATCGCGGCGTTCGACATCTGGGCGATGCTCGCCGCGACCGTGGCGATGATGGTCATGGCGGTCACCGGACTCCGGGTGAACCGCTTCGAGGGCGGCGCGCTGCTGGCCGGCTACATGGCCTATATCGGACTGGTCGTGATCCAGACATAGGTCTGCGTCTCCCGCGCGGGCCCTCCCCGTCCTGACCGGTTTGCGGGACCCCCGGCCTGCGCTAGCCTCGCCTCAGGGGAGAAACCGGCTTCAAGGGGAGAAGAAGCATGTCGGCACTGGACCGGATCGATCCGGAATCGCGGGAGGGCCTGAAGGTCCTGCTTGAGGCGATGCCCGGCGGACTGAACGGCATTGCCGAGATCGGCGCACGGCGGCGGAAGCTGAGCGACACGATGCGGGAGATGACCGCCCACATCGAGCCGAACCCGAACGTCTCGATCGAGGACCGCACCATCCCCGGGCCCCAGGGCGCGCCGGACGTCGCGGTGCGCATCTACCGGCCCGTCGGGGCCGGGGGGCCGCTGCCCGCCGTCTGCTACATCCATGGCGGCGGCATGATCATGGGCGACCTCCAGATGGGCGAACTCTCGGCCATCCGCATGTGCGAGGTCAGCCAGGCGGTCTTCGTCTCGGTCGACTACCGGCTGGCGCCGGAGGATCCCTACCCGGCGGCGGTCGAGGACTGTTATGCCGCGCTGAAATGGATGGCGGACAATGCCGAAGAACTCGGCATCCGGCGCGACCGCCTCGCGATCAACGGCGGCAGCGCCGGTGGCGGACTGACCATCGCGACGGCGCTGATGGCCCGCGACCGCGGCGGTCCGGGGCTCTGCTTCATGATGCCATTCTATCCGATGATCGACGACCGCAACGAAACACCGTCCAGCCACGAGATCGTCGACATCGGCGTCTGGGACCGGCCCGGAAATCTGGAAGCCTGGGACTGGTACCTGGGCGGCAAACCGGCCGACGGCTACGCCGCGCCGGCCCGAATGGAGAACCTCGCCGGCCTGCCGCCGACCTACATGGACGTCGGCGACATGGACCTCTTCCGCGACGAGAACATCGCCTTCGCGCAGCGTCTGATTCAGGCGGGCGTCCCCTGCGAGTTCCATCTCTGGCCCGGCGCCTTCCACGCTTCGGAGACCTTTGCGCCCGGGGCGAAGCTCAGCCGCCGGATATGGGCGGCGCGGCTCGACGCGCTGAAGCGCGCGCTGGACGGCTGACGGGACTGTCGCGGCGGCGCGGCTTCGGCTAGACAGCGGAAACTGCGGACCAAGGGGAGCGAGAACGATGTTCATTCAGGGCGCATGGACCGAGGCGGCCTCGGGCAAGACCTTCTCCGTCGTCAATCCGGCGACCGGCGAAACCATCAAGGAAGTGCCGGACGGCGACCGCGAGGCGGCCCGTCGCGCCATCGACGCCGCCCACGGCGCCTTCCGCGACTGGGCCGGAACCACGGCCTATCACCGCGCTGAAGTCCTGCGCCGGGCCTACGACCTGATGATCGAGCGCAAGGAGCACCTGGCGCGGACCATGACCGAAGAGCAGGGCAAGCCGCTCCGCGCCGCGCGCACCGAGGTCCAGTACGGCGCCGACTTCCTGCTCTGGTTCTCCGAGGAGGCCAAGCGGAACTACGGCGAGACCATCCCTTCGCCGCGGGCCGACCAGCGCTTCATCGTGCTGCATCAGCCGGTCGGCGTCGTGGCCGCGATCACGCCGTGGAACTACCCCGTCTCCATGATCACGCGGAAGGTCGGGCCGGCGCTGGCCGCGGGCTGCACGGTGGTGCTGAAGCCGGCGGAGGCGACGCCGCTCTGCGCCATCGAGGTCTTCAAGATCCTGACCGAGGCCGGCGTCCCGGACGGGGTGATCAACCTGGTTACGGCCCTGGATCCGAAACCCATCGGCGAGGAATTCACGACCAATCCCAAGGTGCGCAAGCTGACCTTCACCGGCTCCACCGCGGTCGGCCGCATGCTGGCCGGCCAGGCCGCGGCGAACATGAAGCGCGTCTCCTGCGAACTGGGGGGCCATGCGCCCTTCATCGTCTTCAAGGACGCGGACCCGGTTCATGCCGCCAAGGGCGCGCAGCTGGTGAAGTTCCTCAATACCGGTCAGGCCTGCATCAGCCCCAACAGGCTCTACGTCCACAGCTCCCAGGCCGACGCCTTCACCGAGACGCTGGCGGGTCGCGTGAGCAAGATGAAGGCAGGCTCCGGCTTCGACGAGAGTGTCGCCATCGGCCCGCTGGTCAATGCCGCCGCTGTCGACAAGGTGGCCCGTCAGGTCGACGACGCGAAGGCGAAGGGCGCGGACGTGGTCCTGGGTGGCCACCGTCTGACCGAGGGCGCGCTTGGCGGCGGTTTCTTCTACGCGCCGACGATCCTGCACGGCGTCAACAACCAGATGGAGATCTACCGCGAGGAGACCTTCGGCCCCGTCGCGCCGATCATTCCCTTCGATGACGAGGAGGAGGCGCTGAGCCTCGCCAACGACACCCATTACGGCCTCGCCGCCTATGTCTACACCCGCGATATCGGCCGCGCCTTCCGCATGTTCGAAGGGCTGGACTTCGGCATCATCGGGATCAACGACATCAATCCCAGCGCCGCGGCGGCGCCCTTCGGCGGCATGAAGGACTCGGGCCTGGGCCGCGAGGGCGCGCGCGAAGGCATCGCCGAGTACCTGGAGACGAAGCTGGGCGGTTTCTCGATCTAGTTTTCGGTCGAGCCGGCCGGATGCGGCCGGGTCAGGATGAACAGCGCCACCAGGCCGAGCACAGCGGCCTGGATCGCGATTACCGTGTTCGAAAGCCCGGCCGCCCAGCCTCCGGCGAGCACAACCAGCATGGCGGCGACCGCGATGGCCTTGATCCGGGGCGCGATGCAACCGCCCTCGCGCCAGTGCGCGATCGGCGGGCCCAACCTGGGATGCCCGGTCAGCCAGTGGTGCAGACGCGGGCTGGACCGCGCGAAGGCGAAGGCGGCGAGCAGCAGGAAGGGTGTCGTCGGCACCAGCGGCAGGACGATGCCGGCGATGCCGCCGCCGAGCGAGAAGAACCCCAGTCCGAGATAGAACAGGCGCATCGCCGACCTTCAGATCCGGAAACGGGCGGCCCCGCCAGGGGCCGCGCCACCGTCTGTTTCCATAACTGGTGACTGGCCACGGCATTTGTCCAGCGGAAAATCGCCCGCGGAAACCGGCAGGCACGGGCACCGACTCCGAACTCCACCGTATTTGCGCCCGCGCAAATCGCCCCGCCCCCTTGCGTGAAAGCCTGTTCCGGTGAAGGCGGCAATGCGGCCGCCCGGTAAAGGAGGTTCGAAGCCATGCCGACCCGTTCGCTCACGCGTCTCTGGGTGGCCCTCGCGCTCATACTGGTGGCCTCGTTCAGCACGCTGCTGCTGCTCGGACGGGAAATCCACCGGGAGGCCCCGCCCATCCCCGAAGCCGTTCTCAGCCTAGACGGCGCCACGATATACACCAGGGAAGACATCCAGACCGGCCGGCAGGTCTACCAGTCGATGGGCGGCCAGCAGGTCGGCTCGATCTGGGGCCATGGCGGCTACCTCGCCCCCGACTGGTCGGCCGACTGGCTGCACCGGGAGGCAGTGACGCTGCTCGACATGTGGGCGGCCCGCGAATACGGCAAGGCCGGTTTCGACGCGCTCGACGCCTATCAGCAGGGTGCGCTCAAGGAACGCCTGAAGCAGGAACTCAGGGCCAACACCTACGATCCGGAAACCGCATCGATCTACGTATCCGAGGACCGTGCGGCGGCCATCCGGACTGTCGCGGCGCACTACGTCGACCTGTTCGGCGACGCGGCGGCGCTGGAGGCGCTCAGAGAAGACTACGCCATCCCCAACGGCGCGATTCCGGACCTGGAGCGGCGCCAGAAGCTGGCAGCCTTCTTCCAGTGGGCGGCCTGGGCCACCACGACCGAAAGACCGGACAGCGACGTCACCTATACGGCCAACTGGCCGCACGAGCCGCTGGTCGGGAACGCGCCGTCGACACCGAACATCGTCTGGTCGATCGCCAGCATCATCCTGCTGGTGGCCGGCATCGGCGCACTGTCCTGGTGGCACGCCGCGCGCAAGCACGAGCCGGCGCCCGTACCGCCGACCGAGGATCCGCTCGGACTGCTGAACCCGACGCCCTCGATGCGGGCGACGGCGAAGTATTTCTGGACCGTGATCGCCCTGTTCTGCGGCCAGATCGCGCTCGGCGCGATCACCGCGCACTACGCGGTGGAAGGCCATGATTTCTACGGCTACCCGCTGTCCGAGATCCTGCCTTATGCCGTGACCCGCACCTGGCACACGCAGCTCGCCGTGTTCTGGATCGCCACGGCCTGGCTGGCCACAGGCCTCTACCTGGCGCCTGCGCTGGGCGGACGCGAGCCGCGTTTCCAGAAGCTCGGCGTCGATCTGCTCTACGTGGCGCTGGTGCTGGTCGTCGTCGGATCGATGGCCGGCGAGTGGCTGGGCGTGCAGCAGGTCCTCGACCTCGACACCAACTTCTGGTTCGGCCATCAGGGCTGGGAATATGTCGATCTCGGCCGCTTCTGGCAGATCGGACTGTTCACGGGCCTGATGCTCTGGCTGGCGCTGGTGGGCCGGGCGCTCTGGCCGGCCCTCAGCCACAAGGGCGAAGCGCAGCCGCTGATCGTCATCCTGTTCCTGTCGACGGTCGCGATCGGCCTGTTCTACGGAGCCGGCCTGACCTGGGGCAAGCACACCCACCTGTCGATGATCGAGTACTGGCGCTGGTGGGTGGTGCACCTGTGGGTGGAGGGCTTCTTCGAGGTCTTCGCCACGGCGGCCATCGCCCTGCTGACCGTCAAGCTCGGCCTGGTCCGGGCCCGGACGGCCAACGGCGCGGTGCTGTTCGCCACGGTGATCTTCCTCACCGGCGGCGTGCTCGGCACCCTGCACCATCTCTACTTCTCGGGCACCACCACCGGCGTCATCGCCGTCGGCGCGGTGTTCTCCGCCCTGGAAGTGGTGCCGCTGGCGCTGGTCGGCCACGAGGCCTACGAGAACTGGAAGCTGACGAAATCGGCCCCCTGGGTGGAGACCTACAAGTGGCCGCTCCTGTTCTTCGTCGCGGTCGCCTTCTGGAACCTAGTGGGCGCCGGCCTGTTCGGCTTCCTCATCAACCCGCCGATCTCGCTCTACTACGTACAGGGCCTCAACCTGACGGCGACCCACGCTCACGCCGCCCTGTTCGGGGTCTACGGCCTGCTGGGCATCGGCCTGATGCTGTTCTGCCTGCGCGGGCTGTTCCCGCGCACGGCCTGGAGCGACAGGCCACTGGCGTGGTCCTTCTGGCTGCTCAACGGCGGCCTGGCGATGATGGTGCTGATGAGCCTGTTCCCCGTCGGCATCGTCCAGGCCTGGGCGAGCGTTTCGGAGGGGCTGTGGTACGCCCGTTCGGCGGAGTTCCTGCAGCAGCCGCTGATCCACTTCCTGGTGTGGATGCGGGTGCCGGGCGACATCGTCTTCAGCGCCGGCGCCGGCGTGCTGGCGGTGTTCGCCGCGCGGCTCGCCTTCGCACGGCTGAGACAGCCCCGGCCTGCAGCGCCCGTTGACGCCGCGGTCGAACCCGGCGACTGAGGACAGCGAAAGGCGCCAGCGGCGGTTCGGCCGGGGCCTGCGCCCCGGCCGTTCCGCTTCGCGCAGGAGAGACGAACATGGACGACCTGACCATCGCCCGCGCCATCCACGTTCTCGCTGTCGTTCACTGGATCGGCGGCGTCTTCATGGTGACGGGGGTGATCCTGCCCGCGGTCCGCCGCTTCGCCGAGCCGTCTCGCCGGATGGAACTGTTCGAGGCGGTCGAGGGCCGGTTCTCGGCGCAGGCGAAGATCTCCGTCGCCCTCGCCGGCCTCTCCGGCTTCTGGATGACCTGGCGGCTGGACGCTTGGCATCGCTTCGCCGAGGCGGGCTTCTGGTGGATGCACGCCATGCTCGCCGTCTGGCTGGTCTTCGCGGCCGTCCTGTTCGTGGCGGAGCCGCTGTTCCTGCACGACTGGTTCCGCCGCCGCGCCCGGACCGCGCCGGAGGCGACCATGGCGCTGGTGCAGCGACTTCACTGGGCGCTGCTCACTGTCAGCCTGATCACCACGGCTGCCGCCGTCCTCGGCGCCCACGGCATGATCTGAAGTGGGTCAGCCTTTCAGAAATTCGTGCATGGCCTGACGGCCCGCGTCGGATTCGGAGAACCGCCTTCCCCAGATCATGCCGCCGTCGACCAGGATGTCCTGCGCGTTGATGTAGCTCGACTCGTCGGAGGCCAGATAGACCGCAGCCCATGCGACGTCGTCGACGAGGCCGGCCCTGGGGATCGGCGTTGCCTTCGCCAGCCGGTCCTTGACCTTCTCCGCCGTACCTTCCGACGCGGCGTCATCCATGCCCGCGAACTTGGCGAAGATGTCGGTGGCGATGGGGCCCGGCGAGATCGAGTTTACCCGCACGAAGTCCTCGCCCAGCTCCAGCGCCGCCAGCTTGGTGAAATGCACCACCGCGCCCTTGAACAGGCTGTAGACCATCGAGGAACTGAACCCGGCGCGATAGCCGGCGACCGAGCCGTTGTTGATGATCGAACCCGCCTGCTGCGCCCGCATGATCGGCGCGGCGTACTTGGTGCAGGCGAAGACGCTGCGCAGCAGCACGTTGTAGGCGGCGTCCAGATCGGCCAGGTCGATGTCCTGCACCCGCCCCAGTGCGGCGGGTCCGCCGGCATTGTTGAACAGCACGTCCAGCCTGCCGTGCCGTTCGGCCGCGCCCTCGATCAGCGCCCTGACTTCCGCCTCGTCGGTGACGTCGCAGCGCATGAAACTGGCGCCGTGGCCGATCCGGGCCGCCGCCTGCTCCCCCAGGTCGGCTCGCCGCCCCGACAGCACCACCGTCGCGCCCTCAGCCGCGTAGAGTTCCGCGGTGCGAAGTCCCATGCCGCTGGTCGCGCCGGTCACGACCGCCACCTTGTTCTTCAGCCTGTCTGCCATCCCGATTTCCTCCCCGGTTCCCGTCGATGGACGATCCGACAGTCTGGCCGGTCGCCCGTCGGGAAAAAATCCAAAATTTGTTCTGGCTCAAATCGCCTGCGGATGGCGCCGCTAGGCTGGATTTCGATGGCGGACGGCAAGTCCGCCTCGAGCCATGGGAGACGGCCATGAACGCGATCACGATAATCCAGGACGAACATCGGCGCATGGGGGCGGTCCTGACCTGCCTGGCGCAGCTCTCGCACGAGTTGCTGGACCCGGAGGTGCAGCCCGATCTGGCGCCGTTCGAAGCCATTCTCGCCTATCTCGAGGCCTTTCCCGCGCGCTTCCACCACCCGAAGGAAGAGACCTACCTGTTCAGGGCGCTGGATGCCCGCGCGCCCGACCTGAAGCCGGTTCTCGACACCCTGCGCGACGAGCACGACCAGGGCGAGCGGCGGCTGGTCGATCTGGAGCGCGCGCTGGAGCGGCTCAGGGCGCGGCCCACCAAGGAGGCCGGGAACTTCTGCAAGGCCGTGGACGACTATGTCGCCTTCGAGAAGGCCCACATCCGCCTGGAAGAGACGGAAATCCTGCCCCAGGCGGCCAGCCGGCTGACCGCCGAAGAACTTGCGCTGCTGGAGGAGGCCTTCCTCGGCAACGAGGATCCGCTGTTCAGCGCCGACCGGCAGCAGAAGTACAGGGATCTGTATTCCTATGTCCTGGCCGCCGTACCGCAGCCCCACGGGTTCGCCGACCCCTGGAAGCGCCAACCTGCACCGCTCCGCGCCTGAGAGAGCATCGGAAGGAGAGTGAACATGGCGCGCCATGGCGACAGATCGGAAGGCGAACGGGCCTTCACCGCCTCGGTGCGCCGCTTCCTGGACGAGAACCTGACCCCCGACCTGCAGGCCGCCGGCCGCGCGACGGTCGGGACACATTCGGAGATCGGCGCCTGCCGCGCGTGGCATCAGCGGCTGCATCGCCGAGGCTGGATCGCGCCGGCCTGGCCCATTGAGTACGGTGGCACGGGCTGGCCGGCGCGCCAGCGACTGATCTTCGAACACGAATGCGCCGAGCGCGACGCGCCGGTGCTGTTCGCCGGCGGGCTGCGCAATGTCGGTCCCATCCTGATCGCGCGCGGTGACGCGGACCAGAGGCGCCGCTACCTGCCGCGCATCCTCTCCGGCGCCGATCTCTGGTGCCAGGGCTATTCCGAGCCGGGCGCGGGCTCCGATCTCGCCGCCCTCGACACCCGCGCTGTCCGCGACGGCGACCGCTACATCGTCACCGGCCGCAAGGTCTGGACGACCGGCGCGCAGCACGCCAACCGCATGTTCGCCCTGGTCCGCACCTCGCGGCAGGGCAAGCCGCAGGAGGGCATCACCTTCCTGCTGATCGACATGGCCACGCCCGGAATCGAGGTCCGTCCGATCCCGACCATGTACGGCGAGGCCGAGTTCAACGAAGTCACCTTCGACGGCGTCGCGGTGCCGGCCGCCGACCGTGTCGGGCCCGAGAACGGCGGCTGGGGCGTGGCCAAGGACCTGATGAACTTCGCCCGCGCCAGCAACACGACCACCGGCCTGCTGCGCCGGACCTTCCGGCGGGTCCGGGCGATCGCGGCGACCGTGGACGCCGACGGCGAAGAACAGGTCCGCCTGGCGGCTCTGGCGGCGGAACTGACGGCGCTCGAGCAGATCGAACGCCACGCCGCCTCCCGCGCGCCCGGCGCGCCGGCGCCGGAAGCCGAGGCTTCCCTGCTGAAACTCACAGCCACGGAGCTGCATCAGCGGATCACCGCGCTTGGCGTGGCGCTGGCAGGACCGTCGGCCTTTGCCTGTCTCGACCCTGAGAGCGCCGGGGCGCCGTTCTTCGCCGAGGCCGGCATCCGGCACCTCGCCACGCGCGCGGCCACGATCTATTCCGGAACCAGCGAGATCCACCGCAACGTCATGGCGCGGCATCTGCTGGATTTCCGGCCCAACGCCCCCGCCTGAGAGGCGGTCGGGCGCGCAGGACCCGGCGGCGGGATCTCCGCCCCTCTCCTCCTCACCAGAGACCGCCGCCGGCGTCTGTTCCCACCAAAGAACCAGAAGCCAGGGGTTGCGGCGCGTCTGAGACTGTCCACCTGTCAGGGAAAAGAAACAAAGCCCGGCGACGGGGTCTTTCCGTCCCAACCGGGCAGAAAGCGCCCTGCAAATGTCTCTTCGCACCGAAGAAGAATCCGCCGCGATGACGGCTGCCCGGATCATGGAGGGTTTTGCCGACAGGACGGGCCTCGGACACGGCTCGGACGCGGCGACCCGATATCTCTGGACCGACGCCTTCGCCCTCTGCATTTTCCTGGAGCTGCACGCGCGCACCGGGAATGGGCGCTATCGGGACCTGGCCTACCGGCTGATCGATCAGGTGCATGCCACACTGGGGCGGTTCCGCACCGATGACCCGCGCAATGGCTGGATCAGCGGTCTGGACGACGCAGAGGGACAGCGCAGCCCGACGGCCGGCGGCCTGCGCATCGGAAAACCCCTGCCGGAGCGCCGCCCGGAAGAGCCCTTCGACGACCGCCTGGAGTGGGAACGGGACGGGCAGTACTTCCACTATCTGACCAGATGGATGCATGCTCTCGCGCGCGCGGCCCGGGCCCTCGAACAGCCGGTCTATCTGCGCTGGGCCATGGAACTGGCCGCCGTGGCCTTCGACGGCTTCGCCCGCCGGGATGCCGACGGCGAGGTCGCCGGCCTTTACTGGAAGATGAACACCGATCTCTCCCGGCCGCAGGTTCCTTCCATGGGCCTGCACGACGCCCTGGATGGGCTGCTGAGCTTCAGCGACCTGCAGCGTATCGCCGACGAGTTCCAGGAGATGACGGCCGCGCCGCCGCTGGACGACCGCACCGACGCACTCGCGCGACTTTGCCGCGGCCGCGACTGGACCACCGACGACCCTCTCGGTCTCGGAGGGTTGCTCTGCGACGCCGCGCGGGCCGCCCAACTTTCCGAATGGGGCGCGCCGCTCGAACCGGAATTGCTGCCCCGATTGCTGGACGGCTGCACCAGGGGCCTGCGCCTGTACCGGGCCGGCCGGCCGCTGGAACAGCCGGCGGCCCACCGCCTCGCCTTCCGCGAACTGGGTCTGGCCATCGGCCTGAGCGCCCTGCCGCTGATCGCCCGCCGGCTCGAAGACGGCCCGACGGGCCCGCGCGACACGCTGTCGGTTCTGGACGGCGACAGCGAACTGGCCGACGACATCGTCCGCTTCTGGCTCTCGGGCGCCGCGCAGCGGGCGGCGTCGTGGGACGCGCACCGCGAGATCAACGAGGTGATGCTCGCCACCGCGCTGGTCCCCGACACCTATCTGAACTGAAAGCCTGCGTCAGCGGCCCTTGAAATTCGGAACGCGGCGTTCCGAGACCGCCCTGATACCCTCCTGGAAGTCCTCGGTCTGACGCAGGCGGTCCTGTATCGCCAGTTCGTGGTCCGTCGCCCGCTTGACCCGGTCAGCCAGGTCGCCACGCAGGGTCGCGCGGGTCTCGACCACGCCCAGCGGCGAGTTCTCGGCGATTTCCGCGGCCAGGGCGTGGGCCGTTTCGCGCAGCTTGTCCTGGGGCACCAGCACGTCGACCAGACCCATCTCGTGCGCTTCCTCGCCCTTGATGCGGCGCGAGGTATAGAACATCAGCGCCGCCTGGCTCTTGCCGATGACCTCCGGCAGGGTCACCGTCAGGCCGAAGCCGGGATGGAAGCCGAGGCGGGTGAAGTTGGCCGAGAAGCGCGCTTCCGGGCTGGCGACGCGGAAATCCGGCATCAGGGCAAGCCCCAGCCCGCCGCCGATCGCCGCGCCCTGGATGGCGCCGACGACCGGCTTCGGCGTCCGGAACAACCGCACCGCTTCCTGGTAGAGATGGCCGGAGTTGCGGTCCAGTTCCTGCTCGCCGCCGCCGCCGAAGTTCGCGCCAGCGCAGAATGCCTTGCCCTGGGCGCACAGCATGATCGCGCGGCAGGCGTCGTCGCGGCCCAGATCCTCGAAGGCGCTGGCGAGACTTGCGATCAGTTGGAAGTCGAAGAAATTGTGCGGCGGGCGCTGGATCTCCACCACCGCCACGTGATCGTCGAGGGTGACCCCCAGGTCCTTGTAGTCGCCATAGCTGGCCATCAGTTGCTCCCCTTCAGCTTGTCCAGAAATCCGATCACGGCGGCATTGAAGGCCGCCGGCTGATCCACGTTCGCGGCATGTCCGGCATCGGCGATCACCGCCTTCGACGCGCCGGGAATCTTCGCCGCCATGTAATCGCTGGCGGCCAGGAACGGTTCGTCACGGTCGCCGACCACCACCAGCGTCGGCACGGCGATGGCCGGCAGCGAAGTGATGGCGTCCGCGGTCCGCTGGGTCAACATGCCGTAGGCCGCATTCCGCAGCCCCTGGTAGTTCTGCGTCTGCAGCCGCGTCTCCGCGCTGGCCGACAGCGCCGCCTCGCCCTTCGCCGCCAGTTCGTCGCCGCGGCCGCGGGCGTAGGCGTTCCATTTCTCCCGCGCCTCGTCGTTCCTGAAGCCCGGTCCCGTGTCGATCAGCAGAAGCGACCGCACCCGGGCGCCATGCGCCAGGTTGTAGGCCAGCGACATGTAGCCGCCGAGCGACATGCCGCCGACAACCGCCGTCTCTGCGCCCACGGCGTCCAGCAGGGCGTCGATGTCGGCCACCGTCAGATCGGCGGTGTAGAGCGCCGGATCTTCGGGCGAATCGCTCTGCCCGTGGCCGCGCATGTCCCAGGTCACGACCTTCCAGCCCGCGGCGGCCAGCGCCGGCGCATTCTCCCGCCACATCGCCGCGGAGGCGCAGAAGCCGTGCGTCAGCAGCAGCACCGGCCCCTCGCCGGTGACCTCGTAGTGGATGTTCACGCCATCGCGCGCGAGTTTCGGCATAGGGTCGTCCTCCCCTGATCGTCGCGGACTTCTCCCCCGCTGACCGCCATTATGGACGGCACCGCCCCCGGATGGCGATGGCTTTGCGCGCCGGGCCGGGTCCCGGGATTTGGGAAGCCGCGCCGGAAACCTATCTGGTAGGGGGAACGACGGTCGAGCGAAGGGGTGACGGCATGCGGCGATCCGGCGGCGGAGACAGGCGAGGGAAGCGGAAATGAAGGTTCCGCGCCGGCAGCCCCATATCGTGCGCTATCTGCTCAGCGGCATCCTCGCGATCGTGCCGCTGTGGCTGACATGGATCATCTTCGACTTCATCCTGGGCCAGCTTGCCCGGATCGGCATGCCCGGGCTGCGGCTGACGGCGCGGCGGCTGGAAGGGAATTATCCGGACCTGGCGGAATGGATGCTGCAGTCCTGGATCGACGACGTGCTGGCGGCGCTGATCACGCTGCTGGGACTCTATCTGATCGGCTGGGTCGTCAACCAGGTGATCGGGCGGCGGCTGTTCACCCTGTTCGAGAACGCGCTCCGCCGCCTGCCGCTGGTGGAGACCATCTACGGCAGCATCCAGCAGGCCATCGCGGCGCTGAAGACCAAGCCCGAGGGCACGCAGCGCGTGGTGCTGATCAACTTCCCTTCGCCGGAAATGCAGGCGGTGGGCTTCGTCACCAAGATCATCACCGAGGAAGGCTCGGGCCGCCAGCTCGCGGCCGTCTACGTGCCGACCACGCCGAACCCGACCTCGGGCTATCTGGAGCTGGTTCCCGTCGAGAACCTGACGCCGACCGACTGGACCCTGGACGAGGCGATGAACTTCGTCATCTCGGCCGGGTCGGCCGGCCCGTCACGGCTCAACACCACCACACTCGCCGCCGCTCTGGAAGACGCGCCGCCGCGGGCATGACGGGAGCGAGCAATCGGAAACGAAGAACGCCGCCAACCCATCGAGAGACGGCATCTTGTTGGTTGCGGGGGCAGGATCATCCCACGTACCCATGGTCGCGGTATCTGTCTGAAGTGACACCGCCGAGTTCCATCGTGGGGCCGTTTCCGAGAGCTGATTTGACGCCAACTGCGCCGTGCGATCCGGTTCGGAAACCGGTTGACCTGACACGGGGCCGGGCCGCTGCCAAGGATTGCACCAGCAAGACTCAGCAAGCGCGCCGCAGGATCGGCCGCCGGCGGCGCGACCACAACCCTGTTCCAGCGCACTCATCGCCGGGCGGGCTGATCGGCAGGAAGCGGCTCAATTCTGCATGGGAACACCGTCATCCCAGCGGAAGCCGACGCCGCCGCCCTGCCAGACGCCATCCCCGAGCGGATTGGGTCCATGGATATTCACCTGGAGTGGCAGCCCGAAGTCCGGAGCGAAATTCCCGGTGCCGCGAACGGTGCTGCGATGCAGGATCCGCAACCCCTGTTGTTCGACTGGCAGGTGGGCCTCCGGCGAAGCTCGATGCGCCACCGCCAGATTATCGACGAACACGCAGTCCCGTTCCCGGTATTCGTAGGAAATGGCGTACCCGTCATCCAGACCGGCGTTCAGGATCTGGTTGTACTCGTGGCAGAGTTGCGTCAGTTCAGCAGAATCGAGCAGGCGGAAGCCATCCTCTTCGGCTGCCTTTTCGATGACTGCTCCTGTCATGCCCAGATGCAGCCAGATCGATTTTCGTCCCGATATGGGGTGCACGTGAACCAGCGGATGGACAACGCCTGACGCGGAATTCACCGACGAAAGCCGGCTCCAGAACGCCTTCGTTTCCTCCGGCAGGGCATCATATGCGGCGCCCTGATGGGCGAAACTCGTGCCGCCACCTTTCTCGGCGGGGCGGATGATGTGGTAGCCCGCATGGGAAAAGGTGTCCGGAACGAAGCTGCCATCATTGTGCCATTGGGGGCCGACACCCGGGATCCCGTGACGCTGATCGTTCGAGAGGCGGAAGATATGGCGGTTGCCACCGGGAGTCGCGGGATGGACGCCATGGGTGCTGTGCAATCGCCTGCCGCCCCACCAACAGCTGGCACGGAGGAAGTCCTCGACCTCCAGTTCCTTCTCGTTCCTGAAAACGAGAAATCCGCGATGCGCCATTTCCTTTTCGAGCGCGTCCAGGACGTGGTCTGGCGGCGGTTCCCGGGATGCCAGGTCAATGCCCTGAACCTGCGCGCCGATCGGATCGAGCGGGGTGATTTCTCCGCCGAATTTCTCGATCGCAGCCACGCGTGCCGGATCGGGCGGGCGGAGTCTCGAAGACTGTGTATTCAATGCCGGCCTCCATTCCTTGTTGTACAGATGGGAATGAACCTCAGCGCCGTGAACGGCGGGCATAGGCTGCACTGCGTTCCACAAGGTTCTCGGCGGCGGTCGACTGATGGCGCGACAGATAGGCTTCTGCCGCGCGTCTCGCCATCGCCGCCGCTGCACGGAAATCATTGCCATCGCGTGCAAGCGCCCGGGCCCGATGCTCGAGCACCGCCGGCAGACCGGCATCCACGCCTTTCTGCAGCAGATCGCCCGATGTTTCATCGAGATGACCCGCGTCTGCCATTCGGGAGAGGACAATCCAGGCAATACCGGCCCCGCCCTCGGCCGCTTCCCGCAAACGCCGGATCAGCGCCTGCTTGTCACCGGGCGCACGCCCCTGGAGCATCAGCACAGCCAGCGTGTAACCGGCGGCTGCGTAACCTTGATCCGCGAGGCCGGCAAGCAGCCTGGCGGTCTCGTCAGCCCGTTCCGGCGCATGCAGCGTGGCGGCACGGGCAAGCTGGAACAGCGTGACCGGGTCCGGATCGGCCTTGCCGGCTGCTTCTCCGCACACGATCATGGCCTCGGGCGGAATGCGGTCGTAGGCGACGCCGTCCGCCCTTGCCTCAGGGTCGTTCACGAAAGCCGCCAGACGGTCGCACGCGTCGGCGGTGTCAGCTTCCCTTGTTTCGACTTCTTCCGGAAAACGCATCCGGATCGCGGTTAGAAGGCCATCCGGATCAAGCATCGCATCTGAAAGATCGACCACCGCCGGCCGGACGACATCCGATACCGTCACCGCGGAAAAATCGGCAGAAGGCCTGAACACACCGCCGAGACTTTCACGCCGTGGCACCGATGCCCGGACCTCACCGGTTGCAGTATCGATCAGCCGGAGCATGTCGGCGCCGCCGTTCACCCCGATCGCCCAGCGCTCATCCGCACCAAGGAAGGGGCGTGCAGGAACTGGCGTCGAGCCGCCATCGCCGGGGATCCGGTGCAGAACCCGACCGGTCTGCGCGTTCCGCACCGCGACTTCCCCCCGCGCGTCTTCGGAAACAATGATCCGGTCCTGCGCACCCATTGCGTAGGCCGCCCCCCAGTCGAGGTCGAAGCGCTTTTCACCGGTTTCGAGATCGATCAACCAGGACGTGCGCGTGTCGTCCTCGAATCTGTGCAGCACAGCCGAATGGGGGCCTGCCGCCATGATGCGGACCGCGCCGTCCTGTTCGCCGAAGGGCACAGTCGTCCCGGTCACCGTGTCATGCCGCCACAGACCGTTCCGGTGAACCAGAAGAGCCGATTTGCCGCTGGCCGAGAAATACATGTCCGACGCTTCCGACGGCAGAGTTCGGGTCGCATCGAGGCCGCCATTGTCAACGCTCGCCAGAAGGAGCCGGGCATCATCGGTCAGCACTGCAAGACGCCCTTCCGGCAGGAACGACATCTTGCGGACATTCCGCGCCGCCGCCCCTGACTCCGCATCGATCATTGCCAGCCGCTCGCCGCTCGACGTCCTGAAGATTCCGATACCGTCATCCGAAACCAGGGCCAGAAGGCCGTGAGACCCCCAGGCGACCTGGCTGCTTTCGAAGCGCTCGCCGCCCTCCAGCGGCACAGGTGCAGTGCCGTCTCTGGACAATACGGCCATACGAAACCCGGAGAGCCGAAGCAGCTCCCTGCCGGATGCCGGATCGGCGTCCAGCTGGACAGCATCGTCGATCGTGCGCACCGCACTGGCGGAGGCCATGTCCCAATAGATCAGCGGTTCGCCATAGCCACCATTGACCGCGACCGTATCGCCGCGCGGCGCGGCGGTGGCAGAGACTCCCCCGCCGAAGGTCAGATCGAGGGGCTCGATCCGCCACAGGCCCAACCGCCCCTTGCCGTCATGGACGGCCAGAACGGGGCCGGCGGGCCGCTGCAGTATCTGTATCCAGCTTGCGCCGCCGTCCGGATTCACGGCCAGCACTTCGCGTCCGCTCCCGGTCGACCACACCGAAACGAAGCCGTTCTGATGCACGATGGCCAGGTAGAGTCCGTCGCCGGAAAGATGAAATCCACCCGCAGGCGGCGCATTCCTGCCGATCCTGTGAACAAGCTCGCCGCTCTGGCCATCCAGCACCGAGAACTGCTGATCGTGGCGCAGGATGAACCGCTCGCCACCGTTCGCCACGCCGGCCAGGCCGAACACGGTGGAGACCGACAGAGGCGTCCCGGAAGCCGGATCGGCCGCGCTGGTCAGGCTCACGCTGTTCAGATCAGCGCGCGCCACAAGCCGGCCTTCGCCAAGCAAGAGTACATCTTCGGCCGGTTCGCCGCCGCTGAAAATCCGGACAGGTGATTGGCCGGCCGTCCAGAGCCACCAGGAATCCTGCGCCTCGAAGACCAGTTTTCCGCTGGATGGCTCGAACGCCAGCCCGCTCGCTCTGGCCATATGATCGTCAACCAGTTCGCCTCGCCTGTCCCGCAGTTCCACTCTGTCGGGATTTCGATAGGCCAGCGCGACGAACTCCCCGTCCCCGGAAACCGCCACGGCCTCGAATTGTGCCGGCGCCGCCAGATCGAACATCATCGAACCGTCGGAAAGACGGAGCGCCAGCGTCCTGTGGTCGCCATCCCGGTACTCGCTGGCAACGACGATATCCTGCGCCGGATGAATGACGGCGTCTGCGAACTGACGGTCGTAGTCCGTCTCGGCAACCACCTCGCCAGTGCCGGGATCGAAGACCGTCAGGCTGCCCCAGGCGCCCGGCCGACGCCTGCTGCGAACCGCTGCGAGCTGGCCGTTGTCCAACCAGGCGATGGCTTCGACATCGGGTATCGCCAACGGCGTCGCGTCGCCCGTCCGGAAGGACCAGACCTTCAGGTCAAGCAGGTGACGGGTTGCGATGAACGAACCGTCGGGACTTATGCTGGTCTCGGCAAAGCCGATGTCAGGCGCAGGCGCGGTTTCGAGATAGCCGAGGAACCGGTCTGTGAAGAGCAGGTGGCGGGCGACCGCCGCGCCATCCTTCAACAGCGGCGCATCATCCAGGGTTTGCGCCGTTTCCAGCGCGTCGCGCACCATCGGCGCGGCCTGGATATGCGCACCATCGCCGATCAACGCTGTGGCGTCGGAAAGGTTCCGCCGGGTCCGTTGGACCAAGGCTTCCCGAAGGCGCCGTTCGGCAAGGTCTCTCTGTTCTTCCGCCCGTTGCCGTTCGGCTTCCGCGCGGTCCCGCTCGGATTCCGCCGTGGCGCGTTGCCGTTCCGCCTCGGCGCGCTGGATCTCCGCTTCGACCCGCTGGCTTTCGGCTTCGATGGATTGCAGCCAGGCGAAAACCGAGAGGCCCGCAGTGATCAGCGCGACGGCGATCGAACCGGCAATCCAGCCCCTTTGCCGCGCCTGGGACGCCCGTCGGCTCTCCCGGATCAGGGCGATGTGGGATTCGGTGATGTCAGGCGAATCCTTCGGCCGGCTGTCGCGCCAGGCTTCGGCGTCGGCAATGTCCTGCCCGCGGAGCAACAACCGCTTCGGGCGGCCTGCGTCCTGCCATCGACGGGCGAGACCGGAGAGCCGGGTATGTTCGCGCACCCAGTCGATGTCCGTGCTGAGCGCCGACGACAGGGTGTCGATGGCGTTCTCGAACGGATCGCGTTCGGTGCAGAAGATGAAGTTGAGCCGCGAAAGCAGCGGCGGAATGGCGCTTCCCTCCACCTCCTCAATGACGATGGGCGCGATCCGCTTGTTCAGACTGGTTGCGTACTCGACCTCCCAGGCACAGACCTCGGAAGCTATCGATTGCGGACTCATCAGGAAAACGATCGTATCGGCTTCCTCGATCAGCTGTTGCAGCCGCTCCCGCCACTCCTCGGTGGGCAGGATGTCCTCGGTATCGCGAAAGACACCGAAATGCCGGCTGCGCAGCGCATCGGCGATCCCCTGTGCCCGCTCCCGGTCCTTCCGCGAATAGGACAGGAATACCTTCGGCTCGTCCTGCGGCAGGTCTTCGTCAATGGGTGCAACGGAATCGGTCATGGCGCCGATGCGAGCTTAGAGGCTGCCGGGCGGCCGCCCAACAGTCCATTGCCTGTTCCCCGGAACCGGACGTCGCCCGCAATGGTCAGGGCCAATCCGATTTACGCTGAGGCGGGCCACGTGACATCATCGAAAGCGGATAGGCGGACTGCCGAGACAAGAGGCTGCAAGGCCCGCAACCAGAGGGACCGAGATGGATTTGGACCAGGCCGCTACAGGCCAGGAGGCCTGGGCGGCGGCGAAGGCCGAACTGTCCAGAGGGGAAAACCTGCACGCCCACGACCTGGCGGTGCGCGCGCGAGAGAAGTGGCCCGACCATGAGGGCCTGAAACATCTCGCCGTCCTCGCCCTCGCCCGTTCCGGAGCGGTCGATCTGGCTCGAAGACGGTTCGGCGAATATGGCCTGGACGAAGCCCGGAGCGAGGAGTCGTTCTCTCTGGACGCGCGCCTGCACAAGGATCGGGCATTGGCCAATCCGGACCGCCCCGACCACGAAGCGCTCGATCATTCCATCGCGGCCTATGAAAGCGGGTACGAAGTCGATCGTGGCTATTATCCCGCGATCAATATCGCCACGCTTTCGTTGCTGGCAGGATATGCAGAGAAGGCCCGCTCCTGGGCCACTGCGGCGCTGACCGATGCCGAGGCAAAACGGGAGCGCGACGGCTACTACGCCGAGGCCACGCGCGCCGAAGCGCTTCTGCTGCTCGACCGGCCCGAGGAGGCGGCGGCCTCGGCGGCGCAGGCAGCGGCGCTGGCCGGCGCCAATTACGCCGAACGCGCGACAACCTTCCGGCAACTGCAGATGATATGCCGCCACAAGGGGTTGGAAGCGTCCCTGTTGGAAAGTCTCCGACCGCCACCGGTGATCCATTTCTGTGGCCATATCATCGCCCCTCCCGGCGCCGCCGGGCGGTTCCCCGCCGACCAGGAAGGTGATGTCCGGGAGGCGCTGCGAGAAGCATTCGCCGCCCTTTCCTGCAGCTACGCGATCGGCAGCCTCGCCGCTGGCGCCGATATCCTGGCGGCAGAGACGGCACTCGACGCCGGTGTGGCGCTGGATGTGGTCATGCCTTTCGATCGGGACGAGTTCATCGAACTGTCCGTCGCCCCCGCCGGCCGGCGTTGGGTGGCGCGGTTCGAGCGCTGCTACGCCAGGGCGCACAAGATCCACCATGTCACCAGGGATGCCTATCTGGGTGACGACGAGCTGTTCGGATATGCGTCCGAATATGCGCTCGGCCTCGCCAGGCTTCGTGCGCAATGGCTCTCCGCGGAGCTGAACCAGATCGCCATCTGGGACGGCAAGCGCGGTTCGGCGGCGGCCGGCACATATCACGACCTCGAGCTCGGCCGCCGGGCCGGCTGTTTCCAACATGTCATTCGTGTCCGCCCGGAAACTCCCGCAGCGCCGCCGCCGGCGTTCGCTTCGGAAAGCGCGGGCGAGCAGCCCGGTCAGCTGAAGCGCACACGGAATACCCTGATCTTCGGCGACCTGAAGGGCTTCAGCAGATTGTCGGACGCCCAGATGCCGTCCTTCGTGCAACATGTCCTGGGGGCCATCGCGCAGGTTCTCGAAGCGCAAGGCGACCAGCTGATCCTGCAGAATACCTGGGGCGATGGCATCTTCCTGGTATTCAGGGATCCGGGCAATGCAGCCGCATGCGCCTTTGCGCTGCAGGAAGCCATGGCCGCCATCGACTTCGCGAAAACCGGACTGCCCGACGATCTCGGGCTCCGGCTGGGCTGCCATTACGGGCCGGTCTATGTGACTCGCGATCCGATCCTGCAACACGACAACTGCTTCGGCTTCCACGTCACCCGCGCCGCCCGCATCGAGCCGATTACACCCGAAGGCTCCGTCTACGTGACCGAACAGATGGCCGCCGCCCTTGCCCTGTCCTGTCCTGAACAATATCGATCCGACTATGTCGGCCAGCAGCCGCTCGCGAAGAACTACGGCTCGTTCGGAATGTATCATCTCAATCAGTGTTGATCGAGCCGGGCCGAAAATACCCGTCAGCCATCCCGACGAGATGCGTATTCCGCGCGGCTATTCCGAAGCCCGGCCACGCCGCAGAAGTTCATCTTCATCCACGATCACTTCAAACTCGATCGCCACCTGATCCGTCGCAGCACCTTCAAGCAGAGACGTGATGCGGCCATTGCGGGTTGGCGGCAACCGGCAGCCTGAGTCCGTTGAAATCGGTCCTTGGCACGACCAGTCCGCGTCAGTCTGCCAATGCCTTTCGACGGTATCAAAGGGGAGCAGCTCAGTCTCCGGTGGACCATCCATCACGAGAGCCGCGTGCACAACCGTGTCATTCCGGGCTAGCATCCCGCCTGCATCTGCATACCGGGTTGCAAGGGGAGGATACTTGGATGGACATGCGGACCCTGATGGCGCGTTCGGCGCGCTTCTATTCCGACCGGGAGGCGGTGGTCTGGCGCGACCGGCGGCTGACCTTCGGCGAGGCCTGGAAACGGGGCCTCAGGATGGCGAACGCGCTGCTGGAAATGGGATTGAAGCCCGGCGACCGCGTCGGCGTCCTGGAGGACAACTCCGTCGAGGCGTCCGACATGTTTCTCGGCGCGGCGGCTGCGAATCTCGTGCGTGTACCGCTCTATCCGCGGAATGCGCGGGAAGCCCATGTGCACATGCTCTCCCACACCGACTGCCGTGTCCTAGTGGTCTCAGGCAACCATGCCGCGGAGGCCGCCGGGCTGGAGGACGAGGTGCCGTCGCTGGAACGCGTGCTGATCCGCGACGAGAACTACGAGGACTGGCTGGCGCAGCAGGATGACAGCGATCCGGGCGTGGAGGCAGACGCGGACGACCTTTTCATCATCCGCCACACCGGCGGCACGACCGGCCTGCCCAAGGGCGTGGCCTACACGCACAGGGCCTGGCTCGCCGCGGGCCGCGACTGGCACTACCTCTTTCCGCCGATCGTGCCCGGCGACAAATGCCTGCACATCGGGCCGATCAGCCACGCTTCGGGCTATTCCTTCGTGCCCGTCTGGCTCGGCGGCGGCTGCAACGTGCTGCTCGATCACTTCGATCCCGGCGACACGCTGGACATCATGGAGCAGGAAGAGATCAGCATCATGTTCGCCGTGCCCACCATGGTGAACATGCTGGTCCATCATCCCGGCGTCGGCGGGCGGAATTTCCCGAAACTGAAATGCATGCAGATCGGGGCGGCGCCGATCACCGAGACGACCGCGCTCAAGGCCCACGAGATCTTCGGGCATCGCCTCTGGCAGGTCTACGGGCAGACCGAGGCCGTACCGATCACCGTCATGGGACCGGACCAGTGGTTCGCCAAGGTCGAAGGCTCCAACCCCCTGCAGGCCTGCGGCATGCCCCTGCCCTTCGCCGACCTCAAGATCTGCGACGGGGACGGCAATGAGGTGCCGCTTGGCGAGGAAGGCGAGCTGGTCGCCCGGTGCGACGGGCAGATGACCGGATTCTGGAAGGACCCGGAAGCCACCGCCGAACGGATGATCGACGGCTGGGTCCGCACCGGCGACATCGGCCGGATCGACGAGAACGGTTATGTCTACATGCTGGACCGCGCCGGCGACATGATCGTCTCCGGCGGCTTCAACATCTACCCGGCGGAGATCGAGAACGCCCTGGCCTCCCATCCCGCGGTGATCGAGGCGGCCGTCTTCGGCATCCCGAGCGAACGCTGGGGCGAGAGCCCGATGGCGATCTGCGTCACCGACGGCAAGACGCCGGTGACCGAGGAAGAACTGATCCGGCTCTGTGCGGACCGGCTGGGCTCCTACAAACGGCCGGCGAGGATCGAGCTGCAGACCGATCCGCTGCCCCGGTCGCCGGTCGGCAAGGTGAAGCGAAAGGACCTCCGCGAACCGCACTGGCGCGGCCAGAGCCGGCGGGTCGCCGGCAACTGACCGGAAGCAGAAACCGAACGGGCCGCCCTCGATGAGAGGACGGCCCGTTGGGTACAAGTGGTTGCGGGGGCCCGCAGCCGCGTTTGTTAAAACTTCAGGTCCGGGAGCGCTTTTCTCTTCGGCAACCAAGCCCAGAATCCCAAGCAACGCGCCGCGTAAAACGGCCGTAAACTCGCCTCTCGCCGCGCCCGGCGTGATCACCACTTCCCCGATCAAAGCACGAACATCCGCGGCTGCTTCGGCATGCGTATCGGGGCTCGCCAGCGCATCGGTCAACCGGGCGACCTGCGCGCGGTAAAGTTCAGCGATGTTCGGATGCACGTCAGGCACGTCGGCTGGCGTCTCGGACAAGCGTGCCGTGATCTCGGCCTTCTCCCGCTCCAACTCCTCCATCCGTGTTTTCATGGAGGGCTGGTACATGCCGTCTTCGATCGCCCGCATAATGCCCTGGATCGCACGGTCGATCTTCTCGAGGGCCTGACGGTCGACCTCCCCCTGGGCACGGCGCTCCTGGTTCTGCCGGTTGGTCTGCTCGACATAGGCGCGCACTGCCCGGGCCACGGCATCGGCCGAAACGAGCTTGTCCTGCAGGCCCGCCAGAGCCCGTCGCTCGATCACCTGCCGGGCCACCGTGCGGTTGTTGTCGCACGTGCTGCGCCGGTAGTGGTTCAGGCAGCCATAGCGATCACGCGCGATGATCCCGTATTTCCCGCCGCAGCAGCCACAAGTCAGCAGGCCGGACAACAGGAAGGCTGGCCGACGCAAGCTATGGATGCGCTTCGCCCGCGCCTCCCGCACTCCGATGGTGGTTGACTCGAACTGCTTCGCAAGCTCGGCCTGCCGGTCTTTCGCTGCGCGCCAGAGCGCGTCATCCACGATGCGCAGCTCCGGGACATTCGTCCTGATCCATTCGGTTTCGGGGTTCGGCCGCGAGACACGCCGGCCGGTGCTCGGATCCTTGACGTAGCGTTGACGGTTCCAGACGAGTACGCCGACGTAGAGCTCGTTGTTGAGAATGCCGGTTCCGCGGGAGACATGACCGCGGATCGTCGTATCTCCCCAGGCGCGGCCGAGCGGACCGGGAACGCCCTCATGATTCAGGTCGGCCGCGATCGCCCGTGGGCTCCGTCCGGCCGCAAATTCGCGGAAGATGCGCCGGACGATCCGTGCTTCGGCCTCGTTGATCGCACGCTCGCCGCGGAGCGGCTCGCCCTCGCCGTTCGTGCGCTTGACAACGTCATAGCCGTAGCAGAGTCCCCCACCCGCCTTGCCCTTCTCGACGCGCCCCTGGAGACCGCGATGGGTCTTGGCCGCGAGATCCTTCAAAAAAAGCGCGTTCATCGTGCCTTTCAGTCCGACATGCAGCTCGGAGATGTCCCCCTCGGCCAGCGTGACGATCTGCACGCCGGCGAAGCGCAGATGCTTGAACAAGGTCGCGATATCGGCCTGGTCGCGGGAGATGCGGTCGAGCGCCTCGGCCAGCACGATGTCGAACTTCCTCTGGCGGGCGTCTTGCAGGAGCGCCTGAATGCCCGGCCGCAAGGTCACGCTGGCACCCGAGATGGCCGGATCCTGGTAGGTGTCTACGACGCGCCACTTCTCGCGTACGGCGTGGTCGCGGCAAACGCGGAGCTGATCATCAATCGAGGCAACGCTCTGATTGTCGGAGGAGTAGCGGGCGTAGAGCGCAACCTTGATCATCGTCATCAATCCCCTTTATCGGCGGACGCCGCTGCTCCGGCGCTGCTCGCTCAATTCCAGGAACTTCTCCTTAACCTGCCCGAAAAGGCGCGGTGGGATGAAGCCGTAACTGAACACGTCAGGACGGCCGGGTAACGGAGCGAGGCCGCCGTTCGGCCATTCATCCACGTTGTACTCCGATACGATCACCCAACTCGGCGCATCGTCCAGCCCGAGCACCTGCTTCACCCTCGCCGGGATCTCGATGCTGACCGTGTCATTGTCCGGCGGCGAGTGCGTGATCGGCAGAATGACCACGAACCGCGGGCGCAGGCTGGAGTCGCTCGCTGCCACCAGGCAAGCCGGACGCTCCTTTCCCTGATCGCGGCCGGCGGCGGCCTCATGGGACCAGAGATAGTCGTAGCGGATCACCAGACCCGGTTTCGGCTCCGGGAGAGCCACCGGCCCCGCCTCACTTCATGAGGTCGTCCAGCGGCGCATGCTCCGGGTCCATCTCGGCCCGGCGCACGGCGTCCACGACAACCTCTGGCGCCTCCGTCGTCCGGCCGGTCCGGCGCGCCGCCGCCACCAGCCAGTCATAGTGGTCGGCCGACATCAGGACCAGTTCGCGCCGGCCATGGCGGGTGATCTCGACCGGCTCCCGCTGGGCCTGATGCTGGAACTCGCCAAACTTGCGCTGAAATTCCATCGCCGTGGTTCGAGCCATAATATCCTCAGCGTGCAACATTCTAACCATCTGTATTCTCCGTATAATGCGAGGATTGTCAAGTCTGATGGGCTCAAGGCCGTCCATGTCACTCATCGCGCGGCTCGTTGTCATTGACCGGAGGCGGATGCTTGGCATGCTCTCGCGCCAGATGCCGGCCGATCGCCTCGGCGATGCGGCCGATGCGAGGATCGAGGGGCTCGCCACCCGCCCGACCGTTGTCATTGGCGGGCACCCTGGGCTCCGACTGGCGATCGCTCCTCGTCATGGCGCATCCCTTCCAAGGGGGAACCGATTGACCAGTTCACCCAAGTAGAGATTCACCAGAGTGGCAGAATCTAAAATCGCCTTTATGCGCGCCCTCTTACGCGCTCTTCGGATGATTCTTCGAAGAGCGGGCTGGAGCGTATAAGAACGCACTGAAGCCAAGAGAAGAACGGGCCTAGCCCATTCAACGACGCTTCTCTTGGGTGTACTCCTCGAAGCTCGAAAAAGACCGTCGCCCTTTGGAGGCGTTCAACTTGGCAAGACGCGTCTTCATGATCCGCCCTTGGAGATACGCGCACAGATCGGCGAAATCCTCCATTGAAAGCAATTTCCACTGCGATCCGAACTTGTGTTCGATGTTCTTAGAAATCGCCCCGTAGCTGAACTTGGTTGCGCGGGTCGGCTCCTTGGATGCGAACTCGTTGTAACGGTTGATCAAGTGCTGAATGTAACGGCTGGTATTTTGATCGGCCCCAATCGTACCCGCAGCAGGGTGGATGGTAACGGCTCGGCGGGACGCCTTCAGACTGACGGTGCTCCCCACGATGGCACCCGGGCTGTCAACCACGACGTTCCCGCTGTTGTTGTTGACTTCGACGCGCCGCATCGCATTCAGTAAAATCTTGGCATAGAAGGCATCGTTCGGTTGCTCGGGTCGGCCCAGCCGCGCCGCCTGGATGGCTTTGATTTCCTGTAGCGCCTCGACGGAGTACACGTCCGGTTCTGCGTCGACGACCTTGTGATGCCGCCGACAGAGCAGGATCAGATTGTCGAAGGCATGCCGTTCCGCCTCCGACTGCGTCTCATCGAACCGCGGGCCGCCTCTGCTTTGCGCGCGGATATGGCAAACTTCTCCGGTAATCGTCCCTGCGTCTTCGACGATAGGCGACGGGCAATCGGGAAACGCGCATACGTTTCCGGACAGCGCAAACAGTCTTCGTATCGTCTTTTCCGAAGGTCCCGACAAATGCCCCTCCCGAACCCATTCAAGTGATCAAGTGTATTGATCCGAAGCTATACTACTACTGTTGTGCCGTGGTCCCGTCCGTCGCGATGGGAACATGTCCGGAAAAAGCCCAAGGGCGATGCGACCGATGATACTCTGTGGATCGTCCTGACGGACGGCGAGCGCCGTTGCCAACTTCGCTTGAACGCTTCGGGCCTTCAGCGCTTCACTACGACCGGCAAGCTCGGCAAACCGACGCACGAGGCGCGCGTAGCGATGCCGTCGGCCGGCATAGAAGAAGGTATTCAGCACTTCGACCAGGTTCTTCTGCTGAGAGCCGACCGGATGACCGTCCAGCAGCGAAAGCAGGCAGTTTATCAGGGAATCGATGTCGGCCTCTTCGAGCGCGTAACTATCGGTGTCGCCGAGAGACAGCTTGGTGACGAGCTCGGCGAGAAGCGTTTCACGCTCCGGCCATCGCGTACCGTGGTCGCCAGTGGCGGCTCGCCATCGGGTGAGAAAATCTTCATGCCAGGGCGGCGCCGGCGCGACGGCAAAAGCGCGGCCACTCGGGAGCCAGTACAGCTCGGACAGTCTGACGAGCTTGGACATCCACACATGATCGCGCGTCCAGAATGCGCGAAGAACTACCTCGCCTTCTTGCCGGGAGAGGCGGACCGTCTCGTCATCCATCGCGAACAGGTTTTTGTTGTGCGAATAGAATATGTCCTCGAAGGAGCTGAGCAGGCGGCCATCCACGGGCGGCGGCTCGAAATTCCACGTCAGCCACAGAAGCCGATAGGCCTGGCTGTCATAGAAATCCTCGCGCTGGATGATGATCGGGATCTGCGTCGTCGCGAGCTGGACCTCCACGACGATCGGCGAGCCGTCGTAGACGGCACGCACATCGGGGCGCCGACGGCCACTGTCGGTGACAAGATATTCGTCAACGATCACGCTGCCCGGTCTGGTGCGGGCATCCGCGTTCAGCAACTCCCCGACAATGTTCTTGATCTTCGCGTGGAGCGGGCTCTCTTGAGCGCCGTCGAACTGCCGGCCACTGATGCCATCCACGTCAGACGGCACCCCTGTCCACCATGGGCAGTCCTCGGGGGCGCCGGGATGATGCTTCCAATATGGGAGGCCGGTACGCGGCTCGCGCGGCGCATAAACCGCGTGCCCGCATAGACCACACGCATAGCGCGGCCGATGATCGAGCCGGGCCCTGGTCGCCAGTCTGCGGATGACTTGATAGTCATCCTTATGCATGCCCATCAAGTCTTCACTGGAGATGGACTGCATGGTCTCCAGATCGACAGCTTGTTTCAGCGTTCTTCTGAATCGCCGTTCCGCCATAGCCACGAACAGTCTCGATCAGTTCTCGCTCTCTGGCATGGAGCGACCGGCATCATATCGGGGAATCCATTCTATGAGGATTTGTATCGCAGAGGGCTGGGAGGGCCGGCCCTCTCGATACCCCTGCGTTGCCGCGACGCTCCGGCGCTTGGTACCCCGCGCTGGGCGGTGCAGAACTCGGGGCCATTGATCCATGACTGTCGGCGCATGTTCCGCCTTCAGAAGTACCTTGAACCTCGACCATTTTGTCCGAAGAATGTCGCATTCTTCGGACTCTCTTGCATCTGTCCGAAAAATGTATCATATTTCGGACATGCCTTCCATGACGCGAAAGAGCGACCTCCGCTCCCGGTTGCTCGACCGGATTGAATCCAACCCCGATCAGGTCTGGACACCCGGCGACTTCGCCGACCTCGGCAGCCGCGCCGCTATAGACAAGACCCTGCAGCGCCTCGCGTCCGCCGGCGAACTGCGCCGAATCGACCGAGGCCTCTACGACAAGCCGCGTAAGAACGAGCTGACCGGTCGCCCGACCGTCCCGGACTATCGCGCCGTCATCCGCGCCGTCGCCCGCCGCGACAAAGCGCGTACCGTCATCGACGGTATGACCGCCGCCAATGATCTTGGACTCACCACCGCCGTGCCGGCCCGGATCGAAGTGCTCGTGGATGCGCGCCTGAAACCGATCAAGCTCGGCAGTCAGGAGATCCATTTCAAGTTCGCCGCGCCCAGCCGCCTCTACTGGGCCGATCGGCCTGCCGTGCGCGTTGTCCAGGCGCTACACTGGATGCAGGACATGCTGGACCAGGATAGCGAGCGTCGGCGCGTCCGGACCGTGTTGCGCCGCCTCTTCGCCGACCCTCGACATGGCCAAGCGATCCGCGACGATCTGCGGGCCGGCCTCTCCGCCTTGCCGATCTGGATGCAGGAGTTCCTGCGCGGGCTGCTGGACCCAGCCGAGACGGACGAGGCACGGCAATGACCTCCGCGGCCTTCAAACAGATCATCACTGCAGCGCCGCGTGACCGGCTCGACCTGTTTCTCGCTACCGCCAATCGGCTCAGCGCGCCAGTCGGCAATGTCGAAAAAGACTTCTGGGTCTGCTGGACGCTGAACGCGCTCTATCATGAACGACCGGCTGACGGACCACGGCTCCTGTTCAAGGGCGGCACCTCGCTGTCGAAAGCCTATGGCCTGATCCGGCGTTTTTCCGAAGACATCGACGTTACCGTTTTTCGCGACGACCTGGACGAGACGGCATCGGTCGAGGAACTTGAGGCCCTGTCGAACAAGAAGCGTCGGGCCAGACTGGATGCAATCCGGGACGCATGCCGGGCTTACATCACCGACCCGCTCCGGGAATTCCTCAGCGCCCAACTCGCCGACGCCACCGGCGGCGCCGGCCATATTGAGATCGACGAAGCCGATCCGGACGGCCAGACATTGCTCGTCTGGTATCCCGAGGTCGAGCCGCGCGATGATGCCTATGTCCGACCAGCCGTGCGAATCGAATCCGGCGCAAAATCGGCTCTCGATCCCAACCGCCCCGTCACGGTCCGGCCTTATATCAGTGAGGAAACCGAAGGGTTGGACCTGACGATTGCCAGCGTGACCACCATCGAAGCGACCCGTACCTTCTGGGACAAGGTCGTGATCGCCCATGGGCTACGCCGCTGGCACGAACGGCGCGGCGTCCTCCGCCAGGAAGGCCAACGTGTATCGCGGCATTATTACGACCTCCATTGCCTGCTGGACTCGGAGGTCGGAAAAACGGCACTCGCGGACCGCGACCTCGGTGCCGACTGCGTGCGCCATGCACGCATGTTTTTCAACCGTCCCGATTTTGATCTCGCAAACGCGGTTCCCGGCACATTCGCAATCGCCCCCACTACCGGGATGATTGACGCCCTCCGCCGCGACTACGCGAACACCACCGCCATGATCTTTGGAGCGGCTCCCGAATTCGAGAAGATTCTGGCATCCGCCAAGAAGATCGAGCAGGTTCTAAATGATGGAGCTTAGCCGAAAATCGCGACATCGCCTGTATCGCGCGACCGAAATCATTCGAGCCGCCGTCGCGTCCATACGAGCTGGGCCATCCCACCGTCAGCGGCCTCAAACATGGCCGCAGAGATCGGTTCCACCATACTCGGATCGTCCAGGCGAACGCTGAGATAGTCCCGCGGGTTTTCTCCGCTCGTGCGCTCGCGCCAGGCAGCCCCGAGTTCCGAGCGCCCGGCGAACACCCGGAAGTCCGGTGCCCGGTCGTTGTCGCGGTTGTCGTTGGGGACGAACCGCGCCTTCACGTCGATGGTGAGTGTGCGGATGGTCCCGGTCCAACCGCCGTCCTTGGTGGGCGTAAATGTCCCGATGATCGACATGGCTTTGCCTCCTTCCGTTAACGGTTAGCCGCGCTTCGGGGACGAGCGCTCTCGTCGCGCCTTCGCAAATCCGCGGTCGGCGGCGAGGAAGCTCTCCAGCATGTAGGGGATGAGCTCGGCGACGGGCTCCGCCTCGCCATAGGTCTCGCGGTAGAGCTCGGCATAGGCCTGGAGCGCCTTGTTCAGCTCGGGCGTGACCGTGACGGTGATCTTGACCGGCGTCCGGTCGGGGAGCTTGGACAGCTTCAGGTCGGGCATGGCTCTATTTCCTCCGTCAGCCGCGATAGGGTCTCAGCACCAGGTCCTTGTGGACGATGACACGCAGCGGCCAGCCAGGCCGGACGGTGATGGTCGGCTGGATGTTGAGGTTGCGCTCGGTGATGCGCTGGCCGGCGCGGTTGGCGTCGCGCTGGGCGGACTCGCGGATCGCCCGGAGGAGATCGCCTTCCTCCCCGCCGAAGGTCAGCTCGGTGCCGACGCCCAGCAGCGTCGAGAGCGCCACGCCGGCGACCAGCCGCCAGGTGTGGTAGTCGACCTCGTCCTCGAGCCCGGCATAGCCCGCGGTGTCGGTCGCCGGCAGGTTCTCGATCACGACCGAGGAGCCGTCCGGCATAACGATCCGGTTCCAGATCACCAGCGCCCGGCTCTGGCCGAAGGCGACGACACTGTCGTACTTACCGATCAGGCGCGCGCCCTGCGGGATCAGGAGATGCCGGCCGGTCGGCGTGTCGTAGACGTTACCGGTGACCTGGGCGATAACCAGTCCCGGCAGGTCGGAGTTGATGCCTGTAACGAGGCTCGCCGGGATCGCCGTGCCGGCCATCACCACGTAGGGCGAGATGAGATCCTGTAACGGATGCGGGTTGTAGACGGCGTCGTCGACACGCTGCTCCAGGAAGTCGAGCTTGCGGCCCTGATGGTTCTGGTCGCGAGTCGGGTCGAGCGCGAGGCGGTTGCCGGCATCCGAATCTACGGTCGAGCGATCGGTACCCTGCCCCGCTGCCGGGTTCGTCGTTGTATCGTCAGCTCCCTGCCGTGCGGAGATCTGAAAGAACACTTCCGACTCGCGTGCCTTCCGCGCCTGCTGCGCGAGACGCAGGCGTTCGGCCCGGGCGGCATCGGCTTCCGGGTCGGGGCGGAACGCCGTGCCCGCACCCCCCGGCGGGACCACGCCGAGGTTGCGCTCCATGTCGACCACGGGCGGCCCGACGTCGCCGGGTAGCGGCGGTCCGAGTGCGGGCGCCGACTTCGGCATGTCCCCATAATCACGGGGCAGCTCGGCCAAACCTTCGGCGGTCGGCTTGTTCTGGGTGCTGTAGAGTTCGTCGCCGCGCCGGTCCTCGCGGAACGTCGGCGGGTCGAGCGCGACCAGTGTCGCGCCGAGAATCGCCGCCGAGCCGAGTGCCGCACCCGCAATCAGGACCTTGCGGTTGAAGCGCGTGACGGGCCGCGGCCGGGCTCGCAGCGTCAAGCTCTCCGGGTCGGTCTTCGGCGGGTTGCCGCCCGGTTCGGCCTGGTCCGACATCACCGGACCTCCGTCTCGTCCCGCGCCGGCGCCGCGTTCACCTGGCGCCCGTCCGTGCGATTGATCCGGACCACCTGTTGCGGATCCTCGCCGAGGCGAAGCTCGGCCGCGGCGAACAGGCGGTCGACGATGTAGTAGTTGCCGCGTACCCGGTAGTTGACGAGCTCCGCCCCGCCCTCGGGGCCGACCACGAACAGTGGCGGCGCCTCGCCCTGGTCGATGCGCCGGGGGAACTCGATGTAGACCTTATAGGTGTCGTCGAACGCCCGCAGCGGTCGCCACGGCGGATTGTCGCCGGTGATCTCATAGCGGAAGCGCAGGCGATCGAGCGCGAGATCCTGCGCGACACTCTGCGTCTCGTTCGCCCGCTCGTTCTGCCGGCGGAGGGTGACGAGCTCTTCCTGCGGATAGTGCCAGGAGACCGAGGCCATGTAGGTCTCCTCGGTGCTCTCCAACTCCAGGTGATAGGCGCGCCGGTCAGTGGTGATGACGAGGTTGGTCCGCAGGTCCGGCGCCACCGGCTTCACCAGCACATGGACCTGCTGCCGCTCACCGGTGCCGCTGGTGGTATCGCCCACCACCCAGCGCACCGTGTCGCCGGCCGAGACCGCGACCAGCTCCTCACCCGGCTGCAGCGCAATGTCGCTCACCTGCTCCGGCGACGCATAGAGGCGGTAGAGCGCGCCCTTCGTGAAGGGGTAGACTTGGATTGCGTTGATATAGCCGTCCTCGGTCGGCTCCAGGCGCGCGGCATCGTTCGCGTCGTCGACCCGATCCTTCGGCGGCCTCTTGTCGGGCGAGGCCGGCTCGTCCTTCGGCGCCGGCTTGAGCTGACCGGGCAGCGGCAACGGTTCGGGCACCGCGACGATCTCAACCGGCTTCGGCGGCTCGGGCTCGACGGCGGCAGACGCAAAATCGCCGGTATCGTAGGTGATCTCCGGGGGCGGCGTGCCCTTGGCGGCACAGGCAGCGAGCGCCAGCGCCGACACGCCGCAGAGCAGGATGCGAACAGGAGTCATGGCGATTCTCCGGGGTTGAGCTCGCGCGACCAGTCGAGGCCGTGCACGTAGATGCCAAGCGGGTTCTTGCGCAGCGTCGCCACCTCGCGCGGCTGGCGGATGACGATGGAGAGGATGCCGGTCCAGCGCTCGGTCTTGGCGAGGCTGCCGCCCTCCCAGGTCCGCTCGGTCCATTTCACCTGGAAGGACTCGTCCGAGGCGCGCACCACGCTCGTCACCTCGACGGAGACGCTGCGCTCGCCCACCGCCTTGAACGGGTCGTTGACGCGGGCGAACTCGTTGAGGGTCTGGGCGGCTCGGTCGGTGGCGTAGTCGTAGGCCTCGAGCCAGCGCTTGCGCACGACGATGGGGTCGATGGAGAGCGAGCGGACGTTGCGCACGAAGCGCGCCAGATGGTGGGCGATCTGGGCATCGGTCGGCTCGTAGGGCTGGATGGCCGGCGCCACGGCCTGGGCGGCGCCGAGCGCGTCAACCTCGACGACATAGGGCGTGATCCGGCTCTGCGCCGACTGCCAGATGAGGGCTCCCGCGAATCCGGTGGCGAGCGTCAGGCAGAAGAACGCCATGAGGCGCCAGTTCCGCGCCTGCACGCGCGCCGAGCCGAGACGTTCGTCCCAGAGCTGGGCCGCTTTCTGGTACGGGGTGACGGGCTCGGGGGTATCGCCATAGCGGTTGGTCGCACGCCGGAACATGGCTCACTCCCTCTCGGACAGGTCGGGATTGGCGCCGGCGCCGGGCCGGTCCCCTTCCCGAACCGCCTGCTCGGTCGAATGAAGGCGGGCGCGGCGGCGCTGCTCCGCGCGCAGGCGCCGCGCCCACATCGGGACACCACCATCGCCCGGCGACGCAGAGGCGATTGCGGGACCACCTGCCGATCGCCCGCCACCGGTCGCCTGCCACGCCGCAGCGCGGCCGCGCTGCGCGCTCTCGGTGAAGCCGCCGACCATGTGCGCGCCGGCGGCACGGGCCGTGCCAGCCCCTGCGCTGGCGACACCGGCCATACCGGCAGCCACGCCAGCCGCACCGGTGGCGCCCGACGCGGCCTTGCCCATCCCGTAGGCCGCACCGGTGCCGGCAGAGAGCGCCGTCCCGGCGCGCACGGCGGACAATCCGCCCGCACCGGCCATACGGGTGATACCGAGCGCGGCCGTGCCGCCGGCGAGCGTGCCCCCGGCCACCGCGCCCGCCGTGCCGACGGCGGCACCGGCCCCCAGTTGAGGTGCGCCGGAGACCAGGCCAGCGGCAATGCCGGGCCCGAAGATGCCGAGACCGAACAGCGCGAGTGAGGCCAGCACCATGGACATCGCCTGCTCGAGGCTGGGCTCCTCGCCGTCGAGCGCGCCGATGAAGTCGCCGAACAGGGTGGTGCCGATGCCGATGATGACGGCGAGCACCATCACCTTGATGCCGGAGGCGACCACGTTGCCGAGCACCCGCTCGGCGAGGAAAGCTGTCTTGTTCCAGAGCGCGAAGGGCACCAGCACGAAGCCGGCAAGCGTGGTCAGCTTGAATTCGATGATGGTGATGAAGAGCTGGATGGCGAGAATGAAGAAGGCGAGCACGACCACCAGCCAGGCGAAGACCAGCACGACGATCGTCACCGCGTTGTCGAAGAAGGTGGTGAAGCCGAGGAGCTCGCCCGCCTGCCGGATCAACGGATAGGCGGCCTCGAACCCAGTGCCGGCAACGAAACCGGGCCTGAGAAGATCACCGGCACTGAGGCTGTTGTTGGTCGCCTGCAGGCCGAGGCCCGAAAATGAATCGAAGATGGTGCTGGCAAAGAACTGCCAATTGTTCAGGATCAGCGCGAAGGCGCCGATGTAGAGCACCTTGCGGATGAGCCGGGCGAGGACGTTGGAGCCCTCGTCCAGCGCCCACCAGAGTCCGGCGAGCGTGATGTCGATGGCGACCAGGATGGAAGTGAGGAACGCGACGTCGCCCGTCAGCAGACCGAAGCCCGAGTCGATATAGGTGACGAAGGTCTGCGTGAAGCGGTCGATGACGTTGATGTCGTCCATGGCCAGTCGCCTCGCTCACCTCAGTCAAGCGGCGTGTAGGCCTTGCCGTCGCCGAGGAAGCGGTCGAACTGGGCCCGCGCCTGCTCCTGAGCGGCGGCCGTCCGGGCGCGCTCCAGCGCCTCGGCCCGGTATTGCGCGGCGACCAGCTCCTGGGTCTGGAGCTGCTGCTTGGTCGAGAGCGCGACGAGTTGGTTGGTCGCCTGTTGCGCCTGGAGACTGCCGATGGCGGCCTGGGACTCGGCGACGAGGCGCGCGAGCTCGCCGCTATCGGCCTCCACGTTCTGCACGACCTCGGCCTGCACCAGCATGGTCTGGCGCAGCGCGTCCATCGAATGCTCCCAGCGGCCGCGCGCGTCGCGGGCGAGCTCGTCGGTGGTGACGGTCGCCGCGTACTCCTTGGGGTAAAGCCGCGCGAATTCCTGCTCGGTGCGATCGACCCGAAACGCGATGCCCTCGGCCTGCGCCATCAGCAGGTTGATCCGGCCGAGCGCCGCCTGGATCGCGCCGAGGGAGGAATAGTCGAGGCGCTCCAGGTGCTTCGCCATATTCTGCAGCATCAGCACCTGGTTCTGCAGGCTGCGGATCTGGTTGTTGATCTGCTGCAGTGCCCGGGCGGCCTGCAGGACGTTTTGGCTGTAGTTGGAGGGATCGAACACGGTCAGCGCCTGCGCCGGCTGGATCGAGACAAGGGCGAAACACATCGCGAGGCACACAACAGCGAGATGCCGCTTCATGGCTGTCCTCCTTGTTCGGTGGGGAAGTCACACAGCAGGTCCGCCGCCCAGTCGAGGTCCCGTGCGAGGAGCCAGGCTTCGGCGAACCGTTCCGATCCGGCTTCCGCCAGCACACGGTCGACGAGCGCCTGGTCGGACGGCTGGGAGGCCGCGCAGAAGGCGAGCGCCACCGGCCCGAGGCCGAGCTCGAACAGCCGGTTGCCGCGCCAGGACTGCAGGTAGTAGTCGCGCTTCGGCTGGGCGGCGGAGATCAGCTCGACCTGACGGGCATTGAGGCCGAAGCGCTCGTAGGCGTCCCGGCTCTGCGGCTCAAGCGCCCGGTCGTTGGGCAGGAAGATGCGCTGCGGGCAAGACTCGATCAGCGCCGGCGCGATGCTGCTGTCGGCGATATCGGCGAGCGACTGGGTGGCGAAGACGACGGCGACGTTCTTTTTGCGCAGCGTCTTCAGCCAGTCGCGGATGCGCCCGGCGAATAGCGGGTTGTCGAGGAAGAGCCAGGCCTCGTCGAGCACGAGCAGCGTCGGGCGCCCATCGAACCGCGCCTCCAGGCGGTGGAAGAGATAGGTCAGCACCGGCAGGACGGCGCCCGCCTCCTGCATCAACGCTTCCATCTCGAAGCACTGCACGTCGGCCAGCGCGAGCGCGTCCGCCTCGGCGTCGAGCAGCGCGCCGTAGGAACCTTCGAGCGTGTAGGGTGCGAGTGCCGACCGCAGAGCATTCGACTGCAGGACGACAGAGAGCCCCGTAATGGTGCGCTCCGCCGGCGGGGCCGAGGCGAGGTTGCCGAGCGCCGACCAGACGACCTCCTTCACTTCCGGCGTGAGGACGACCTTCTCGTGGGCGAGCAGGCCGGCGATCCACTCGGCGGCCCAGCTCCGGACCACGGGATCGTCGATGTGCCGCAGCGGCTGGAACGCGAGCGCGCCGCCGATGCCGAGCGCATGGTGCCGTCCGCTCATGGCGAGCACTGCGGCGCGGGCGGAGCCGCCCTTGTCGAAGATATAGACCTGGGCGCCCGCGTAGCGCCGGAACTGCAAGGCCATCAGCGCCAGCAGCACCGACTTGCCGGCGCCCGTCGGACCGACCACCAGCATGTGCCCGACGTCGCCGACATGGGTCGAGAAGCGGAACGGCGTGGTGCCGCCCGTCTCGGCGAGCAGCAGCGGCGGTCCGTCGAGGTGGTCGTTCCACGCCGGCCCGGCCCAGACCGCGGACAGCGGCACGAGATGCGCCAGATTCAGCGTGTGGACCAGTGGCTGGCGGACGTTGGCATAGACGTGTCCCGGTAGGCTGCCGAGCCAGGCCTCGACGGCGTTGACCGTCTCTCGGATGGTGGTGAAGCCGCGCGCGTTGATGACGCGCTCGACCGCGCGCACCTTTTCGGCGGCCTGGGCCCGGCTCTCATCCCAGACCGTGACGGTCGCAGTCAGATAACCAAAGGAAACATGATCGCCGCCCAGCTCCTGCAGCGCCGCGTCGGCATCGACCGCCTTGTTATCGGCATCGGAGTCGAGGAGCGGCGCCGGCTCGTTGTAGAGCACCTCGCGCAACAGCACGCCGATCGACTTGCGCTTGGCGAACCACTGGCGCCGCATCCGTGTGAGCGCGCTGTTGGCCGCGGTCTTGTCGAGCGGGATGAAGCGGGTGACCCAGCGATACGGGAAGCCCAAGTGGTTGAGGTCGTCGAGCAGCCCAGGCCGGGTCGTGTTGGGGAATCCGAGCACCGTGACGGTACGGAGGTGATGCTCGCCAAGCATCGGCTCGAGCCCACCCGCGAGCGGCGTGTCGGCGAGCACTGCGTCCAGGTACATCGGCGTCTCCGGCACGGCGACCGGATGCTGCCGGGTCGAGACGGTGCCGTGCAGGTAGGTGAGCGTCTCGGCGTCGTCGAGCGGTGCGCAGACCGGCATCAGGCTGGAGAGCAGGTCGAGCGCCCGGTCGGTCTCGGCGACGAAGGCCTCGAGAGGGTCGCGGTAGTCGATGCCGCGCTCGTCGGGCGGCGTCTCCAGCAGCGCCCGCTCGGCCCGGTTCACCTGGTCCGGCGGCGGGAGATAGAGGAGCGTCAGATGATAGCTGCTCTCGAAGTGCGCCCGGCCTCGATATGCCGATTCGCCGTCATGCGCGCCCATGGTTTGCTCGAATGCGGCGCGGCGCTCCCGGTCGACCAGCCAGGACGCCGGATCGGGGAACTCGGACGCCGGATAGCTGGGCGCGGGGTGACGCTCGGCCTCGAAGAACAGCGCCCAGCCCGAGCCGAAGCGCCGCAACACGTTGTTGAGCCGCGCGCAGGTGGCGACGAGTTCGGGCTCGGTGGCGCTCTCCAGGTCGGGCCCGCGGAAGCGGAAGGTCCGCTGGAAGCTGCCGTCCTTGTTGAGCAACACGCCGGGCGCGATGAGCGCCGCCCAGGGCAGGTAGTCGGCAAGCCGCTGCGGCTTGCCGCGGTATTCGGCGAGGCTCAGCATCCGAGCCACCCCTTGTTCCGGAGGTGGCGGCTCAGCACCTGGCCGAACTGCGGATCGCGCTTCGCCGCAAATACCGCGAGTGAGTGGCCCATCGCCCAGACCAGGAGCCCGGCGATCCAGAGCCGGAGGCCGAGGCCGAGCGCGGCCGCCAGCGTGCCATTGACGATGGCGACGGTACGCGGTGCACCCGCGAGCAGGATCGGCTCGGTGAGCGCGCGATGCAGCGGCACCTCGAAACCATCAGCGTGGTCCGTCATGTGACCAGCGCCCCGCCGCCGAAGGAGAAGAAGGTCAGGAAGAAGCTCGTCGCCGCGAAGGCAATCGTGAGACCGAAAACGATCTGCAGCAGGCGCCGGAAGCCGCCCGAGGTGTCGCCGAAGGCGAGCGAGAGGCCGGTGATAATGATGATGATCACCGCGATGATGCGCGCCACCGGCCCCTCGATCGATTGCAGGATCGATTCCAGCGGCGCCTCCCACGGCATGCCCGAGCCGGCGGCGAACGCCGGCGTGGCGATGCCGAGGACAACGAGTGCGGCCAATGCCGGGAGTGCAATATGCCGATGGCAGGGTTGACGCATGAGCCTGCTCCTCCGATTCACAAGGTGCTTAGACGGGCCGGCGAGAGCTCGACGACGCGGTAGTCGCCATGGGCGTCGAGCCCCTCGACCCCGGCGATGGTCTCGACGCGGCGCCCCTCGCCCCGGCCGCGGATGAAGACCACGAGGTCGATCGCCTGGGCGACGAGCCGGCGGGGTACCGTGACCACCGCCTCCTCGATCAGCTGCTCCAGCCGGTAGAGGGCCGAATGGGCCGCGTTGGCATGGACCGTGGCGATGCCGCCGGGGTGGCCGGTGTTCCAGGCCTTTAGCATGTCGAGGGCTTCCGGTCCCCGGACCTCGCCGACGATGATGCGGTCGGGCCGGAGCCGTAGGGTCGAGCGCACGAGGTCGGCGAGGCCGACCACACCCGGCTTGGTGCGCAGCGCCACGCAGTCGGGTGCCGCGCATTGCAGCTCGCGCGTATCCTCGATCAGGATCACCCGCTCGTCGGCCCGCGCGATCTCGGCGAGTAGGGCGTTGGCAAGCGTGGTCTTGCCCGAGCTGGTGCTGCCCGCGATCAGGATATTGCGCCGGTCGCGGACGGCCCGGCGCAGGGCGTCCGCCTGCAACGGCATCATGATCCGACCCGCGACGTAGTCCTCGAGCGTGTAGATCTTGGCCGCCGGCTTCCGGATCGCGAAGCAGGGCGCGGTCGAGACCGGCGGCAGCAGCCCCTCGAAACGCTCGCCCGTCTCCGGCAGCTCGGCGCTCACCACCGGATTAGCGGCATGGGCCTCGACGCGGAGATGGCTCGCCACCAGGCGGATGATCCGCTCGACCTCGGCCGCCTCCAGCCGCTCGCCAGTGTCGACCCTGCCCTCGCCCAGTCGGTCGAGACGCAGGCTGCCGTCCGGGTTCACCATCACCTCGATGACGGCGGGATCGGCGAGCGCCACGCCGATGGCCGGGCCCATGGCCGTGCGCAGCATGGCGCGGCGACGCTGGCGGCTTTCCGCGTGCCCGTCGGTGCCGCTCATGGCTCGGCCTCCTCCTCGGACGTCTGCGCCAGCACCTCGCCCGCCAGCGTCCGGCCGCCGGCAATGCGCCGGCCGACCTGGTCGATGAAGGCTTGGAAGCGCTCGTGGCCGAGCGCGCGGGCGGCCTCCTGGTCTGCTTCCGGGAGCGGCGCCGTCACGGTGAGGTAGTAGCGGACGAAGAGCGCCAGGCTCTCCAGCAGGATCTGCTGGTCGCGTTCGATCCGGTTGAGCTGGCGGCTGAACCGGTCGAGCCGGACCTTGAGGCGATCATCGAGCTCGGTGGCGCCGCGCCGCGCGAGGAAGCTGCGCAGCGCGTCCGAGACGATCGCCGACTTGGACGAGCCGGGCTTGGCGGCAAGCGCTTCGAGCTGCTCCGTCAGCTCGTCGTCGAGATAGAGGTGATGGCGCGGTTTCATGGCATCCCCTCAGAATCCCGGCAGCAGGTCGTCGTCGCGTCGGCCCGGGTCGCCGTCGATACCGTAGGCGCGGGTGACGGTGGGGAGCCTGCGGGCGCGATCCATGGTCTTGGTCTGGGCAGGGGCGTCGGCCTCGTCGTCCAGGAGGTCGAGGTCGCTCTGCCGCGCGGGTTCGACCGGCTTCGAGACCTCGGGCTCCGGCATGCCGGGATGGCGCTGGTGCTGCAGCCCGCCCTCGTCGTCCGCGTCGGCGAGGCCGAGTTCGCGATCCGCCGCGGCGGCAAGACGGCTGTCGGTCCCGCGGATCCGCCCGGTCCAGTCGCCTACGCGCGGCGCCGGCCGGTCGCGGTAGCCGTTCTCGGCAAGCGCCGGCGCGTCCGCGATCCGAGCGGTGAAGTTGCCATCCTCGTAGTAGCGGAGCTTTTTAGCGCGGAGCGGCGGCAGGCCGGAGACGAGCACCAGCTCGTCGGAGGGTGGGAGCTGCATGACCTCGCCCGGCGTCAACAACGGGCGCGCCGTCTCCTGGCGCGAGACCATGACGTGACTGAGCCAGGGGGCGAGCCGGTGGCCCGCGTAGTTGCGCTGCGCACGCAGTTCGGTGGCGGTGCCGAGCGCGTCGGAGATGCGCTTGGCCGTGCGCTCGTCATTGGACGAGAACGCGATCCGGACATGACAGTTGTCGAGGATCGCGTTGTTTTCGCCGTAGGCCTTGGAGATCTGGTTCAGGGACTGCGCGATCAGGTAGGCGCGGATGCCATAGCCCGCCATGAAGGCCAGTGCCGTCTCGAAGAAGTCGAGGCGGCCCAGCGCCGGGAACTCGTCCAGCATCATGAGGAGTTGATACCGGCGGCGCTTATCCGGACTGCCTTCCAGGCGCTCGGTCAGTCGCCGCCCGATCTGGTTCAGGACCAGTCGCACCAGCGGCTTGGTGCGGGAGATGTCCGACGGTGGGATGACCAGGTAGAGCGAGACCGGCCGCTCGGCGTCCACCAGGTCGGCGATGCGCCAGTCGCAGGCGGCGGTAGTTGCCGCGACGGTCGGGTCTCGATAGAGCCCGAGGAAGCTCATGGCGGTCGACAGCACGCCCGAGCGCTCGTTCTCGGACTTGTTGAGCGCCTCGCGCGCCGCCTGGGCGACCACCGGATGCACCACCGGATTCTGCGGCGTACCCAGATGGTTGGTCGCCATCATGGCGCGCAGCGTGTGCTCGAAGGACCGGCGCGGGTCGGAGAGGAAGCTCGCGACGCGCGCCAGCGTCTTCTCCTCTTCGGCGTAGAGGACATGGAGGATGGCGCCGACCAGCAGCGTGTGGCTGGTCTTCTCCCAGTGGTTCCGGCGCTCCAGCATCCCTTCCGGGTCGACCAGGATGTCGGCGATGTTCTGGACGTCGCGGACCTCGTGCGGCCCCTTGCGCACCTCGAGGAGCGGGTTGTAGCGGGCCGAGCGCGGGTCGGTCGGGTTGAACAGCAGGCAATGCGAGAACCGCGACCGCCAGCCGGCCGTAAGCTGCCAGTTCTCGCCCTTGATGTCGTGGATGACGGCCGAGCCGGTCCAGGACAACAGCGTCGGAATGACCAGCCCCACGCCCTTGCCCGAGCGCGTCGGTGCGAAGGCCATGACGTGCTCGGGACCGTCGTGGCGCAGGTAGCCGCCTCCCAGCCGGCCGAGGAACACGCCGCGCGGCTCGAACAGGCCAGCCCGCTCCACCTCCTTGCGGGTCGCCCAGCGCGAGGAGCCGTAGGTGGTGACGAACCGCCCCTGCCGCGCCCGCCACAGCGAGCCGACGACGGCGACCACCGTGCCGAGCAGACCACTGGTGCCGGCCAGCAGGCCCGCGCGCCGGAACAAGTCTGGTGCATAGGGCTCGTAGGCGTACCACCACTCGAACAGGCGCCAGGGGTAGTAGACCGGCCACTGCAGGAGTTCGAACCAGGGCGCACCGAGCCGCGGCTGGTAGCCCAGCATCGCCGCGGTCCATTGCGTCGTCGCCCACACCCCGCCGATCACAATGGCGAAGACGATGAGCGCCTGGCCGATGAGGAGCTTGGTCGGTGTCATGCCCTTGAGTCCACACGTCGGCGCGACTTGTGCGTCGCGTCACGCCCCAAGAGATTCCTCAGACCGGCGGAATCGAAAATCGCATTTATTTACGCTGATCTACGCTCTCTTCGGCGCTTGCCAAGTAGGGGTAATAAGAGCGTAGCTGGCCGAGCGAAACGTGGAACTGAATTCGAGGACGGGGTAAAATCCTCACCTAAACGACATCCGAGTTCGAAGACGGCAGACGGTTGCCGCGGAAGAGGGATTCGGTAGGCAAGATTTGCATTTAGGGAGCTGGTGAATGAAGGCGCGATCAGCCCTTCTCGGTCTCATCATCTGGACCGCTGTCGTGGCTGCGGATGCCACGCAGGCCTCAGCCGCAGATTCGAGCGCGTACCAGGTAAGTGGGTTCAGGCTTGGAGCGACCGTGGAGAAGATCCAAGCAGCCGCGACCAAGAGTGGTCTCATCACTCAGAATGTCGTCCGTGGTCCGTCCTTCGAGCAAGCGATCATGCAGGCGCAGAGCAAGCTGATCCCAGGGCGGGACTACGCAGGTGTACGGATGGTTCGGGCGCGAGGTGAAGCGGCCGAGGCTCAAGTCACGTTCGCACCAACGCCAGAAGGTCCGCGGGCGATCAAGATCGTATACGATGTACTGCCTGGTGGCCCCGACATACCGACACTGGAAGCCAAGCTCCTCAATGACTACGGTGCGCCGAACCAGAGGAGCGAACGGGAATGGGTGTGGGGCGACACGGGGGCCTTTTACAGCCGCAAGAACGCTTATCTTGAATTTCGGCCGAACCCGGTCAGCGCCGGCGTACGAAGGCCTATCGCAACCTTGATCCTCGCTGACCCGGCCCTCCAGGAGCGCTCTCGGGAAACTATTGCTGTCGAAGCAGCAAAAGGTAGCTGATTAATACCTCCTCAGCGGCTGCAAACGATGAAGAGTTTTGCCTTACGCGGAGCTAGAAAGCCCAACGCTTGCCTGAAAGAGGTCGTTCCTTGTGTTGGGAAGATTGTCGGAAATGGGTGGATTTCGGGCTTTCGCTGCGCTCCGCCTCAATGCTCGTAAGGACCGATTACCAGCTCTGCCGTTGCCAGAGAATTGCCCGATCCTGGCTGAGCAATCCGTTCGTCAGGGCTGGGACATCAATTCAAGGCGAACGCTCTCTCGTGGTGATCACCCACAGCCGTTCTGCGAGTTTCCGAAGTCACCGGTAGCGAGCCCCTTCCTGCCGGCAGTGCTCCAGAACCCGCTCGATCCAGCGGTCATACCAGACCCACGTGTTCTTGTAATCGCCCTGGCAACCGTATCCCTTCGCTGGGTTCTTTGCGTCGAGTTCCTGCATGAGCTTCGTGTGGTCCCCGGGGCCGAATTTCGGGAAACCAGCCTCCTTGACTGCCGCGAGCACGTCCTTCCTGATGAACCGCGCCCGGTTCACCTCCTTGAAGATCACCTCGCCGACCTCTTGTGCCGTATCACTGCCAGGCTTCACGGTAACAACCGCGACATCAGAGCCGGCAGCCTTCTTCGCGGCGACGGGCACGAAAGCGACCTTGAGGCGGAAGGCCGGGTCCTTAACTTGGTCGTCGGACAGTCCATGCTCAAACGCGCTGATGAAGGACGAGACATGCAGGGGCAGTGAGGACGCCGTCTTCAAGCTGCTCCGCTGGTCAGGCCCAAACGACACGAACTGGAGAGCGATCGGCAGTCGCTTCTCAAGACCGAACTGCTTCCCGAAGAACCCCTTCAGTGCATCGTTGAAGTTCAGGGCACATGACTGGAGCTCAGCGCCAACCGCATCATCGATGCGGCTGGTCGACTGGTGCTCAATCTCGTTCCGTAGCTCGATGAGAAAGCGAAGGTTCGTCTTCGCTCCCTCGGAGAGCGGGCACTTGCCCGTGCTGATGCACTGGCTCAGATCCCAGTAGCGGTCGGCGCCGTGGGCCGTCTGCTTGCCCTTGTATTTGTAGGGGATGCCCTCGCGCTTGTAGTAGGCGTGAAGCAAGTAGGTCCAGGCGACGATGGCGGTCGTGATGAAGAGTTCGGCGCGGAACATCAGTCCGGCGGAGTTAAAGGTGTGGACTGCGGCGATCATAGCTTCTCGGGCCTTGATCAGGAGTTCGTCGCCTCGGGCGCTCAAGCCTGTTCCGGGGTCGACATCGGGCCAAGTCGACAGGAACTCGTCGAGGGCTTCGTCGGAAGCAGGCTTGACGCTCTTGTGCTTCTTCCTCGCCCTGATCTCTCCTATGAGTCGGTGGTTAATGGAGCGGGTCGGGCGGGTGAAGTAGGCCAGAATGTCCTGATCGTTCGTGAAGCCGCCCCCGCGATGAATCATCCCCTTGACGATCTCGACCTCCCACCGCTCGAGGGTGTTACCGCGCCGCCGCTTGATTCTTCTTGGTTTCGCCTCGTCTGCCATCGCCCTTTTCTCCGAGAAGGGAGCTAACACTACGGCTATGGAGTGGTCAAACTTCCGACGAACGCAACCGGTCACTTACTGATAGATCGGGCAATAGGAGTAGGATGGTCGGTATAACGCCTGGATGGCTGCTCCGCACTGGACGTTCTCGGACAGCCGCTATGAGACACGAGCATGCGCGGCCACGCCAGGTTCGGAGGGCTGCTTCGGGGTCGACAGCGGGCACGCCTACGAGCCTGATCGCAATCCTACGAGATGCCCGGACCGCGCCGCTTGCGCCCAAGCGACCAGGAGATCGTGTCGCCGCGCAGCGTACCGGACACTTGCTTCCCGAGGTTGCGCTCCAGTACCGGCCGCCATGGCACCAGCGTGAATTCGCGCGACTTCTCAATCACGGCAAACCGGCCGCTGACGAGGTCCAGCCGCCGGCGGTAGACGCCCTCGATCCGCTTGCCGGGCTCGCTTTCAGCGTATTGCAGGCCAAGTTCGCCGGAGAGCTGGTCCGCGACCCGCGTCAGGTCGCGTCGGCGCAGGAGACCGAGCATGTTGGCACGGTAGACGATCCGGTCCTGCTCCTGGCGGGCAAGCTCCTGCTCAATTAACCACTGCCGGCGCCGGTCGAGCGCCTGGCGTACCTGGCGCCCGAAGCCCGCGTCGCGGAGGCTGGTCGGCGTGTCGGCGAGCAGCTCCCGGTCGAGCCAGGTCGCGCCGTCGGCGCCGACCTGCCGGTCGAGCGCCACCGCGGACAGCATCGCGACGATGACCGGGCTCGCCCGTGCCCGGCTTCGTTCGTACGCCGCCGCCCGATCCAAATGATCAGGCGCGATCGTCCAGGTGCCATCCGGCTGGCGGTCGACGCCGATGTCCCGCCGCCGCATCGCCTCGAGCCGTCGCACGTGGGTCTCGGCGAACGCGGCCGTGGCCGTGGGGTCGTGCCGCAGGTGGATGTCAACGCTGTACTGCCCGTCGTTCGCGGCGGCGATCTCGGCGATGGTTCGGTCGACGTCTCTCGGCGCGGCCCGCTTCGGTGCGATCGCAATGATCGCACCGTCCGGCAACGGCTCGGTCGTGTCGGCCCTGCCGATATCGACGTAATGGGCGCGGCCGTCGACACCGTCTACGATCAGGTAGTGGCGGTCGTTGATCTCGTCGGAGAGACCGCGCGCGACGACGCGGCCGACCAGTCGCCGCGCCTCTGTGTCGGCCGGGTCGTAGATGGCGTACTCCGAGGTCGCCCTGTCCCGACCCTCGCGGGTCATCTCACGGTGCATGGTCTTGATGATGTCGCCGCGCTCGCCCATCCGGCGCAGCACCGGCTCCAGGTCGTCGGCCAGCCGCCACCGGCCCGGCTCTATCTCCTCGGCGAGTCCGAGGCGATGGAGCTTGTGCAGCCGGCCGGCGCGCAGCGTCTGGCGGAAGGCGTCGCCGGCCGCGGTGCCAGACCGGACAAGCCCGTCCTCGCCGATGTCGCCCAGCAGGCCGCGGTCGAGGCTGGTAAAGCGCTCCTGCTCCACCTCCCAGCGCAGGCGGTGCTCGATCTCCAGATCGGAGCGCGGCCCGAGATCCAGCTCAACGATCTCTGCCGCCCGCTCGCGCATCCCCCTGGCGAGGTAGTCGCGGGCGATGACGAGATCCTTCCCCTGGTCGTCGCGGCCGCGCAGCACGACATGGGTGTGGGGATGGCCGGTGTTGTAGTGGTCGACCGCCACCCAATCGAGCCGGGTGCCGAGGTCGTCCTCCATCTGTCGCATTAGCCGACGGGTGAACCCTTTCAGCTCGTCGTACTCGGCGGCGTCCTCGGCCGAGACGATGAAGCGGAACTGGTGCCGGTCGCCCTCGCCGCGCTCGAGGAACGCCCGGCCGTCGGCACGATCGGACTCGGCGTCGTACAGATCGCCGGGCAACCCCTCGCGGGTGACACCGTCGCGCTGGATGTAGCGCAGATGGAGCTGGGCCGCCTTCCGCCCCTGCCCCGTCAGCTTCACGATGCGCGACTTCACGATCACCCGGCGCGCCCGGTAGGCGGCATAGCGGTCGCGGGCGGCGAGCACCCGGCCGACGCCGGACCCACGACCGATGCGGTTGCCCTGGAAGGTACCGCGGCTCGGCAACGACCGGCCGCCGGCAAGCGCCATCGACCGCAGCACCTGGTGCAGGTAGCGACGCCCGCGCTTGCTGCCGCGGCTGCGGATCCGGCCGAGCCTCGGCGTGAAGTCGTCATCCTTCATGATCGCCGCCGGTCATGTTGCATCGTGATCCACGAGTAGACGGCGGCCAGCCGAAGCCGCAAGCCGGCGCCATGAAGATCGCGGCAGACCAAGGACTTACTCCCGCACTGGCGCCATCCTGGACGGGCATGGCGCCAGGGAAAACGATGTGCAGCCAACGACATAGGCGTCTCATGGCGCCATCCTTTTATCTTGCCCTACCGGGCTTCTGAGCCACCTGCCGTCCCTCCTACGATCACCTGCGATCTCTGACCGGACCTTGACTCGGGCGACCGGTCGCGCGCCGGCCAGGATCACCACACAAGGAAGTCGGGAGCGGCACCTGACGGTATCGCTCCCAGGGTGGCCGGTGGCATCATCCGCCACTCGCCAGGAACGCCTGTTCGGCGCTCTCAAAGCACTCGAAATGGCGCAGACCGAGCATCCAATGGACGTCTCGGTCGCCATCGACGAGACACGTCGCGACGTAGTAGCGGGCGCGGAAGTAGCCGAGAATCGTCACCCGCTCGAACATCTCGTTCTCGTCGTCGAGGCTCTCCCAGGCGCCGAGATTCATCTCCGCGATGCGTCCGTCCCAGTGGAAATCGGCGCGCTCGGCGGCGATAAATAGCTCGATAGCGGCGTCGATTCCGTCCGTTCCGAACTCGGCGATCAGGTCGCGGCGGAGCTGCGGGAAGCGGTCGAACGCGGCGTGCGGATGCGTGTGAAGTGTGGTCATCGGAACCTCCGTGGTTGCTGTCCTCCTCATCGAGGACAGCTCCCGCCATCGGCCGGCGAAGCGGCTGTCAAGGACGCCGGAGGCGCCGCGAAGCGGGGCGCGGGGGAGCCGAAATGCGGAGCGGAGCGCCAGCGCAGTGGAGCATTTTGGGGGGACCGCGCATCCTTGACGGGCGCTTCGTCCTGGCTGGTACGCTGGGACAACCGAGACGAGGTCCTCTCTCTCCGACAGGGCACCGGCCGCGCCGTCGCGGTTCATCGGTCCTCGCCCGGCACGGTACGCAAGGGCACGAACAGGCTGTCCGTGGCCACCGTCGACGACGACTCGCGACCGTCCGTCACCGTCGCGCGCAGAGGGAAGAAGAGACGCCGATCCGTTTCCGCGGCCCCTGCGGCCTCTGTTGCCAGACGCGACGGATCGAGCCGCGCGAGGTAGGCACGGGTCTCGCGCGGCAGCGGTCGCCCGTCGGTCAGATGCTCTTGGTAGCGACCGGGCCCGGCATTGTAGGCGGCGAAGAGGCCGGGGAACCCGAAGCGCTCGTAAAGGGTGCAGAGATAGGCGGTCCCGGCCAAGATGTTGTCGCGTGGGTCGTGCGGATCGCCACCAAGACCATGTCGCCGACGCATCTCTTCATAGGTCCCCGGCATCACCTGCATGAGCCCCATGGCGCCGGCGGACGAAGTGATCGGACGGCCGTCGAGCATAATTCGCCCCGCGCTCTCGGCCGCGATAACCGCGCGTATCCAAGTCTTCGGGACGGCGAACCGGGCGGAGGCCTCGGCGATGAACGGCTCCCAGCGGTCGAGCCGCTGCTCGACGGGGGCCGGTTCAGCGACGACGGAGGACGAGCAGGCAAAAGTCGCAAGGGCAACCGCGCCCAGCGCCAGGACGGTCACCCGGTCCATAGCGGCACGAGCCTCCCGATGACCCTGGCGCGCCGTACCGGCCCGAAGTACCGGCCGTCGAACGAGCCGGAGACACCGGCCATCAGCAGGAACAGTTCGTCGGCGGCGAGCGTGCGACAGCCGGTCCAGCGCGGCAGCGCACGGCCGAAGGAGTCGCGATTGCGACGCGTGGCGACATACGTGCCGTTGACGAAGACGGCATCGCCGACGGCGCAGACGACGTCGTCCGCAACCGCCACGAGACGCTTCACCAGGGGTGTCCCGACCGGCAGATAGCCACGGTCGGCCGCAAGCCTGCGGGCGTCGGGCGGCAAGGTGGCGAGCACCAGATCGTCGCGTGCCGGAACCGTGCGGCTGACCCAGTAGAGCCCCACGGGCGCGCTGGCGCTGGCATTCCAGACCAGGCGCGGCGCCGGCGCGGCGAGTGTTGCGAAGCCGAGGGCGGCGAGCCCGAGGCCCGCGAGGGCGAGCGGGACGCGCGGGCGGCGACGCCCGCGCCGGCGCCGCGTCGGCCGCAGAGCGCCGGACAGCAGGAGCCGGTCCTCACGCATCGGAGGTCGATCCCTTGGACCGGGAGTCGGACCACGCGTCGAGGTCGTCGATGTGGTAGCGGACGTAGCGCCCGTGTTTACGGTACTTCGGCCCGCTGCCGGTCACGCGCATCTTCTCGAGCGTCCGGCCCGACAGGCCAACATAGTGGGCGGCTTGGGCGGTGTTGAGGAAGGGGCTGCCCTTCTTCGCGCGGGCGGCGCGTTCGTGTTCGTCATCGCTCATTGTCGTCACCTCGTCGCTTGAAGCGCGCGACCGGCGGGGTCGCGCCGATGACGGCGAGGATGGGCGCGCGAGGAGGCGGTCCGGGACGGGCGAAAATGGCCGTCGGGGAATTCGCCTCCCTTTCCGGGACAGGCGAAAGGCCCCGCGCCCGGCAGGGCGCGGGGCCAAGGCGGCGGCCGTCAGTCGACCGGGTTCCAGATGATCGCGAAGGTGTCGGGATCGTCCTGCCCGGCGGCGCGGCCGAGGTTGGCGTAGAGCTTGCGCGGCCCGAACTCCGGGGCGGCCAGGCTCAGCGAGACATAGCTGTTGCCCGAGTTCTGGCCCACCCGCTTCCAGGCGGCGCCGAGCTCGACCCGCTCGCGGTCGTCGGTGAAGACCCGGAAGTCCGGCTGGTTGTCGGCGTCCTTGTCGCGGTTCGGCAGGAGCACGACGCTGCGGCGGATGCTGAGGGTGTTGATGAAGCCCTTGTAGGAGCCGTCCGCCTGGCGGTTGACGTATCCGATGGCTGCCATGTTCTGATCCTCCTTTGATCGTGCAGGGCGCCCATCGCCCTGCTCACGGCGGACCGTCCATGGCGGGCGCCGGACCGGCGCACCCGGAGGGCCGGAGCGCCAGCGGAGGACCGGTGGAGGCGGCTATTTTGGAGCGCAGCGGCCGCGAGGAAGCCCGCCGGAGCACCGCGTAGGCGGGCGGGGAAAATAGTCGCCGCAGCCGGTTTCGCCGCGACGGGGACCGCCATAGGTCCACCAGCCGGAGCAGGCGCATGGGCGGTTGCAACGACGGAGGATCACGACCCGAGGCAGCCGGTTTGATCAAGCGTGGACGGCGAACGTGGGCGCCGCTTCGACCACGCACAACCCTCGCGTCCGCTCATACAAGCCGCACAGGAACGCAGGCAACACGCCACCCGGCCCGGCATTCGGGCTGCCCGGGCAGCCGCCCCGGAGGCAAGCGGGTGGGGCGGACCGAAGGCAATCTCCCGTCACCCGCCGCCAGAACGGGGACCGGGAAACGCCCAGCCAACGAGCTTCGGTGCGCCGAGCCGGGTGCAAGACCCGTCTTGCCGGCGCCGCCAACGCGGTTTGTCAGCTATCGCACGGCGATCCCCCGGGCGTCAGCGCGACGGGCCGTTGGTCACCGGGAGCTTGATCCCCGGGTGACCGTCTGGTTCAACAGAACCATGCCGAAAGTTTTTCGGGAGCGGCTTGAGTATCCGTGTTTGGCCCGTGCCCGTGGAGAAGTGGAATGCATACCGACACGGTCGAGCCCTGGACGCACGATCACACCTTTGGACAGGATCGGCGGCGCAAAGGCGAGCGTCCCACACTGATCGTCACAGTCCTGACCATCGTGACGATGGTTGCCGAGATCGTCGCGGGGTGGGCCTTCGGCTCGATGGCACTGCTCGCCGACGGCATGCACATGGGCTCCCACGCGGTGGCGCTCGGGCTGAGCGTCTTCACCTATGGGTACGCGCGGCGGCACGCCGGCGACGCCCGATTCACCTTCGGCACCGGCAAGGTCAACGCGCTCGGGGCGTATACGAGCGCCATCATCCTTGCCGGCTTCGCAGTGATCATGGCCTGGGAGAGCGGCGCGCGGTTCCTGAATCCGGTCCCGATAGTTTTCGATTGGGCACTGGCCGTGGCGGTGATCGGGCTCCTCGTTAATGGCGTCAGCGCCATGCTGCTGACGGGCCGCGAGTCAGGCGCTCCCCGTGCCGATAACAGCCACCATCACCATGGACATAAGCATCAGCACACGCATCACCATCATCACCGGCACGACCACAACCTGCGCTCGGCCTATCTTCATGTGCTCGCGGACGCCCTGACGTCCGTCCTGGCCATCGTCGCCCTGCTGGCTGGGAAATACTTCGGCGCCGTCTGGCTCGATCCCTTCATGGGACTGGTCGGCGCCGTGCTCGTCGCACGGTGGGCCTGGCATCTGCTGCGCGATACCAGCGGCGTGCTGCTCGACCACCGAGCCGAAGAGCCTGTTCGCCGAAACGTGCGCCAGGCCATCGAGGGCGACGCCGACAACCGACTCGCCGACCTGCATATCTGGTCGGTCGGACCGGGAATCTATGCCGCCGCGCTCAGCATCGTCACGCATGAGCCACGGGAGCCGGAGCACTACCGGGCGCTGCTGCCCAACGAACTCGGCATCGTGCATTTGACCATCGAGGTCCATCGGTGCCAGGAAACCGTCGCGGCCTGAGGGCGTGCCGACGATCGGCAGGCGGCGCATCGTGGCTTTGCCAACGTCCGATTGCGTCGGCAAAAACCATCAGCGGATCACGGGGCCGGAACCGGTGTCGGACGCAGCATCGACAAGCCAGACTCGCGCATAAGGCAACAGCGGCTCCGGCAGTGCGTCGGGCGCGAACCAGCCCCACTCGGTGGCCTCGTCCGACCGGCGCTGGACGCCGCCGGTGAAGAAGCGTCCGCCCGTCAGGATCATAAGTCATCGCCGCGACACCCGGCCGGATGTCCGTGATCGCATGATCGGAGTCGTCGCCTTCGCTCACCATTTCGCGCCGGAGGATCGGCCGTCACCAGACGCGAATCAACCGGTGCCAACAACTTGCGCTCTCGGCCAGCCAACCACGAGTCGGCCGAAAAGCGGGCGGCGGCCGTCAGGCCGCCGCCCGCGACGGATCACGCGCCATCGAACAGGGACCGCACCCGCGCCCATTCGTCGACGGTGGCGAGCGTGCCGTTCTCGGTGCAGGTCCGCACCGGGAAGGCCAGCCAGCCGGGCAGCCAGCCCTCGACCTTGGCACGGCCGTTCGCCCCGTCGAGGCAGTCACGGACGATCTTCTTCTGCGTCTTGGCCTTCTCCGCGATGTTGGAGTCGGCACACCGCTTGCCCGCGACCTCGGCAAGCATGGCGTTGAGTACGGCCTTGTCGCGGATCATATCGAAGAAGGCGTCATCGGGCTGCCAATGCTGCCCCGCGTCCACGCCCAAGTGGTTGCCGACCGCCTCGACCACGGCGCTGCCCGCCTCAATCGTCTCGGCCATGACGCAGGCGGCGATGCGCAGCACGTCCTCGTCGGAGAGCCCCAGCAGCTTCGCGAACACCACGGCCGTGGGATAGGCGTCGTAGCCCGGCTGCGTGACGGAGTGGTGATAGTCGGGCCGTTCCAGCAAGGCCAGCACTGCCTGCCGCTCTGCGTCGAAGGCCTGCTGCGCCGAACTGGTTGCCACGCTCTCGGCGATGGCGTCGCTGCGCGCCTGCTGCGGCTCGGGCTTCACCTGCCAGTGGCCGGAGGATGCCACGGCGTGCGCCACCATGAGCCGCAACGCCACGCCCGGATGGGCCACAAGCGCGAGGCGGACCACGGCTTGGCGGTGCAGGTCGAGGTAGTTTTGCATCGCCTTGGTGACCTCGGGCCGCGCGGCGGGTGCGACCTCGGTCGCCTCGCCGTCCGCGTCCGCCGACGCGGCCTTCCGCGCCGCGCGGCGGGCCTCCTTGCGGCCGAGCCAGCCCTCGTGGAGTTCGACCTCGCCCCGGTGGGAGACGGCGATGAACACCTTGCCGCCCTTCTTCTTCGGGGTCTTCTCGTGCTCCCAGCTATGGAAGTACTGGCCGGGCTCCAGCACCACGACCTCGGCCCATCCGGCTTCGAGATACTCGTCCCGCTTCGCCGCGATGGCCTCGTTCTGCTTCTGCCAGAACAGGTCCGCGTCGGCGAAGTAGGCATCCTCGCCGAACAGGTCGGCGACGATCTGGCCGGGATAGTCCTCGACCGGGAACAGGGCGACGGAGGTGGGGATCGACTGGCCGCCGAACAGCCACTGCTTCAACTGGAAGCCGCGCGGCGCGTACTGCTCGGGATCGGCGAACAGGGCGAGCCAGTCCTTCTGCTGTGCCGTCGAGGCCAGGGTGAGATGGCGCACCGTCTCGGCGTCGATCTCGCCCCTGCGGTAGGCCGTCCTGATCCTCGGCAAGAGGTTACCGAGGGCGAGGCGGCGCTTCACCATGATCTCGGTGATGCCGAAGGTCTCGGCGATCTCCGCGACCGACTTCCCTTCCTTGGAGAGCCGCACGAAGGTCTCGTACTGGCTCATCTCGTCGGGGTCGAGCCGGGCGGCGTTCTCGATCAACGAGGCCTCGAGCGCGCCCGCGTCGTCGCCCGGCTCCATCACGGCGCAGGGCACGGGCTCGACCCCGCCGCCTTCCTCGGCGACCGCCTTGGCGGCGAAGTAGCGCCGCCGCCCGGCGACGATCTCGAAGCGCTCGTCCTCGCCGTTGGGCCGCACCAGCAGCGGCTGCAGGATGCCGCGCGCGCGGACGCTCGGCAGGATGTCGGAGACGTCCGGCGCGCGCTTGGCGTTCCGCATGTTGAACGCGGAGACGTCCAGTTTGTCGATCGGGATGTGTTGCAGTTGCATGGTCACTCTCCTTGGCTCTTGGGTCAGCGGCCCCACCGGAAGCGCAAGCCACGGGCGGGGCCGTGCGCCGCCTATCGGCGCGTCGGTCCCGCCCCATCGGGTGGAATTTCGGGGTTGCGGGTGCGGAGCGCGGCGGCGGCCTGCGCCAGTGCGCGCTCGGCCTCGGTGATGCGGCCCGCGATCCGCGCCGCCTCGGCAAATACCGAGAGCGGGAAGCGGGGTTCGAAATGGAGGTCGCGCTCGATGCCGAGACCGAGCGGTCCCTTGACGCTCTCAAGCTCGGCGAGGCTCACATAGCCAAGCTCGGGGCAGCCGAAGCCGAGGTCACAGAGCCCGAACAGGATGTCGGGCTCGTCCGGCATCATCTCGGTGATCAGCCATGTGGCCGCGCCGGTCGGCTCGAACAGCTTCACGACCGGCACGTGATCGGTCTCGCGCTCGGTAGCACCGTTGGCGAGAAGACGGTCGCGGATGTCGTCGGGGATCAGGATCATGGCGGACCTCCGGGTCAGAACAGGTCGAGCTGGTTGCGCGCGTCTTCGTCGAACAGGCCGACGTTCAGCGGCTTCTGCGGGACGCGCGGGGTGAGCGGCGCGACCATCCGCGCCTCGATGCGTTCGCGCTGGCTGATCGGGCGGACGCCGGGCACGAGGGTCTGCTCGCCCTCGGGCGTCGGCTCGCTGGCGAGCGGCACGGCAGCGGGCGCGCTCATGCCGCCGCTCCCTCCGCGCCGGCCGTCTCGCGGAAGGCCAGCAGGTAATCGGCGGCCTTGGAGGCGAGGCTCGCGGCGCGGAAGATGGCGCGATTGTCCTCGCGCAAGACCTCGAGCCAGGACCCGATGTAATCGGCGTGGCGCACGGTGGGCGTGATACTGAGGCTGGCGCACACGAACGCGGACGCCATCTCGGCGACCAGTTCTTCGCGGGCGTAGCTCTTGCAGCCGAACGAACCGGACAGGTCGCGGGCGAGCCGGGACGCGTGTCCCGTCCAGTGCCCAAGCTCGTGAAAACAGGTCCGGTAGTAGTTGATCTGCTCGAAGAAAGCGGGCTGCGGCGGCACCTGTATGAAGTCCGCGCTCGGCACGTAGAAGGCGCGCTCGCCGCCGATCCGAAAGTCCGCGCCGGTCGCGGCAATGAGTGCCTCGGCCTCCGGGACGGTCTCGCGTTCGGGCAGCGGTTCCGCCCCGCCAAGAACCCGCTCGGGCAGGCCGTCGCACTGCGCGACGTTGAACACGGTGAAACGCTTGAGGAAGGGCACCGCCTGCGGCTCGTCGCCTTCCTCCGCTGCGCGCTTCTGCTCGTCCTTGGGGATGAAGCGGTCGGCATAGACGACGGTGGTGCCGCGCTCGCCCTTGCGCACATGCCCGCCCAAGGCAAGGGCTTGGCGGAAGGTCAGCCAATGCTGGGCGGGGTATCCCTTCTCGATGACCGCGCCCCACAGGATCAGGATGTTGATCCCGGAATAGGCGCGCTCGGTCGCCGCGTTCCGGGGCAGCCCGATCCCGGCCTTGGCCTTGCCCCAAGGCTGGACCCAGGGCACCCGCCCGGCCTCCAACTCGGCAATAATCCGGTCGGTGACCTCCTGATAGATCGTCTCCCGCTTGCGCTCCGGCATGGCACACCTCCGCTCGCAAAAACTCGCGCGCCTTTCCCCGGAAGCGGGGTGGGCGGCGAGATGCGACCGGAAAGGCCCGCCAAAGGGGCGGGCCGCACCCGGAGGGCCGGAACGGAGTGGAGGACCCGGAGCGGAGCGGAGGGTTGCGGCGCGCCGCGGCGGGCCTAGAAGGGAGCGCCGCCCACCCCGCGCCACCGGGAAAGGCAATAGAAAGAACTTCACCGCCCGCGAGGGCGGCGGCCGTCGGGCAGCCCGCAGGGCTGCCTATCGCGCCAGGGATCGAAGCCCGAAGGGCCGAGACCGGTGAGGAGGAAACGCGATCAGTCCGGTGGACTGATCGCCCGACGAACGCGGGCTCGGTTCACGAGAGCCCGGCGGCCGGCCGCAGGCCGGGCGGGCGCCCGTCACATCCGGGACGAGGATATAAGGGAGCAGTCAGCCCTCTTTTGCCGCAGCAGGAGCAGTGGCTTCCATCGAGTGCGGTGCCAGCTTACGCACACGAGTTGGAGGCCATCGGCGCCGACGACGTTGCGGCTGTCTGTCTAAACGGAATGATGGAGGCGCCTCTGCGTCAGCAGGCCCTTCCCCCATTGTGGTCGATGACTCTGCCTTGTGGCGCTGATGTTACCTCGCAGCGACGGGAAAAACGCCCGTGGGCCCGGTGGACTGCCACAGGTTGACCACACAGAGGGGGTGCGGATTCGAGTTCGCCTGGGTGCAAGACGGTTATCGCCACGACTCGTCGCGCTGCTCCACGTAACCTGCACGCTGATCCGTCGGCAGCGCTCGGCACGATCGACGTTGCAGATACGCGGCGCGTCGATCCACGCAATCCGGCGGCGTCATGAAATCAGCTTAATCCTCCGTTAAGCACGTGGTGCTATCTGTAGGAAAATGTGCGCCTGTGCGAGCCATGGCGGATAAAACTTTCGTGACGAAGGCCGATGCGTCTTGACCGGCACGATGTCGGCCCCTAGATAGGCAACGCCTTGGTGTGCTGCGAGTGAGTCGCCGTTTGTTGGCTGTTACGGTATTGCAAAATAGAATGTGGCGTTTGCTGACAGCACTCTTAGTCGTTGTAGGGCTTTTATTGGCCCAGAGTCCTGCCCATGCCTCGCCGCATCATGCGATGCCGGCTTCCGTCACCACCACGGATACTCTGGGCGCGCCAGCGCCAGCGCCACCGAGCGACCATTCCCACGGCGAGCACGCCGGCTCCGGTCATTGTATTACCCCGTCGTGTGGGCCCTCGTTTGCAGGGCCTGGAAGCTCTTTCGCCCTGATTCACTCAAACCGCTATGAGCGGTTTCGGCCCGCTGGCGCCGATAGAGATCTGCGCTCCGTCGCCTTGGACCGCGATCCTCCCGTCCCCCGATCCACCGTCTGATCCCGTTTCTGTCGACGCGGCCACGCCGCGTGCCATGACGCACGTCGTGATGCGGCGCTAGCGAGGCCGCAAGGCATCCGGCCGCGGCTGGACAGAAGCCTCTTTTGAAACCTCACGGCCGTAAGGCCGGCTGGAACAGACACGTATCTTCCGTTGCGCAGACCGTGGGCATGAGCCCGAGGGCAGCAGGACGGGGAGCGGAGAGGATGAAAATGCGCCTCAAAGGCATTCTGGTGTCAACGCTGGCAGCGTTGGCCGTCGCGGGCCCGGCGCTCGCCGGCGAGTACGACCTCGTCATCGAGGAAAAGACCGTCAACGTCACCGGCCGGGAGCGGCCGGCCATGACCGTCAACGGATCGATCCCCGGCCCCGTCCTGCGCATGCGCGAGGGCGAGGAGGTGACGATCCGGGTCACCAACCGGCTCTCCGAGCTCACGTCCATCCACTGGCACGGGATACTTCTCCCGGCGAACATGGACGGCGTGCCCATCCTGAGCTTCGACGGGATCGCGCCCGGCGAGACCTTCACCTACCGCTTCCCCGTCAAGCAGAGCGGCACATACTGGTACCACAGCCATTCCGGCTTGCAGGAGCAGTCGGGCGTCTACGGCCCGCTCGTGATCGATCCCGCGGAGCCGGCGCCGTACCGCTACGACCGCGAATACGTGGTCATGCTCTCGGACTGGACGGACGAGGACCCGCACCGGGTGCTCTCCAACCTCAAGAAGCAGAGCGACTACTACAATTGGAACAAGCGCACAGTCTTCGACTTCTTCCGCGACGTCGGGGACAAGGGCTGGGACGTCACGGTCCGCGACCGCCTCGACTGGGGTGCGATGCGGATGGACCCGACCGACATCGCGGACGTGAGCGGCTACACCTTCCTCGTCAACGGCCAGCCGCCGGCCGCCAACTGGACGGCGCTGTTCAAGCCGGGCGAACGGGTGCGGTTGCGCTTCATCAACGGCTCGGCGATGAGCTTCTTCGACGTGCGCATTCCTGGGCTGCGCATGCAGGTCGTCCAGGCCGACGGCCAGGACGTGGCACCGGTGACGGTTGACAAGTTCCGCATCGCCGTCGCCGAGACCTACGACGTGATCGTCGAGCCCAAGAAACACCGCGCCTACACGGTCTTCGCCGAGAGCATCGACCGCAGCGGTTACGCCCGCGCCACACTGGCACCGCGCGAGGGCATGGCGGCCGAGATCCCGACGATGCGGCCGCGCCAGATCCTCACGATGGCCGACATGGGAGCGGCGCACGGCGGCATGAGCGGCATGCAGCACGACATGCCGGCCCAGGACCAGCAGCCGGGCGGCGCCCACGGTGCGGGGCACGAACCGCCAGGTGCGATGCCGGCGATGGACCACGGCAGCATGGGCGGCATGCAGCATAAGCCCGGCACGCAGAAGACGTGGCCCGCAGGCGACACTGCCTCGGACCAGCCCCAGGGCTCGACGGCGCCGCACAGCGCCGCCGGCGCCGGAGACCACAGCGGCATGACCATGCCGATGCAGCACGGCGCCATGCAGGAAGCACCGGCGGGCGGCGGCGCCACAGCGATGGGCCATTCGGCGATGGGCCATGGGTCGGCCGGGCAACCGGCCGCACAGCCGATGGAGCAAGAAGGCCACGGCATAGCCACTGCCGCGGGCCGGAGTGGCCCGGAACATGTCGGGCATCAAATGCCCCCCAGGGGCGAAACCGCGCCGGCCGGCGCAGCCCACGGCGGGATGGCGATGGATGACGGCTCGCCAAAGATTCTCAGCTACGCCGACCTCCGGGCCGTCGTGCCCAATTACGATACGCGACCGCCGGAACGGGAGATCCTGGTCCGCCTCACCGGCAACATGGAGCGGTACTTCTGGTCGATCAACGACAAGAAGTTCTCCAAAGCGGAGCCGATCAAGCTCCGCCACGGCGAGCGCGTGCGCATCAAGTTCGTCAACGAGACCATGATGAACCATCCCATGCATCTGCACGGCATGTGGATGGAGATCGAGAACGGCAACGGTGCCAATAACCCCCGCAAGCACACCGTTAACGTGCCGCCAGGGCAGACGGTCTACGCCGACGTGACGGCGGACGCTTTGGGCCAGTGGGCGTTCCACTGCCACCTGCTCTACCACATGGACACCGGCATGTTCCGGACCGTGGTTGTCGCCAACGTCGTCGCGCAAGCCGAGTGAGTGGGGTGGGAGACGATGATCAAGAACGGCATATGGCACCGGCCGCTGCTCGCTGTGGCAGCGGCCACGCTCCTGCTCACGGGCGCCCAGATGGCGCAGGCCCAGGTCGCCGACGAAGAGGTCTTCACGTTCCTGCAGGTGGAGCGGTTCGAGTACCGAGCGACAGACGGCAAGGATCTCTTGAACTGGGAGGCCCAGGGCTGGGCCGGGACCGACACCAACAAGGCTTGGCTCAAGACCGAGGGCGAGAAGCTTGTTGGCGGCAAGGTGGAAGACGCCGAGGTGCAGCTCCTCTACAGCCGGATGATCGCCCCGTTCTGGGACCTGCAGGTCGGCGCGCGTTATGACATCCGGCCGGACCCATCGCGCGGCTTCGCCGTCTTCGGCGTCCAGGGCTTTGCACCCTACTTCTTCGAGGTGGACGCCGCGGGCTTCGTCAGCGAGGACGGCGACGTCTCGGCCCGGATCGAGGCGGAGTACGAGCTCCTGCTCACACAACGGCTCATCTTGCAGCCGTCGGCCGAACTCAACTTCGCCGTCCAGGAGGTCGAGCGGCTCGGCATCGGGCGCGGCCTCAGCGATGTCGAGCTGGGGCTGAGGCTTCGTTACGAGATCGTCCGGGAGTTCGCGCCTTATGTCGGCGTCTCCTGGGAACGCAAGGTCGGACGGACGGCCGACTTTGCCCGACGAGAGGGCGAGGACGTCGACAGCCTCGCGCTCGTCGCCGGTGTCCGGTTCTGGTTCTGAGCCGCAGACATCGGTCTGACCACCACTGAAGCATAGGAGGTAACAATGCGCGCATTACGCACGCTCACCGGAACTCTGCTCGCGATGGCCGTGGCGGGCGGGATCGCCACGGCTAACGCGGCAGAAGCCACAATCGAAATGCTCAACAAGGGCGAGGACGGCCGCTTCGTCTATTCGCCGCAGCTCGTCCGCATCAAGCCGGGCGAGACCGTCACCTTCGTCGCGACCGACAAGGGACACGACGCTGTGTCGATCGCCGGCATGCTGCCCGGCGGCGCACAGCCGCTCAAGGTCCCGTTCAACAAGGACGGATCCTTCACCCTGACGGAACCCGGCGTCTACGGGATCCGGTGCACGCCACACGTCGGTCTGGGGATGGTGACCGTGATTGTCGTAGGCGAGCCGACGAATCTCGAGGCCGCCGAGGCCGCCGCCAGCAAGCTTCCCCCGAAGGCGAGAGAGCGCATGCAGGCGCTCCTCTCGCAAGTCTCGTGAGTGCAACTCAACCTACAGGAGTGTAAGCCTATGAAACTCACAAGCTTTGTATCTATGCGTCACATGCTCGTCGCATCCGCCGCCGTCCTGGCGCTGGGCATCGCCGGTGCGCAGGCCGGCCCGTCCGGCCATGGCGGAGACCACCACGGTAGTGGTCACGCCACGAGCTTTGGCAAGCCGGGCGACCCGGCCAAGGTCGACCGGACAATAGAGGTGGTGGCCAAAGGTCTGGACTACGGCATCGACAAGCTCCAGTTCCGGGCCGGCGAAACGGTCCGCTTCGTCGTCACCAACGAGAGCGAGCTCGTCCACGACTTCACCATCGGCGATGCCGCGACGCAGAAGGCCCATCGCGAAGAGATGATGAAGATGATGGACCAAGGCGGTATGGCGAGCGGAGAAATGAAGCACGACGACACGAACGCCGTGTTCCTTCGGCCCGGCGAGACCAAGGAGCTGGTCTGGACTTTCACTGAATCCGGCACGCTCGAGTACGCCTGCAACGTCCCCGGGCACTATGAGGCCGGCATGAAGGGGCCAATTGTCGTGGCCGACTCCGGTGCATCATCATCTTCGGCGTCTGAGGGTCACGACCCAGGACACGATACGGGGGCCATGCATAAGAACTAGGCGCGGGAAGTAGGACGGCGTGGCGAGCCGATGGGGCTCGCCACGTCTACCGTTCATACCGCTCGGCCAACCGCTATCGTTTGGGTTCAAATCGTGCTGCACGAGAGATACGCGGGCAGCCGCGAAGAGCCCAAGGGCGGCGCACGCATGCTTCGTGCCGGCTGGTTTCGCCTACTCTGGGATTGTCGAGAGCGTCGGCCTTGTAGAGGGCGATAAGGACATTAATCACCGTCTCGATTTCTCGGGCGTCCTTCATTCGAGAGAGTGTTGCCGGTGTCGCCGGCAGGAGAAGACCTGCGGAGGAGATCCGCCGCCTCCATCCCAAGACCTTGGGCGAGTCTCTCGACTACCTCGATGCTGGCGGCATAGACGCTGCGCTCAATGGCGCTGATGTAGGTGCGGTCGATATCTGCGCGGTGAGCCAATTCTTCCTGCGACAGGCCTTGGGCCTGCCGGCATTTTCGCAAGTTGAGCGCGAGCACCTCTCGTATCTCCATGGACGAGAGAGCAGCGGCTTGTCGAGTATTTCACCACGGAGTATTTTCGACAATCGATGGCAGCGAAGGTGGTGTGCTTTAAGACTACCGAATAGCCGGTAACGGACACGGCATAGGGAATAGCTCGTAATGGCGAAGGAAGAGCAGAAACCCGAAGTTGCCGACCACGTCCCCTGGGTGGAGCGGATCACGCCCTACGACGAGGCGCATTTTGTCACCTACCTCCGGCTGCTGGACGCCGAAGCGGACGGGGCCGAGTGGAAGGAGGTCGCCCGGCTGGTGCTCGGACGGGAGCCCGACACGGATGCCGCCGCCCGGCACTGTTGGGAAGACCACCTTGCGCGGGCGCATTGGATGACACGATCCGGCTACAGGCAACTGCTCAAGGACGCCTGAGCGGCGTGTCAGAGGAGAAACTTGCGGTATCCACCGCGCATGAGCGCCCGTCCGCGGCGGACGGCGCGGCGGACATGGTCGCGCAAGTGGTCGCGCGGATCGCGCCAGTCGGCCTCGACGCGCGCCTCGCCGAAGAGCGCGATGGCGATGTCACGATAGGGCGCGCCGTCGAGCCATCCGTCGAGCGCCTGCAGCACCACGCGGAGCCGCCGCCCGTGCGGCTCGATCATCCGATGGTCTGGAAATCGGCCGCGCCCCATAATGTTGGCGAGGCCTTCGAGCGCAACGAGACGGGCTCGGAGATGCGCGGCCGGAAGAACGGCATCGGTCAGCAGGCGCACCGGCTCGGACAGGCTTGTGCCGCGGATGTCGAGTTGAAGCGCGCAGCCGGCTTCCGAAAAGAGAAGGTGCTGTCGCCCATCAGGCATCCGGAGGAGCGCCGCCCGGCATGGGGTTTCCGACAAGCTGAAGCGGCCGGTATCGCCCCGTGCACCGGCGGGAAGCGCGCGGGTTGGCAGAACGTGCGGACACGCGCGCGAATCCCAGAAGACAACGGCCTCGGTCGCTGTCCGCTGGGGCGCATCGGCGAAAAAACAGGCACCAGTCGGCCAGCTCGGGCAGCTCCGTCCGCGCCGTCATGATTGTCAGGTTCGGCGCGGGCCGCTCGATCGTGACGGCAGGCGAGGCCTCGGACCAGGCCTGCCGGTAGTCTGCGTCGCGGCGCAGGAACTCCCACGCCCACCCCCGCCGCGGCAAGGCGGCGGTGTAGTCGTAGGCCGCGCATCGGCGCCAGTCCCCACCGGGGCTGATGTTCGGCGGCTTGACCATGCCGGCAGGCTTCCGCGTCGAGCGCGGGAGAAGACCGCCACCTGCCCCCGATATCCCCCGTTGTCTGCAGTCTCCTCCCCAGTGCCTGATTCCGAGCGCCGGGCCGAGCTCACGCGGCGGCGGACGCGACCGGCGCCCAGAGCACCGGGTCCGTGAGGTCGCCGCGCCGTCGCACGTTGGCGAGGCTGGCCGGGGAGACCTCGAGATAGCCGGCGACCGATCGCGTGCCGGCGAACGACCGTGGCGCCGCGATGCGCCGCAGGGGCCAGCCTGCCCGCCTCAGGATCCGTTCCATGGCGACGTCGGTGACGGTGACGATGTCGGAGAGGCCGCGGGACAGCCCGAACTCGATCATGCCCGCGAAGAGCTCGAAGGTCGCCCGGGCGACGCCATGCGCGCCTTCAGGGCCGTCGCGTTCGACGTCGAGCGCGAAGCGGCTGCTCTCCCACACGGCCGGGTCCGACGGCGCCGGCGCCCCGGCCAGCAGCGCGGCGAAGGTCTCCGTCAGCATGGTCGGGCCAATCGTCGGCAACAGCCGCACGCAGCCCTGGACGCGGCCGCCGGCGCCACGCTGCAGGAGATAGACGGGGTGGAGCGCGTCGAAGGTGTCGATCTCCATGTCGCCGCTGACCTCGACGTCCCAGTCGAGCCGCTGCTTGAAGACGCGGTAACGTAGGCGGTACATCTCGGCGAGATCATCGGCGAACGCGCCGTACCGGTCGGACGTGATGAGTTGCATCATGATCGCCTCCTGCGAAGGGGAACTTTCGCGCATTGGAGGCGAACAGCTGGCGCGAGACACCCTGTGCACTTGCACGGGGTGACGAGGTGCCCCCGCTCAGTGCAACGTCGGCTTGGATGCGGACAGGCGTGCCACGGCCTGGCAGACCGTGCGGACGTTGAGCTTCATTTTCGCGTTGTCGAGGTGGAACGCCACCGTGCGGCGGGAGATCCCGAGGATGCGGCCGATTTCCCAGGCGGACTTGCCCTGGGCCGCCCACTCCAGGCACTCGAACTCGCGCGGCGACAGCGCGGCGCCGTCGACGACGCGGTCGGCGGCAAGCTTGCGGCGGGCATGGGCGTGGAAATACAGCGCCATGAGCTGCAGGGCCGTGGCGTGCGCCTCGACGCTGCGGCGGAACGCCGGATGACGCTCGTCGGCGGCGAAGGTCACGGCGGCGACCGGCCCACGCCCGTCGTGGATCGGAATGGTGAAGCCGCAGCGGATGCCGAAGGCGGCCGCCTCGTCGAAGAACTGCTGTTGCCGCTTGGTGAGCTCAGACTGCCCGGCGCCGGGCCCCCATTCGAAGGGGTCGGCACCGCGCGTCGCCTGGAGGATGACCGGGTCGACGCGCTCGTAGTGGCTTTCGACGTAGTGGCCGATCCAGGCGGCCGGATAGGTGGAGACCACCAGCGCCTCCGCCCCACGCCGGTGGGGCATGGACAGATAGGCGAAGCAGGTGAGGTCGAGCGCGGCCGCCGCGTCGGCCATGGCCTTGTGCAGGTCGTCGAGGTCGACGCTTTCCGCGAGGCGGTCGATGAAGGTCTGAAAGATGCGATGCATCCGTCTTCCTTCCGATCGACGCGAATGGGGCCTTCCATTTCGGATCGTCTTGCCGTCGCCTGCCCAGGGCCCATACGCGAAATCCGTTGCAGGAATTCTATCGCTGGTGCGCTCGACGAAACAAGCAACGAACCAAAACTTGTGAGGACTGTTATTGGCCATACGCCTCGGAAACAACGGCCGATCTTCGGTTTCCTGCCCTCCTCCGGACGATGTCGGCATCGTCGGCCACCGTCGCCGGCGGTCACCGTGATCGTCGCTTCACGTCACGACGCCAGGGGGTCCCCCTTCCGACCATTGCCGGTCAAACGGCTGCCCTTGGCGGAGCGCTTCCATGAGCGGCGTGAGGAATTCCCTGATGGAGCCGACCACATCGGGGAGCGCCGGTGGCGGAAGAGCCGGGCGTCCCCAGCGTTGGAATGCCTGCCACTGCTGCTGCTTGCCCCGGTCGCTCGCGAACTCGTCGCTCAGCCCCACCGGGGTGACCTCGGGCAGCGCGGTGCCGCGCCGGTCGAAGGTGACGCGGACCGCCGGGGCGAGCGTCTGTCCATCGAACGGGAAGGACGACGCCAGCACCCAGAGATCGTAGTAGTCCTTCATCCGGCTGTTCAGCATGCCGAGCGGGACGATCGCCTCGTACTTTTCGGCGACTACCGTCTCCCGTGGATAGGCGCGGATGCGCGGGGCGGGAAGCGCGAGAAGCGACGGGGACTCGATCTCCTCGGCCTTCGGCGTCACGGCGTCGCCGAAACCGATGTTGACCTGAACCGACAGGCGGGCACTGGCGAGCTGTGCCTCGAGGCGCACGCGGGCGCCGGGGTGCCCTTCCTCGTCCCGCATCGGCTCGACCTGGACGGACTCGGTGATGAACTCAAGGCCGTCGTCTTCCTCCACGGGCGTATCGCAGAGCGCCCGGAAGGTCGTGGTCAGCGCCTCGATGTTCCGTTCGCCGAAGCCGAGAAGGTCGAGGTCGCGCGTGGCGCGATACGGTTCACCGGCCCAGAGGATGAAGAGCAGGGCGCCTTTCAGGATGAAGCGGTCCCGATGACCAGACGTCCCGAGGCGATAGAGAAGCCGTTCCAGGGCGTAGCGGATGAAGACGAGATCGACGTCCTCGCCGCGCTCGCGGGCGCGGTTGGTGAGACGCTGGCGAACGGACGCCGAGAGGTGGCTCGGCTTGTCTGAACAGTTTCGGGGCTGTCGCTAAGTGGATGTCCGCCTTGGTTATGCTGCGGCCGGGATTGGCTGCTGCGTCGTGAGATATGCCTGATCGGGGGCCTGCCCGCCAAGCGATGATTGAGGTCTCCGGCCGTTGTAGAACGCCAGGTACCGGCTGATCGAGGCGCGGGCCTCCGGTACGTTGGCATAGGCGCGCAGTTGGCGTCGAACGCCGCCTTGCCTGCTCTTGCGAGGGGCAGAGCCTCGGAACGGTGACGTCAGTCGTCGTGTCGCGCGACAATGGTGCGATGGCTTTCCATCCGACAAAGACAGCACCGGCAGCGACCACGGTGATGACAAAAATGGCGGCCGGACTTGAACGGCGCTGCAGGTCCGTGGCTGAGCGCTTATACTTCTTTTGGTTCATGTCTAATCTCTTCCGATGCGTTGGCATCCAGTCGAGAGTCGTGCGGGCGCCGTCGACAACCGGTCATTCCGACTGGTCTATGGAGCCGATAATGAATTCGGCTCATTGTCGGTCCCCCTCAACGGCCGGGCTGGTGAAAATGTCTTTGAGGCGGGGCATAAACCGGGGCACTCTCTCGGCGTAGCGTCGGTACACGTCACCCAATTCGGCTTCGACTTCCCGCTCTTCGCGCAGGGAAAGACGCCAGTACATGACAAGCAGAACGGGAAACATCGCCAGTGTGAGAATGGTCGGCCACTGGAACAGGAACCCAACCAGAATCAGGACGAAGCCGACATATTGAGGATGGCGAATGCGGGCGTAAGGCCCCGTGGTCGCGAGCGTTCCCGTCCGTTGTGCTTGGTAAAGGACACGCCAAGCGGCCGAGAGCAGGATGAACCCGCCGCCGATGAAGCCGAAACTCAGAATGTGGAAGGGCCCGAGGTGCGGGTTTGCCTTCCAGCCAAACAGCATTTCCAGGAGATGGCCGGAATCATGGGCAAGCCAGTCGACGCTTGGGTAGTTGGTCTGCAACCAGCCCGATAGGAAATATATGGTGAGCGGGAAGCCGTACATCTCAGTGAAAAGCGCGACCAGAAAGGCGCTGAAAGCACCGAATGAGCGCCAGTCCCGGCCAGTCTTCGGCTTAAAGAAGCTAAAGGCGAACAGGATGAAGATCGCCGAGTTGATCACCACCAATAACCAGAGACCGTAGGCTGGAACTTCGTTGCTCATCTGTCGTCCTCCCGCGGTTCGTCGCGGTGCGATCCGTGATCGCCCCCGTGGCTGCCATGCATGAAGAAATGCATGCCCACGCAGAGTCCGAGAATGAGGAGGAGCGGCAGATAGCCCAGAATATGCGCGGCATGCTCTTCCCACAGGAAGTAACCCGCCACTGCCAGGAATCCGAGCAACACCATGCCGGAACGGGAGAAAATGAAGCTCCGGAAGCCGCTGGTTTCATGCTGCGCCATGTCGCGTCACCTCTTCCGACCCTCGTCGTTTCCGAAATACGGTCGAGGTCATCCGCCCGCGCCCTGAACCATCTGATGGCCTTTGCCGCCGATCTGGATCTCTCCGCGAATCCTGAGATCCCGCTGATCGATCACCCAAATTTTCGGCTCATCGGCGCTGGAGACGTAGAGCTTGCCCGTCCCGCGAACGACGGCGAGGTGGTACGGGGCGGGAGCCAAGGGAACACTGCGCTGGGCGCCGGTAGCGAGATCGATGGCAACCACCTTGTCGCCACCAAGGACCGCGATGAAGAGCGTGCCGCCATCATCGGACAGGTCGATCCCGTGGAGGGCCGTTTCGAGGCGAATCGTCTTCACAACCGTTTGGTCGCCGACCTCAACGACGGAGACCGTGCCGTCGTCGACGTTGTTGACGTAGAGAGTGACGCCATCTCTGGACAGAACGATGTGTTCAGGGCTGCCGCCGACAACGGTATTCGACCGGACGATCCACCGTGCCGTGTCGATCTCGCTGACCGTGTCGTTGCCGGTGTTGCTGACGTAAAGGCGGTCACCGCCAGGAGCGAAGGCCGCGTAATTGGGTAGAGGCCCGGTGGCGACCGTCGCGACCACCTCATAGGAGCCGAGGTCGATGGCACTGATTGATCCGGCGTTGGGATGGGTGACGACGGCGAACCGGCCATCGTCACTGACCGCGACGTGGTGGACGGCGCCGGGTACATCGATGCGCCGGACCACGGAGCCGTCGGCCGTTCGAACGACCGAGACCGTGCTGAATTCCGCAACGGCGTTCCTGGCATCGGCGGACGCGGCGCCATGGTGCGCGGCATGCTCATCTTCGGATACGCCCGCCGGCTTCGCTGGCGCCTCGCCGCCTGATGCTCGCGTCTCGAAGCTTCCGGCTAGCAGGAACTGCCCATCGGGCGTCCCCGCGAGGCCATGAACTGCCGCCAAGCCGGTTATCGTATCGACGATTTCGTCCGGCGCGGCATCGACAGCGACAATCTTGTTCTCTCCGCCGAGGGGCACATACACGAACGGCTCGGCAAGAGCCGCTTGCGCTCCCAACACCAGGATCATCAGTCCTGTCCAGGCGGCGACTCGGGGAATCGATATGGCGTTCATAGATGGTCGTTCCTTTCCGTAAGGCGCATTGCCGCGATGGGTTGGACTCTTTCTAGATCTTGACCGAACGCAGCCGGAGAGCGTTGCCGACTACCGATACGGACGACAGACTCATCGCCGCGGCCGCGAATATCGGTGAGATCAAAATCCCGAAGTACGGGAAGAGGATCCCCGCCGCCACCGGCACGCCCGCGGCGTTGTAGACCAAGGCGAAAAACAGGTTTTGCTTGATGTTGCGCATCGTCGCACGAGAGAGCTTCCTGGCCCGGACGATGCCGTTGAGATCGCCTTTGACCAGGGTAAAACCCGCGCTCTCGATCGCCACGTCGGCGCCGGTGCCCATGGCGATGCCGACATCGGCCTGGGCCAGTGCAGGTGCGTCGTTGACGCCATCGCCCGCCATCGCGACCTTTCGGCCTTCGTCTTGCAGCTCCTTGATGATGTGCGCCTTGTCTTCGGGCAACACGTCGGCACGGATCTCGTCGATCCCGAGTTTTCCAGCCACCGCCTTCGCGGTACGCTCGTTGTCGCCAGTCGCCATGACGATGCGGAAGCCTTGTTCGTGCAGCGCCTTCAGCGCGTCCGGCGTCGTCTCCTTGACCGGATCGGCGACCGACACGAGACCGGCGATTTCGGACCCGACGATGACGAACATCACCGTTTCGCCTTCGTCACGTCGAGCATTGGCGGTCTCGGAGAGCTTGCCGCCGTCGAGCCCCAGATCGGCGAGAAGCTTTGCGTTGCCGAGCGCCACTGATTTGCCGTCGACGATGCCTTTTACCCCTTTGCCGGTGACGGCTTCGAATTCATTCGCGTTAGCCAGCGCAACATCGCGTTCTTCGGCCCCGGTGACGATGGCTTCGGCGAGTGGGTGCTCCGAGCCCCGCTCCAGGCTTGCGGCCAAGCGCAGCACGTCGTCCTCCTCATGCCCGGGTTGCGGCAAGACGGCGACGAGCTTCGGCTTGCCGACGGTCAGCGTCCCCGTCTTGTCGACGATCAGCGTGTCGACCTTGGCGAAGCGTTCCAGCGCCTCGGCGTTCTTGATCAGCACGCCGGCTTGTGCGCCTCGGCCCGTTGCCGTCATGATCGACATCGGCGTTGCCAGGCCCAGCGCGCACGGACAGGCGATGATCAAAACGGCGACTGCCGAGACCAGTCCATATGAGAGTGCCGGGGCAGGCCCCCAAAGAGACCATGCGATGAATGAGAGAATTGCAATGACGATCACGGCTGGTACGAACTTGCCCGCCACAGAGTCGGCAAGTTTCTGGATCGGGGCACGGCTGCGCTGCGCGTTCGCGACCATCTCGACGATCTGGCTCAGCATGGTGTCGGAGCCGACGCGTTCGGCTTCGATCACGAGACTGCCCGTGCCGTTGATTGTGGCGCCGGTTACCTTGTCGCCCTCGACTTTCTCGACCGGAACCGGTTCGCCGGAGATCATCGATTCATCGATCGACGAACGTCCCTCGACCACCACGCCGTCGACGGGCACCTTGTCGCCCGGGCGGACGCGCAGCCGATCGCCGACCTCGACGTCCTCGAGCGGGATTTCCTCCTCGCTCCCGTCCTTGCGGATCACCCGGGCGGTCTTGGCGGCCATATCCAAAAGGGCGCGAATCGCCGAGCCCGTTCGCTCGCGCGCGCCGAGCTCCATCACCTGGCCGAGCAGCACCAGCACGACGATCACCGCGCCGGCTTCAAAATAGACCCCGACATGGCCCTCCGCATCGCGGAATCCGTCCGGGAAAATCTCCGGCACGAGCACGGCGACGACACTGAAGAGATAGGCCGCGCCGACGCCCATCCCGATGAGCGTGAACATGTTGAGACTGCGGTTGATCACCGACTTGACGCCACGCACGAAGAATGGCCAACCGGCCCAGAGAATGACCGGTGTCCCCAAAGCGAGTTCGATCCACAGCGTTACACGCTCGCCGAAGATGTCGCGGACGAAACCGAGCCCAACAAAGGGGCCCATCGTCAGCACAAGAAGCGGAACCGTCAGCACGGCGCCGATCCAAAACCGGCGCTTGAAATCGACAAGCTCGGGATTCGGTCCGTCATCGGGGGCTGGAACCCCCATAGGCTCCAGCGCCATGCCGCAGATCGGACATTCTCCCGGTTCGTCCCGCACGATCTCGGGATGCATCGGGCAGGTATATTTCGTGCCCTTAGGCGCTGTTTCGGCCTTGTGCTCGCCGGCGAGATAATGCTCCGGGTCGGCCGCGAACTTATCGTGGCACTTTTGAGAACAAAAGTGATAGGTCTCACCCTCGTACTCTCGGCTCGGCTTGTCCTGATCCACCTGCACCGTCATTCCGCAAACCGGATCTCTGGCCGTCATAGCCTTGACCGAAGCTGTTGCACCGTCAGAGCGATGGCTGTGATCGTGATCATCGTGCTTGTTCATTGGCTTGTTCCGGCTTTCCGGTTCGATTGACGATGTATGCTGCGGTCTTCCGCGACTCTGGCTTTTGTTGGACGACGGTTTCAGTCGGAGAGCAGACGCTTTCGTTCTTCGAACTCCTCCTTGTCAATCTCGCCGCGGGCAAAGCGTTCGTGAAGGATGTCGAGGGGCCCGTTCGTTCGTGATTGCGATCGGGCTACCCGTCCTGAATCGCCACCTAGCCAGCGGGCCGCGAGTATGATCGCGAGGATGATCCCGCCCCAGAAGACGATCATCATGACGGAGCCAAAAATCATGTGTCCCCAGCCCCAGCCATAGTGCCAATAGTCGGATCGATCGGCCGGGGTTTGCGCAAGTGCCGGCATCGATACCACCGCGGTGGGCAGCGCCAGGGCCAAATTCGTCAATTGTCTTCTCATTTGACGCTCCTTTCGTGGTACATGGCCTGTCCAATCATCTCTTCGATGTGAAATGCGACTTCGGCGTACAAACCGTCACCGCTGTCGGTATTCGCGGAAACGTTCGCAGGATCTCTGTTCTCACATCTATAAGGACGGCGAGAGACGCTCAGCGTTACAGTGACGGGGATTCGAGGCAGTGATGGACTGAGGCGGCAGAGATCGTCTGAAGCTCTTTGGGAGCCTCGCCTGCCGTGCCTGAACAGGCGTAGAGCGAAGGCGGAACAGCGGCACTCGGCCCGAAATCGGCTGCCGATCGTCCATAGATCGGTCGTTCGAAACCCTACAAAATTGTGTTCCGGATACTCGTAAAGGTCCTCTGCAAGAGACGCATCGCTAAGCTTTCACGACGATCCGTTCTTCGTCTGACGTCACAGGTCTGCGGCTACGTATCCTTACCGGCCGATGGCTGCGAGAAATAGGCCAGTGAGGAGGAGTATCGTTCCGGCGCTGTGAGAAAGAGCTTGTGACAGCCCTCCGAGCAGAAAAAATACGCCCAGCCCTCACACTCCTCCTGGGCGACGGCCTTTTCGGGCGTCAGGCGCATGCCGCATACTGGGTCGGTTACCATTACGTCTTTTTCGGGTTCGAAGCCGGCCATCAGTGAAACACCATCCCTTCGATGTGAAAGCCCGCGTCGACGTAGAGCGTTTCCCCGGTGATGGCGCTCGTATAATCGCTCGCCAGCATAAGCGCCGTACGTCCCACCTCGCAGGCGTCCACCGTGCGCCGCAGCGGCGCCTTGCGGACGGTCTCATTCAATAGTTCGTCGAAATGCTCGATGCCCGAGGCCGCACGTGTCGCGACCGCCCCGGCCGAAATCGCGTTCACCCGGATCGCCTTGCCACCGTGTTCATGGGCCAGGTAGCGTACAGACGCTTCAAGGGCGGCCTTCACTGGCCCCATGACATTGTAATGATCGACCACTTTTTCTGCGCCGTAGTAGCTGAGCGTCGTCAAGCTGCCACCTTTGTCCATGAGCGGCTCGGCGAGCTTCGCCATACGGATGAAGGAGTGGCACGAGATAAGCATCGATTCAGCGAAGCCTTCTCCCGAACAATCGGTCAACCGGCCATGGAGATCTTCCTTACGGGCCCATGCGATCGCATGAAACAGAAAATCCAATCGGCCCCATTTCTGCTCGATCTCCCCGAAGACGGCCTCCAATTGTCCCGGCTCGGCGACATTGCAGGGCAGGAAAAGTTGCGCGTCCACCTGTTGCGAAAGCGGCTCAACAAAGGGCTTGGCCTTGTCGTTCAGATAGGTGATGGCAAGATCGGCGCCGGCGTTCCCAAAATGCTGGGCCGCCGACCAGGCCAAACTGTGTTCGTTGGCAATTCCCACCACCAACCCCTTCCGGCCTTTCATATCGATGAGTTCCATTTTTGCGCTTGCTCCTTTCTCCGGCCAGGCGGGCCAGGCGCGATCCGTCTCGCCGCGCACGATATTATTCGGGACCAGACATAGCTGCGGACGACAGGGTCACAGCCTGGGTCAGGGCATCAGCACATAGGTGCCGGGCGCTTCGCCCAGCCGCCGATAGCCCTTGCGCGCCGCCCCCAGGCCAGGGGGCTTAACGGGTTCACCCGAATGGTCGCTAAGCCACCCTAGCCAACAGGGCCACCATGAACCCTCATGGTGGGTGGCCCGCGCCTGCCAGGCGTCAGGGTCCAGGTAGGCCGCGAGATCATCGTGGGTGGCGATCTGGTGACGACGCCGGGTGTTGCCAGGTGGGCTCACAATGCCGGCATTGTGGCCGCCATTGGATAGTACGAAGGTAACATCGGCATTGGTTTGGCTGTGGATCTTGTAAACCGACCGCCACGGCGCGACATGGTCCGAGAGCGTGCTGACCGCAAAAATCGGAATGCGGATGTCATGCAACGACACCGGGCGACCGTCGACGCGATAGCGTTCGTCCGCCAGATCATTGTCGAGGAACAGCTGCCGGAGATATTCGGAGTGCATCCTGGCAGGCATGCGCGTGGCGTCAGCATTCCACGCCATCAGGTCGAACATCGGTCGGCGCTCTCCCATGAGATAATTCTGAACCATGGCCGACCAGATGAGGTCGTTGGAGCGAAGCAGCTGGAACGTGCCGGCCATCTGCTTGGTATCGAGACAGCCCTGCTCGGCCATGATGTCCTCGAGAAAGCTGACCTGGGCCTCGTCAATGAACAGCATCAATTCGCCGGCTTCCGTGAAGTCCGTCTGCGCGGCGAAGAGGGTCATGGTTGCCAGCCGGTCGTCGCCATCGCGGACCATGGCCGCCGCAGCAATCGACAAGAGCGTTCCACCGAGGCAGTAGCCGACGCCGTGGACGCGGCTTTCCGGCGCGATAGCTGACACCGCGTCGAGCGCGGCCATGACGCCCAGCCGGCGATAGTCCTCCATACCAAGGTCGCGATCTTCGACCGTCGGATTTTTCCAGGAGATCATGAAGACCGTGTGACCCTTCTCGACCAAGTATTTCACCAGCGAGTTCTCGGGGCTAAGGTCGAGGATATAGTATTTCATGATCCAGGCAGGCACGATCAGGATAGGCTCGGGATGAACCTTATCCGTCGCCGGCATGTATTGGATCAGTTCGATCAATTCGTTACGGAAAATCACTTGGCCCGGTGTAACCGCCAGGTTGTCGCCGACCGCGAACCGTTCCGTGCCGGCAGGTCGCCCCCCACTGACCGCGCGTTGCCAGTCTTCGAAGAAGTTCACCGCGCCGCGCACCAGATTTTGGCCCCCGGTATCGAGGGTCTCCTTCAGGACCTCGGGGTTGCTCGACGGAAAATTCGCAGGCGACATCATATCGAGCAACTGCCGGGCAACGAAGGAAACGACCTCTTCATGGTGCCTGGAGACGCCGGAGATGCCGGTTGTGGCGTTGTGCCACCATTGCTGGGTCAGGAGAAAACCTTGATAGATCGCGTTATATGGCCATGCCTGCCACGGATCGCCGGCAAAGCGTTTGTCCTGCGGCAGGGGCTCGATGCAGGCCTCGCAATGAGGATCCGAGCAAGCCCGTGAACAGTATTCCAGATAGCGCGCCCATTTGCGGACGGCCTTCTGAACTAGTTCTATTTGCTTGTCGGGCGACATGACGAGATGCTGCGCCCAGTCCGTATACGCTTGAGCAAGCGCCACGGGTGACACACCGGCGGTGATCTGCCCGAGTGTCGCATGGAGAGGTTGATCCAGGGATAAACCCCTCCCCAACGGTTCGTTGCGAGGCGTTGCCAGCGCGGTTTGCTCCGTTCGTACTTTCGTTGGATGGTGCCCCATGGTTCACGCTCCCATCGGACAGCACGCGGCTTCAGGTTGAGCCGCGCAATGAATGGCCGATTCCGATTCTCCTCGTTGCAACTGCTGCGACCGAGGCAGCGCAGATTGATGCATCAGGACGGCGAGCGCCAGCGCCGCCAACCGGGCGGCCGGCGGATCGGCGCGGGAGCTGAGCACCACCGGCGTGGCGAGGCCCATGACGACGCCCGCCGCCGTGGCGCCGGCCAGATATTCGAGATTCTTGGTCAAGATGTTGCCGGAAACGAGATCGGGGACCAGCAGGATATCGACATCTCCGGAGACCTCCGAGACGATGCCTTTCTCGCGGGCTGCGACGGCTGAGATGGCGTTGTCAAAGGCCATTGGGCCGTCGACGATCGCACCTGCAATCTGGCCCCGTTTGGCCATCAAAGCGAGACAGGCCGCGTCGAGGGTTGATGCAATGGCCGGATTGACCGTCTCGACTGCGGACAACACAGCTGCCTTCGGTGTTTCTATGCCAAGGAGCGTGAAAAGCGCGATGGCGTTCTCAAGAATCTGCGCTTTCGCGTTGAGGTCCGGCATGATGTTGATGGCCGCGTCCGTGATCGCGAGGAGCTTCGGATAGGCTGGAATGTCGACCATGAAGACGTGGCTGACGCGGCGACCTGGGAGTCTGAGGCCGCGGTCCGTGTCTAGCAGGGCCCGCATGAAGGCATCGGTGTGAATGTGACCCTTCATGACCGCGTCGGCATCGCCGTTTCGGACGAGATCGACACCGGCGCGGGCCATATCGGGGTCGCTCTTTGCGGAGATGATCGCAGCCCGGTCGATCTCCACATTGGAGGAGGCTGCGCAGTCCAGAATCGCGTCGGGATCGCCGACGAGCCGGGGTACGATCAGGCCAAGCGCCACAGCTTCCTGAACCGTTTCGAGGACAAGGCCTTGATCGGCGGCGACCACGGCGACGCGGATTGGCGTGCGCTCCTTCGCACGTGCGACGAGATCCTCGAGAGTGGCGGGATGATCAACCATGGGCTCGCACATTCTCCTTTCCGGATGCGCTCAGAATGTTTTGCGTGTGACACGCGATGACCAACTCCTCGTCAGTCTTGAAGGCTTCGATGAGCACACCGCTGTCATCGGTCGATATGAGGTGTTGTTGACCGGCGTTCCGCTCCGCGTCGAGCGTGAGACCGAGATAGTCAAGCCCCTCGCAGATGCTGGCGCGGATTTCGGGCGAGTTAGCGCCGATACCGCCGGTGAAAATCAACCGATCGAGACCGCCGAGCGCGGCCGTCAGGCCAGCCAGGTGCCGGCGTGCATGGTGGCTGAAGAAATCGATCGCCTCCGCCGCCTCTGGAACGTCCCGCCGGGCCAGGAGATCGGCCATGTTGCGGCTCAAGCCGGACAGACCGAGCAGGCCCGATTCGGTGTAGAGCACCTGTTGAAGGGCGTCGGGAGTCATTTGCTTTTCGATCAGGAGGTGCAGGAGAACGCCGGGATCGAGATCGCCGGGACGCGTCCCCATGGGAAGGCCGGCAAGTGTACTGAAGCCCATGGTGGTCTCGACGCTGTGTCCGTTCCTGATCGCCGCCATCGACGCGCCGTTGCCGAGATGGGCAACAATGATTCGTTCCTCCGCAGCTGCGTCGCCGTCACGCCGGCGTACCTCGCCGATGACATACTCATAAGACAGGCCGTGAAAACCGTAGCGCCGGATACCCTCTTGCTCGAAACGGCGCGGCAAGCCGGTCAAGCGCGCCACGCGTGACAAGCCATGGTGAAACGCGGTGTCGAAGCAGGCGACCTGCGGGAGATCGGGCCGTTGTCGTCGGACCGCTGTGATGCCGGCCAGGTTATGGGGCAGATGGAGGGGCGCGAGCGGGACCAGTTGCTTCAGCCGGACCTCGAGCGCGGGCGTGACCACACGCGAACAATCACAGCCCTCTCCGCCATGTACCAACCGGTGGCCAACGGCAACGGGTGTCGCTTGCGTGTCGCGATCCTCGGCCCAGTTCAGAAGCAGGTCGAGGGCCGCGTCATGGTCGGGAATTGCCCGCGTTTCATCGACCAGTGCCGTCCTGTCCGCTGCCCTCACAAGGAAACGTCCTTCGTCGAAGCCAATGCGTTCCAGAGAACCCGACCAGGTTCGCTGGGGCTCGGCGGGAGCCGCGTCGAACAGCGCGAACTTGACGCTGGAGGATCCGCTATTGATGACCAGGATCGCGCCATCAACGGCCATCGTTCTTCGCCTCGCCTTCATTCCCTACTGTTCCCGCCGCGGATGTCTCCTGGCCGTAAAGCTGCCCGAACGCCTGTTCGTAGCCGGCGTCGCGCCACTCGCGGACCTCCTCGATCGCCCCGGAAAATTCGGCGAAAAGCTCTCGTTCCCTTTCCAGCAAAGGATGATCCTCGGGCAGCGGTTTCCGCGTCTTGGCAATACCATCTGCCAGAGCCGCGACACCGCGCATCCATGGGTTGAACGACTCGGAAAACAAGTAACGGCTCGTTCGCATCGGATGCAGCCACTTCAACGACTCCGCGGTCCATGGATTGCTCGCCATCTGAACCCACGGACTGACGAAGCTCCGGTAGAACGCCTCGCCCGCCTCGGAAACAGCCCGCACTTGTTCGAATGCCTGGCTTTGCTCCGGAAACTTCAGATCCTCGACCCGCCGCTCGTCAAACCGCACGGTGAATTGCGGCTTGTGGCAGTCGGGGTCGCCGCTCGGGTTGTCGATCTTCATCTCGTAGAGGCCCGGGGCGAGGGCTTCGATCTCATCGAGGTTTTCGAGAATGGCGCGATGTTCAAGGCGGGCGACCTTGGCCGACACGAAGATGCCGAGATGGCCCACATGCGGATTGGTCAGATAGACGATCCGTTGACCCGCCTTCTTCAGATCGGCCGTATCCTCATATACGGTCGGAATCCAGCCCAGAGCCTGATGCGGCGGCGTGATGTTGTCTCCGTAGGAGGCAAAGATGACCAACGGATTGCGGATGCGGCGCAAATCGGCGATGCAGCCGTCGCAGATGCGCATGATGCCCTGTTCCAGCTTGTTGCCGATGAACAGGTTTTCGACGATCGCCAGTATTTCTTCGCGGCTGAGGAAATAGAACCCGTTCCACCAGCGCTCGAACTCGAGGAAGCGCTCGCTCTCGGTATCGACCTTGTGGAACAGACCGGCGTATTTCTCCCAAATAGCCTTTTCCGGCTTCAGGTTCTCGAAATTCAGGGCCAGCCACGCGCCATCGAAGCGGCCGTTGCCGAGATCGGCCGTCAAATGCGTGAGCCAGGCGCCGCCGAGCAGTCCTCCGGTCACCCGCATCGGATTGACGCCGGCCTCGCCTGACCAATAGGACAGCGGCGAGCCGTTCAGCACAGCAGGGCCGACCAGACCCTCACAGTCGGCCGAGAGCAGAGTCATCGCCCAACCGGCCTGACAGTTGCCGTAAAGGACAGGCGGCGTGCCGGAATGGCGTCCGGCGACCTCCTCCACGAAGCGCCTGAGTGCATGTAACACGTCGGCCAGTGTCTGGCCGGGCGATGGCTCCGGGAAAAAGATCACGAAATATGTTGGATGCCCCTCGTGGAGCGCCATGCCGACTTCGGAATCGTGCTTGAACCCGCCGATCCCCGGCCCGTGCCCGGCGCGCGGATCGACCACGATGACCGGCGGCTTGTCGGAATCGACGCAGTCGTCCCAGCAGTCATCGCCGACTTCCGTAATCCGCAGGAGCGCATAGTTCGCGGGAGGCTCGAAGCGCCGTGCGTCGAGGATCGTCTCGTATTTGAAGTCGAGCAACGGCGGCAAACCGGCGCGTTCATGCTCGAGCATATTGTCGGCGCGTTGTCTGAGCGTGTCCCAGAAAAGGATCGTCCGCTGCCAGAGGTCGACCTGGTAGTCGACGAGATCCTGGCCCGGCAGTCGAGCGTCCGAAGCATCCCCCACACGCTTCTGACGCCGGGCATCCGCCTGGCTTACCAGTTTAAGTGCGGGTGCCCGTTTGTCGCCGGCATCGGTTGTGGCTTTTTGCCTCTTTGCCGTCGTCATGGCCGGCCTCCCCGGCCACTGTGCGCGGCAAAGAAATTGTAAAGCGGCGCGAAGACCAGTGCTACATACCAGCCATAGGCGAAGCTCTCGGCCAGGCCGAGGAAAAAGCTCTGCCAGCTCAGCCAAGTGAAGCCAGGAAGGAGCCGGAACCAGCTTTGATACATCGCCTGGCCGGGAAACAAAAGGTCGAAGCCGACGCAAAGAGCGAAGGTGACGGCCAGGAAGAGGCCTAGGCTCAAGCCGAGCGCCATCACGGGTATTCTTGAAGCAGACTGAACCGGCAGGGGCGTCCCCGCGCGCGGCGGCGTCCTCGAAGAGATATTGAGATCAGACATGGCGGTCCTCCAACTGGGGCGTCGGCGTCTCGGTCTTGGCACCGGGTCCGACATATTGCTCGGGCGCAGCCTCAAAGCGCTCCCGGCATTCCCGCGAGCAAAAATAATAAACATTGCCGTCATGGACGCTCGGCTTGGCCTTGTCGGTACTGACGGTCTTGCCGCAGACGGGATCGACGTCCTTGGTTGGGGGAATCCACCGCAACTCCTCGGCATTCTTTTGCCGGCTGTGGTTCGCATCGCCGTGCTTGGCCTTGCCGTGCCCATGTCCCATGACATGGGCGCCGCAGCCGAAGCGCATCATCACGAAGATGATCACCGCCCAGATCAGGAAGTAGAAAAGCGCGTTCATGAACCCTGCCCGCGACTACTTTTTCGCTGCGCTTGTCTTCGAGGCTGCGGTGCCGTCGTTCTCCGACCGCTTCACGGCAGCGCTCTCGTCGTCCTGGCCCGCCGCCGCTCGGCTCGCCTCGTGCACCAGCCCGGCGCAGCATTTGGACGTGATCTCGGCAAGCTCCCCAACATGGCTGGCGAGCGCCCCGAAGAGATCGCGATAGGCCTCGGCTTGCCGTTCGAAAAGAGCCTTTGGATCCGAAGCGTTTTCGCCAGGCTCGAACGCCGCGCTCATCTGGCCGACGCGGGATTCAAGGAATTCGGCCTGGCGCCTAGTGACCGCTTCCGTCGTGTCGAACATGAGATTCGTCATGCTCCGGAGCGCTTCAACATTACGCATTTGCAGGGCCGTGATGGCTTCGAGGTCGAGCCCCCGATACTGCAGAACTGCGGGATTGGTGGGTTTGGATGTGTTTGGCATGGTCGTCTCCTTCGGATGGTCCATCAGATTGAGAACGGGTGACCTGAAGCTGGTGCGCGACGGCGCGCCAATGTATTCAGGCCGACGTTCAGATAGACGGTCCGGGGAGCAATTCGTTACAGTTCGGAGGGTCCTTCCCCGATCTCCGCACGAACATGGCCGGCGTAGTCGCACTCGCAATCGAGATAGCCATGAATTGGGCAGGTCCGACAGGTCTCTTCCAGCCGCTGCCGCAAGGCCTGGCGGGCCCGGTGCAGACGCACGCGAAAATTGCTCTCCGTGATGCCGAGCGTGCCAGCGATACTTTGGCGGGACTCGCCGATCAAGTCGGCGCGCCACAAGATTTCCGCATACTCCGACTTTAGGGTCGGAAGAAGTTTGTAAAGGCACACACAGACAAAGAGATCGAGATCGCTCTTGGCTTCGCCGGTCAAGAGCACCGACTCCAGATAGTGGTATTCCGCGTCCCTTTGACGCTTCTTGCCTTGGGCGCGGTAATAGTCGACTAACGTCGTCTCCAACACCCGGCGCATCCAGGCGCGCAGCTTTTCCGTGTCGCGAACATCGCCAACCCGGGCAAGCACCTTGACGTAGAAATCGTGCAGAACGTCGGCGGCCTCCTCTTCATTGCCGAGCCGCCGCGCGAGAAAGCGAAAGAAGTCCTGCTGAATTTCCACCATGACTGCATGGACGGCGTCTCGTGGTGAATCACTGTCTTGATCGTCAGTCATGTTCTCTCCCGGCCTCGTAGATATGGCGAGAGATCATTTTCACCTGTTGCGACATAAATCTCGAAAATGGCGTGATCGCCGGATGATGAGCGGGGCTTGGCAACTGCTCAGTGACCGCCATGTTTTTCCTCCGCGGTCCAGCGCGACAGAAAGACGCGCTCATAGGCGAACACTGCGGCGATGGCGGCAACCGCGATGACCACGATAAGCGGATCTGATTGCAGCTTTATGGCGCCAAAGACGCCGAGCACGAGCGCGTCGAGCGCGATAGCCATAATCAGTACCCAGCCGCTCGCGTCGATCTCGTGGCGCAGGCGGCGGAACACGCCCCAATGGATCAGGATATCCATCACCAGGTAGAAGAAGGCGCCGAGCGATGCGATGCGGCTGAGATCAAAAAGCACCGTCAGGACTCCCGCAATCACCACGGTGTAAACCAACGTGTGCTCGCGGATCGGACCGGACATGCCGAAATGACTGTGGGGGATCATCTTCATGTCGGTCAGCATCGCCAGCATGCGCGAGACGGCAAAGACACTGGCGAGCAGCCCCGAGGCGGTCGCGACAACAGCAAGCGCGATGGTGAAATAGAAACCGTAAGGACCGAGGGCCGGTTCGGCTGCCTCCGCGAGCGAATAGTCTTTCGCGGCGACGATCTCGTCGAGCGAGAGACTGGAACCGACCGCGAACGCGACCAGCAGATAGACCACCACGCAAATCGCGATTGAAATGATGATCGTGCGGCCGACATTGCGATGCGGATCGACGATCTCGGCGCCACTGTTGGTGATCGTCGTGAAGCCCTTGAATGCGAGGATCGAAAACGCGATCGACGCCGTGAAGCCGGCGATCGGGATGGATTGCGACGACCCTGACGCCGGCTCGAAGGTGAAGCCGCCGGCCACCAGCGCGGCAATGCCGAAGGCGGCGATGCCACCGATTTTCAGGAATGCCATGACGACTGAGAACAGGCCAACGGAGCGATTGCCCGATATGTTAACAAGATAGGCGAAGACGATCAGCCCGACGCCAAGCGCGGGCACGAGAATGCTGCCTGCCTCTAATTCGAATGGCCTGAGAACGTAGGCGCCGAAAGTCCGCGCGACGAGACTCTCGTTGATCACCATGGAGAGCGCCATCAGCAAAGCGGCGGCGGCCGCAATTGCCCCCGGCCCATAGGCCTTCTGCAAGATCATTGCGATTCCGCCAGCGGACGGGAAAGCATTCGACATCTTCACATAGGTATAGGCGCTGAATCCGGTAACGATCCCGCCGGCGATGAAGGAAAGCGGAAACCACGGGCCCGCAAGTTCTGCAATCTGACCGGTAAGCGCGAAGATTCCCGCTCCGATCATGACGCCGGTGCCCATCGAGACACCGCCGGTCAGAGTGATGCTGTTCGCCTGGTAATCAGATTTCATCAGATCCTCTCGCCCACTCTATAGAATATGGGCATTCCTATACTGCACATTGTCTCTGCCGTTCTGCCCACACCAGAAATATTCTATGAGCATTTGGAAGGCTAATTCATACTGTCCGTATTTTGAGGTGGCATCGGGGCCGACTTGAACCTCTTGTCCGCGTTGCCGCGAGTCGGCTCGGTGCAGGATCGCCACGGCCAAAGACGTGCCATCGCGATATATATGAAGGATCCCGACCAAGCGATCAGCAACAGGCCGTTCAAGGCCTCAACGCCGGTGATGAAGCGGAGGTGATCAGAAGGAAACACATCGCCGAGCCCGAGCGAGGTGTAGCTCACGATCGAAAAATAGAGGTAGTCGAGCGGCTCGGCGACGGCCAGGCCGCCGAAACCGCCGAGGGCGAGGACGCCATCACCAAGCGCATAGGCGACCGCATAAATCCCAATCTCGATGAGATGCGCTGCGGTCACCATAAGAACGATGACCAGGATACGCACACCAGCGGTCATCGCGATGCGCGCCATGCCACCGGACAGCCAACGCAGAACCGCATAATGAAATAAGAACGTCAATATGGCGAGTGACAGCGCCAGTATTGTCGCGACAAGCATTTTGGCCCCTATCCTTCGGCATTCTTGTTTTTAAGTATCTTTGTGGCCGCTTGAACGCGGAGAAAACGGCATGAAGCACTATGGTCACGCAGCGACGGTAGGTTTGAACGGCATCTTCAAGCTACCTGCCCGTCACCTGCGGATCCGACAGTCAGCATCAGGACGTCCGCTCCAAGGTGAGTGCGATGCCCTGCCCGCCGCCGATGCAGAGCGTCACCAAGCCCCGCTTGACCCCATTGCGCTCCATTGCATGCAGGAGTCGCGTCGTCAAAACGGCCCCCGTTGCGCCGATCGGATGACCGTGGGCAATAGCGCCGCCTTCGACGTTGACGATGTCTTGTTCGATTCCGATCTCACGCGCGAGCGCAACGGCAATGGCGGCAAAGGCCTCATTGATCTCGACGCGGTCGAGATCGCCAACGCTCCAGCCCGCCCGCTCCAGAGCCTGAAAGACGGCCGGTACCGGTCCGAGGCCGAACATGCCGGGATCGACCGCGCCCACACCGTAGGAAACCAACCTGGCCATGGGTTTAAGACCGTTCTTCTCCGCCCAAGTCGCCTCGGCGATTATCATCGCCGCCGCGCCGCTGTTGAGTCCCGGCGCATTGCCAGCCGTAATCGTACCCTCCTTGCGGAAGGCAGGCCTGAGCTTGCTCAGACTGTCGAGGGTCGTGTCGGGTCGGTTGTGTTCATCGGCGTCGAATGTGGTCGTCTCCTTACGAGTCTTGAGTTCTACCGGAGCGATCTCTTGCTTGAAATTGCCAGCAGCCTGCGCCTCGGAAAAGCGCCGCTGAGAGCGTTCGGCCCAGCGATCCTGATCTTCGCGCGTAATCTGAGCCTTCTTCACCAAGTCTTCCGTGTGCCAGCCGGAGTGCTCGCTGGAAAAGGCGTCGTTCAGGCCGTCACGGAGCATGCTGTCGTGCATCTGGGCATCACCCATGCGATAACCCCAGCGCCCGTTTTGAACGATGTAGGGGGCCTGGTCCATGTTCTCCATGCCGCCGGCGACCGCGCAGTCGATATGTCCGAGCATGATCTCCTGGGCCGCCGAGGCGATCGCCTGAGCCCCAGAGCCGCACACCCGATTGACGGTCATCGCTGGCACGCCAACCGGAATGTCAGCACCGATTGCCGCCTGGCGTGAAGGGTTCATTCTGGCGCCCGCCTGGATCACCTGTCCCATGACCACGGTTTGAACGAGCGAGGGATCGACGCCCGACCGCTCGATCGTCGCGCGGATCGCCGTTGCGCCGAGCTCGGTCGCCGGCAGATCTTTCAAGGATCCTCCATAGGTGCCGATCGCGGTGCGCACGGGGGTACAAAGCATAACCTGCTTGTGAGTCATCGGTGTGCTTTCCTTCTTGTCTCGCTTGAGTGGATTGGTTCCTGATTCCGCTCAGATCAGGTACTGGCCGCCATTGACGGTCAGTGTCGAACCCGTGATGAAACCCGCGTCGTCGCTCGCCAGAAACACCACGGCCCGGGCAATTTCCTCGGGTTGGCCGAGGCGGCCGACCGGGATCTGGGCGACGATGCTATCGAGAACCTTAGGGGGAACGTCGGCGACCATGTCGGTCTCGATATAGCCCGGGGCAATGGCGTTGACGGTGACGCCTTTGGCGGCGCTCTCGAGCGCTAGCGCCTTGGTGAATCCCAGAAGACCGGCTTTCGCCGCCGCATAGTTGGTCTGGCCCAGTTGGCCCTTCTGGCCATTAATCGAGCTGATGTTGATAATGCGGCCGTAACCGCGCTCCCGCATCGGGGAAATGACGGTGCGGCACATAGTGAAACAAGCGGTCAAATCGGTATCGATTACCGCGCGCCAGTGCTCTGACGTTAATTTATGGAGCATAGCGTCGCGGGTGATCCCCGCATTGTTCACGAGAATCTCGACCGGGCCATATGCGGTGGTGATTTTCGCGACGGCGGCGGCGCAGGCCTCGTCATCGGCCACATCCCATTTGAAAACAGGGATGCCCGTTGCCGCCTTGAAGTCTTCGGCCGCCAGATCGTTGCCGTGGTAGCTAGCGGCGACCGTATAGCCCGCATCGCGCAGGGTTCTGGCAATCGCGGAGCCGATTCCGCGCGTGCCGCCGGTCACCAATGCCGTTCGTCCCATGATTTCAACCCCCGTAAGAGATACCAGCCGCTCTGCAACGGCCGTTGCAGCCTTGTGCGAAAACTGCAGATTGCGTTGTGTCGCGTTGGGCAAGGTCTTTGATCACGTTCATTCCTCCTGACGGGCTCAATCCTTCGGGGTCCTCCATGTCTAGAAGACGATGCCCGGCTGGCTCCGTTACACAAGGAGCGCTGATCGCATAGTCGTTCGACGGGAAGGAAAGCTCCGACCCGCTCCGGTGGCCGTGAAGGATTTGTGTAACTTTCGGCGACCCATTCACGTCTTATGTGACGCCAATGAAAATCCGGGTGGGCACACCGTCCCGGTTTTGAGCAGCGGAGGAGCGAGGCCAAGTGATCGAGACGATGGAAGATGGAATCCGTGCCGCTTCAAAAGCCGGCCTGATTGATCCAGATAACGAACAGCTCGTTCATCCAGAAGGGTTTTTAACCCCAAGGTGCCAGCCATGCCGACGCCAGCGCGACAGCCTTGATGGTGGCGTTTTGGCGGCACACAAAGGCCGGAACGGAAATAGCGACGGGGAGGGAGATTCTGGGTGTCCACCGGACTCGGACGGCTCCGACGACACCGAGATGGAGGCAATTCTGCAGGAGTTTATCGAAACGCTTATGCGTCTCTTGGAACCCCGCTACGCCGAGGTGGTGTGGCGCGCGGAAATTCTGAATCATCCGCCCACCAGGATCGCCACAGATCTCGGTCTCAGCGAACAGATAGTCATCAGACGACTTCAGCTAGGCCGCCGGACCCTCCTACACCTCGTCATGTTGACGCTGGAACCCCCTCTTGAGGTTTGATGCCCAAACATTTTGACTGTTCCGTGCTGGGAAATAAAACGGCAATCAAGAATTTACTTGGAATCGACAGTAGCGACAGATCAATTGGCAATAACTCTCGAGTTTCTGCGAATTTACCCCTGTCCCGTCCAATCAAGGGATGAGATAGGGGCTGATCTCGAAGAGGGGAGTGACAGGTCGTCTGATGCGATGCAATGATCCTGGATCCTTTCACGCTGAAGCCGGTGGTAGCCGCGGGAGCGTCTGCCTCGCCGTGGCGCGAAATGAACGCAGAACTTTGTAGTCAAAGAGTACGTGAAGAGAGGATAGAATCAATGAGCCAAGCCCATAGCGGCCATGCCGGCCACATGCCGTCAAGCGGACGGGGAATGGTGATCTCGGCTTGGCTGACCGGCATCTATTTCGTAATCGAGATGGGCATCGGCCTCTGGACGGGCTCGATCGCGGTGATTTCCGACGCCTTCCACACCTTCTCGGCGGTGGGTGGCGTACTAGTCGCGATCGTCGCCGCCAAGCTTGCCCGCCGCCCCGCCGACGAGGATCGCAGTTTCGGCTGGTACCGCGCCGAGATTATCGGAGCGCTCGTCAATGGCGGCTTCCTTCTGGGCATGGCGCTCATCGTGATCGTAATGGGTGCGATGCGGCTGTCCGACCCGATCGAGCTGCCTACCGGGCCGATGCTTTGGGCCGCGGCGGGCGGGCTTTTCACCGAGTTTATTTCGCTCGGCTTGATCTGGAAGCAGAGCCAGAGCGACCTGAACGTGAAAGGCGCACTTTGGCACATCATTCAAACCTTCGTCGGCAGCCTGCTCATTATCGTGACGGCACTCGTGATTCAATTCACCGGGTTCCTGCTGATCGATCCGATCCTTGGTATGGGCTTCGGCTTCGTGCTGCTCTGGGCCAGCTGGGGCATTCTGCGCGACGCTGCTCACCTATTGATGGAAGGCACACCGGCCGACGTCGGCCTGTCCGATGTCACCGGCGCGCTGGAGCAGGTCGAAGGCGTTGCGAATGCCCACCACGTTCATGCCTGGGCTCTGACCAGCGGCCGTTACGTCTTCTCCGGTCATGTGCGCGTCGCCGACGAGACCGATCCCCAAGCGGTCCTGGCGGCAGCGCACGCCATGCTCAAAGAAAAATTCGGATTCTTCTTCGTCACCTTGCAGGTCGAGGACACCTGCCTTGATGAGTCCGGGGCTGAAGCCATCGACGTGACGCGCACGGCAGGGGGCCGCAGCCGGAAATGAAGATCGTTCTCCTGCTCCTGCTGATCACGCTATCGGAGGCCACAATCGGCGTGTTCGTGAAGCTCACCGACGGACTGATCCCGATCCAGACGCTGAATTTCTACGCTCTGAGCTTCGCGGCCGCCTTTCTGATGGCGGTCATGCCGCTGGCGACCGGCCGGCCCTTGCGCTTTCCGAAAGGCAACCTGAAAGACACCGCGATCATCGGCGTGCTGATCGCCACGCAGATCAGCGTTTTCAACTACGCCATGACGCTGGTGCCCATCGCCAATGCGGTGATCTTCTGGAGCGTCGCGCCCTTCTTCGTGTTCATCTTCTCGGCGCTGTTTCTCGGCGAAAAGGCACGCAAGAGCTACATCCTGATCTTCGCCGTCGCGCTGACCGGTATCGTCCTCGCCAAGCCGCTTGAGGGCGGCCACATGGTCGGCAACCTCGTCGCACTCGGCGACGGCGCGATCTACGCCGCCATGGTCACCTACATGCGCTACGAAGGAAAGACCGAGGCCGGCAACGACATCGCCTGGTCGATGCTCGCGGGGGCGCTGATCCTGTCGCCAGCGCTCATCCTCGCCGGCCCCGGCACGCCCGCCGCGACCATCTCCTATGCCGCACTCGGGATGGACCTGCCGGTGATGCTCTGGGCAGCGGGGCTGGGCATCGTCTCGACCGGCTTCGCCTATTTCGGCATCTCCATCGTCCTCAAGACGCTCAACGCCAATGTCTATGCGCTCGTCGATATCATCGTCTCGCCGGTCGTGGCGTCAACGCTGGGCTACCTTATCTTCGCCGAAATCCCGGCGCAGGGCATGATCTATGGTGGCGCATTGCTGCTCGGGGCCGGTTTCTGGTTGACCCGCGAGATGTCGCGCGGCGCGGAAAACCGGGCCGTTCATCCCTGCCAGTGTGCGTGAACCGAACGGATCAACTCGTGTGAATCCAATCAGCAACGACACGAGACTTGGCAGACAAACGCCAGTAGGTCGTGATGGTGGTGTCGCGGGACGGATAGACGATGGGATGAAAGTCGAGTGACCGTTGGAATCATCGCGCAAATCATTCTGGTCATGTTGCTTTGGGCTGCCTGCTTCCCGCTGATAACCGTCGGCATTGAATTTGCCCCTCACCTGACATTCGCCACGCTGCGCGCGTTCCTGGCAGGCGCAGCGTTGATCATCGTCGCGCTTGCATTGCGGCAGCCCCTGCCCAAAAGTCGTCGAATCTGGACAATGTTGGCCATCGTTGGCGCAGGTGCCACCAGCCTGGGCTTCTTGGGGATGTTCCATGCCGCGGAATTCGTTTCCCCGGGCATCGCCACTGTAGTCGCCAACACCCAACCGCTGTTGGCGGCGGGTCTGGCGGGTATCATCCTCAAAGAACAGTTGACCGCGCTGGGCAAAGCAGGCCTTGCCTTGGGCTTTATGGGGATACTCGTCATCACTTCGCCCCAGATACTCACCGGCGGGCAAGAAAATTACATTCTAGGAGTAGCCTATATTGTCCTGGCTGCACTCGGCGTCACGGTCAGCAACGTTGTAATTAAACGAATTGCCGGAAACGTCGACGCCCTTATGGCAATGGGCCTCCAGTTGCTCATCGGCAGTGTTCCGCTCGCTATTGTCGCCTGGGCCACGGAGGAGCCAACAACGATCCGATGGACGTTGCCATTTGTAGGCGCGCTCCTTGTTCTCAGTCTGTTCGGGTCGGCGTTGGTATACTGGCTATGGTTCTCCGTGCTGGAGAAAGCGCCTCTCAACCGCGCGAACGCGTTCAGCTTCCTGATCCCGATTTTCGGCCTTGCAATGGGCGCTTTGTTTTACGGTGAGACCCTTGGCTGGATGCAGATCGCCGGCATTGTCCTTGCGATTCTTGGGGTCGTGTTGGTGACGCGCAGAGGGACTAAGCCGGCCAGAATGGCCGGATAAGGGCAACCGTGTTGGTTCGCTGCTGCCCGGCCTAGGTTCGCGCCCAGCTTCCACCACAGATTTCTCTCGACTTACCTTCGACCACGGCGGTTGCCCTCACTGAACTACTGTACCGTTACTCTTTATGGCTTTGATTTAGATCAATGCCGTTGCTCTCGATTCTCGCATTATGAGCCCGAAACTCGACCCCTATGGTGGGTTTTAGCGCAAGGCTGAGCGTGGGGTGTTGTTGTGCGTTGACCTAAGGCGCTCAGCCCGAAGATGTTTCCGGATCGCCCGATCTTGCCAACTCGGGCCGAGGTTTTGAGCATGACTGTAGCAGCACATAAGACGATTGAAACCGACCCACTTTCCGATGAGCTCGGCAACACGTCACGGCCGATGACGCCGGAAATAGAAATGGCACTCACCGACTATTATCACGAATTTCGTCGCTATCTCGTGCGTCGGGTCGGGGATTCGGTCACTGCGGAGGATGTGCTTCAAACTTTCTGCGTGCGAGTCATCAACAGCGGGACAGTACTTAGGAATAGCGAAAGTGTGGTCGCCTGGTTGTATACGGTGCTGCGCTCGGTGCTGACCGATCATTACCGCAGTGAGGCTGCACGGCGGCGCCGAAAAGACAGCTACATGCAAGACCAGATGGTATTGGGCGATGGCCAGATAGATCTTGCGAACGAGAAAAGCGTTTGCAGCTGTCTTCGAGAGCTTGTGCCGGGGTTGCGCCCGGACTATGCAGAGATTCTTGAACGGATCGATCTGTCGGATGAACCGCGTGAACGAGCCGCAGCTGATCTTGGGATCACACCATCGAATGCGAGAGTGCGCCTGCATCGGGCGCGCCAAGCACTGCGTGTTTCTCTAGCAGCGTTCTGCACCGATTGCTCCGAAGGTAGATTTGACGACTGCACCTGTGAATCAATGCGCAACGGCAAGAGCTGTAGTTTGTAACTATCACAAAGTTCTACAACTGCCCTTCTATCGGCGGGCTGAACCGCGCCGGGTTTGCCGAAGGCTTTAACTCTCAAGAGGATGGAGCGATGAAAGAGAACGAACCCTTGCCGACATACTCAGGCTGAAGTGCGCGCGAGGTGGTGAGTCCAAATGATCTCGAAGCCTTCTCGACCGAGACCGACGCGGAATTCGGCGACGGGATATGCAACTGTCTCCCCACAGCCTCCTTGTCCACGCTCAGGCCAGAATGCGCCGACTTGATGTCGCGCGTAGAGCTGTTGGGAGATTCGCGGAATTGTGCGGCAGCGCCTCGGCGCCGACTTGAAGAATGTCGCTGTGAGGCTGCATCACGACCAAGCAAGCACTGGAAAAGCAGCAGCAGGGGGTTTGTTTGTGCCTGATCTGCCCGATCCATGGTTTCCTCGACTGCCGCTGTGAAGAGACGGATTGTGCACGGGGCCGGCAGGTGGGCTGAAGCTGTAACGGCGGGCAAGTCGTTCCGTCTGTAAGTCCAGATGGTTGTGCCTTCGGGTCACCATAGCGATCCGATGTCCGACGCTGCACCGGTTGCGCCCCCTCCACCCCTACAGCGTCTTTCATCCCAACCAAGGAGACCGGAGATGACAGATTCACGGCCGATGATACCTTCCAGCACGATGCGTTTGCCGGGTTTGAAAGCTCTCGCCATAGCCGCGGGCCTCACCGTCCTCACCGCGGCAGGTGCATTGGCGGCCCAGCATGGAGCAAAGCCACAGCAAGGCCAATCCCAGCAGATGCAGCAGCAGATGCAAGGCGGGCCGTCCTTCGAGCGCATGCAGGAGATGATGCAGCAGGCCCGCGAGACAACAGACCCCGCCGAGCGCCGTCAGCTCACGCGCCAGCACATGCAGATGATGGTCGAGAAGATGCAGGCGATGCACGGCATGATGGGGAACATGCCCATGCAGGGCCAGATGGGCGGCCGGATGTCGGGCGATCAGGGATCCGGCAGTCAGGGCATGGGCATGTCCGGGGACATGTCGGGCGATATGTCCGAACGGATGCAGCAGATGATGGGGCGCATGCAAGAGCAGCAGGGCATGATGCAGCAGATGATGCAACAGATGCTCGAACAGCAGCGCATGATGATGGAGATGGACGAAGACCGCTAACGTCTGGAAGGCGGCTGCCGCATCCTGGATGCGGCAGCCGCCCCCAAGGAGAGAAAGGGACGGTTCTGTGATGCTGATGCAGTTCGACTTCGTCTGTAACGGTCCCTTCGGCCAGGACACGGCCGAGGCGATGGACGGGCTGGCGCCCGCCATCGAAAACCTCAACGCCAAGCTGTTCGACGTGCACCGTCCCCTGAGCGAAATCACCAAAGGACCAATGTGAACGAAGGGCAGGACACACGACCCAATCCACCCTGGCCCCGCATCATCGCCGGTCTGGCGGTGTTGGCCGTCTTCCTCGCGACCGTCCTTGTGTTATGGCGCATCGGCATACTGGACCGCCTGCGCGACGGCGCAGCGCTTGAGCAGGCTGTGATGCAATTCGGCCCGCTCGGTCCCTTTTTGATCATCGGCCTGATGACCGTCGCCATTGTCATGAGCCCGATTCCAAGCGCGCCGATCGCGCTCGCCTCCGGCGCGGCCTACGGCCATTACTGGGGCGCGTTCTACGTTGCCATTGGCTCCGAGATCGGCGCCCTAACCGCTTTTGGCGTCGCGCGCCTCATCGGATACGACGCACTCAAGGCATGGCTCGGCACGCGGCTGTCGATGGGTGTCCTGCACCGCTTCATCACGTCCCAGAACGCCCTCATGGCGGTCGTGTTCGCGACACGGCTCATGCCGTTCCTGTCCTTCGACATCATCAGCTACGCCGCCGGTCTGACGCCGCTCAGGACTTGGCGCTTTGCCGTTGCGACCCTGTTCGGTATCATCCCGGCGAGCTTCCTGCTCGCGCATTTCGGAGATGAGCTCGCCTCCGGTGACTGGCGGCGTGCCGGGTTAACGGTGCTCGCCCTTGGGCTCATAACCCTGCTTCCTCTTGCCTGGAAGACTGCTCCGGCGCGCTACCGACTAGCTCTGAAGCGCTTATTAAAGCTTGGATAAGCGAGGAACCCCGCGTCGCAATAGCAGTTCTGGCGGTATGTCAGCGTGAATCCCAACGTGACTTGCTTGTGCAACCTCGCCAAGCCGCATTAGTCGGCCCGATTTTACAGAACACAACCTTGCCATGCGTAGGCGACATCAACACCTATGGCGCCATCGCGCCATGAGCAAAAGTTCCAGAAATACCGAACACTCCTCCTCCGAGTATGGCTACAGCTTGATTTTTAGTGGTTCCCATATGGTACCCGATCGCATTTCCGGACTATAGCTTGAGAGTCGAAAAGCTCGCTAGCGTGCTGTACTAGCGGGCTTAATTTGGTTGCAGGGGCAGAAAGCCACCGGCAGCCAAACTCGCTAGTCGTGGCCGTATGATGGCAGCAAGCCATCCTCCGTAGGATGAAGGACACCGCTCTAATCGGTGCCACGGTGGACAAGAACCTTCTCATGCGGACAACGCATCCACGATCGGACATTCCGGTACGTCGCCGCCATCGCACTTCGCCGCCATGTCCTTGAGCACGCGCTCCATGCGCCTGAGATCGGCAATCTTGCGGCGGATGTCGGCGATGTGGGCCAGCGTCATCTCCTGTACCTCTCCACAGCTGTAGTCGCCACCATCAACGAGCCGCAGCAGTGCGCGGATCTCGTCGAGCGAGAAGCCCAGTTCTCGGCTCCGGCGGATGAAGGCGAGCCGCTTGAGATGCGCGGTTTCATAAATCCGCTGTCCGCCGGCGGTGCGCGGCGGCTTGGGCATGATGCCGATCCGCTCGTAGTAGCGGATCGTCTCGATGTTGACCCCGGTATGTTTCGAGATCGTTCCGATTCCATAACTGGCGGTCGTCATCTCATTGTCCTGTCTCACCATTTTCTCCCTTGAACCTGTAGCGACTACAGCTCCTATCTTAACATGGCAAGACCGAACTGGTGAGGACCAAGCCAATGGCTCGAGCGGACGAAACGGCGGTCGGCGCAATGGAAATCGGGCAGGAGACGGAAGCCGCTCAACGGCGCACCGGCTGGGCGGCCGCCGGCGGCGTTCTCGGTGCCGTCAGCGCGTCGTCCTGCTGCATCCTGCCGTTGGTGCTATTCAGCCTCGGGGCCGGCGGCGCCTGGATCGGCAACCTGACGGCGCTGGCGCCCTATCAGCCGATCTTCATAGCCATCACCCTCGGCTTCCTCGGGTACGGTTTCTACGCCGTCTACTGGAGACCGAGAAAAGCCTGTGCCGAAGGCGCGGCGTGCGCGCGCCCCCTCCCGGGCCGCACCGTCAAGGCCGCCCTTTGGGTCGCGACGGCACTGGTCGCCGCCGCGGTTGCTTTTCCCTACGTCGCACCAACACTGCTTGGCGTTTGAATTGAAGGAGGTCCGACGGATGGTTCGCGCGCTTTTCGCTGCCTTGGTCCTTACAAGCCTCTTTGTCGGTACGGCGGCCATCGCCGCCCAACGGACGGTGACGCTCGCCGTCGACGGCATGACGTGCGCGAGCTGCCCCTACATCGTGAAACAGTCACTATCCCGCGTGCCGGGCGTCGAGCGGGTCGAGGTCTCGTACGCGGACAAGCGGGCCGTCGTAACCTTCGACGACTCGAAAACCGACGTTGCTGCGCTGACGAAGGCCACCGCCAGCGTCGGCTTTCCCTCCGAGCTCGCGGAGTAACGCGATGGCGCTGGACGACCGCAAAGTGCTCGTCACGGGTGTCGTCGGCTCCGTCATCGCGGCGATCTGCTGCTTCACGCCAGTGCTCGTCGTGGTGCTCGGCGCCGCCGGGCTCGCGGCTTGGCTCGGCTGGATCGACTACGTGCTGCTGCCCGCGCTCGCACTATTCCTCGGAATCACGGCCTACGGCCTCTATCTGCGCCGCTGCCGCGTGAAAGCCGCGGCCGCCGGAACATCGACCACGGAGCATTCGACATGACCCTGATGACCGACGACTGCTGCACCACCGGCCAGACCGGACGCCGCGGCACCTATGATCTCGCCGTGATCGGAGCGGGCTCGGCCGGCTTCTCGGCCGCGATCACGGCCGCCGAGCTGGGCGTACGGGTGGCGCTGATCGGCCACGGCACGATCGGCGGCACCTGCGTCAACGTCGGCTGCGTGCCGTCCAAGACCCTGATCCGGGCGGCGGAGACACTGCACCAGGCGCGCACGGCCGCGCGCTTCTCCGGCATCGAGGCCCGCGTCGGGCTTATCGACTGGTCCGCTACCGTCGCGCAGAAGGACGAGCTGGTGGGCGCGCTGCGTCAGGCGAAGTACACGGATCTGCTCGCGGCGTACGAAGGGATCACCTACGTCGAAGGACGGGCGCGGCTCGCCACTGACGGCGTCCTGGTCGAGGGAAAGCCGCTGCGGGCCGGCAAGGTGGTGATCACCACCGGGGCACGCCCTGCCCTGCCGTCGATCCCTGGCATAGAGGAAGTGTCCTACCTCACCAGCACCACGGCACTCGAGATCGAGAAGTTGCCGCGGTCCTTACTCATCGTCGGCGGCGGTTATATTGGCTGCGAACTGGCACAGCTCTTCGCGCGCGCCGGCGTCGCGGTGACGATCGCCTGCCGCCGCGGCCTGCTGCCGGAGGCCGAGCCGGAGATCGGTGCCGCGCTGACGGAATACTTCGAGATCGAAGGTATCAGGGTGAGAAGCGGCCTCGAATATCGCCAGATCCGCGAGACAGAGGCCGGCGTGGTCCTGAACGCGCTCGAGGACAGTGGCGAGGTGCGCCTCGAAGCCGAGCGGGTCCTGATCGCCAGTGGCCGGCGGCCCAATACGGAGGAGATGGGCCTCGCCGAGGCAGGCGTTGTCCTGTTACCGAACGGCGGCATCGAGGTCGACGACCGCCTGCGCACGACGAAGGCCGACATCTACGCCGCCGGCGACGTCACCGGCCGCGACCAGTTCGTCTACATGGCCGCCTACGGTGCCCGGATCGCGGCGGAGAACGCGCTCAACGGCGACAGCCGGCGCTACGACAACGCGGCGATGCCGGCTGTGGTGTTCACCGATCCCCAGGTCGCCAGCGTCGGCCTGACCGAGGCCGCGGCGGGCCAGGCCGGCCACCGGGTCAAGACCTCTCTCCTGTCGCTCGACCAGGTGCCGCGCGCGTTGGCAGCGCGCGACACGCGCGGCCTGATCAAGCTCGTGGCGGAGGAGGAGACGGACCGGCTGCTCGGCGCGCACATTCTCGCGCCCGAAGGCGCCGACAGCATCCAGACGGCCGTTCTCGCCATCAAGCAGGGGCTCACGGTTGCCGAGCTCGCGGAGACGATCTTCCCCTATCTCACCACCGTCGAGGGCCTGAAGCTCGCCGCCCAGACGTTCACGCGCGATGTCGCGAAGCTTTCCTGCTGCGCGGGGTAACGGGGGCCATGGAGACCGGCGACAAGGTCCCGGCGTTGCTCGGTGCGAAGGTGCTCTGCTGCGTCGCGCTGGTCCTCGCCGCCACCGGTGTCCTGGGAGGGTTCGGCGCCTGGCTGATCGACGGCCCGGGCCGGTGGCTCGTCGCCGGCCTGCTCGTCGCGACCATCGTGGCTCTCATGCTCGGGCACCGACAGGAGCGGACGAAGACGCGCCATCCCGGATGAGGCACCCTATATGAGGCGACAGGAACCTGCCGCTACGCGCCCCGTTTTCGACTTAGGACGAGAATAGGATGACCCAACGCTTCGACCTCGTGGTAATCGGCACCGGCACCGCCGCGAGCGGCGTGGCGAGCCGCTGTCGCAATGCTGGCTGGTCGGTGGCCATCGTCGACGAACGCCCCTTCGGCGGGACCTGCGCGTTGCGCGGCTGCGATCCCAAGAAGGTGCTGCGGCGGGCGGCCGAGGTGGTGGATGCCGCGCGGCTCATGAACGGACACGGCATCGCTGGTCCCGCCCCCACGGTGGATTGGCCCGCCCTCATGGCCTTCAAGCGGAGCTTCACCGATCCGGTCCCCGAGGCGCGGGAGAAGGCCTTCGCGGACAAGGGCATTGCCACCTTCAACGGCACGGCGCAGTTTATTGGCGAAAACACGATTTCCGTCGGCGAGGACCGGCTCGAAGCCCGATACATCGTGATCGCAAGCGGGGCGAAGCCGGTGCCGCTCTCCATGCCCGGCGCGGAGCACGTCATCACTAGCGACGACTTCCTCGAGCTGGCGGCTCTGCCGAAGCGCGTGCTTCTGATCGGCGGCGGGTACGTCTCCTTCGAGTTCGCCCATATCGCCGCACGCGCTGGTGCCGAGGTGGTCATGCTCGACCGGGGCGAACGGCCGCTTAAGGCGTTCGATCCCGACCTCGTCGAAATGCTGGTCGAGCGCACGCGGGCCCTCGGCATCACCTTCCGCGCCAAGGCCGAAGTGACGGCGATCGAGCAGGCGAACGGCGGGCTTGGCGTCATTGCCAGGATCGACAGGGCCGAAGAGCGGTTCGAGACGGCCCTCGTCGTGCACGGCGCCGGCCGGGCCGCGGCGATCAGCGCGCTGGCGCTCGACAAGGCGAACGTCAAAGGCAACGGTAAAGGCGTCGAGGTCAATGAGTATCTGCAGAGCATCACGAACCCGGTGGTCTATGCCGCCGGCGATGCCGCGGCGACGGCCGGGCCGCCGCTTACGCCGGTTGCCAGCGTGGAGGCCAAGGCGGTGGCCGCGAACCTGCTGGAAGGGAACCACGCCACGCCCGACTACACCGGTGTGCCGAGCGCCGTGTTCACCGTTCCCGAGTTGGTGCGCGTCGGCCTGACCGAAGCCGACGCAGCGGCACAGGGCTTCGACTTCGAATGCAAATTCTCGGACATGCGGGACTGGTTCTCCGTCCGCCGCGTCGGAGAAACCCACGCCGCGGCCAAGGTGCTGGTCGAAAACGGGTCCGGACGGATCCTTGGCGTGCACATCCTCGGGCCGGAAGCGAGCGAGACCATCAACCTCTTCGGCCTCGCCATGCGCACCGGTCTGAAGGCGGATGACCTCAAGGGCCTGGTCAGCGCCTATCCGTCGGCGGGGTCGGATATCGGCTCTCTGATCTGACGCCGCGCCCGTCATGGTCTGAGACAGGCGCAAAGCCTTCCGCGGCGCTGGAAGCGCTTCCCAGGCGGATGCAGCGTTCCTGATCGGCTTCCAGACGGAATAGCCACCGTTTCTCCTTTCCCGGCACGACTCCGATCCCTTGACTCTGTACCATGGTACGGAGCGTAGCCTGCAGTTAGCAATTGAGGTGAGAGACATGAATGGCATGACCATCAGCAGGGCCGCGCAGGCGGCCGGCGTTGGCGTGGAGACGGTCCGCTTCTACGAGCGCAAGGACCTGATCGAGCAGCCGCCGAAGCCCGCCGCCTCGGGATTTCGGAGCTATCCCGAGGAGACCATCGAGCGCATCCGGTTCATCCGGCAGGCGCAAGAGCTGGGCTTCTCGTTGCGCGAGGTTCGGGAGCTTCTGGAGCTGCGTGCCGATCCCGGGGCGGATGCAGCCGACGTCAGGGCTCGGGCTACGGCGAAGCTCGACGATGTGAACGAGAAAATGCGCCAGCTCCAGCGCATCGGACAGGCCTTGGAGGCACTGATCGCGTCTTGTCCCGGCCACGGCGAGCTCGGCTGCTGCTCGATCATGGAAGCCCTTGAAGGCCACGAAAAGGCGGACGTCGGGGCCACGCAAGCCGTTGATACAAAGCCAAGATCAGGATGACGGAGCTCCTCGCGCAGTTTCAGGCACTTCCGACGATCTCGCTAGCGGCGTTCGCCCTGGTGGCCGCGGCCGGCTTGCTCATGGGCGTGGCCCCGAGCTCGCTGCCGCTGGTTTCGGTGGTCGTCGGCTCCGTCGCCGGCCGCGGAACCGCGGAGGCCAAGCCGGCGAGTCGCCAGGGTCTCGTGTTCGCTGGTGGGTTCGTGCTCGGCATCGCCACAATCGACGCCGTCATGGGCGGGCTATTCGGACTCATTGGCGACGCGGTCATTCGGGCGCTCGCCGGCTCGCTTGTCATCACCAACTCAGTGCTGGCGGCGATACTCGTGGTAATGGGCCTCGCGCTCCTGCGGGTGATCTATGTGCCATGGCTGCGGCTGCAGGCGCGGCCGCGCGAGGTGACCTCGTTCGGCGGGGCCTATGCGCTGGGCATCCCGTTTGGGCTCTCCACCTGCCCCGCCTGCACACCGATGGTGCTGCCCGTCCTCGGCGCCGCCGCGGCAACCGGCGAGGCCTGGGTCGGCGCGGCGCTCCTGTTCACCTTCGGCATCGCGCGCGGCGTGCCGCTGCTGATCGCCGGGGCGGCGACCGGGGCAGCGATGCGCCTGCATCGCGCGGCGCTCTGGGCGCCCCGCATCGAGCGCGCCGGCGGTGTGCTGCTTCTGCTGGCGGCCCTTTACTTCCTCTACGAGGGCGCGGCGGCCGCCGGTGCGGTGCCGCCGCTGGCGTTCCTCCTCGCCGAAATGACGTAGAAAGGAAAACTTCCATGGACACGACGACCTTCAGGATCGACGGCATGCACTGCGACGGTTGTGCCGATCGCATCCGCACGCTTCTGGGCAAGGAGCCCGGTGTCCGCGAGGCGCGCGTTTCCTTCGCGGAAGGATCGGCGGCAGTCCGCTTTAACCCGCACACGGTGAGCGAGGCTCGGCTTCGCGAGATCATCGAGACGGGCGGCTTCCATGTGGTCGAGACGACGGCGTGACGGAGTTCGAGCTTCTGAACCTGGTGGTGCTGCCGGTCGGGCTCGGGTTGCTCGGTTTCGTCGAGCCGTGCTCGATCGGCTCGAGCCTCGTCTTCGTCAAGTACCTGGAGGGCAAGGGCCGGATCGCCAAGCTGTCGCAGGTCGCGGTCTTCGCGCTGACGCGGGGCGTCTTCATCGGTTTGCTCGGGGCGGCAGCGGCCGGGATCGGCACGGCCTTCCTCGGTTTCCAGAAAGCCGCCTGGATCGTGCTTGGCACGATCTATGCCATGATCGGCCTGTTCTACTTGGCGGGAAAGGCCGGGTTCCTGATGCGGACGATCGGACCGCGTCTCTCCGCCCTATCTGGCGGCAGAGGCTCCGCGACCCTCGGCCTGCTGTTCGGGCTCAACATCCCGGCCTGCGCGGCACCACTCATCTTTGCGCTGTTCGGCGCCGCGGCGGCGGGCGGCGCGGCCGGACGGCCGATTGCCAACGGATTCGTGTCGCTGGGACTGTTCGGCTTGGCGCTGTCGCTGCCGCTGGTGCTGGCCGCCGCGTTTCAGCCGGCACGCCGGGCGCTCGACTGGCTCGCCGGCCTGTCGCGCCGCCTTCCCTTCTGGACCGGCGTGGTGCTGATCATCCTCGGGGCGTGGTCGATCTGGTTCGGGTTGTTCGTGAACCTGGAGGACTGGACATGACGACATGCACCCGCGCTTTTCGCGCCACGGCCGTGGTTGCCGGCGGCCTGATGCTGGCTGCGACTTTCGGCTCTGGCTCCGTCAGAGCCGACGACGACGTCCATTACGGACCGGATACCGTCGACATCGCGGCCCATTGGGCGGCGCGCTCGACCCTCGCCAACGCGGTGATGTTCAGCGGCCTGGGCGAGCCGCTCTCGATCTCCATGTCGACGGCGGACGACATCCTGAAACACGCGGGCTATATCGCCCGACCGCCGATGCCCGACATGGCCACCGTCGGGACCGTTTATGCCGCCGGAAGCCCGGCGCTGAAACAGAAGCCCGACTTTTCGAAGTTGCAGACGTTGCGGTGGGATCCGGCGAGCTTCGACCGGACGCTGGAGCCGGCCGCCCAGGCCTGGGCGCTGATCAAGATCACCAGCCCGGCGTTCCACCTCAATTTCCATGACGACAAGGCGGACAGGCGCGTCGCCCTGATGATGCTGCCTCAGGCCCGGGCGCAGGCCGAGGTGCTGGCAGAGCGGCTTCTCACGGAGCAGGGCCTGTTCGCGGCCCGCTCTCCGGACGGCACCTTCGCCGAGCCCCGCGCCCGCGACCAGGCCGTGGTGCTGTGGGGTGTGTCCAACCTGATCCTCGCCGCGACGAGCGAGCGCGAGGACTACTGGCACACAGCCTACCGCGAGCTCGTCGACGCCGATGACTATCGCGACCTGTCGGACCGCGCCCTCGCGGCTGTCGAGCAGTTGCCGCCCGAGACCGCGGGGGACCGGGCCCTGGCGATCGAGGCGCTGGGCCGTTACGGGCTCGCCACGAACGACCAGAAACGCCGCAAAAAAGCCCTGGCGCTGGCACGTCGCCACGCAGACGCGTTGCAAAAGATCCAGGACCCGTCCTTGGAAGACGCCGCGCTTGCCGTTTACGGCCTCGTCGAGGCCGGCCGGCTGCTACCGGACGATGGGTTCGCGACGGCGGCGGCCACCACATTCGAGACCGAGCTGCTGCCGAAGTGGGACGACCGGCTCGGCGCGTTCCGCACGGGCGAGCCCGTCAGCTACACGCCGTCCACCACGGCCGCCGTCGTGGCAGCGCTGAACGCGATGCGCTGGCACGGCTCGGGCGATCTCGCGATGGACGCGAACCGCATTTACCCGAGGTTCCTGGAAACCGTTCTGGTCGAAGCGGGCCTGCAGCTCGCGAGCCCGCTGCCGCTGGTCCCGGCCCGGTACCGCGAGGGCCGACCCGATACGGCCTTCGCGCATCCAGCGCTGCCGACACCGGAGAAAGCCGGCCTCGCACCGGTCTTCGCCGGCGAGGTCGTATACGAGGACGGGACGTGGCGCGTCTCCGATCGCCGCTTCCGGACGGCCGACGCGATGTTCCTCGCCAACATGCTGGTGATGCCGCACGAGGGACAGGCCGACGCGTTCCTGGCCGCGGACCGGCTCGAGAGCCTCGACAGATAGGAGCAGGATATGGCTGAAGCCGTCGCGCAACAGGCACAGGACCGGGGCGTCGAAAGCCTGCAACTCAAGATCGGGGGCATGAGCTGCTCGTTCTGCACGAACGCGATCGAGCGTGGGCTCGGCCGCGAGAAGGGCATCGAGGAGGTGCATGTCTCCCTCGCCCACGAAGAGGCCCTGGTGCGATTCCGGTCGGACGAGACCGACGAGACGCGGATCAAGGACACGTTGCGCGCCCTCGGCTTCATCGTCCGCGACCCGCGCAAGGTCGGCGCCTTCGACGAGCAGCTCGACCTCAGGCGCAGGGAGCGCAACGACCTGATCTCGGCGGCGAGCCTCGCCCTCGTCCTGTTCGGGGCGATGGTCGCCATGTGGCTCGACCTCTGGCGGATGCAGGACTGGCACGCCTGGACGGCGTGGGCGTTCGCCACTTACGTCTTCGCCTGGAACGGCCGGCGCATCGTCCGCATGGCCTGGGGCGCCGCGTGGCGCGGCATCACCAACCAGCACGTGCTGCTCTCGGTGGGCGCTATCGGCGCCTATATCGGCGGCCTCCTCGGGGCGCCGCTGCCGTTCCTCGGCTGGTACGGCTTCGTCGGCTTCCCGCCCGTCGACTTCTTCGGCGTGGTGGTGTTCCTGACCACCTATCACCTGCTGTCGGGCTACGTCTCGCTCGTGGTGCGCACCAAGGCGTCGGAAAGCGTGCGTCGGCTCCTGGAGATGCAGCCGCCGACCGCCCGGGTGGTCCGCGACGGCCGGGAAGAGGATGTCGCGATCGATGAGATCGTCGTCGACGATCTCGTGCGCGTGCGTCCGGGCGACCGGATCCCGGTGGACGGCACGGTGGAGGACGGAACCTCCGCGGTCGACCAGTCGATCGTCACGGGCGAGCCGATCCCCGAGGAGAAGAAACAGGGCGACGAGGTGATCGGCGGCAGCGTCAATCAAACCGGCACCCTGCTCGTTCGCGTCACGCGCACCGGCGACGACAGCTTCCTGCGCCAGATCGCGCGCCACGTGGAGGAGGCCAAGGCGATGAAGCCCGGCATCATCGTGCTGGTCGACCGGGTGCTGCTCTTCTACGTGCCGGCGGTGCTCGGAATCTCGGCGGCGGCACTGCTGTTCTGGGGTTTCGCGCCGCTGGCCTGGGGCAATGCGATGCAATGGGTCACGGCGATCTACGCCGCGGTCACGGTGCTCGTGATGGGCTATCCCTGCGCGCTGGGCATGGCGACGCCGCTGGCGCTGATCCGCGGCGGCGGCATGGCGGCCGAGCGCGGCATCCTGATGCGCTCGGGCGAGGCCTTCCAGATCCTCAAGGACATCACCCACGTCGTGCTCGACAAGACCGGCACGATCACCGAGGGCAAGCCGCGGCTCGTCGCCGTGGAGGCAGTCGGCGAGCTGGGGCGCGACGAAGTCCTGCGCCTGGCCGCCGCCACCGAGGCGGTCTCGGAGCACCCGCTCGCCCGCGCCATTGTCGATGCGGCCGACGAGCTGGGGCTCGACCTGCCGGACGCGCACGACTTCCAGGCGACTGCCGGACAGGGCGTCGAAGCGACCGTCGAAGGACACACGATCCTGGTCGGCACGCCCCGCTTCCTGCGCGCGCGCGATATCGACGTCGCGCCGGCCGAGGAACGGCTCGACCGGCACGAGGCGCAGGCGCATACGGCTGTGCTCGTCGGCATCGACGGGACGGTCGCCGGCGTGATCGCCATCGCCGACGCGGTCAAGCCGGACGCCGGGGACGCGATCGCGGAGCTCAAGCGTCGGGCTATCGTGCCGGTGATGCTGACCGGCGACAACCAACGCACTGCCCGGGCCGTCGCCGGTCAGGTCGGTATCGAAGAGGTCCATGCCCAGATCGTGCCGCAGGACAAGGCGGCACGGGTCCGCACGCTCCAGGAGCAGGGCGCACAGGTCGCCATGGTCGGCGACGGCATCAACGACGCGCCGGCCCTGATGCAGGCGCATGTCGGCATCGCCATCGGCGCGGGCACCGACATCGCGATCGAGTCCTCCGACATCGTGCTGATCGGCGAGCGCCTCGGCGCCGTGCCCGAGGCGATCACGATCGGCGGTATGAGCTATCGCAAAACGGTGCAGAACCTTTGGCTCGCGTTCTTCTTCAACGGCGTCGGCGTGCCGCTCGCGGCCACCGGGGTCGTGCACCCCTCCTGGGCCATGGCCGCCATGGCGGCCAGCGTCACCCTCGTGCTCGCCAACTCGTTCGGCGGTCGGGTGTTCACGCGCAGCAAGGCGCAGACCGATCATGTGCCGGAACGCCCGAGCTCGGGCCCACCGAAGGAAGCTGGTTTAGCCCAGGCCGATGGGGCGCTCACCCTTTCTGTGCCGAGCATCCACTGCCAGGGCTGCGTCGAGACCATCGAGGCCAACCTGCGGCTCGAGCCGGGGATCGGTCGTATCGAGGGGGACGTGAGATCAAAGACGCTCCGCGTCACCTACAACGACTCCGACACCTCCCCGGACACGATCGAGGCCGCCGTCACAAGGCTGGGGCACAGGGTGGAGAAGCGGTCCGCTTGACGGGCGAAGGTTGAACCTCCTCCTACGGGAGGTTCTATATGAGTGGATATGAAAGACCAGAGACCCTATTCGATCGGCGAGGCGGCCGAGGCCACCGGCCTGTCGGTGAAGGCGATCCGCCATTATGAAGAGGTCGGCCTGATCCCGCGGCCGCGCCGACACGACGGCAACGCCCGGACGGGCGGCAACCGCCTCTATACCGAACAGGAGCTCGCCAGGCTCCGGTTCGTCAGGCAGGCCCGGCATCTCGACCTGGGGCTGGACGAGATCCGTCGCCTTCTCGAGATCGCCGAGGAGACGTGCCCGGGCCGACATCCCGAATTTCGCCGGATTCTGACCGGCCACCTGGAGATGGTGACCCGCCGCATTGCCCAGTTGAGCGACTTGCAGTCCCGGCTGACGGCACTGCTGTCGAAGGATGAATCCGGGCGTGTCCAACGCTGCTCCGGCAACGGCTGTGGCTGCCTCGACGCAAACCCCGCTCCTGGCCGCCAGCGCGTCGGCGGTGAAGATGATGCCCACAGGAGCCGACGGAGAAAGGGCCGGGACCCCGGCTCTCCATGAACCGGTTGATCCGGTCCGCACTCCGGAGATGGCTGTATCTGCGCCGCGGCCGTATGCCGCCGGCCCGTCTGAACGGACCGATGTGGTATTTTGCGTTCGGCTCCAACATGAACGAGCGCCTGTTCCGCGAGCGCCGTCACATGACGCCGATCGAGACCCGGATCGCCCGGCTGGACGGCTACCGCCTGCGGTTCGCCGTTGCAGGGCGGCGAAGTCCGGGCGCCTCGGCCCGTTTCGTGGAGCTTGTCCAGGGGATCGACCAGGTCGCCGCGGGCGGACGCAAGCCGGGTGTCTCGGCTCCGGCCGATATCGTGGAAGCACCCGGCGAACACGTCTGGGGCGCACTCTATCTGCTTCCGTTCCGCAAGTTCGTCCGGCTCGACGCGAGCGAGGGGCGGCAGTACGCCTATCTGTGGGTCGACGTCGAGGACCAGGATGGCCAAACGGTCCATGCCCTCACGTACCACGTCCCCTATCCCGCTCCGGAAGGGCGCCCCTCGCGCGGTTATCTGGAGTTAATCCGCACCGCCGCACAGGAGCGAGGTATGCCCGAAAGCTATGTCGCTTTCCTGGATCGCGTGGAGCCGCGTCCGTGATCGAGCTGGACGAAACTCCCCCCGCCGCGGCGACGCGGCAGCCCCGCCACCGTTGGCTCAACTGGCTGGGCGCGGCGATCGGCCTCGGCCTGATCGCCCTTCTCGCCTGGCGGCTCGACTGGCGCCAGTTCGCCGAGGTACTGCAATCCGCCCGGCCGGAGTTCGTGCTGGCCACCTTCCTGGCGATCACCCTGGAGCAGGTCATCCGGGGCTGGAAGTGGCGCCAGATCCTGACGCCGCTCTGCGACTGCCGGACATCGCACCTGTTCGGCGCGACCATGGCCGGCTATCTCGCCAACCTCCTCGTCCCGCTCGGCCTCAGCCCCTTCGTCCGCTCATGGCTCGTCGCCCGCAAACAGAAGATTTCGATGAGCTGCGCGCTGGCCACGGTCGCCATCGACCGGCTGGTCGACGGGCTGGTGTTCGCGGGCATCGTCGTCGTCGTGGTGCTGGCCGCGGTCATCCCCGACCCGAACGGCAACATCGGCCTCGGCCTCCTCCTCGGCGCCGGCGGCAGCGCGGCGGCGATCGTCGCGGCGCTCGTCCTGCTCGCGCACCACAAGCGCCGATCGGCGTCCGGCATCGGGGTCCCCCTCGCCCTCGCCGACCGCCTGCCGGGGCGCCTGGCGGTCCGCGCGCGATCGCTCGCGATCGCCTTCGCCGACGGGATCGTCTGGCCGCGGGAGCGCTGGCGCGGTGTCGCCATCGTAATGGCCGGCATCGTTATCAAGCTGATCGCGACCTCGCATCTTTTCTGGGCGGGTCTCGCCTTCGGCGTCGTGCTGGAGCCGCTCGTCTATCTCGCCTTGCTGGCGATCCTCGGCTTCATCGTCATTCTCGCGCATATGGCCAGGGTGCCCGCCGGCTTCGTCGTCGGCGCCGTGTTCTCGCTCGGCCTCTTCGGGGTCGGGGACGCCGCCGCTCTGGCCATGGTCACCGTCGTCATGGCGGCCAACATGCTGGCCGTTGCCGTCTTTGGCGGCTGGGGGCTCTGGAACCACGGCGTCGGTCTCGGCGATCTCGGCCGGCGGAAGATTGCAAGCGATGCCGGCCCGTGAGCAATCCGGCCGCTTCGTGCGCATCGCCACCGCCGGCGCCTTCTTCCAGGGCGGCGCCGCGGCGGTCGATACCGGCACGATCATGGCAAGCCTCGTCCACGGCCTCACCGGCAGCTCCGTCGCGGTCGGCGCGGCCGCCGCGATCGCCCGCTACGGCTGGCTGTTCCCGCAGTTGTTCGTCGCCTGGTTCGCTCAGGCCCGGCGGCGGCGCATGCCGTTCTACGCCCTGGGGGCGTTCGGCCGGGTCGCCTGCCTGATCGGCGTTGCCGGGATCGTCGTTATGGCCGGTCCCAACCCGGCGTCCATCTTGATCGTCGTCTTCTTCGTACTCTGGACGCTCTACGCCTTCGTCGGCGGTATCCTCGCGGTCCCCTACAACGACATCGTCGCCCGTTCGATTCCCTCCGCCCGGCGCAGCCGTCTCCTGGCGCTGCGGTTCTTCGCGGGCGGACTGCTGGCGCTCGGCGTCGCCGCCGTCGCCGGCCGGGCGATCGACGCGCTGGCGTTTCCCGCCGGGCATGCGGTGGTTCTGCTGACCGGGGCCGGACTGCTGCTGGTCTCGGCGATCTCCTTCGTCTCCGCCGGCGAGCCGTTGGCGCCTGAGCCGAAGCAAACGACCGGCTTCGGGCCCTTCCTCCGGGAGGGGTTGGACGTGTTCCGGCAGGATCGGCGCTTTCGCCTGTTCGTGGGCGTGCGCTGGCTCGACGGCACCGTCATGATGGCGCTGCCCTTCTACGTGGTGGCAGCGACGCAGGCCGGGGTCACCGCGGCGGAGGTCGCGACGCTGCTCGGCGCGCAGACGGCGGGCGCGCTCCTGTCCAACCCGCTCTGGGGCTGGTGGGGCGACCGGCTCGGCAAGCGGCGGCTGCTCGGCGTCACGGCGGTGCTCGCGATCGCCGCCCCCCTGCTCACGGTCCTCTGGATGAGCGTGGTGCCGCCGGGCGGAATCCCCGCCCTTCCCGCCTTCGCGGCGATCTTCCTGGTCCTCGGCGCGGTAAACAACGGCGGTAACATCGCCCATCTGGGATATCTCTGGGAGATCTCGCCGGACGACCGGCGGCCGGCCTACAGCGGCTACTTCAACGCGCTGGTGGCGCCGGCGGCGCTGTCGCCGCTCGCCGGTGCGGCGGTGGTCGAGGCAATCGGGCTGTCTGCGGTCTTCGTGGCGGGTGTCATGGCCGCCGTCGGCCAGGTCATCGCCGTCCATCGCCTTCGACATGTCGAAGAGGGCATGGTGGGCCGATGTTCCTGACCCTGAAACGCACGCTCCGGCGCGGCATCGCCCGGTCTTGGTGGCTGTCCAGGCTCTGGTATCGCCGCTTCGGCCTCCGGGTAGAGGGACGGCCGGCGGATGAGGTGTGGTACTTCGCCTTCGGCGCCAACATGCACGACAGCGCGTTCCGCGTGCGCCGCCGCATGCGCCCCCTCGAATGGCGTCCCGGACGGATCAGGGACTACCGCCTGCGCTTCAATCTCGAGGGGCGCCCGAAGGGCAAGGCCGCGCCGGCGAACGTCGAGCCCTCACCAGGCGCCGAGGTCTGGGGCGTGCTCTACAAGATCACCCGCCGCGACCTGATCTGGCTCGACAGCACCGAAGGAGTTCCCGGCCCGCGCTACCGCCAGATCCGGATCGAGGCGGAGGACAGGGAAGGGAACCATATGCCCTGTGTCACCTATATCGCAGAGGGCAAGGAGACGGATGGCAACCCGTCGCTGCGCTACATCACGCTGCTCCGCGAGGGGGCCCGTGCCCATGACCTGCCAGAGCACTGGGTACGGTTCCTCGACAATGTGGAGCACGCTGAGTGACCAAAAAACAAAGGCCCCGCAAGCGGTTAAGCTTGCGGGGCCTCCATTAGATGTGGATTTCGAGCGAGTTATAACAAAAGTGGTTGCGGGGGCAGGATTAACTCAAGCACCTACGCTCGCAGTCCCGGTCTGACGCGATTGCAGGCGCTTGCGATTCCGACCAACCTTGGCACTTGGACAGCGCATCTTCAACGCAAGCTGCTCACTTGCGGCTGCCTCGATCAAATAGGAGAGTCCTCCGTCAGATGGAGTGACAACTAGGAAGTCGTGTCTAGGAATGACGGACGAACTCGAATTTAAGGCATGGCTCGAACGGGGCGGTGCTCAAACCGAGGCGGGACGTAGATCGCGCGCATATGCGATCCGAGCCATTGAACGGAGTCTTGCCGCGCTCGGCATGCCGTATCAGGACCTCGACGAAGCATGGAAAGCTGACAGGTTTGAAACGCTTCGGGAGCGTCTGCGGAAAATGCGAGAGGACGCTCGCGACGGTGGGCAGGATTACCGCATCCTGATGCCGGACTCCGAGAATCCCCACAACAGGCTCTCCAACTGGGGCAGCTGGTTGGGTCAGTATGGGCGTTTTTTGGCAGGCGACCCTCCGGGAGCCGCGAAGGATGCTGACCGGATACGGCAGTACGTCCTTGAGCACTACATCGAGCCCGCACAGGACGAAGGTCGGGACCACGTCGAAGTATTGGTCCGCGATGTGAACGAGGCTCTCGGCCTCAAGGAAGCGTGGCCCAACATCTGTCAATCACTTGGCGGGCGTATGTTTCGAGAAATGGCGCAGATCCCTGAACCGGAACGGATCGGAGCCGACCAAAGCTCTGCCACTGTTTTTCGCTTTAACCTCGGTGAAACAGCCCAGTCCGGTGACGAGCGACCGTTTGTTCTGTTCGATGCGACAGATGCACCTTTCCAGCCGGTCAGGAACTTCAACCGCAACACCCGCGTCTCGGCCTTTCGGATCAAGCCACAAGGTGCCGGCAACAAGGCGGATGAGGTGATTGAGACAGAAGACATCGTCGATGTCGCCCGTGCGATGCTCGTCGACGGCCTGGCATCGAGGGTCAAGGCGATCGCGGGTGGGCGGGTAAACTATCTGACCTACGGAGGCGACAAGCTCGTTCGGTATGAACTCGCTCCCGAAATTGCTCAAGCGATTGGCGTTCCACCACGGGGTGGCACCAGCCAACCGGCGCTGGAGAAACTACGTGAAAGGTTCGTTGCCCTTTGCCCCGACTTTCGGAGTTTCGTCGAACCTGGCACCGGCTGGGCCAAGAAGGAGAAAGCCTACAAGGTCGCGGCAATCGATAGGGTCCAGTCGGCGCTTGCAGAAAATGCAACTGACGAGATTCTCGGCAAAAACGTCTTTGAGATCCTGAAGACCGCCGCGAAGGACGGCCCTCTTGTCAGATGGCAGACCGAGGACGCAATCGCCAAGAATGCCGCGGATTTGCTCGCAGAATTCCACGCGATCATTGGTCGGTTGGTCCGATCCGAGGAGCCGCCAGAGATTGCCTTGGCAACGGCGCATGACTCTCTCGATGCGCTACGCGCGCGTGGTGCTACATCGCTTACCTACGGTGAGCGGATCAATATTCTGTCTTCCGCATTGGCCATGGTGCGACCGAGCGCAATAGCCCCACTCAAGATCACCCGGATCAACGAGGCGTGGGAAGCGCTGACCGGGGAAAAATTGTTCGTAGAAGCCAAGGCAGATATGGTGACGGATTATCGACGCTTGGCTGACGGCTTCGCAAAAATATTCGAAATCATGCGCGACGCGTGGCGGTGGGAACCGCAGGATTGGCTGGACATCCAGGGTTTCCTTTGGATCGCCAACGACAAAACCGTCACCGCACCGGTGGACGCGGACGAAACCGCCGACAAAAGTGAACCCCCGGAGAAGCCGATGTCGATCTCGCCCGTAAACCTCATTCTTTACGGCCCGCCCGGGACAGGAAAGACTTTTTCGACCGCAGTCGAGGCGGTGGAGTTGTGCGGCGAGCTGGTCCCGGAAGATCGCGCCGAGCTCATGACAGCCTACCAACGGCTTTTGGCGGCCGGGCGCATCGAGTTCGTCACCTTCCACCAGTCGATGAGCTACGAGGAGTTCGTCGAGGGCCTGCGACCGGAGACACAGGGCGCAGAAGGCCAAGAACTGGACGCCGACGAACTAGATGCAGCCGGTTTCCGCCTCAAGGTCGAGGATGGCATTTTCAAGCGGATCTGCGAACGGGCTCGCTTGGACCCAGGCGAAGATTCGGGCGATGGCCGGCTCGATCGCACGCGTCCAATCTTTAAGGTCGCCCTCGGAAGACGGCTCCAGGAAGAGGAGCAAATCAAGACCGCTCTTGATGCTAACGAAATCCGCCATGGCTGGGGTGGAGAGATCGATTGGTCGGATGAGCAGTTTGAAGACTGGACGGAAATCAAGGCCGAGTTGAAACGCCAGACTGGCAAGGAAGTCAGCGGCCATGCTGGCGAGCTCGTCTGCACCTTTTCCTTTCGCTCGGATATGCAGGTAGGTGACTACGTCGTCGTTTCAGATGGGCGTGACAGAATGCGCGCCTTCGGCACGATCACGAGCAACTACTTCTTTGACGCTGATGCCGAACGTCATCCCCACCGTCGGAAGGTCGAATGGCTCTGGCGCGATGACCAAGGAACGGAGCGTGCGAGATTTTATCCCAATGGTTTCCGGCAACACACCGTCTACAAATTGAATGGCGCTCTGGTCGACTGGGATGGCTTGGAGAATATTGTTTTCGGCGTGGACAGATCGGTCCCCGCGGAAAGCGCTCGCCCCCACGTCCTCATCATCGATGAGATCAATCGGGCGAACATCTCTAAGGTCTTCGGCGAGCTCATTACGCTTCTAGAGCCCGACAAGAGGCTGCGGGCTGAAAACGAGATCCGGCTCACGCTGTCCTATTCCAAGCGTCTTTTCGGCGTGCCGGCAAACCTCCATGTGATTGGCACAATGAACACCGCCGACCGTTCGATTGCGCTACTCGACACCGCACTCAGGCGCCGCTTCACCTTCCGCGAGATGATGCCAGACGCATCCGTCCTCAAAGAAGCTGCCCAGAAATGCGGGGCCGCCCTGCCGCAAATTCTCTCCACGATCAACGAGCGGATCGAGTACCTCTACGACCGTGAACATCAGATCGGTCATGCCTATTTCACTGCGTGCATCTCCCGAACTGATGTCGACGAGGTCATGCGCCACAAGGTCATCCCACTCTTGGCAGAATATTTCTTCGAAGACTGGGCCAAGATCGCAGCAGTGCTCGGCGATTTGGAGTCGCACGAGGGCTCGATCACTGGCGGCTTTCTCAAGCGCTCGGTCCTGAAGGCACCTCCAGGTCTTGAGGATGGTGACGCGGCTCCCCGGTTTCGTTGGGAAGTGCGCTCGAAAGTTGAAGGCTTCGACTACGGTAAGTTGGTCAGTCCATGATCCGCCGTACGATCCGCGAATGGGAGCGCATCGGCTACGGATCTGGCAACGCCGAGATTCCCGAAGCGCAGGCAGATCGCCTCGCCGCGGTCGCGCGGGCGTCGGTCTTTTCCGGTCGCGGGGGCGAGGGTGTGCTGGAGCATGGACGCAAAGGACTTCGCGCACGTGGCGTCGTTGGCGTCATTGCCACTCCAGACTGCCAGCTCGAGATTCTTCCAAAGATCGAGGGAGGCGGAGAGACCGAAGTCTCCGATACAACCCTCCGTGCGCGACTCATCCACATGCTCGCGGTGACCTACGATCTGCCAATCGAAGCCGGCACCATGACGCAGCTCGGTTGGCAGCGCGAGACAGTGCTCGAATTGCTAATCCGCCTGTTCTGCACGAAGTTAACGGATGCGGTCCGCCAAGGGATGCCGCGCCACTACCTCGAACACGAAGATAACCTGCCCGCCCTCCGAGGTCGGCTGGACGTAACTCGTCAATTCTCCACGCTCGCGCTCTCTCCACAGAAGCTTGCGTGCCGTTTCGACGCCCTTTCGCCGGACATCGCGCTGAACCAGGTCATGCGAGCAGCGGTCCGCAAGCTGTCGCGGCAGACCGCGGCGCCGGATAACCAACGCGCGTTGCGCGAATTGGCTTTCGTGTACGCCGACGTCGCCGACGTCCCCCCGATCGCGCTTCAGTGGGATCGGATTGTCCTCGATCGTACGAACCGGCGTTGGCGGGATCTTCTGTCCCTAGCCCGTCTCTTTCTTTCGGATCGGCACCAGAAGACGAGCGCCGGGGCTATCGACGGCCATGCACTGCTCTTTGAGATGAACGTTCTGTTCGAAATGTATGTCGAACGGATCCTGTCGCGGGCTCTTTCTGGCACGGAATTCCGCGCATCATCGCAAGGGGGACACCGGGATTGTCTTTACGAGGGCGACATCGGCCGGTTCCGGACGCGTCCCGACCTCATCATCCGGAAAGGCGAGCAGATCGCGCTCATCATCGATACTAAGTGGAAACGCATGACCCCGCGCATCGACGACCCTAAGCAAGGCGTCAGCCAAGCGGACGTGTACCAGCTGATGGCCTACGGCAGACTTTACAACTGTCCGAAGGTCATACTGCTCTATCCGCACCATGGGGACTTACCTACCGAACCGATCCGCCGATGGTATTCAATCGCGACAACGGACTCGGACGAGAAGTTGATCGTAGCGACGCAGGATCTCGCCGGCACTCAGCGAGACCACAGGGACGCCCTTCGACAGCTGGTCCTGAGTTGCTTGGATCATGAAGACAGACCAGAAGCACATGGCAAGGCGGGGGAACCGCTTGTCGAAGCGCTATGACGGTTTTTGACCCGACCTGCGTCCACGGGTGATTGTGGACTTCACCCTTCAAACTGGTCCGATTGGGATGCGAATTTTCGGGGGTCACGTCACTGGGTCTAGATCGACACTGGCCGAATTCGGTTGCAGATATAGAACAGCAAGGCCGCCCCTTGTCGACCAGTGCACCATTTTACAAATCGATTAGGTCAGTTCCTTTCCGACAAAGCGGCTGTCGGCGAGCCAAGTCGATTGCTTGGGGTTCATGTCGTCGATCTCTCGCGGAAAGGCGACTTTGAGGATTTCGTGCGCTGGCCTCGCCAAACCTATCGCGACAAGCAGCCTTTGAGCCTCATCGTCGGAACAAAGTTCGTGCTGCAAATTGCTGGGCGGAGAAAGCTCCGCGACCTCGATCCCGCCGCCGGTCGTATCCTTGGTGCTCGATCTGTACCAGGCATCCAGGTTTGCCGTGGCTTGCTTGTGGGGCTTCGACGCGATGCCGCCGCCGACCACGAATACCGGCAAGCCGGATTTCCAACGGGGACTGGATGGGTACCGAAGGCGCTTCGTGGCCCAAATGACTTTCTGCGCCATGCCTTGTACGGCCTGACGGAAATGACGCTGAAGCCCCCCCACTTCCCTCCAACGCTTCGAGACCTCGACGCCGAGCGGAAGGACGTCAGCCTCGAATATCGGGCATTCGATGTCACCCGAAGATTTTTGGATGAGATTGAATGTGCAGCAATCGACGGTCATCCCACCGATGTCCACCAGCCCGAAGAGTCCGTCTTCGAAGCGACCGGCATGTGCGAAGCCGGACACCGCCGCCGTCATCTCCGGTACGACACCGGAGCCGTGTTCCTCCAGGACGGTCCCGTATGACGAAGCCACCCGGTCCAACGCGGCGGTGACGGTCTCGATTGAAATCGGCTTTCCGCTGCGCTCCAGATCGAGAGCCGCCGCACAACATCGCTGGAAACGAACGGCCACTTCGTCGTCGTCCAACGAACTGGCGGGGTATCCGAAATTCACGGTCCACTCCGCCCGCGGCACTTCGAAATACGCCGGATAGGTATTCACGAGGTGGCCCTTCATCTGTCGCAAATGCAAGGCGAGCAGGGCTGCGGCCGCAACGGACGGTGAGACACCCGGATTGTCGGACTCGTACGGTTTGACGATCAGCCTGTTCTTGATCCCGGCAACTGGAGTGTCCGGACCTCTGTCGTAGAGGGAGAAGGAGGCCTCGGCATCTGACGAAACCCATACCGCCGACGGCCAAAGGTAAGCGTGCTTCTCCTGCGCCAGACTTCCCGGCGCCGGAACGGCGACGACGGGTTCGCCGGCCTGATAGGGGAAGAACGCTGCGCACTTGATGCAGCTGGTTCCGAAATCGATCCCGAGGTGGATATCTTGAAGACCGGGTTCGTTCTTCGTCTCGGGGTTGGCGGTCAGGCCAATTCGCAGACGACCTTCAATTTCGTGCGCAACATCTTGGCTGGGCGGCGGAGGTGCTTCGCCTGACGGCGCGGGAAGTTCCATCGTCAGTAGGGCGGCCGCGTGGTCGAGGACGAGTTCCAGCGCTGCGCCTTCCGATATCTCTCCCACCTTCGGGATCCTCGGAAGATTCGCCGGAATCTTCCTCGCGCCGCCCCGTGTCCCGGGTGTCGATTTCGGTTCGGTTCTCGTAGATGTCGGAGGTGACACGTCGGCGCTCCTCTCGTCAGGTCTCGGGGTGTCCAGGTCAGGGCATTTCACCGGTTCGGCTTTGGGTGACGTCGATGAAGTCGGAGTTTCCGCCAGAACCTGAGCGATGCCTCGTGGCACCTCGATCCGTCGTTGTTGACCGTCCTTCGCGCTCCGAAAAAGCAGGGCTCGCAGCCATCCGAAAATTCCGCTTCGCCGTCGTTTCATCCGCCACGTTCCTTGATCGGCCCGTCTATTTGACCGAAACAAGCACGACGGCGAGCCGCTCACTTTCGGGATCGAGCTTCTTGTTCTCTTCGATCGTCTTCCGTCCTTCTTCCAGGTTCCGATCGATCTTGCGTAGCTTGCCTTCGTTCATCCGAATGATGGCCTCGGTTTTTCGGGCCGCCTTGCCGCCTAGGGAATGCCTATAGCGTTGATTGGCGAGCGTAGCCTCGACACGTTCCTTCGCCGTCGCGTGCCGTCGTTCGAGCGTCTGAAGTTGAATGTCGGCCCGATCTTCGAGGCTCGCTCTCTTCTCGGCCTCCTCGTTTCCGAAACGATCATCCAGTCGGGTGAAAAGCTTGCTCTTGCAGAGGTCGGCCGCATTCTCGAGATCCACCTCCAACCTGGCGTTGGGCCAAAGTCGTCCATTTGCCGCAGCGACTTGGGTCAAACTCTCGGCGGCCTGGTCCTCGATGAACTCGCCATTCTGGAGGTCGAGTGCCGCGTAGGCGATCTTCTGTTCGTCATAGGCGCCACCAAATCTCCAGAACTCGACGCCGACTAGATAATATCCCGGTGGCAGCCTGTGGTTCTTCGGCAGTGTCGAGGTGTCCAGGGCGATCGCGATCGCCGGCCTGACCCCGACCTCTTCGGTTTGTGATTTTTTGCCAGACAGGAACCGGAGTAAGGGATGTGTCTGACCGACGGTTTCGGCATTTGCCGTTTCCTTGACGTCGCGGTCGGGCCGACCGAACCGACACTTCACGCCGCCGGACCCTTCGGTGAGCTGGCCGCGAGGCAGTTTGTGATCCTTCAAGAAACGGGAGAATTGACTGCGTGCCTCGTCGGACAGTTTGATCGTCCAATTGCCGGCCTTGTCCGGACCCTGCACCTGGCTACCCGGGTAGAATTGCCTCAAACCGTCTTCGACGTAGTCGGCGAGGTCTTCCGCCGACAGCCATCGATGCATGTCTCTGGCCGAGTGGATCGATTGGAGGATGTGATCCCCGTGCGCGATGAGTGACCCCGCATGCTTTTCTAGACTGTCTTCCTCCTTCCGCTTGTTCTCGATCGCCATCGCCGTTTGCTCGAGCCGATCTTCGATCTCGGTGTCGTCCAGCGCGCCCTTGAGAAGGAGCCCTGTGATCGTTTCGATCTCCTTGCCCAGAACGGACTCGAATCCGCCGAGAGCCCTCTCGCAAATTTCCAAACGAGTGTAGAGGCGGCCGTAGATTTGTTCGTCGATCGAATGCCGGTAGTAGAGATTGATCACGCGGACGAACTCGGACTTCTGACCGAGCCTGTCCACACGGCCGATCCTCTGTTCTACCTTCATCGGGTTCCAGGGCAGGTCGTAGTTGATGACGGTCCTGCAAAACTGGAGATCGATACCCTCGCTTCCGACTTCCGAAGAGAGGAGCACCCGCGTTTCGGGATCGTCCCGGAAGTAGCGAACGGTCGCGGCACGGTCTCTCGTATCTCCGTGCATTTGTATGCAAGGAAATCCGACCTCATCGAGCCTCTCCGCCAGATAGGCGATCGTCGGCCGAAATGTCGAGAATACGATCACTTTTTCCTCTGGATTTTGCCGGAAGAACGTCTCGAGTGCATGCTTCAACTCGACGAATTTCGTGTCGTTTGAAACGACTTCTAGGAGGTCATCGAGGGGATTGAGGGCCGACCGAATGGCATTGTTGATCGGCTTGTCCTCGACTTCACTTTCGTCATCGTCGGAAAGGGAACCGCCGATCGAGTCACCGACGCCCCAGTGTCTCAAGGCGGCGGGAATGCTGGAGCAGAGTAGCCGTTGCGGGGTCGACAACAGGAAACCCTGGGGTACGTCGTTGATGAGGGCGAAATTCTGGATCGACACGGTCACTCGGTCGTAGATCTCCCGCTCCCGTTCGTTCATTGTCGCCGGGTATTGGCCGACCTCACGTCGGACGCGGAACTCTTCGACATCCCTTCGGCGCGTTCGGTTGACGAGGTTGGCGAGCAGGTTCACCTGTTCGAAACGCGACGCGAAAGCGGCACGGCTGTCGTTCGTCAGCCTCGACACTTCTCCAAGTTCGGTCATGAGCTGGTCGAGCTGCCGGTTGCCCTTCAGGAGCTTGTGATGCCGCGCGTCAGAGGCGATCTCCAGTACCTCTTCTTTCGAAGCGTGCTTCAATATCGCCTCTCTTGCGCGGATCAGCGGTTCGTTGGCCTGCACGATTTCGTTGAGCACGGTTTGGTCCCGGAACGTCGCCGGATCCACGAGTTTCAGTAGCGCATAGAGGTTCTCGTTACCGAGGTGAATCGGCGTCGCGGAGAGAAACAGAAGGTGCTGGGTCGTGGGCTGAAGGAGACGAACCAACTCATGCGACTTGGTGTCGTCGTTCCGCATGTGATGGGCCTCGTCGACGATGACGAGGTCGAAGAGCGGTTCGTCCTCCGCCCTTTCGTCCAGGAGTCGCGCGAAGGCGTTGGAGGGTCGTCCTGACGATTCGGCGTCCCAGCCGGCGTTGGGGCGAAGGGATTGGAAGCCGCAGATGGCGGCGAAACCCCGTCGACGAGACTCGTCACCGATATCCGAGAGTAAATCTTTCGGGGTGACGACATGGGCGTCGACGTCGAAACGTTCCCGAAGTTCCGACCGCCACTTCTCGTTGAGGACTTTCGGGCAAACGACCAGCAGTCTGTTGAGGTCGAACCGAGCTTTCAGTTCTGCCCAGATCAGACCGGCTTCGATCGTCTTGCCCAGACCAACTTCGTCGGCGATGAGAAGGGCGCCGGTCGGCGAGGCCAGCATCTTGAGCACCGGTTTGAACTGATGCGCGTAAAAATCGGTATCCGAGACTTCCATGCTGTAGAGCATGTCCGAGAGGCGTCCGGTCAGGCGGATGTGCGATATCAGGCGCCGAAGGGAAGACGGATCGCTCAGTTGACCGGCTTCGAGCATGTCCGCCGGATCTTCCTGCGCTTTCGGCACCAGAACCAGCTGATCGACGCGGACGTTCCGCTTGACCTGATTGGTTTGCACGAGGCGTAGCGAACAGCGGTTTGGATCCGTCGGATAGATTTCTGTGACGATGCCGACGCGGTCAGGATCGTTACGGAATCTAACCACATCACCCGGCTCGAACGGCCTAGGCTCAATTCCGTCGTCACCGCAGGCAGGTGTGGTGTCCATGATGCCTCGCGCCCTCATTCCAGCCAGAGAACGATGAATGAACTCCCATTACAATTCAAGGATGGAGAGATCCTTGTCCTGCTTCCCCGGAAGGTCTTCGATTTGAAAATAGGCTGTTCTTCAAACAAGAATTAGTCGCTGAAGAAACGCCTTTTTAGCGAGGCACAGATCATAGGGGTCCTGAAGGAGCAATAGGCCGGCATGACTAGCCGCGGATCTTTGCCGCAAGCACGGGGTCAGTGATGCGATCCTCTACAAATGACGGCGGAAATATGGCGGCATGGAGATCGCAGACGCGAAACGCCTCAAGACGCTGGAGGCGAGGAACGCGAAGCTGAGGAAGATACTGGCCGTGTGAATTGTGGACGTCGCGACGCTGGAAGAGATTCTTGGTCTGGAGCCCCTTGGCTCCCTCGTTCAGAACGAGAGCCCTTCCGTTTGTGCGCCGGCTCAGTACGCTGGCTGGCCAGAATCGATCCACGCGTCTACCGGCGCCGCTCGAAGCGTTCGGAGGATACCGAGACGCGTGTGCGTCTGCAGGAACTGTCACAGGAGAGGCGAAGCCCAATCATCAATCGCGTCAAAATCGATCTCGGCCATTCGTACCCAATCCTCAATCGGCTGCTCTACCCAGGGCTACGCCTCGTCTTTCCAAGTCAGTCTGACCTTGAGGCGATTTAGATGTGTCCAGGGAAGGACGCCTTGGTGTTGAAGCATCCCAACAACGATTCCTGGCGAAATGCCCTGCTCCTCCGCAAATGTCCGAACTGCGATCTCCCTGCGAGGAGAGCTCTGAACGAACCGTTCCCAGGCAGCTCGGGGAACCAAAGTGTCCGCCGCCCAAGCGTTCGCCTCGGCTTCGAGTTCAGCGTCACCCCCGTTCACTTCATCGACGAAAACGTTCTTCTTACTATGCAGCAGAATATGAGCTGCTTCGTGGAAGAAGCTGAACCACAGGTGATCGTCTGACTTGTGACGAGCGCTCAGTTGGATCACGGCCTTTCTTGGAGATTGCCACCATGCCGCACCGCTCAGGGCCGTTTTCGGCAATGGCTTGACCAATACCAGCGCGACACCTGACTGATTGCAAAGCTGGCGCGAGCGGGGCAGTGCCTGTTCGATCGACGAACGAGTTAATTCGCGGATTCCCTTCAGCGCCTTTTTGAACCGGTTCTCACTGTAGTCGGCGCACTCCTGCCCTTCAGCTTCAATCTCCCCAAGACGGAGCCACGTTGCCAAGGCCGTCTCGTCGCTCTTAAAACTCGGCGAATGGCGATAGGCGACGTTCGCCAATCCATATTTGAGATTCCAAGCGTCGACCGATCCAACTCGGAAAAACGCTAGGAGCTCTGAGACCGCATCTGCATCGGTTTTGGGCCGACGAATAGCGCCGCGTTTCGCTAGCTCCTTGACCGGAAATCCCTTCACCCATGCACTGGAGCCCTCGGAGTCTGCCGCTTCACTCTCCCGCGCCCGGTGGAGTTGGTAATCGGCCTCGATACCAAGCCAGATGCTCGCATCCACCCCGAGTACCTTCTCAAACTGGAGAGCTGTTTCCGGCTCAAGGGATGCCTTCCCCGCGATGATCTCACTGATCAGTTTGGGAGAGCGGCCGCATCGCCGAGCGAACTCAGCGTGCGAGATGCCTTGCACCTCCAGGCGTTCCTCCAGGACCCACCCCGGCGGTACAGCATAGTCCGGCCGAAACTGATTGATTGCTGTCGCCATGTCTCTCTCCTCCTTCAGTGATAGTCGATCACGTTGGTGATCGTGATCGCGGTCACCTGTTCCACATCGATCCCTCCATCCTCCTTGCGGGGGACCGGATCATGATTGGCCTCGAAAACGAGCCTGTGCGGGTGCACGAGATCGACGGCAAACTGCTCGTCCCGATCTCCTCGCAGCTGATGCCGCCGGTCGGGCGGCGTCGTAGGCACCAGGGCTAAGGCGCGAGCCGCCTTCAGGACGGCAAGGCGATTCATGATGGTCCTGGCCATCCGAGCACCATACGCCTTCTGGAGCCCGTCAGCTGAGTTGAAGGTCTTCTCGAGCTTTCGGGTCCGGAAGGCGATGTCCAACGGATCGTCTCTTTTTCGTTACGTATTACGTAATGTTTTATCCCGTCACATCAAGGGGTGCAAGCTCAATCTGAGCGTAAGCGTCCGGTGAGACGGCTCAGACGTATCTGCCGCTGGCCAAGGAAGTCGACGAGTTCGACTTCGAGGACGCCCCGGTCAACGAGACGCTGGTGCGCGACCTCGCCGGCGGCGCGTTCCTCGAGCATCAGCGCAACGTCTTGCTGATCGGCGGCACCGGAACCGGCAAGTCGCACCTGGCCGTCGGCATCGCGCGCGCCTGCATCCGGAGTGGCAAAGGGGCCGCTTCTTCAACGTGGTTGACCTCGTGAACAAGCTTGATGCCGAGGCGCGCGATGACCGCCAGGGCCGCACGGCCGATCTGCTCTGTTGCCTCGACTTTGTGATCCTCGACGAGCTCGGCTATCTGCCCTTCGCCCAGACCGGCGGGCAGCTCCTCTTCCATCTGATCAGCCGTCTCTATGAACGCACCTCCATCATCGTCACCACCAACCTCGACTTCGGTGAATGGCCCAGCGTCTTCGGCGATGTGAAGATGACGACGGCGCTCCTCGACCGGCTCACTCACCACTGCGACATCGTCGAGACCGGCAACGGGAGCTGGCGCTTCAAGACCCGCGCGTAAGGCCCGGCATCCTGCTGGCCCGGTCCGGCTGCGCGACCTGGAAGCTACGCCGGATCGGGCCAGCCATCCGTTCACCGAAGGGGGTCAATGTTCGGGTCTGGCGCAAAGTTCGTGCAGGTGAGCGGGATTCCCGACCTTTGAAGCGCCGTATACGGTAGAGTAAAGGGAGGACTCTACCAGATGTTGCATAAATCCAGCTTGTTGAAGCTGATCCCGCGGGGCTTGGTGGCGAACCGGTGGGCGGTCGACGGTGACGAGCTGATCGTGAATGCCGTCGGTGCCGGAGGTGACGCCGCATGTCCTGACTGCGGGGTTGCCAGCGATCATCTTCACAGCCGCTACCAACGCACGTTCCAGGACCTGCCGGCCCATGGTCGTCGCATGGTGATCCGGGTCACGGCGCGCCGGTTTCGATGTCGTGAAGCCGAGTGTCCACGGAAAACCTTCTCTGAACCGTTCACCGGGGTGACCGCCGGCCGGTATGCCCGCCGAACCGCACGATCCGAAACGCTCGTCCATCAGATCGCCCTGGCGATGGGCGGACGTCCGGGCGAACGCCTGACCACGCGGCTCTGCGTCGATGCGAGCCGCGACACCTTGCTCCGTCTCATCCGGCGTCGCGCGCAGGATACCGATCGGCGCGCCGAGGTGACCGCGGTCGGGATCGATGACTGGGCGTGGCGCAAGGGTGCGACTTACGGCACGATCCTGTACAACCTCGAAGGCCGACGGGTGCTTGGCCTACTCGCTGACCGAGATGCCACGAGCGTCGAAGCGTGGCTGAGCGCGCATACGGGGATCGCCGTGATCGCCCGCGACCGCGGCGGGACCTACGCCCGTGCAGCGACGAAGTGCCGGACGCGGTTCAGGTCGCCGACCGCTGGCATCTGATGGCGAACGCCAGCGCCGCGTTCCTGGAGGCGGTGCGCCGGTCCATGAAGCCGCTGCGCGAGGCGCTCGGCGTCGGTACCGTTGATCCCGAGCTGTTGACCAGCGTGGAACACCGACAGCTGGACGGGGCCAAACGGCGCGATGCGGAGAACGCCACGGTGCTCACCCTCGCGGAAGCGGGCATATCGTTGAAGGAGATCCGCCGGCGCACCGGCCTCAGCCGCGGGACCGTCCGGCGTATCGTGCGCGGCGAACGCGAGGACGTGTTCCGGCCGCGCCGGAGCACGCTGGCGCCCTACGAGCAAATGCTCGACAAACTCTGGAACGAGGGCTTCCGCAACGGGGCCGAATTGCACCGCCAGGTCCGTGCGGCCGGGTTCAGGGGCAGCCTCCGGGTCGTCACGGAGTGGACGACACGCAGACGGCAGGATCTGAAAGCCGCAGAAACGTGCGTGCCCCGCAAGGCGCCCGCCGCGCGCACGGTGGCGAAAATGCTGACGACGCACCGCCACAGCGACACTCGGCAGCAGATCGCGCTCCTCGCCATCATCACGAAGTCGACGCCGGACATCATCACCGCGCGCGACCAACTGGACGCTTTCCAGGCAATCGTTCGCGATCGCAAGGCAGTGGCGCTCGCTCCTTGGCTGGCTGAAGCCGAAGGTGGACCGCTCGCATCTTTTGTAACCGGCCTGCGCGCCGACCTTGCCGCGGTTGATGCCGCTCTCCGTGAGCCGTGGTCCAGCGGTCAGGTCGAGGGCACGATCAACAAGCTGAAGCTGCTCAAGCGCCAGATGTACGGCCGGGCGAACCTGGACCTGCTGGAGGCCCGTCTCATGAGCGCGGCGTAGTCGCCGCGAAAATGCACGAAAATTGAGTCAGAGCCAATGTTCAACACCGATTGACAGCGCTACCCAGCATATGTCGACAGGAACGTTAGCTACTGCCAATCTGAGGCCAGTTTATCTCCAGGCAACATACGAAGGCTCGAGCAGAAGCGAGGTCATGACGGGGAAATGAACCGCGCCGAGTTTCCCGGAGGCTCCGACTTGTGAGAAGAAGGAGCTGTTATGGGAACACAATCGACACGGTATCCGACGGAGGTTCGCGAGCGGGCGGTCCTTCAAACAAGAGAGGCCGCCAACAGCCACCAGGAGCTTTCATGCGAGCCTTCGAATTCGATCATCACTTGATCAACTCCTACGAGCGTTTTTCGCGCTCGTTCAGCAGCATTCGATCAGAAGATCTTCGAGCCGCGATCGACGCGCAATATGACGATGGGCGGTTCTGGCCCTCTTCTCTCCTCTCCTTGAATCCACGCTACCTCTCAGGTCCCAGCGTGGATGACCTCGTCGCCTCTGGTGACTTGGAGGAAGGCACGGGGAAGGTATTCCGATTCGGCGAAACACCTCTGTGCTTTCACCGACACCAGGCGGAGTCGATTGCCAAGGCGACATCTGGAAAGAGCTTTGTCGTCACGACTGGCACCGGCTCCGGCAAATCGTTGTGCTTCTTCGTGCCAGTCGTAGACGCCATCATTCGCGCGCTGAGTGTCGGCAAACCGCGAACCACCCGAGCGATTATCGTCTATCCGATGAACGCCTTGGCGAACAGCCAAATGAAGGAAATCGACAAGTTCATCGCGCAGTCGGACCTACCAGGCAGCCTGAAGCCGATTGTGAAGCGATATACTGGGCAGGAAAGCCGAGAGGAGCGCAAAAGGATAGCGGCCAATCCACCGGACATCCTCCTTACGAACTACATGATGGCGGAATTGCTATTGACCCGCCAAGACGACCTAGACTCTCAGGTCATAAGCAACGCGGCCGGCCTCCAGTTCATCGTCCTCGATGAACTCCACACCTACAGAGGGCGCCAAGGTGCAGATGTGGCGGTACTCGTGCGAAGGCTACGAGACCGATGCACCCCAGACAAGGCTCCGGTCTGTATCGGCACATCGGCAACGATGGCCTCGGAGGGAACCGAAGAAAGCCGAGCCGTTGCCGTGGCCAAAGTTGCAACCAGGCTTTTCGGCTCCGAGATCGGTCCTGACGCCGTCATCGATGAGTCCCTTCAGCGGGCTACTGACGACACCATCACTCTTGCGCAAGCGACCGCCGGGCTGGCTGACGTGTTGCGACAGCCTATCCCAACGAACCTGGATGACGTGCAGCTCAGGACGCATCCCCTCGCGGTATGGGCGGAGCTTGCTCTCGGACTCGATGACGGGTTGGAGCTAAAACGAAAGAAGCCTATCCCCCTCGAAGACGCCGTCAAGCGGCTGGCCGATGATAGTAGGGTCGACGCGGAACAATGCAGAAAGCATCTCGAAGAGTTCCTGACGCTGGTAAGCCTTCCCGAAAATCAGCGCGGTGGCACCGGAGATCGGGCGTTCCTCGCCTTCAAGCTACATAGGTTCATCTCCGGCGCGGGTGAGATCTTCACAACGCTGACTGGCAAGCCTCGGACAGTTCTGTTCGAGGGTCAGCTTGAGGATCCAGATGCTCCGGGAAACCGACTTTATCCGACGCGCTTCTGCCGGAACTGCGGGCACGAATACCACGTCGTCACCAAGAATGAAGATGATGGCCACATAAGGTTTCTTCCCCGGAACATCGACGAGACACCACTTGAAGCCGAAGACGACGACGACATAGCCGGGTATCTTTGTCCGACCCAAGGCAATGATCCCGATTTCGCCTTCGATGGTCAATTGGATGGCTATCCTGAGAGCTGGCTGGAAGAACGCAACGGCATTGAACGGCTTCGTTCATATCGCAAGAAGCGCGCGCCCATCTCCTATGTTGTAACGCCGGAGGGCCGGCATGGCGCCGATGGCAGAGAATTTTGGTTCATCCCTGGAAAGTTTGCCTTCTGTCTGTGCTGCAAGGATGAACCCAACCAGGGGATGCGTGAGCGCAGCAAGCTGGCCGGCCTATCCGGTGAAGGCCGGAGCTCCGCGACGACTCTGCTCATATCGAGCGCTCTCGAATGGATGAACAAGCCGACGAGCGCTGTCCCAAAGACGAAACGCAAGCTTCTGGGTTTCACAGACAACCGGCAAGACGCAGCACTTCAGTCCGGGCACTTCAACGATTTTCTGTTCGTGAGCCTTCTCCGTGGGGCCGTTTTGCGGGCTATAGTTGCAGCGGGGGCCGACGGCTTGACCGAGGATGGGTTCGGTCTGAGTGTCGTAAAGGCGCTTGGCTTCACGTCTGCGAACAAGGAAGCGCGCGGCCACTGGATGCTCGATCCATCGGCTGGTGCAGTCATTCGGGAAGACGCTCAGCGCGCACTCGCAAAAGTCCTTGCTCATCGGGTCTGGACTGATCTCCGCAGGGGATGGCGGTACACCAACCCCAGCCTCTCTGTTCTGAATCTCCTCGATGTCGAGTTTGTCGGCGTCACCGACATGGCTTCAGACCAGGAAAGGCTCATGACTGTCCTCCCCGAGCTTGGTGGTCAAACAGAAGAGCAGAGGACCGACCTGCTGACGACCGTGCTGGGCGCAATGCTCGAAGGACTGGCCGTCAATACGGAAGCCCTAGATCTGACAGTCCTCGACGGTGTCGCACAGAAATCCCGTTCGCTGTTGCGCGCTCCCTGGGCGATTGATGCCAAGGAGAACCCACGCGGACGATCATCTCTGCTTCTACGCGCGCCCGGCAAGAATGCTGTGGGCCTTCGTGAGGAACAGACCCTCGTTCGCGCGGGCCACAATTCGCGTATTGCTCGGCTGATCAACAAGAAGAGTGTGCTGGGCACGAAGCTCGGGCGAGACGACTACCTTGAGTTCTTCTCGCGCCTGCTGGAGCTATTCGCGGATGAGGGTCTGATCGTTCCGGTCGAACTGGACGCTGATCTCGTAGGCTGGCGGTTGACACCCTCCGCCGTCCGCCTTGTTCCTGGCCCCGCGCTTTCAGACGAAAGCAAACGGGGAAATCGATACTTCCATGACCTATATGCTTCGATTGCGGAGGATCTTGCATCGGGTCATAGCGCCTATTGGGGGCTGGAAGGTCGCGAGCACACCGCGCAGGTGTCTCAAAGGCAGAGGGAATGGCGCGAGTGGCGCTTTAGGTACGAAGATGACGACCTGGAGCATCTCAGCACCTCTGATTATCGAACCGAAATCAAGGCAACCGGGGAGTCCGACCAGTTCCTCCCGGCGCTGTTCTGCTCGCCGACAATGGAGCTCGGGGTCGACATCTCTGCTCTCAACGCGGTCTACCTAAGAAATGTTCCACCGACCCCAGCCAACTACGCTCAGCGCGCTGGCCGTTCGGGACGGTCCGGACAGGCGGCGGTTGTCGTGACCTACTGTGCATCCGGTTCTCCACATGACCAGTACTTCTTTGAGCGCCGCAACGATATGGTTGCCGGCGTCGTTCGCCCGCCAGCGTTGGACATCACGAACGAGGAACTGGTGCGGTCGCACCTGCACGCTGTCTGGCTCGCGGAGACGCGCCTCGCTCTCTCCCCCGATATTCCAGAAATCCTCGACCTCAGTAGCGATCGGTATCCGCTCAAGGGAGAGATCCGGACCACCATTTCGAAAGCGGATCTGGTCTCCCGTGCTCGCGCACCGATGCAGCGTGTGCTCGAACAAATCCTGGCCGCCGATGAAGGAGCAATACCGGTCTGGATGGATGACCCGGAAGAGTTCGTGCTTCATGTGGCAATGAGCGCTCCGAAGGAGTTCGATCGAGCGTTCGACCGCTGGCGCGAACTTTACAATTCTGCCCGCACTCAGCTTGCCGAAGCCAACGCACGCTCGGAGATAACGGGTCTCTCAGCCGCCGACCGCCGCAAGATCAAGGCGGCTCAAATGCAGGCAAGCGATCAGATCGCGATCCTTGAGCAAGGGAAGGCCTCAAACGGTTCTGACTTCTACTCATACCGCTACCTCGCGACGGAAGGATTCCTGCCCGGCTACAACTTCCCGAGGCTGCCGCTATACGCCTTTGTGCCCGGCGAAGGGAAAACCGGCTCTTACCTCTCTCGTGCACGATTTCTCGCTATCTCGGAGTTTGGGCCGCGGAGCCTAATTTACCATGAAGGTCGCGCGTACCGGGTAATGAAGGCAAAGCTCGCTCCGGAAGTTCGGGAGGGAGATGGGTCAGAACTTGCAACCAAGGACATTTACATCTGCGCGAACTGCGGAGCCTGCCATGAGGAAGAAGTGGAGCGCTGCCATGGCTGCGCCTCGCATATGGCTGGTGAAGTCCCAATCAAGCGTACGCTCCGCATCGACAACGTAGAGGCTGCACCCACCGAGCGCATCACCGCCAATGATGAGGAGAGGGTACGCCAGGGCTTCGACATCCAGACCGTGTTCGCATGGCCCATGAAGGACGATAAGCTCCAGGTCGCGAGCGCCGAATTCAAGTGTGATGACACTGCGCTGCTGGCGCTCCAATACGCGAACAGCGCTGAGATTAGCCGTCTGAACAAGGGCTTGAAGCGTCGAAAGGATCAGACGGTTTTCGGCTTCAATATCGATCCTCGAACTGGCTACTGGGCAAAATCTGAAGACGAGAATACGGAGACCGACCCTCCACCCGACGCGGTTAAGCCGGTTCGGATCGTGCCGATCGTGAGAGATCGCAAGAACGCGCTTCTGTTTCGCTTCAAGAAACCGGAAGACTTCGACCCCAGCACGATTACCACCGTTCAGCATGCGCTCCTGCGGGGCATTGAGGTCGTGTACCAGCTTGAAGAGGGGGAAATCCTCGGCGAGCCGCTTCCGGCCCGAGACAACCGCCGTGCCATCCTTGCGTACGAAGCGACGGAAGGCGGCGCCGGTGTTCTTACTCGCTTGATGGATAATCCGGACGCGATCGGTGAAGTTGCTCGGACGGCTCTCGGGCTGATGCATTTCGAGAACATCGACGCGGCTGTCTCAAGCGGAAATGCTGATCTCTTGTCCAGAAAAACAGACGAGGCCTGCGTCAGAGGCTGCTACCGCTGCCTGTTGTCATATTTTAACCAGCCGGACCATGAGCAGATTGACCGTAGCAGCGGGGAAGTTATCCAGCTGTTGGTTGATCTCGCTCGCGGCCGCACGGTGCTCGAGAAGCGCGCTACGCGCGATAGCACGTCGTCGCCGTGGCTGAAGGCTTTCGACGAAGCCAGTCTCCCTAGTGTCGATAAAATGGGCATCAGCTTTGCCGGCATGGAAGCTGAATTCGTATGGCGAGAGCACTTTGTGGCCGCCACCACCCAGCCGATTTCCTCTGAAGTGGTCAGTGAAGCAGCAAAAAAAGGGTGGGAGCTGGTCGAGCTATCAGCCTCGCCTGAAGCTGGCGTACCGCAGAAACTACTTGATCTCTTGAAGGGATAAGCATGGTGCTGAGTTTCTCACCCGGCGATCTGGTGCGCGCTCGCGGCCGCGAATGGGTGGCTCTCCCGGCGTCGCGCCAAGGCGTTCTCGTGCTTCGCCCGCTGTCAGGAAACGAGAACGACGTCGTTGTTCTGGACCCCTCGCTAGAAATCTCATCGGTCGAAGCAGCGCGGTTCGATTTGCCCGAGGATGCACGGAGCACCGTCCAGGCCAAGGCAGCACTCTTGGCAGACGCGCTACGTCTCACATTGCGCCGCGGCGCGGGCCCTTTCCGATCTGCCGCTCAGCTGGCTTTCGAGCCTCGGATCTATCAGCTTGTGCCGCTGCTCATGGCCCTGAGACTTCAAGTACCTCGGCTTTTGATCGCCGACGATGTCGGTATCGGCAAGACGATCGAGGCGGGGCTGATCCTTCGGGAATTCATGGATCGCGGCGAAGTCGACGCCTTCTCCGTTCTTTGCCCTCCCCATCTGGTGGATCAATGGCTCATCGAGCTCAAGGATCGGTTCGGAATCGACGCAGTACCCGTGACTTCCGGTACCGCGGCACGCCTCGAACGCAACCTACCGCTCGCACAGACGCTCTTTGACGCCTATCCCTACACGGTCGTTAGCCTTGATTACATCAAGGCCGAGAAGCGCCGGGAGGGGTTCGCCCGGGCCTGTCCCGACTTCGTGATCGTCGATGAAGCCCACGCTTGCGTCGGAACTCACAAGGGCAAGCAGCAGCGGTTTGAATTGCTTCTGGGACTTGCGAGGGACGCCGAGCGGCGGATCATCATGCTGACCGCCACGCCGCATTCAGGCGACGAAGAAGCGTTTTCGCGACTGCTATCGCTGATTGACCTGGACTTCGCCACGCTGGACTTCGACAGCACGAGATATCGAGAGCGCCTTGCAAGGCATTATGTCCAGCGGCGTCGAGTGGACCTCGTCGAGGGGGATTGGCACGAGGACAGATCATTCCCGAAACACGAAACCACCGAGCACCCCTACCGGCTATCGCCCGAGCACTTGGCGTTCCAGGAAGCGGTCCTGGACTATTGCCTTTCGGTGGTGTCGAAAGCCGGGGAGCAGAAGAGGGATCAGCGCCTCGCGTTTTGGGGCACCCTCGCTCTCATGCGTTGCGTTGGTTCCTCGCCTGCTGCAGCGCTGAGTGCGCTGAGAAATCGCGCCGCCAACGAGGCAGACCGGCTCGAACCGCAGATCTATGACGAAGACGGCGACGATGAAGATGCCGTGGACATCGAGCCGAGTACGGCCTTCTCGGATGATCCCGCACTCGCTGCTCTCATCGACCAGGCAACCGATCTTCTCGATGCAAAGGATCCCAAGCTTGATGCCCTGATCGGTGCGCTCAAACCGCTGGTGAAGAGTGGTGCCAACCCCGTCGTTTTTTGTCGGTATCTGGCAACCGCCGATCACGTAAAGACGGGACTGCGAAAGGCGTTCCCAAAGCTCATCATCGAGTCCGTTACCGGAGAGTTGACCCCGGACGAACGCCGCGATCGCGTTGCCGAGATGGCTCTGGAAGATGCGGAAGATGGCGCCCAGAGGATCCTGGTGGCGACCGACTGCCTCTCCGAAGGCATCAACCTGCAGCAGCTCTTTGACACGGTCGTGCACTACGACCTCTCGTGGAATCCGACCCGGCATCAGCAGCGTGAAGGTCGGGTTGACCGCTTTGGTCAGCCGGCCGAGCTGGTTCGCTCGATCATGATGTTCTCGCCCGACAGTGCCATCGATGGCGCAGTTCTCGATGTGATCCTGCGGAAAGCCGAGGAAATCAGGAAGGCAACCGGGGTGACCGTTCCGCTGCCTGACGAGCGCGGGCCGGTCACGGACGCCTTGATGTCTGCGATGATGCTCCGCCGTGGCGGGCACAAGCAGCTCACACTCGACCTTCGCCTGGGGGACGGCACCAAGGTGATGGAGGCGCGTTGGCGCGACGCGAGCGAGAACGAGAAGAAGTCGCGTGCGCGGTTCGCCCAGAACGCTATGAAGCCTTCAGAAGTCGCACCGGAGTGGGACAAGGTCAGAGACCTGCTCGGCTCGCCCGAGGACACGAGGCTTTTCGTCGAGCGCGCGATGTCGCGGTTCGGGGTTCCGCTTGAGAAGAAGCGCAACGTCTATGTCGCTCACGTCCACGCCCTTCAGCAGACCCTGAAGGAGAAGCTCGAACAGCGCGGCCTGGAGAAGTCTGTCCGACTTGCCGCAGCTGAGCCTGCTCCCTCCGGTACGTCCCTCTTGACGAGAACCCATCCATTGACGGCGTCTCTTGCCGAGAGCCTTGTCGAGGCTTCGCTGGATCAGGAGGCGCTTCCGGATCTCGGCATCGGCCGCGTCGGTGCGTGGCCGATAATTGCGGTCTCGGCGATGACGCGCGTCGCACTCCTCCGCGTTCGATACAAACTCACAATCCACGCGCGAAAGGAGCGGCTCCTGCTGGCTGAAGAAGCAACTCTGGTTGCTCTTCAGGGGCAAAGCATCGTGGCGATTGGCGAAGAAGTCCGCGAATTGCTCAACACGCCGGCCACCGCCGATCTCGCAACGATCGCACGGGATCGGATGATCAATGCCGCAAAGGCGGAACTGCCCGATCTGCTCGCAGGCCCACTTGCGGATTTCGTCAGGCAACGGGCGGCGGAACTCGTCGAGGATCACGCTCGCCTGCGTACCGCGGCCGGATCCATCTCGCGCGTCAGCGTGGAGGCAGTCCTGCCGCCTGACGTCATTGGCTTGTTCGTTCTCATGCCGGGCGAGGTTTGATTATGGCGCGCAAACCGATCTCCGACATGTCCGCATGGGCCTCGCTCAGCCTCGAGGGCAACCTGATCGCGCCGGCGATGATTGCCAGGATCGATCAGCGTGACGCCCCGGAACAGGCGCCGGAGGATTACGCTGTCCGCAAGGGCCTGACGATCCGCGAGGAAATCTCGACAGCCTTCCGTGTCGGCCAGTCGCATTTCGATGCCTTCGCGAAGCTCGACGCGCCCTCTCAGGACGCGACCCGCCGTTTCGTTACCGGCTTTTTCAGGGAGACCTTCGGCTTTCACGATCTGTCCGCCGCCGACACGCCGATCGCCATGACCGCCAGCGGGCGCGTTCCCGTGGTTGTGGTTCCGCCCGACGAGACGCTGGACCGCCGCAGCCCGACCCTGTCCGTCGACCGTTCCCGTTCACCGGCCTTCGCGCTTCAGGATTACCTCAACGACAGGGAGGAAGCGCTGTGGGGCGTCGCCACAAATGGCACCCACCTTCGCCTCATGCGGGACAACGCGTCCCTGACGCGCCCGGCCTACATCGAGGCGGACCTCGCCCAGATTTTCTCGAACGAGGACATCGCCTCTTTCGCCGCTCTATGGCTTCTGATCCACCGGTCCCGTTTCGGCGCCGCCGACACCCCGGCAACCGACTGCCCGCTCGAGCGCTGGCGCGAGGCGGGCTCGCGTGAAGGGGAGGCTGCGCGGGACCGCCTGGCCGGCCAGGTGCAGATTGCACTCAAGGTTCTCGGTTCGGGCTTCCTCGAAGCGAACCCCGACCTCGCCGCCAGGCTGAAGTCCGGCGAGGTCAATCTCACAACCTGGTTCAACGAGCTGTTGCGTCTCGTCTACCGGCTGATCTTCCTGATGGTCGCCGAGGACCGGAACCTCCTTCACCCACCGAAGTCGAAGGCCGAGGCCCGCGCACTCTATGCCGAGGGTTACAGCCTCACCGCCCTGCGCAAGCAATGCTACCGCGCCGCCACCTGGGACAGACACCACGACCGCTACGAGGGCATCAAGATCGTCTTCCGGGCACTCGCGCAGGGACAGGAGGCGCTCGCCCTCCCAGCGCTTGGGGGCCTCTTCGCCGAGGACGGGCTGCCCCACCTCGAAACCGCCCGCCTGCGCAACCGCGCTTTCATGGAGGCGCTCTACCGCCTCTCCTGGCTCGCCGACAAGACCGGCATGGTCCCCGTCAACTGGCGTGCGATGGAGACAGAGGAACTGGGCTCGGTCTACGAATCCCTCCTCGAACTCCAGCCGCAGCTGGGCGATGACGGCAAGACCCTGCTTTTCGCCTCCGAGGCGGCCGAGCAGAAGGGCAACCAGCGAAAGACCACCGGCTCCTACTACACGCCCGACAGCCTCGTTCAGGCGCTGCTCGACACTGCGCTCGACCCCGTCCTCGACAACACCGAGGCCGAGTCGGACGATCCCGCCAGGGCGCTGCTGAAGCTTTCGATCATCGATCCCGCCTGTGGTTCTGGACACTTCCTGCTGGCGGCCGCCCGCCGCATTGCCACACGCCTGGCCCGCATCCGGGCCGAGGGCACGCCCTCGCTCGCTGACTTCCGCCACGCACTGCGCGATGTTGCGCGCTGCTGCATCCACGGGGTGGACCGCAACCCGATGGCGGTGGAGTTGACCAAGGTCGCGCTCTGGATCGAGACGGTGGACCCGGGCCTTCCCCTCGGCTTCTTCGATGCGCAGATCCGGTGCGGCGATGCGCTGCTCGGCGTCTTCGACCTGAAGGTGCTTGAGGAGGGTATTCCCGACGCCGCCTACAAGACGCTGACCGGCGACCACAAGGACGTCGCCAAGTTCTACGAACGCGCCAACAAGGACGCGAAGAAGGGTCAGAGCACGTTCGACTTCACCGGTGGCCGGTCCGACCTGCCGACCGCGCCCCTTTCGGCCGAGTTCTCCGATCTGCGCGATCTGCCGGAGGACACCGTGGAGGATGTCGAGGCCAAGGCGAAAGCCTACCGCTCGCTCCGGAAGCAGGACGCCTTCTTGCGGGCGCGCACGGGCTGCAACCTCTACACCGCGGCGTTTCTGCTGCTGAAGTCGGGCGAGGTGCCGAGCGGCAACTCCGAGCGGACCGTGCCCATCTCGCAGGATGTCTGGCTCGCGATTGGTCAGGGCAAAGGGCGCAAGCCCATCATGGAGAACGCAAAGGCGGCGACACAGGCTCGGGCGTTGCACTGGCCACTGGAATTTCCTGACATCATCGGGCGCGGTGGCTTCGATGTGGTGCTTGGCAACCCGCCGTGGGAGCGGATCAAGCTTCAAGAGAAAGAGTTCTTCGCCGCGCGTGATGCCGATATCGCCTCTGCACCTAACGCAGCAGCTCGCACCCGCAAAATCAACGCGCTGCGCGACGCTGAAGCAGGCACTCCGCAACGAGCGCTCTGGGACGCTTTCCAGGCTGAGAAACGCTTCTCTGATGCGATTTCAACCTTTGCTCGCGTCGACGGCGAAGACGGTGGCCGGTTCCCTTTCACAGGTACGGGCGATGTGAATACATATCAGTTGTTTGCCGAGCTGTTTTCCTGCCTAGCTGGACCTAACGGCCGCGCTGGCGTGATCGTTCCCACTGGCATCGCTACAGACGCAACGACAGCGCCATTCTTTTCTCATCTTGTGGATAAGCAGCGCCTTTCAAGCTTGGTGGATTTCGAGAACCGAGCGGGGTTATTCCCGGCTGTTGATAGCCGCATGAAGTTCTGCCTTCTTACTATCGGAAGAAACGAGCCAGCGGCACGCTTCGCATTCTTCCTTACTGAACCTGCACAATTGGCGGAGGCGGAGCGGAACTTCACCCTTAGCCCTGAACAACTCGCAGCCATAAACCCGAATACAAAGACAGCACCGGTCTTCCGCTCCCGTTGGGACGCCGAGTTGACGGCGAAGATTTACCAAAATACGCCAGTTCTAATTGATGAACGCCCTAAGTCGAAATCAAACCCTTGGATTTTGGATTTCCACACCAGAATCTGGCATATGTCTGAAGACTCTGGGTGGTTCCTAACACACTCTGATCTGGTCGAAAAAGGAGCAGAGCAGCGGGGTGTAAACTGGATTGTTAGAGGTTCGGGTGAAATCTTTGTCCCTCTGCTTGAAGCCAAGATGTTTCATCATTTTGATCATAGATGGGCTTCTTACGGCTCGAATGGAGACGACTTTGGGGAAGTCCAAATTAATCAGAAGCGGGATTCAGACTTTGAGGTCTTTCCTCGCTATTGGGTGCCGCAAGCAGAAGTGAAACGACGCTTGTCGGCAAAATCGTGGTCCGCTCAATGGCTCACGGGTTGGCGAGACATTACAAATGCCACCAACGAGAGGACAGCGATATGCGCGATCGCTCCATTGCGCGCAATAAACAACAAATTCCCATTGATGTTCCCAAGGGTGCCGCCACGACAGATTTCGGGGCTAATTGCGAATTTTTCCGCCTTTGCCTTGGACTTTGTGGCCAGGCAAAAAGTGGGCGGCACAAACCTTACACTCTTCATGCTGTTCCAGCTGCCGATTTTTCGCCCAGACTACTATACGCCCGAAAGGCAAGCGTTCGTTACCCCCAGAGTTCTCGAACTCACCTACACCTCGCGCAGCCTCGCCCCCTTCGCCCGCGATCTGCGCCATGACGGCCCGCCCTTCGCCTGGGACGAGGACCGCCGCGCGCTCCTCCGCGCCGAGCTCGACGCCTTCTACGCCCGCGCCTACGGCCTAACCCGCGACGAGCTGCGCTACATCCTCGACCCTGCCGACGTGAAGGGCCCCGACTACCCCTCGGAAACCTTCCGCGTCCTGAAGGAAAAGGAAATCCGCAAATATGGCGAGTACCGCACCCGCCGCCTCGTCCTCGAAGCCTGGGACCGTATGGAAGCGGATGGTACCTTCGTCGACCTCGGCCTCGCCGACGCTGTCGCCATGCCCGGCCCGCCACCCATTCAACTCCCGCCACTTGAGCAACTTCCCGACGCTGCTTGGGCACGCTCGGTACCGTCTCCGCGGCACGATCCGTCGGCGACACTCGCGGCAATTCTGAAGTCGCTGGATCGCCCAACGCCAATCCGCACGGTCCGTCTGACCGCAGCGATCATGCTCGAACCCCACCTTTTGACACCCCTTCTTCCGCCTGAGGATCAGACCCAATGGCGGCGTCTGGTAGGCCAGGAGGCAGAGCCTCATTCCGGAAACGTTATCGGCTTCGCCGCGCGGACCGCGCCGGGATGGAATGCCGCCATCACAAACCATCGCGGCAATGGCCGACTGATTGAGGACCTCGCAGCCGGAACCTGGGCGCCGGGCACAGGTCTGGAAGCCTTTGACACGGCGGGCTGGCCAGAAGGGCGCGCCGGGTTCGTCATCAACGCACTGCGAAACCTGAACATCGACGCAACCATGAACGCTGCCCCCGACGAGGTTCGGGACTGGATCGCGAATGCCGCAGCAGGATGATCTCTTTCCGGTTCCGCCACTGAGCGTTGAGGTTCCGAAAGACCTCACGGAGCCGCGGTTTTGGGTGCGGCGGCTGAAACTCTGGAAAGAGCCGGGCAGCGAGATCATTCGAGACATCGAGTTGCGGCCGGGGCTCAATATCATCTGGTCGCCGGACGGAGATGACGATCCGGAAGGGGGCGGGCGTGCAATCGGCCATGGCAGCGGGAAGACGCTGTTCTGCCGCTTGCTGCGCTATTGCCTCGGCGAGTCCCGCTTGGCCGATGAGGTCCAGCGCGATGCCATCTCGACGAGATTTCTGAACGGCGTCGTCGGCGCTGAAGTGATGCTTGACGGAGTCTGTTGGGCGGTAGCGAGACCACTCGGCATCGGCCGCAAGCACTTCGCGATTGAGGACGGTAACCTCGATGCTGTTGCGAAAATGGAGGGCACGTCGACCGGAATAGAGCCGCTCATCGACGCCATCGAGACCAAGATCCTCGGCGAAGGGACTTCCCAATTGGCGAGACTTTCGGTTGCACAGCGGGCCTGGCCGGTTGCTCTGGCGTGGGCGGCGCGCGATCAGGAATGCCGTTTCGACGACGTCCTCGACTGGCGCTCGTCGGCATCAGGATCGGATGCGCCGCAACCCGCAAGTGGTGATGCCAAGGGGCCTCGGCTGCTCGCGATGCGGGCGTTTCTGAACGCTATTACGGAAGAAGAGCAAGCCGCACGGCGCCAGGAGCAGGACGTTGAAAGCCAACTCGATCAAGCAAAACGGCAGAGGTCGTTTCTCGAATGGGATCAGGGGCGGCGCGTGGAACGTCTCGTTCGCGATCTTGGTCTTAGCGATGCATCGCTGCCGGACATGCCGCTTCTTTTGGATTCCCTAAAGTCGGTCGCGGAGGAAAAACTTGCGGCGGCTGCAAAACTTCCATCCGGAGTTAGCGCCGAACTCGATGAAGCTCGGCGTACCTCTCAGAACGCTCGCATTGCATTGCGCGACGCTGAACTGAAGGCAGCCGAACTCGATGCGAAATTGCCTCTCGAAGAAAAGCTACTCACACAGATGAGTAGTGAAATTCCGGGGCTTTCGGCAGCCGCTCAATCTGCGGCTAGTCCGATCTGTCCCATCTGTGAGGTGCCAATCGATACAGCGCTCGCGGAAGGCTGCAAGCTGTCTCACAAATTTCCTGATCAAGCGCAGTGTCGTGCTCGATGGGAAGCAAAACGTGAGGAAGTCGATGCCCAGCAAAAGGCGATAGTGAGCTTTAAGGCTGAGATTGATGCCCTAAAGCCCAAAATCGCTTTGGTCCGCCAGAAGGCTCAGCAGGCGGAAGAGCGCGTGGATCGCCTCGAAAAGGCTGCTGACGCCAGAAACACAAGCTGGCGCACTGCAACCCGCAATGTCGAAGATGTTCAGCGTTCCGTAGAACTGGTCGATGAGCTGGCGCGTGCAGAGTCTACGATCGGAAAACTGGATGAGGATCTGCAGCGCGTCCGCGACCAGCTTCGGGGGTTCGAGGATAAGCAGGCAAAGGCAATCGGTGCGATATCGCAAAAATTCTCAGCCATCATTCGGCGCCTGCTCGGTGACGATGCCAAGGGTATTGTGCGTCTGACCGGCAAAGGTCTTGAGATTAGTGTGGAAGCCGGGGGCGACAGGCGAACAGCCGCAATTCAGTCTTTGAAAATTCTTGCCTTCGATCTGGCTTGCCTTTGCCTGAGTATCGAAGGCCGAACGCGCATTCCCGCATTTCTAATCCATGACAGTCCGCGGGAGGCCGATCTGGGGCAAACGATCTATGATGCGCATTTCCGGCTGTTGCGAGCACTTGAAGAAGAACTGGCGGGTAGAACTTTTCAATATGTGATCACAACGACAACCAGACCGCCACAGGACCTCAACAAAGCGCCCTGGCGTCGTGAGGTTTTACGAGGAGCACCAGGCAGTGAGCGGTTGTTGGGCTGCGACCTATGAAGATCGATATGGAATGATCGAAATCTCTCAATCCTTCGTTGTCTCAACCGAGTGCAGCAAGGCCGCTGAGCAGCATGGCTTTCGGCGTCGGCTTGGTGAGACCGATGGATGGGCGGCGTTCCAGTCGACGACGGCACGGGGAACGATCTGGCTGGCCGCCGAAGGGCCAGCTGGCCCATGGTTTCTCGCGCTCGATCACACAGGCGTCATGGAAGAGCACGATATACCGGCCGTGGATATGCCAGGGCCGGGTCTTGCCCGCTATGCCTTCGAGACGCTCGGCCAGCTCTATGGTGTATTGCCGCGCATTTACCAGCTGGCCGCGAGCCTTCCCGATGCGCCGCTTCGGGAGTTCCAGGCGAAGGTCAATGGTCTGCCGAAGACGACCGAGGCCGAACGGCTCGTCGTCCAGCGCATCGGTCAGGACATTTTCCGTGCCGGGCTGATGGATTATTGGCAGGGCCGATGCCCACTCACCGGCATCACCGATACAGCGCTGCTGCGCGCGTCGCACATCGTGCCGTGGAAGGACTGCACGAGCGACGCCGAGCGTCTGGATGTTCACAACGGCCTTCTGCTCTCAGCCCTGTGGGATGCCGCTTTCGACCGGGGGCTCGTGGCCTTCGATGACAAAGGCCGGCCCCAATTCTCACCATCCTTGAGCGATGTTGCTGGCGCCGAATTGCGCTGGCAGAACCCGATCCCGCTGACCGACAAGCATCGAAAGCGGCTGACCTGGCACCGAACGAATATGTTCGCTAGCTAAGAGACAGCATAAAAAAAGTATCATGCTCTCGCCGAAAATGGTTCGGATGCCGCTTCCGTAGGAGCGCGCCTGTTACTAAAGTGAGTGGCAATGGCTGCCGGCAATGACAGGCAATACTGGATACTCTCGGAGGCCGCCGCGTGGGTCGTTTTCCGTAGTGACCAAGTCGTACAGAAGTTTGCGCCACCCAACCCGCACGACTTCCGAGCCTTCATGTTCTATCCGTCCATGCGACCGGACCATCCAGAAATCGGCAGAGTGTCGGATCTCTTCGATGCGCTTCGCGCCGGACGACTGAAAGCGCTTGCCCGCCGCAACGTGCCCGGCGGAACCGTCGAGGAAATCCCGGTTGCGGAATGGTCCGATCTTGTACCGGACGTGAGGGGTCCTTACCGGCACCTGGACGGCGGCGGCAAGGACCACCCCTGGACCAACATCCAGGTCCGGCGGGCCGATGTCGAAAAGCTCTGGCGCCGCTCCTCCGAGAAACAGGGCCGAACGAAGTTCGATTGGTTTCAGCTCCGCGACATGTTCCTGGAGCTCCGTGCCCGCAATACCGGCCTCTCGCGGAACGAATTGATCGTCGAGCTGCAAGGCACCTACTGGGACAAGACCGGCAAGGAACCGCCTTCACGCAGTTCAATCCAGCGCCAGATGCGCCACTGGTGACCCGGCCCACGACACCCGCTCATTCTAGCGGGCCAATGCCGGGCTGACGGGCCGGCAACGACCTCCCGAAAATGATGCCTGAAGTTCCGAAGAGGACGACAGGCATGGCCTCTGGCCAACCCCAAACAGACAAGAATGACCTAAGGGCCCAGGACGCCCTCTCGACGCTCGTTCGCCTGCTCGCCGTCCAGGCCGCCCGCGAAGCCGTTGCGTCCCATTCGGAACCAGCCCGAACGGACGAGGATCCCGAGAATGAACAAGAACAAGATCACCGCTGACCGCCCCGAGCGGCTGCTCACCATCCCCGACATCGCTGACCTCCACCAGGTCTCGGAGAAGACCGTGCGACGCTGGATCGAGGCCCGCGAACTGCCGGCCGCGAAGCTCGGCAACCAGTGGCGCATCCGTCCGCGCGACCTCGAGCGCTTCGTTCACGACCGGCTGTACTGATGGCCAACGCTGTCCATCAAAGTCCTGTTTTGTCAGTGACTTGTGGACCAATCGGGACGACGGCGCCGCGCAATCAGAGCCCGATTTTCGTGCTACGTCGTCCCGAACTTGGCGCGCTGACCACCCGAGGCGTCCCGTGTCCAACCCTGACCAGGAGAGAGGCTGCCCGATGACCCAGCCCAACCCAAACATGGCGAACGGCGATCCCTTCGTCGATCCCGCGACGCCGCGCATGTCGGCCGTGCTCGGGCAACTCGAGGAACTCGATCTCTCGCCGACCAGGCGCCGGGACCTGCGCTCCGCCATCCGCTCGCTTTGCCGGCTGATCGGCAAGACGCCGGAAGAGGTGCCCGCCAATATCAACTGGGTCCATGTCCGGCTCCGCCGGGTCCACCCGGTCTCGGCCGGGATCAGCGATAAGAGGGTGAAGAACATCAAGGCCGATGTCATCAAGGCGCTCGGCCTCTGCGGCTGTTCGCGGGAGCGGTCGGACTGGCTGCGCCAGCCCTCGCCCCACTGGCAGGTCCTTCTCGACCGGATCCCCGATAAGCACGATCGCTGGAAGCTCATGCAGCTGGCCCAGTACTGTACCGCCCTCGGCGTCGCACCGGGCGAGGTGGACAACGAGCATCCGGCCGGCCTGCTGGCCGTGCTGGAGACCGAGACCTTCGTCGACAAGCCGGCGGGAAAGGTCGGTGCCGCCGTTGGGGTCTGGAACCGCCTGCGCGAGACCATCGAGGGCTGGCCGGCCCGGGTCCTGGTGGCGCCGCGCAAGAAGGAACCCTGGACGATCCCGCTGGCAACCTTCCCGGAGAGCTTCCAGGCCGATGTCGAACGCTGGATTGAGCGGCTGGCGCGTCCGTGTCTCCTCGACGAGGACGGGCCGGTGAAGCCGCTTAGGCCGAGCACCATCCGCCACCGCCGCTTCCAGATCCAGGAGATCGCCTCGGCGCTTGTTCTCAGCGGGCGCGAGATGTCTTCGATCGATTCTCTGGCTGCCTTGGTGGACCTGGACGCATTCAAGACCGGCCTGCGCTTCATGATCGGCCGATTTGGAGACAAGCCCACCGAGGCAATCCACGGCCTCGCCATGGGCATGAAGGCCATCGCCACCCACCATGTCCGCGTCGACGACGGCCACCTGAAGGAGATGCGGCGCATCTGCCAGCGCCTCAATCTGCAGGTCGAGGGGCTGCGGGAGAAGAACCGTCGCCGGCTCGAGCAGTTGGACGACGACATCAATCTCGCGCGCCTCTTGCATCTTCCGGCTCAGCTGTTGAAGGAAGCGAGCAAGCCGGGCTTGAGGGATCACAGGCGCGCCCTGCTCCTGCAGGCCGCGGTGGCGATCGAGATCCTGCTCTACGCGCCCTTGCGCATCGGCAATCTCTCCGCCCTAAGCCTGGAGCGCCACATCCGCTTCGTCACGACCCGCCGCCAGCGCTGCACCACGATCTCGATCCCGGCCCACGAGGTGAAGAACGGCAAGGACCTGAACCATGAACTGAGCCCGGAATCGACGAAGCTGCTCAAGCTTTACCTCGACGAGGCCCGTCCCGTGCTGCTGCAGGAGCCGTCGGATTACCTCTTCCCGGCCCAGAACGGCGGGCCCCGGGTCGCTGCCTCGCTCTCGAACCTGATCAAGACAACGATTAGGGAGTTCACGGGAATGGTGATCCATGCCCACCTCTTCCGCAGCATCGCCGGCAAGATCCACAGCACCGTCCAGCCGGGCGACTTCGTGACCCTGAGCCACGTGATCAGCGACTCGCTCAAGACGGCGATGAAGTCCTACGCCCAGTTCGAACAGAAGGCAGCGCTCCGCCACTACCAGGGTTCAGTGGATGCCGCGCGTCGCCGCTACCGCCCGGAGGACGTTCACCATGGCTGAGCTCTGGCCCTTCCAGGATCCGGCCCGCCGATGCCTTAAAGTCGAGGATTGGCCCGAGGCCGACCGGCTGGCCTGGGAGGCCGCGATGCAGCCCGGCGACATCCTCGACGGCACGGTCGGCCCCGGCCACCATTGGTCGGATCAGACGCGCGAGAAGTATCGCAAGGGATATGGGCGCTGGCTGACGTTCCTGATCACATCCGGTCGCTTCGACGGCACCGTGGCGCCGGCAGCCCGGGTGACCCGCGAGGCGGTCGGCGCCTACCTGGAGGAACTCGAGGACGAGGTTGCCAGCTGGACACGTTGGGGCCGGCTGGCGGAGCTCCTGGCCGCCATCAAGGCTATCGCGCCCGATGAGGACTGGTCCTGGTTGCGGCGCGTCGTCCGGCGCCTCGAGGGTCTGGTCCGGGACAGCCGCAACAAGCTCCAGCGCCTGCGCAGCCCCGAAGAGATCGTCACCTGGGCGTTCCGCGAGATGGAAGCCGCCCGGGCCGACCTGTCGGCCCGCAACGCGCTGACCACCTATCGCACGTCCCTGATGATCGCCCTCCTCGCTCACTGCCCGATCCGTCTCGGCAATCTCACCATGATCGAGATTGATCGGCATCTGGTCAGCCAGAAGGACGGATACCGCCTCGCCTTCGACCGCGCGGAGACCAAGACCCGCAAACCGCTCACCCTGCCTGTTCCGGCGTCGCTTACGCCGCATATCGCGTTCTATCTGGAGGCGGTGCGCCCTCTCCTGCTGCAGGGCAATGAAACACCGCGCCTCTGGATAACGCGCTATGGTCTGCCGATGGAGCCAAAGACGATCCACAACGCCATTACCGACGCCACTCGGCAGGCCTTCGGCGAGCCGATCAATCCGCACCTGTTCCGGGACTGCGCGGTAACCTTCGTCGCCCTCGACGACCCGAAGCACATCGGCATCGCCGCGCCGATCCTCGGCCACACCGATCCCCGGACCACCGAACGGCACTATATCCAGGCCAATCAGCTCGCAGCCGGCCGGCGCCTGCGTTCGTCCATCGACGAATTGCGACGCCGCCTGCAGCCGCCTCGCTGATGAAGGAGACCTCGACCATGCGCGCAGCCATCTACGCCCGCTACTCCTCCGAGCTTCAGTCCGACGCGTCGATCGAGGACCAGGTTCGAGCGTGTCGTGAACGGGCTGTCTCCGACGGCTTCTCGATAGTAGAGGTGTTCAGCGACTTCGCGATCAGCGGCGGCTTCCTCAAGAACCGGCCCGGCATCATGAGCCTGATGGGTCAGGCGAGATCAGGCGAATTCGATGTCGTATTTGCCGAGGCTCTCGACCGGATCAGCCGCGACCAGGAAGACATCGCAGCCATCTTCAAGCGCCTGGGTCACGCACGCGTTCGGATTATCACCCTTGCCGAAGGCGAGATCAGCGAACTGCACATCGGGCTCAAGGGCACCATGAACGCGCTGTTCCTTAAGGACCTGGCGCAGAAGACTCGGCGAGGTCAGCGTGGCCGCGTCGAGGCCGGCAAGATCCCGGGTGGCAAGAGTTATGGCTACGAAATGGTCCGGGCCCTGAAGGACGACGGCTCGGTGACCACCGGGGAACGCACCATCCATGAGCCGGAAGCTCGGATCGTGCGCCGCATCTTCAGCGATTACGCCGACGGCCTGGCGCCACGCAAGATCGCATCCCGTCTGAACGACGAGGGCGTTCCTAGCCCGCGTGGCGGGCTCTGGAACGCTTCGACGATCAACGGCAATCGCCAGCGCCGGAACGGCGTCCTGAACAACGAGCTCTATCGAGGCCACATCATCTACAATCGCCAGAGCTTCGTGAAAGACCCGGAGACCGGCAAGCGAGTGTCTCGCCTCAACCCCGAATCGGAATGGATCACCACCCGGGTCCCAGATCTGCGGATCATCGACGAGGGAACCTGGGAGGCCGTACAGGCGATCAAGGAGCGCTACAGCTCGCTCCGCGGCAACCGTCGCCAGACAAAGAAGCGGCTATTGTCCGGGCTCGTTCGCTGCGGGGCCTGTGGCGGGACCATGACCATCGTCAATCGCGAGCGCTACTCATGCTCTGCAAAGCGGGAACGTGGAACTTGTTCCAACCCGGTAGGCATCAAGGTTACTGAGCTTGAGGAGCGCGTGCTTGACGGTCTTCGCGAAATCTTGCTCGGTCGTCAGGATCTGATCGAGGAGTTCGCGACTGCCTACCGGGCAGAGATTGACCGGCTCCGCCGCTCGCGCACAAATGACAGCACTCGCCTGCGGAAGGAACTCGCCAAGGTGCAGCGCGGCATTGATCGCTGCCTCGCCTACATCACCGACGGCGACGGCGATCCAGGCGCCGTTCGCGAGTCGCTCAAGGAACTTGAAAACCGCAAGAGGGCATTGGCGCGGCAGCTGATGCAGGCTGGCTCGGAGACGAAGATCGAGATCCACCCGAACGTCGCCGAATTGTATCGCCGCAAGGTAATGGAACTCCAAACCCTGATCGCCGACGACGCAACACGCCCGCAGGCTATGGAGAACATCCGCTCACTGATCGACCGCATTGAAGTTCACTCGGGTGAGAAGCGCGGCAAGCCCGATGTCATCCTTGTTGGTGCCCTCGCGAGCATCCTGGAGTATGCTTGTGCCCAAACCAAAACCGCCGCCTCCATGGGAGACGGCGGTAGGGTCTTGGTGGTTGCGGGGGCAGGATTTGAACCTGCGACCTTCAGGTTATGAGTTTGGAGCGTGGAACGCGACGAACCTGATCTGGAAGTCTGGCGCGTCGAAGTCCGAGCCGGCAAAAAGCATTTGAAAGACGTCTACAACATCCGAACGCTGGACGACTTTGAAAATAGCATTGGCGATACAATATTAAACAACCTGAACCACATCCGATACGTGTCCGAAGTCCAAACTGATAGCAATATTACTCGCCGCACTCTTCATCCAATATGGCAATCTGCACTCAAAGCCGCGTCAGGCAACTTACTCGAACACCAATCTGGACTCACATCGGATCAAATTCGCCATGTTGACAGAACCGGGACCGCATCTCGATATGAGCAGCAAACCATCGGTAACGCAATCGGACTCGCACTATCCCTCGGAATAAGTTCCACCAACCTGGACGCACTTCACCCAGATCTCATCGCCAATCGCCTGCGTCGGATAATAAGAAACGACAAAACGTCATTTACAAACGCTGCAAATCGCGCTGCCAACCGCCTTCATTTTAAGAACTAGGGCCATCCTCATAACTGTAAATCTTGTTTCCATTATCATCCAATTTCCCTGTATCCATGACTTTCCAAAAACTAGTTGGGCCACCGCGCCAAGAAGGAGCATTCCACTTTTTCTTCAAAAAGTCTAACCACCTATCTGATCCGCTCGCTGCCGGACCCAGATTCGACCGGGAACGCGAATTCAAATAATTGTCTAACGAATATTCCGACAACCTATTTTCCTCGACAATAAATCTCATGTCTTTCAACCATTTTGACCGCCGCAATATACCTAGCAAGTTGGTATCAAAAAAACTAGCTTCTCTCAAAAACAGATCCGCGCCATTACAGCATGACAAGAATTCATTGCGAAGCAAAAATTCATTATCTGCATGTCCATAGTGAATATCATGACTTCTGGCTACTTCGCACAAATAATCGTGGCCTGATATTTTTTCTTCTGCCGGCAAAATAAATTCTCGACCATTCCGTGTCGCGCTATGCAGTTTAAAATATTCACGAATATTTGGCAGCTCCCTATCAAGAATTTTTGCTTGCGTAGTTACTCTTTCCATCGGGAGCTTGAGATACTCTACAGAAACATGGCGGACCCCAACTCTAGCAGCCTGAAGCATCAATCTCTCAGCGCTCTCCTCATGCCCTGGAATTAAGGGTTGGAGCCGCGCTGAAATTGGAACGCCCACACTGGCCAAGGCCTCAATCGCCGACAGACGGCAAGCCAGATCCCCTACACCGGCCTCAAGTCTCTGTGCCAGCTGTGGCTCCGCACCAGTAAAGGACACTCGTATGTAAAAATTTCCACGTTGCAACACATCTACATACTCGGTCATTCCAAAAATCGAGCCTTTTGTGCTAATTATCGTCGGATAATCGAACTTTTTAAGAATTTCTAGCAAATATAGGGAGATTCTATGCTCTAATTCCCACTCGCTAAAAGGGTCTGTCATTCCACCGAATTGAATAGGAATTCTATTCATTAAGAAATAATCTAATGCACTATTTATTTCTCCCCTTGATACACGCTCTAATCGAGCCCTTAAAGAGTCTGGATTTGCCATTTTCAACTTGGTATTCGGGAAATTTCCCCCTCTACTTTTGGCGAAACAATAAACACAGCCAAATTGACATGCATTATAGGAGTCTAAACGCAGGGGCGTACTACAAAAAGGCAATTGACTCGTAACCGATAAGTAATATTTATAGCTCATCTATTCATCATAAAATACTGTATTATTGAGTATATGTTCTGTCCGACTGCAAACGCAAATAACAACACCGCTACGACCATAAGAATCCAAACTAAATTACGTGATATCGGCCTACTTCCAGACAGCTTTCCAAACAATTCCCAAAATATATCTCCAACAACATCATCTTTTTCCCCCTCCTTTAAGCACACCTCATAGCTACTCGACAGTGTGCCGAAAACCCAAACAGTCCCCCGTTTCGCGACTACAGGCTCGTGGCTAAAATTACCCACTTTTGGGATAGAATCTAGCGGTTTTGCGTATCCTTTGGCCTTCAGTCTCTCCAACAATCCCTTTTTATCGCCAATAATCTGCCATGCATAATATAATTCCCAAACAATCCAACGAGCAGAATGCTTGCTTTCTGAATATATTCCATAACTACCATACTTTTTTATGAAACCAGGACATCTAATAACATAAATTGAAAGGGACATAGCATATAGAAAAGATGATAACCATAATATTTCCCAGTTAAATGGAAGTGTTGTCTTAATAGTATGGGCGTTATTAGAAATTAATATCTGAATTTCTGAAGGAATCTCAGATAGTGCGTGGGCAACAATTGGAACAAGGGCAAACCACGACACAAAAAAACGAATCGCAGATAGTTTGAAAAAGGCAGCCAGTTCCTGCCAGTGACCGCGAACCCTTGTCCACTGTTCCCAAATAGTCGTAATTTGCTGGCAAACATTAATCATTTGGAGGACGTTTCGATCTCTCTCAATCCACATTCAGATATTGTACTGAATTCATACCTGTCTTGACCAAAATTGCACTCCGTTCTCACGTCATCATAAGGCGATGGCACTAGGGAAGCGCGCGCCATTGGTCATACGCTGCGACCGCACACCACTGATTCCACATGATGACTATCGTGCATTTCCGGGAGCAAATTTCCAACGGCGAACATTGTTGGATTGAGAGAGACGCTCCAGACTGCTTCCGGAAACGAATCAAGGGGTCACGCGATTTCGCGTAACCCCTTGATATTGTTGGTTGCGGGGGCAGGATTTGAACCTGCGACCTTCAGGTTATGAGCCTGACGAGCTACCGGGCTGCTCCACCCCGCGTCAGTGGTGCGGAGCGCTGATATAGACCCTGGCAGAGGGCTTGTGAACCCCTCTGACCCGAAAAATCCTACAGTCCCGTGACACCGCCCCGGCGGCCGCGGAAACGCTGCGTCAAGCGGTCGAAGGCGGGCACCACGCCCTCGGGCGCCAGCATGATCAGGGCGATCAGGACGAAGCCGTAGAGCGGGAAAGCGACGTAGCTCGAGAGCGATGCCGACAGCGACGAGACCGCGGCCAGCACCACCGCGCCGGCGAAAGCGCCCCTGAGCGTGGCGATGCCGCCGGCCACTGCCCCGATCAGCAGACTGATGGAGAAGAAGACCGAATAGGCGTCCGGGGCCACGAAGTCGGTCAGCAGCCCGCCCAGCGCCCCGGCAATGCCGGTCACGGCGCCCGACAGCCCGAACGCCAGCGAGCGCCAGAGCGTCACGTGCAGCCCCATGGTCGAGGCCGCGAGCGGATGGTCCTTCACCGCCCGGAAGGCGCGCCCGAAGCGACCGTCGACCACATTGCGCAGCAACCAGAAGACGACGCCCGTTGTGGTCAGGGCGACGAACCACCACCACTGATCGTCGCTGAGCCCCAGCCCCGCCGGCGCGGCCGGCCGCTCCAGGTAGATGCCCTGCACCCCACCCGTCCACGGCGCCAGGATGTCGGACTTCAGCAGCCGCGGCATGGAGACGGCGAGTCCCCAGGTCAGCAGGGCGAGATGCACCGGGCCCAGCCGCGCCGCCGGCCAGCCGAACAGGAATCCGACCGCGAAACCGCTCAGGCCGGCCAGCGGAATGGCGAGATAGGGGGAGATCCCGGCCTCGACCCCTGCGACGCCCACCGTGTAGGCGCCCAGGGCGAAGAAGGCGCTGTGCCCGATGGAGAACAGCCCGGCGACCCCGGTCAGCAGGTTGAGGCCGGCGATGGCGATAGCCATGACCAGAAGCTGCGTCAGGCCATAGAGCGTATAGCCCTCGACCAGGAACGGCACGATGCAGGCGGCGGCGAGACCGCCGGCGAGCCCGATGCGGGCGGTTTGGCTCATGGCGCGCTCAGCCGCCGCCGATCATCGGGCGCAGAAATCCGCTGTCGCCTCGATGGCGGCGACGGTCAGCACCAGGTGGTCGAGCCGGTCGATGGCGATCATGCGGGCGCGCCCCTCCTCCGGGCGGCGGGAGACTTACACCGCCCCGCCGCGCGCCGCAATCGCAGGACCGCGGATCAACTCACCTGCTTGCCCCGGCCTTCCCAGAAGGGCTTGCGCAGCTCCGTCTTCAGGATCTTGCCGGCGCCGGACAGCGGCATCGGTTCGTCGCGGAAGGAGACGCTGCGCGGGCACTTGTAGTTGGCGATCAGCTCGTGACAGAAGTCGATGATCTCGCGCTCGCTCGCGCTCCGGCCCTCGTGGCAGCGGACGATGGCGTGGACGCGCTCGCCCCACTTGTCGTCGGGCACGCCGATCACCGCGCACTCGACCACCGCCGGGTGCTGGTAGACCGCGTTCTCCACCTCCGCCGAATAGACGTTCTCGCCGCCGGAGATGATCATGTCCTTCACGCGGTCGACGATGTAGACGAAGCCGTCCTCATCCATGTAGCCGCCGTCGCCCGTGTGGACCCAGCCCCCGCGCAGGGTTTCGGCAGAAAGCTCGGGCTTGTTCCAGTAGCCCTGCATGACGTTCGGCCCCCTGGCGCAGACCTCGCCTACCGTGCCGCGGGACACGTCGTTGTCGTTCTCGTCCCTGATCGTCAGTTCGATGCCGATGGCGGCGCGGCCCACGGACTTGGCCTTGCCCTGGTCGTCGAAGGTGTGCAGGTGCGGCTTCAGGATCGTCAGCAGCGGCGAACATTCCGTCTGGCCATAGGCGTGATAGAAGCCGACCGAGGGGATCAGCTCCATGGCCTTGCGGATCACCGCCTCCGGCATGGGCGAGGCGCCGTAGAGGATGCCGCGCATGCTGGAGAGGTCGCGCTTCGCAATGTCGGGATGGTTGACGACCATGTTCATCATCGTCGGCACGAACAGGCCGTTGGTCACCCGATGCGTCTCGATGGCCGCCAACGCCTCGCCGGGGTCAAACTTCGGGATGAAGCGGTGGCTGCCGCCCAGCATGGTGGCGGCGAAGGTCGCCGTGCCGTCCGCCAGGTGGAACATCGGCGCGGAATGCAGCCAGATCATGTCCTCCTGGAAGTCCATCTCCGGAATCACGTGCAGGGCGTTGGAAACGAGGTTGCGGTGGCTCAGCATCACGCCCTTGGAGACGCCCGTGGTCCCGCCAGTATAGAACAGCCCGGCCAGATCCTCGCCGGCGCGGCCGGCGTCTTCCATCGGTGCACTGCCCTCGATCAGGCTCTCGTAGTGGACCAGCCCGTCCGGCGCCTCCCCGTCGCCGACATAGACGATGGTCTCGACCGAGGGCATCTGGCCCTCCAGCCGCGGCAGGAAGGGCAGGAAGTCGTCGTCGATGAACAGCACCCGGCTTTCCGAATCGCCCAGCCAGTAGGCGACCTCCGGCGGCGCGAGCCGGGTGTTGACGGGCACGAACACCGCCCCCGCCCAGGGCACGGCGAAGAAATACTCCAGATAGCGGTCGGAGTTGTTGGCCAGCAGCGCCACGCGGTCGCCCTCCCCGACGCCCAGGCCGCGGATGCCCGCCGCCAGCCGGGCGATGCGGTCCCAGAACGCGCTCCAGCTGCGGGTGCGGTCGCCGAACACCGTGGCGGCGTCGTTGCGCCGGACCTGGGCGGCGCGGCGGATGAATTGCGTCAGCGCCATCTGCATGGCCGTTCTCCTCCCCTGTGTATTCGTTGCGCGAAACTCTAGAACAGTCGCCGGGGCCGTGTCAGCGGGTCTCCGCCGCAGATCAGGCCAGCGGCGCAGCGTCGGCCAACGTTGTCCGCGGTCAGTCCTGCGCCGGACCGAAGCGGGCTTCCCGCCAGGCGGTCGGGGACTTCGGCAGGACGATCAGCGCAGTGGCGATCAGACAGAGGATCGCGCCGACCATGATCGGCCACTGGTAGGTGCCGAAGATGTCGTAGAGATAGCCTGCGATCGCCGGCCCGAGCAGCGCGCCCAGCGCGACCGATGCATAGACATTGCCGACGATGCTGCCGATATGGCCGACGCCGAAATAATCGGCGAGGACCGTCGGCGACAACGCGACGAAACCGCCGTAGAGCGTGCCGAAGGCGATGGAGAAGGTCATCAGCTCGATGAAGGTGGTGGCGAAGTTCCAGCCCACGAAGCCGACGGCCAGCCCGAGATAGAGAAAGGCGAGCACCGGCTGGCGGCCCCAGGCCTGAGCGACAGGGCCCAGCGCCATGCGGCCGAAGATGGAGCCGATGCCGACACCGCTGAAGACCGTCGCCGCCTCCGCGGGCGACAGGCCGAGGTCCAGCGCGAAAGGCACCAGATGGCCGAAGGGCACGAAGAGACCGATCGAGATCGTCGAGGCGCTGACCAGGATCATCCAGAACGGAAGGGTCCGCCGCGCTTCGCGCACACTGAGCGACGGGCCGCCCTCGGCGCCGCCCGGCGCACGGTCGGCGCCGTCCGGGAACTGGCCCCGGGAAGCGGGCGAATTGACCAGCACCGCGCCCGCCGCCACGCCCAGCACGGCGACGACGACCGCCAGGCCCACATAGGCCGTTCGCCAGTCCGACACCACGATCAGCTCGTGCGCGACCAGCGGCCCGAAAAAGGTGCCGACGCCGATGCCGGTGATGGCCAGGCCCGAGGCGGTGGACCTTTTCCGCGCGAACCAGCGCTGCACCACGCCGACGGCCGGTACGTACATGCAGCCAACGCCGACGCCGACGCCCAGGCCATAGCCCCAGTAGACCTGCCACAGCGACTCCGCGCGGGAGGCCAGCAACAGCCCGGCCGCGCAGACCAGGGTGCCGAAAATCACCACCGGGCGCGCGCCGATGCGGTCGCTCGCCGTGCCGCTCCAGAGCCCCAGAAAGAAGTAGAGAAAGCCGGAAATCGACAGGATCATCGAGGTGTCGCCGCGGCCGGCGGCGAACTCGCTGGCTAGAGGTTCGAAGAAGACAGGGAAGCTGTAGGCCGCGCCGAATCCGGCCATCATCACGACGAACGCCGCCACCACCATGTACCAGCCGTGAAACGGCCGGCGTCCGGTTTCGCGCCGTTCTCCCGTCAGTTCGATCGCGGAATCCGCCATTGTCTCCCCCCTCCCGGCGGTCAGTCTGGGTGGACGCGCGCAAATCCGCAACTATCATCCCGCAGGCTTGAGGGGAGGGTCGAATTGGACGACTGGCAGGACGGAATCTATCGCGAACTGAAGAATGCCGGGGTCCGGCAGGTGGCCTATGTGCCCGATGCCGGGCATCGCAGCCTGATCGACGCCTGCCGCGCCGACGGCGACATGGCGGCCATTCCCCTGACCACGGAAATGGAAGGGCCGGCGGTCCTGGCCGGCGCCTGGCTGGGCGGCGAGAAGGGCGTGCTGCTGATGCAGTCGAGCGGTGTCGGCAACTGCCCCAACATGATCGCGACCGCCGTGACCTGCCGCTTTCCGCTGCTGATGCTGGTGACCATGCGCGGCGAACATGGCGAGTTCAATCCATGGCAGTTGCCCATGGGCGGAGCCGCGGGGCCGATGCTGGAGCAGATGGGCACGCGCGTCTTCCGCGCGGAAACGCCCGGAAGCGTCGCCGAAACCGTGCGCGCCGCTGCCGGCATCGCCTTCGAGGGGCTGATGCCCGTCGCGGTCCTGCTGGCGCAGAAGCTGATCGGCACCAAGACATTCGGGAAGTGAGGCCATGAACGAACGCGCCAACGATTATCCGATTCGCCGCCGCGAACTGGCCGCCGCCATCATGGCCGACAACCCGGACGCCCTGTTTATCGCCGGACTCGGCGCCACGGCCTGGGACCTGACGGCTGCAGGCGACCGGCCGACGACCTTTCCGCTGTGGGGCGCGATGGGCGGCGCGGCGGCGATGGGGCTGGGTCTCGCCCTGGCCCAGCCGGACAGGCGCGTCATCGTTGTCACCGGCGACGGCGAGCAGCTCATGGGTCTGGGGGCGCTGGCGACGATCGCCGTGCAGCGGCCCGCCAACCTGGCCGTCGTTGTCTTCGACAACGAATCCTATGGCGAGACCGGCATGCAGGCGACCCACACCGCCGCCGGGGTGGACCTCGCCGGCGTGGCCCGCGCCGCGGGCTTCCCTCTGGTGCGGACGGCGGCGACGCCCGAGGACGCCCGGGCGGTGCTGCCCGACATCCGGGCGGGCCGCGGCCCGGTCTTCGCAGCGTTCAAGGTGCGCGCCGAAGTTCTGCCCTTCGCCCTGCCGCCCAAGGACGGCGCCTGGTTGAAGGACCGCTTCCGCCGCGCGCTGCTGGGTCCGGCCGCCGTGGGCGAGACGTGACCGCGGCGACAGCCGCAGCCCCTTGGCGCATCGGCGCACTGCCGTTAGTTTCGGCGCGATTTCCCGGAACGGACAAGAGAGCATCGTGAGCGGCGACAAGGACGACAAGAGCGGGCGCCCGAAGACGCGGAAGATCGGCGCGCTCAAGCAACTCTGGCCCTTCGCCAGACGCTACAAGGTGCTCATCGGCTTTGCCGGCTTTGCGCTGGTGGGCGCCGCGGGCGCGACGCTGGCAATCGGGCAGGCCGTCCGCCGCATGGTCGACTACGGCTTCGGCGGTCCCGGCGATGCCCCCGCCGGCTATCTGGACGAGTATTTCCTAGCGCTGTTCGGCGTCTTCGCGCTGCTGGCGGCCTTCACCTTCGCGCGCTACTGGTCGGTGACCTGGCTGGGTGAGCGGATGGTCGCCGACATCCGCGACGCGGTCTACCGCCACGTGCTCAGGCTGGATCCGGCCTTCTTCGAGAACACCAAGACCGGCGAGGTGATGAGCCGTCTCACGGTCGACACGGAGCTGATCCAGACCGTCGTCGGGTCCAGCGCATCCATGGCTCTGCGCAACCTGCTGATGTTCATCGGCGGCCTGGCGATGCTGATCGTCACCAGCCCGAAGCTCGCCGGCATGGTGCTGGCCATCGTGCCGATCGTGATCATCCCCATCATCTTCTTCGGCCGCCGCCTGCGCGGTCTCTCCAGAACCAGCCAGGACCGGGTCGCCGCCGTCAACGCCCGCGCCGAGGAAAGCCTGAACGCGGTGCAGACGGTCCAGGCCTTCACCCAGGAAGCCTATGAGGAGAAGCGGTTCTCCCAGGCTGTCAGCGACACGCTCACGGTGGCGCGCAAGCGCATCCACGTACGCGCCTGGCTGACCGCGGTGGTGATCCTGCTGATCTTCGGCGCCATCGACGTGGTGCTCTGGCTCGGCGCGACGGACGTGGCGACCGGCGCCATGACCTCGGGCGAGCTGACCGCCTTCGTCTTCTACGCCATCGTCGTCGCCGGCTCGGTCGGCACGCTCTCGGAGATGTGGGGCGATCTGCAGCGCGCCGCCGGGGCAACCGAACGGCTGATGGAACTGCTCACCGTGAACGCCTCGATTGCGGTGCCCGAAAATCCAGTGCCCCTGCCGGAGCGCTCGGAGGGCCGGATCGAGTTCGACAATGTCGTCTTCCGCTATCCCTCGCGCCCGGAGATCGCCGCACTGGACGGCTTCAGCCTGGCGGTGAGCCCGGGCGAGAAGGTCGCGATCGTCGGCCCCAGCGGCGCCGGCAAGTCCACGGTCTTCCAGTTGATGCTGCGGTTCTACGACGCCGAGGCGGGGCGCATCCTGGTCGACGGCGCCGACATCATGCAGGCGGACCCGGTGGAAGTCCGCCGCCGCTACGGCCTGGTCGCCCAGGATCCGGTGATGTTCGCGGCCACGGCCATGGAGAACATCCGTTATGGCCGACCCGAGGCGAGCAACGAGGAGGTCTTCCGCGCGGCACAGGCCGCCGGCGCGGCGGAGTTTCTGGACCGCCTGCCGGAAGGCTATGACACGCCGCTGGGCGAGCGGGGCCAGCGTCTCTCGGGCGGCCAGCGCCAGCGCATCGCCATCGCGCGGGCGCTGCTGCGCGATCCCTCGATCCTGCTGCTCGACGAAGCCACCTCCGCCCTCGACGCCGAATCGGAACGCATGGTGCAGGGCGCGCTGGAACTGCTGATGCAGGGCCGCACCACGCTGGTGATCGCCCATCGCCTCGCCACGGTGCTGAAGGCCGACCGCATCATCGTCATGGACCAGGGCCGCGTGGTCGCCTCCGGTACGCACAAGGAACTGATGGCCCAGGAAGGGCTCTACGCCCGTCTGGCGAAACTTCAGTTCGACACCGGCCGCGACGCCCTCGGCGCCGAGCAGCCGGCCGATGCGGCCGAGTAGGCGGCCCCGGATCTTCCACGTCTTCGCCGACGGATTCATGATCGTGGACGGTCGCCGCCTGCCCTGCGCCCTGGGCCGCGGCGGCGTCCGGACCGACAAGCGCGAGGGCGACGGCGCGACGCCGGCGGGCCTGTTCCCCCTGCGCTGCGTGCACTATCGCACGCACCGCGCCGGGACGCCGCTCACCGCGCTGTCCCGCCAGCCGATCCTGCGCAGCCATGGCTGGTGCGACGATCCCGCCTCCCCGCTCTACAACCGGCTCGTCCGGCTGCCCTTCCCGGCCCGCCACGAACGGCTCTGGCGGCAGGACAGGCTCTACGACGCCCTTGTCACGATCGGCCACAACGACCGTCCCGCCCGACCGGGGCGGGGCAGCGCGGTCTTCATCCATATAATGCATCCCGAAGGGGAGCCCACCGATGGCTGCGTGGCGCTGCGGCCCCCCGACATGCGCTGGCTGCTCCGGCGGACGAAGCCCGGCGATATGGTGCGCATCGCGCCGCCGGAGCGGAAATCGCCCGGCCTGCCGCTACGGCAGGACTTGCGGAAGCGCCGGCCTTGTGCTGGCGTTGCGATTAACTGACCGGCATTCAGCAGGAGATGACAATGGCTACGCTGGAAGAGATCACCGAGGGCATGCGTCAGCGGGTAGGCGACGATTCGGGTCTCGACGCCACGCTGAAGTTCGATTTCGGCGATGACGGGGTGATCTATGTCGACGGCGAATCCACGCCGAACACCGTCTCCAACGAGGACAAGGAGGCCGACTGCACCATGAAGATCTCCAAGGAGAACTTCCTGAAGATGGTGAACGGCGAACTCGATGGCACCACCGCCTTCATGATGGGCAAGCTGAAGATCGAGGGCAACATGGGCGTGGCGATGAAATTGCAGAGCGTCCTGAAATAGTTCGGGAGCGCTGACCGCTTCATCGGCCTTTGTGCAAAGAGAAAGGGCGGCCTGGGGAGGAGACGGCCGCCCTTTCCTTGCATTCGAGCCGAGCGCCATTTTGGGGAGGAGACGCGACCTTGTCGGCTCGAAACCGGCGATGTTCTAAAAACGAATCAATTCAGCTACTACAAAGTCTGACGCAAGAAAATCCAAAAACCAACCCGAACGTATTTTGCGCCGCAGCACGTTTGCTGCACCGCAACAATTAAGCAGGCGCCCTTCCCCTGTCAAGCACCGGGCACTGGAAAATTTCCGCATCTGCGTATATCGAGGTCGCCCCCGGCCGCGCGGAGACCAGAACATGACGGACGTCACACTTGCCGACATCGAGGCAGCCGCCGACCGCATCCGCGGCGCGGTGCGGCGCACGCCGCTGTTCCGTCCCGACCCGGTGGCGGGCCGCCAGGCCGGCTGCGCCCTCCACCTGAAACTCGAGAACCTGCAGCTGGCCGGCTCCTTCAAGGCGCGCGGCGCGGCCAACACCGCGCTCTCGCTGCCGCCGGAGGAACTGCGCCGGGGGCTGGTCACGGCCTCGGGGGGCAATCACGGGCTGGGCGTGGCGGCGGCGGCGAAGGCCGCCGGCATCCCGGCCGCGATCTATCTCTCGTCGAACGCCACGCCCGACAAGATCAGCCGCCTGGAGAGTTTCGGCGCGGAGGTCATCGTCGAGGGCGAGGTCTGGGATGACGCCAACGCCCTGGCGCTGGCCCGCGCGGAACGCGACGGGCGGACCTATGTCCATCCCTTCGCACAGGCTTCGGTCATCGCCGGTCAGGGCACGGTGGCGCTGGAACTGCTCGAGGATCTGCCGGACGTCGAGACCGTCGCCATCGCCATCGGCGGCGGCGGGCTGATTTCCGGCGTCGCCACTGCGCTGAAGGCCCGCAACCCAGGTATCCGCATCATCGGCGTCGAGGCCGAAGGTGCGCCGACCCTGAAGCGTTCGCGCGACGCCGGCGCTCTGGTCACGCTGGAGAAGATCACCACACGCGTCGCCACGCTCGCGCCGCGGCGCTCCGCCCAGATCAATCTCGACATCGTCTCCCGCCTGGTCGACGACATCGTCCTGGTGTCGGACGAGGAGATGATCGACGCCGCGCGCTGGCTCTGGTCGCAATGCGCCATCGCCGCGGAGATGGCTGGAGCCGCCGGACTCGCCGCCGTGCTGCAGCGCCGCTTCGCCTTCCGCGCGGACGAGAAGGTCGGCGTCCTGGTCTGCGGTGCCGGCACCGACGGTCTTCCCCGCCGCTGATTCCCGGAGGTGACGTCAATGAGCCAACCGACCGTGGTCGAAAGCTGGAACGAATGGGACCCGCTCCGTCACGTCATCGTCGGCCGCGCCGACGGCGGCTGCATTCCCCCGCCCGAACCGGCGCTGGACGCCAAGGTGCCCGAGGACAGCGACATGCGCGGCCAGTGGGGACCGCGACCGCAGGAGACGGTCGACCGCGCCAACGAGCGGCTCGACGCCTTCGCGAGGCTTCTGGAACAGCGCGGCGTCCGCGTCGACCGGCCGACGCCGATCGACTTCAACCAGCCCATCGCCACGCCGGACTGGCGCACCGAGAGCATGTTCGGCTGCATGCCGCCGCGCGACGTGCTGCTGACCGTCGGCAAGGAGATGCTGGAAGCCACCATGTCCTACCGCTGCCGCTGGTTCGAATATCTCTGCTATCGCCCACTGCTGCAGCGCTACTTCGAAGAAGATCCGGGCATGCGGCACGAGGCGGCGCCCAAGCCCCGGCTCACCGACGCCGACTACCGGTCGGACTATCTGTCGGAGCGGATAGGCGTCGAGCAGCGGCTGAAATGGACGGCGGAGAAACACTTCGTCACCACCGAGGAAGAGCCGCTCTTCGACGCCGCGGACGTGCTCCGCTTCGGCCGCGACCTGGTGGTCCAGCATGGCTTTACCACCAATCTGAAGGGCATCGACTGGCTCCGCCGCCACTTCCCCGACCACCGGGTCCATGCGGTGAACTTCCCCGGCGATCCCTACCCCATCCACATCGATGCGACCTTCACACCGATCCGTCCCGGGCTGATCCTGAACAATCCGGACCGCCGCCTGCCCGATGACCAGCGCGGCCTGTTCGAGCGCAATGGCTGGGAGATCGTCGACGCCGCGCGGCCGGCCCACAACAGCCCGCCGCCGCTCTGTTATTCATCCGTGTGGCTGTCGATGAACGTCCTCGTGCTCGACCCGAAGACGGTCTGCGTCGAGGCCACCGAGGTCCACCAGATGGAGCAGCTCGACCGGCTGGGCATGGAAGTGATCCCGGTCGATCTGCGCGACGCCTACGCCTTCGGCGGCGGCCTGCACTGCGCCACGGCCGATGTCCGCCGCGAGGGCGTCCGCGAGGACTACTTCCCGAAGGGATGACGCCGGCAGAAAATACGCGTTCGACCTTACGTGGCGGTAAACCGTTTGCCTTGAAGACACCGTAGGAATGGGCAACATTGCCCTCACAGAACAACACCCGGGAGACGCCGTCATGGACCTCAATTTCGCCGCCGAAGACGAGGCTTTCCGCCAGGAAGTCCGCGACTTCCTCGACAAGGCCTTCGACGACGAACTCCGCGCGGCGATGAAGAAGACCCGCGCCGGCTACATGCCCAAGCACCTGCACATCCGCTGGCAGAAGGCGCTGCACGAGAAGGGCTGGGCCACGCCGCACTGGCCGGTCGAGTACGGCGGCTGCGGCTGGACGCCGACGCAGAAGTACATCTTCGACGCCGAGATGTCGGCCGCCGGCGCGCCGATCACCATCCCCTTCGGCCCGCGCATGCTGGCGCCCGTGCTGATGAAGTTCGGCTCCCAGAAGCAGAAGGACGAGTTCCTGCCGAAGATCCAGTCCTCCGACATCATCTTCTGCCAGGGCTATTCCGAGCCCGGTTCCGGCTCCGACCTCGCCAGCCTGAAGATGAAGTGCGAGGACAAGGGCGATCACTGGCTGCTGAACGGCTCCAAGATCTGGACGTCGGTCGCCCAGTACGCCGACTGGATCTTCTGCCTGGTGCGCACCTCCAACGAGGGCAAGCCGCAGGAGGGCATCTCCTTCGTGCTGGTGCCGATGGACGCCGACGGCGTGACCGTCGACCCGATCATCACCGCCGACCTGCCCGAGAAGGGCTATCAGGAGGTCAACCAGGTCTTCTTCGAGGACGTGAAGATCCCGAAGGAGAACATGGTGGGCGAGCCCAACAAGGGCTGGACCTACGCCAAGTACCTGCTGGAGTTCGAGCGCGGCGGCACCTACAGCCAGGGCCTGAAGCGCGGCATGGAGAAGGTGCGCCAGATCGCCTCGGAAGAGCGCGAGTTCGGCGAACGCGTGATCGACGATCCGGTCTTCCGCAAGAAGATGGCCGACGCGCAGTCGCTGATCAGCGCCATGGAGTTCACCGAACTGCGCGTCCTGGGCCGCCTGTCGCAGGGCCAGAACCCGGGCCCGGAAAGCTCCATGATCAAGTGCCGCGGTTCCGAACTGCAGCAGCTCGTCTCCGAGCTCGCCTTCGAGGCCGCCGGCATCAAGCAGGCGCCGTTCCAGCCGCTGAAATGGGGCTCCAACGAGCCGCCGATCGGCCCCGAATGGGCCTCGGGCGTCGGCCCGCGGATGTACAACTACCGCAAGGTCTCGATCTACGCCGGCTCCAACGAGATCCAGCGCAACATCATGGCCAAGCTGGTGCTGGGCCTCTGATTTCCCGTGCTTGAGGGGACCAGGAAGTGATGGAATCACTTTGGCGTCCCGGGGCTTGACCCCGGGATCCAGTTCTTCGGTTCACTGGGCGCCGGGATCAGGTCCCGGCGCGGGCATGAGAGGCGGGCCCGCTTCAGACGCTCAGCCGCCGGTCCACTTCCGGGCTTCGGCGAGGATGGTGTCGTTGAGCGGGATCGGCCCGTTGGCGTCGAGGAAGACCACCGTGCCGGTGGCCGTGGCGACGCAGACGCCGTCCTTGAAGATGCCCTGGCCCACGGTCATCGAGGTCCGACCGATCCGCGCGATGCGGGTGCCGATCTCGATCTCGCCGGGATAGTGGGTCTCGCGCAGGAAGTTCACGGTCACCGAAGCGGCGATGAAGCGCTCGCCCGGCCCGCAGAGCGGGTGGATATGCCTGCGCATCAGGTCCAGGCGGCCCGTCTCGGCATAGGCGGCGTAGGCCACGTTGTTGACGTGGTTGGCCATGTCGGTGTCCGAGAACCGGATCCGGTCGGTGATCCAGTGGGTATAACCGGACCGGTCCGTCAGGTCCGGCAGCCCCTCGGGACGGTTCATCAGACCGTCCAGGTGGAACCGGAGTTCAGCAGTTCCTCGATCGAGTTGATCTTCGCCGAGGATTTCGCCACCTTGAGCTGCTCGCTCACCGCAGCGTCGTAGGTTTTCTCGGCCGGATTGTCGTAGAGCACGCCGATGGCCACGGGGAAGTCCGGGCGGTCCATCGCCGCCAGCATCTGGGCCAGCATGTGGTTGGTCTGGTCGTGCACCAGGATATCGTCCTCGGTGACGCCGTCCTTGCCGAGCTCGGCGACGGAGAGCTTCAGCGTCTTCGGATCGAGACGCAGGCCCTTGTCGTTGTCCTTGCCGAACAGCAGCGGTTCGCCGTGGCGGACATGGATCTGGGCGTCGCCGGCGATCGCCTTGTCGGTGATGTCGCCGAAGACCTCGTCGTTGTAGACGATGCAGTTCTGCAGGATCTCCACGAAGGACGTGCCCTTGTGGGCATGGGCCTGCTGCAGGATGCCGGGCAGCTCCTTCTGGCCGCGGTCGATGCCGCGGGCGACGAAGCGCGCGCCGACCCCCAGCGCCATGACGCAGGCCGACAGCGGCGCGTCGATGGACCCGGCCGGCGTCGACGGCGAGCGGGTGCCGAGGCGCGAGGTCGGCGAGGCCTGGCCCTTGGTCAGGCCGTAGATCTCGTTGTTGAACAGCAGGAAGTTCACGTCGACGTTGCGCCTGAGCATGTGCATGACGTGATTGCCGCCGATCGAGAGCGCGTCGCCGTCACCGGAGACGATCCAGACGTCCAGTTCCGGATTGGACAGCTTGATGCCCGTCGCGAAGGCCGGCGCGCGGCCGTGGATGGTGTGGAAGCCGTAGGTCTCGATGTAATAGGGGAAGCGCGCGGCGCAGCCGATGCCGGAGACGAAGACGGTCTTCTCCCGCGGCGTGCCGATGTCGGCCAGCGCCTTCTGGACGCCCTTGAGGATGGCGTAGTCGCCGCAGCCCGGACACCAGCGCACTTCCTGGTCGGTCGCGAAGTCCTTGGGCGTCAGCTTGATGGCTGTCTGCTCGTTCATCTTCTTACGCTCCTTCGCCATCAAGCGCGCGGCGGATGGCGGCTTCGATCTCGCGGATCTTGAAGGGCTGGCCCTGCACCTTGGTCAGGGGCTCCACGTCGAGCACGTACTCGGCGCGCAGCACGGTGGAGAGCTGCCCGGTGTTCAGTTCGGGACAGATGACCTTGTCGAAACCGCGCAACAGATCGCCAAGATTGCGCGGCAGCGGCCAGATGTGGCGCAGGTGGGCGTGAGCCACCTTGTAGCCCTGCTCGCGCATGTTGCTGACCGCGCGGGAAATGGCCCCGAAGGTCGAACCCCAGCCGACGATCACCAGATCGTCGTCCGCCTCGCCCTGCTCCAGCGCCTGTTCAGGAATGAAGTCGGCGACACGGGCGATCTTGTCGTGGCGCACGTCGGTCATGCGCTGATGGTTCATCGCATCGTAGGAGATGTGGCCCGAATCGTAGTCCTTCTCGATGCCGCCGATGCGGTGCATCAGCTCGGGCGTCCCGGGCACCGCCCAGGCGCGCGCCAGGGTCTCCTTGTCACGCAGATAGGGCGAAAAGCCTTCCGCCTTCTCGTGGAACTTCACCGGAAACTTCTCGTAGGTGGAGAAGTCCGGAATCTGCCAGGGTTCGGCCGCGTTGGCGATGTAGCCGTCGGTCAGCAGCATGACGGGCGTCATGAACTTCACCGCCAGCCGGCAGGCCTCGATCGCGGCATCGAAACAGTCGCCCGGGCCGTGCGCCGCCACCACCACCAGCGGGCTGTCGGCGTTGCGGCCGTAGACGGCCTGATAGAGATCGGACTGCTCGGTCTTGGTCGGCATGCCCGTCGAGGGGCCCGCGCGCTGCGAGTTCACGACCACCAGCGGCAGTTCGACCATGATGGCGAGGCCGATGGCTTCGGTCTTCAGCGCGATGCCGGGCCCGGAGCTGGAGGTGATGCCGAGCTGTCCGGCATAGGAGGCGCCGATGGCCGAACAGACGGCCGCGATCTCGTCCTCCGCCTGGAAGGTGGTGATGCCGAACTGCTTCAGCCGCGAGAGGGTGTGCAGCAGCGACGACGCCGGCGTGATCGGATAGGAGCCGAAGAACATCGGCAGTTCGGCGAGCTGCGCACCGGCGACCAGGCCCCAGGCCAGCGCCTCGGCGCCGGCGACGTTGCGGTACCGGCCCGGCTCGATCTTCGCCTGGGGCACCTGGTAGCCCAGGATCTCGCCCGGCAGCTCCACGGTCTCGCCATAGGCGTGCCCGGCGTTCAGCGCGGCGATATTGGCCGCCGCGGTCTCGGGCTTGGACTTGAACTTGTCCTCGAGCCAGTCGATCGACGGCTGGCGGTCGCGGCCGTAGAGCCAGTAGATCAGCCCCAGCAGCCACATGTTCTTGCAGCGCAGGCCGTCCTTGTTGCCCAGACCGAATTCCTTCACCGCTTCCAGCACCAGCCGCGAGACGTCGATCTCGATGACCTCGTAGCCGTCGAGGGAGCCGTCTTCCAGCGGATTGCTGTCATAGCCGGCCTTGCGCAGGTCGCGGTCCTTGAAGGTGCCGGCGTCGACGATGACCAGCCCGCCATCGCGCAGGCCGTCCAGGTTCACCTTCAGCGCCGCCGGGTTCATCGCCACCAGCACGTCGGGCTGGTCGCCGGCTGTCAGGATCTCCCGGCCGCCGAAATTGATCTGGAATGCCGAGACGCCGAAGGTGGTGCCGGCCGGAGCGCGAATCTCTGCCGGAAAATCCGGAAACGTCGCAAGGTCGTTGCCCGTCAGCGCCGTCGAATGGGTGAACTGCGAGCCTGTGAGCTGCATGCCGTCACCGGAGTCGCCGGCGAAACGCACGACGACCGATTCCAGTACCTCGCGCTTACCGCCGCGCGGCTCGATGATCTCTGCCGTATTGGACATGAAGACTGTCTGCCTGGTTCCTGATGATCACTCGCGTCCTCCCCGACGCGATTAGCGGTACCGAACATGTCGTGGCTCGGCCCGGACCGCAAACATAAGGCTATGGGGTTCGTGCGGCAACGGTTGCGGTCAACAAACCGCCGTGCGCGCCCCGCATGGCGCCGGTCCGGGCAAATTGCCGCTGGGAAGTGCGCCCGTTCGGACATAGGGTCCGGCGCATGGATGACAAGGAGCGGATCGCCAAGCGTCTGGCCCGGGCGGGCATCGCCAGCCGCCGGGAGGCCGAACGCATGATCGAGGCCGGCCGGGTGAAACTGAATGGTCAGGTACTGAAGTCGCCCGCGGTCAATGTCGGGCCCGATGACACGATCGAGGTCGACGGCAAGGCGGTCGGCGAACCCGATTCGATTCGTCTCTGGCGCTATCACAAGCCGGCGGGCCTTCTGACGACGGCGCGCGACGACCTGGGACGGGCCACGATCTACGATCACCTTCCGAAACGCCTGCCCCGGGTGGTGCCGGTGGGCAGGCTGGACCTGAATTCGGAGGGGCTGCTGCTGCTCACCAATGACGGCGGCCTGAAGCGCGGTCTGGAACTGCCCGGCAATGCCTGGACGCGCACCTACCGCGTGCGCGCTTACGGCGCGGTGAAACCGGAATTGCTGGAAGACCTGAAACGGGGCATCACCGTCGACGGCGAGAAGTTCGGCGCCATCGAGGTCACTGCGGAACGCAGCGGCGGACGCAACACGTGGCTCACGGTCTCCCTCAACGAAGGCCGCAACCGGGAGGTCCGCCGCGCCCTGGACGCCGTGGGCCTGACGGTGAACCGGCTGATACGCACCGCCTATGGCCCCTTCCGTCTGGGCGAACTGGGCAGCGGCCAGGTGGTCGAGGTGCCGGGCAACGAACTGCGCCGGGCCGCGCGCGGTCTGGTCGACATGCCGAGGACGCGGGATGCGGATCGTCGGCGGTAGTTTCCGCGGGCTGACGCTGGCGGAGGTGGATGCCGGCGGCATCCGTCCGACCTCCGACCGCAGCCGGGAGGGACTGTTCAACATCTTGGCGCACAACCCCGCCTATGCGGGCGAAAACGGCCCCGCCCCGGCCGGGCTGGACGTGCTCGACGTCTTCGCCGGCACCGGCGCGCTGGGCCTGGAGGCGCTCTCGCGCGGCGCGGCCAGCGTCGCATTCATGGAGAACGCGCCCGCGGCGCTGAAGATCCTGCGGGCCAACATCGCCCGCGCCGGCGCTGGCCCCGCAACCCGCGTGCTGGAGGCCGACGCCACCCGGCCCGGCCGGGCGCGCGGGACGTTCGGCCTGGTCCTGATGGACCCGCCCTATGGCGTAGGTCTGGCGGCAACGGCGCTCGTGGCGCTGCAGGACGGCGGCTGGCTGGCGGAAGCCGCGCTGGCGGTCATCGAGACGGACCGGCGCGAGGAGCTGACATTGCCCGACGGCTTCGAGAAGCTCGACGAGCGCGTCTACGGCCGCGCCCGCCTGCACTTCGCCCGGCGCGGATAAGTCGCATCAACCACATCGCTTCCGGACCCCACCTGTCGGGTCAAGCCGCCACGCACGCGCGGTGATCGACAAGAACAAGGGAGTAGTCAAATGAGCGACGCTGTGTATCGCCGGATCGAGGTCGTCGGATCGTCCACCAAGAGCGTCGAGGACGCCATCCAGGGCGCCGTCGCCCGCGCCAACGAAACCCTGCGCCATGTCGACTGGTTCGAGGTGGCCGAAACCCGCGGCCATGTCGAGAACGGCAAGATCGCCCACTATCAGGTGGTGGTGAAGGTCGGCTTCCGGATGGACGAGTGACCCGGGAAAGCGGGGCGGGCTTTCCCGCCCCCTGTCCCGCCGGTCAACTGAAGTCGGGCCGGGGATCGCCTTCCAGGATGGCGAACAGCAGGTGGTCGCGCCAGCGGCCATCGATCCTGAGATATTGCCGCGCATAGCCTTCCTCGGAGAATCCGCACTTGCGCAGCAGGTCGCTGCTCGGCTCGTTCTCGGGCAGGCATGCGGCCTCGACGCGGTGAAGCCCCATCTCGCCGAAGGCCCAGTCGACGACAAGCGTGAGCGCCGCGGCCATGTAGCCCCGGCGGGCGAAGCGCCGGCCCATCCAGTAGCCGGCGGAGGCCGACTGGGTAACGCCGCGGCGCACGTTCGACAGGGTCAGCCCGCCCAGAAGCTGGTCGTCGTCAAGGGAGAAGATGAAGAAGGCATAGGCCTGATCGGCGCGCGCATCGCGCTGATAGAGCCTCACGCGGCGGCGGAAGCTGAGCCGCGAGAGCGCGTCGGCGGGCCATGTCGGTTCCCACGGCTCCAGGAAGGCGCGGCTTTCGGCCCGGACCTCGGCCCACATGCGCCAGTCGTTCGCTATGGGCGGCCGCATGTAGATCCGCGGCCCCTTCAGAACCGGTCGCGCGTCCTCGCTCGACATGCCCGCGAACATCGGTCCGCCGCCTCCTCCGTCAAGTGCGGTATCGTACCACAAACGGTGCGGACTGAACCTGCAATGCGGGTCTACCGGAACCGCGCCCTGAGCCGGTCATGGTCTTCCAGCCGGGCCGGGCCGATCGCCGCGACCGCCGGATCGGGCGCATGCTCGAACAGGCGGTGCGCCACACGGCGCACGCCGGCGGCGTCCACCGCATCGACGCGGGCCAGCCATTCGCCGACGTCCTGCGGCGCGCCGTAGATCAGCACCTGCCGGGCGAGCTGCTCCAGCCGCGCCGCCGAGCTTTCCAGCGACATCACCATGCCGGCCTTGATCTGGGCGCGGGACCGGGCGGTTTCCTCCTCGGCGGCATCGTGGGCGACGCGGCGGATCTCCTCGGCCAGCACCGGCACCAGTTCGCCGAGCTGCTCGGGATCGGTGGCGGCGTAGACGCCGATCATGCCGCCGTCGACCATGGAGCCGGCGAAACTGAACACCGAATAGGCCAGGCCGCGGCGTTCGCGCACCTCCTGGAAGAGACGCGAGGACATGCCCCCGCCCAGCAGGTTCGACATCACCTGAACGGCCGTGAAGTCGGCGTCGTGGTAGTCGACACCGTCGATGCCGAGCGCCAGGTGGACCTGCTCGATCTTGCGCTCGTCGACCATCGATCCGCCGTGCCAGCGGGCGGGCTCCGGCGGCGCCATCGTCCGGGCCGGCACATGCCCGAAACGCGCTTCGGCCAGTTTCAGGAAATCGTCGGGATCGACCGCGCCCGCGGCGGCGACCACCAGGCGGGAGGCGTCGTAGCCCCGGTCCATGAATGTCCGCAGTTCATCGCGGCGGAACGCGCCGACGCGCTCGGGCCGGCCCAGGATGGAACGGCCGACGGCCTGGCCGGGAAAGGCAGCCGCCTGCAGATTGTCGAAGATCACGTCGTCGGGCGTGTCGTTGACCTGTGCGATCTCCTGGCGGATCACGTCGCGCTCGCGGCGAAGTTCCTCCTCGGGAAAGGTGGAGGCCAGAACGATGTCGGCGATCAGGTCGACGGCGAGTTCCAGGTCGTCCTTCAGCACCCGGGCGTAATAGGCGGTCTGTTCCCGGCTGGTATAGGCGTTGATGTAGCCGCCCGCCCCCTCGATCTCCTCGGCGATCTGCAGCGCCGAGCGGCGCGCCGTGCCCTTGAAGGCCATGTGTTCCAGCATGTGGGCAAGGCCGTTCTCCTCCTCGCGCTCGTGGCGGGCGCCGATATCGACCCAGACGCCGACGGAAGTGGTCTCGACATGCGGCATGGGCGCGACGGCCACGCGCAGCCCGTTCGAAAGCGTGTGCATCGTCTCCTCGGTCATGCGGCGATCCGCGCCCGCTCGCCGATGAATTTTTGCAGGGTCGCCAGGTCATTGGGCAGATCGGCGGCCCGCTCGGGCCGCTCCATCAGGTCGCCCAGCCGCTCCGGCAGGGCCGGCCGGAAGCCGACGGCGCGCTCGACGGCGTCGGGAAATTTCGCCGGATGCGCGGTCGCCAGGCTGATCAGCGGCGTCTCGGCTGGCACGTCCCCGGCGGCGCGGGCCTTGCGCGCAGCCGCCGTCCCCACGGCGCTGTGCGGGTCGAGGACCTCGCCGGTCTCGGCGTGCATGCGCCGCATCTCGGCCAGTGTCTCCTCCTCGTCGATGCGGGCCGAGGCGAAGCCCGCCTGCACCTGCGCCAGGGCCGCGGGCGGAATCTCGAAGCCGCCCGACTGCCTCAGACTGTCCATCATGGCGCGGACGCGCAGGCCGTCGCGGCCGGTGATCTCGTAGAGCAGCCGCTCGAAATTGGAAGCGACCTGGATGTCCATGGACGGGCTCATGGTCGGAACCACGCCCTGCCGGCGATAGGCGCCGGTCTCGAAGAAACGATGCAGGATGTCGTTGACGTTGGCGCCCACGACCAGGCGATCCACCGGCAGACCCATGCGCCGGGCGATATGGCCGGCGAAGACATTGCCGAAATTGCCCGACGGCACCGAGAACGCGACAGGCCGCCGGCCCTCCCCCAGCGCCATGACGCCGTGGACGTAATAGACGACCTGCGCGGCGACGCGGGCCCAGTTGATCGAGTTCACCGCCGAGAGGTTCATGCGGTCGCGGAAGGCGAGATCGCCGAAGGCCGCCTTGACCAGGGCCTGGCAGTCGTCGAAGTCGCCGTCCACGGCGATGGCGTGAACGTTCGCGTCCTCGACGGTCGTCATCTGCCGGCGCTGCACGTCGGACACCCGCCCCTTCGGGAACAGGATGAAGATGTCGACGGCGTCGCGGCCGCGGCAGCCCTCGATCGCCGCCGAGCCCGTATCGCCGGAGGTCGCGCCGAGGATGGTGACGCGCTCGCCGCGGCGCTTCAGGGCGTGGTCGAACAGCCGGCCCAGGGCCTGCAGGGCGAAATCCTTGAACGCCAGCGTCGGACCGTGGAACAGCTCCATCAGCCAGTCGTTGGGGCCGATCTGCTTCAGCGGCGCGATCGCCGCGTGATCGAAGACGGCATAGGTGTCGCGCGTCAGGCGTTCGAGATCGCCGCGCGGCATGGCGTCGTCGACGAAGGGCGCCAGCACCGCCGCCGCGAGGCCTGCATAGTCCAGGCCGGCCAGCCCGTCCGTGCCCAGCGCCGGCACGGATTCGGGCACATAGAGCCCACCATCACGGGCCAGCCCCGTCAGCAGGACATCCTCGAAATTCAGATCGGGGGCCTCGCCCCGCGTGCTCACATAGTTCAAGACGCTCTCACTCCGTCGCCGCCGCGCCCTTCTAGTGCAATTGCGCCGCGGGCGAAACCACGCGCGAGCGGCGCGTGCGCCGCTGCCGTGCTGCTGATAGTCTGCCGCGCTGTATCGACGAAGAACGACAACAAGAGGGAGTGGTTCCGATGACCTACCAGCCATCCGTTCCCAACGATCTGGACGCCTTCTGGCTGCCCTTCACGCCCAACCGGCAGTTCAAGAAAGAGCCCCGCCTCGTGGTGTCGGCGAAGGACATGCACTACACTTCCGCCGACGGTCGCCGGATCCTGGACGGCTCCGCCGGTCTCTGGTGCGTCAACGCCGGCCACGCCCGCGAGAGGATCGTGGACGCCATCAAGCGCAGCGCCGAGACGCTCGATTTCGCGCCGTCCTTCATGTACGCGAACCCGATGGCGTTCGAGCTGGCGACGAAGATCGCCGAGCTGACGCCGGACCCGCTGAATCGCATCTTCTTCACCAACTCGGGTTCCGAGGCCGTCGACACGGCACTGAAGATCGCACTGGCGTATCACCGCGCCCGCGGCGAAGGACAGCGCACCCGGCTGATCGGGCGGGAGCGCGGCTATCATGGCGTCGGCTTCGGCGGCGTCTCGGTGGGCGGCATCGTCAAGAACCGCAACGTTTTCGGTTCCCTGCTGACCGGCGTCGATCACCTGCCCCACACCCATCTGCCGGCGAAGAACGCCTTCACGAAGGGCGAGCCGGAGCACGGCGCCGAACTGGCCGACGAACTGGAGCGGATCGTGCAGCTTCACGACCCGTCCACCGTCGCCGCTGTGATCGTGGAGCCCATGGCCGGCTCCACCGGCGTGCTGGTGCCGCCGAAGGGCTATCTGAAGCGCCTCCGGGAGATCTGCGACCGTCATGGCATCCTGCTGATCTTCGACGAGGTCATCACCGGGTTCGGCCGTCTGGGCACCGCCTTCGCCGCCCAGTGTTTCGGCGTGACGCCGGACCTGATGACCATGGCCAAGGGCCTGACCAACGCCGCCGTGCCGATGGGCGCGGTCGCCGCGCGCGACGACATCTACGAGACCTTCATGACCGGGCCGGAGCACGTGATCGAGCTGTTCCACGGCTATACCTATTCCGCTCATCCGATGGCCTGCGCGGCCGGCATCGCCGCCCTCGACCTCTACAAGGAGGAGAAGCTGTTCGACCGGGTCGCCGGACTGGAGGACTACTGGCAGGAAGCCGTCCACGGCCTGGCCGACGCGCCCAACGTCATCGACATCCGCAATATCGGCCTGGTCGGAGCCATCGAGCTGAAGGCGAAGGAGGGCGCGCCGGGCAAGCGCGGCTTCGACGCCATGGTGCGCGCCTTCGAGAAGGGCGCGATGATCCGGGTGACCGCCGACATCATCGCGCTGTCGCCGCCGTTCATCATCTCGAAGGATCAGATCGACGAACTCATGGCGACCGTCCGCGAGGTGCTGGAGGACGTCGAGTAGAACACCTGACCGCCCCGGGACTCGATCCCGGGGCCCAGTCGCTCGAACGCTCGTACTGGGTACCGGGGTCAAGCCCCGGTACGGGCCAGCAGTTCACATGCGGGCATGACTACGAAGATCAGGGATCCAGCGACGGGCGGCTGTTCAGCGTCTCCACGTCGAAGCCGGCAGTCATCTTGTATTGCCTGGCCGTCTCGGCCAGTTCGTCCTCGCCGATGACGTCATGGACGTCGGCGAAGCCTTCCGGTGCACGTTCCTCGACCAGTTGCATCACCTGCTCCGGCCCGTTGCCGCGGTTCGCCAGGACGATGGCCGAGGCCGGCGGGCGGCGTTCGGCGTCATAGGCCGCGAGAGCCGCCACGGGGTCCTCCCTGCGCGCCAGCTCCAGCGCCAGCACACGGGCGTCGATGATGGCCTGCGACGCGCCATTGGAGCCGATGGGATACATCGGATGGGCGGCGTCGCCCAGCAGCGTGACCCGGCCGAAGCTCCATTGCGGGACGGGATCGCGATCGACCATGGGGTATTCGTATATCGCCCGCGCGCCGCGGATGATCTCCGGCACGTCGAGCCAGCCGAAGTCCCAGCTCTCGAAGGCGGGCAGGAACTCCTCGATCCGGCCGGGCCGGTTCCAGTCCTCGCGCCGCCAGGGCGGGTCGGTGGGATAACGGATCTCGGCGATCCAGTTGATCAGCGCGCGGCCCTCGTCCAGATGCCTGCGCGAGATCGGGTAGCAGACGAACTTCTGGTTGGCATGGCCCGCCATGACCATGGAGCGGCCCGTCAGGTAGGCCGGTCCCTCCGTGGTCGCCCGCCAGAGCACGCACCCGTTCCAGATCGGCGCGCCCTCGTCCGGATAGAAGCCGGCGCGGACCGCCGAATGGATGCCGTCGGCGCCGATCAGGATGTCGCCCTGCACCTCGTCGCGCGCCGCGCCGCCCGCGCGGCTGCGGAAATGCGCGGTGACGCCGGCGCCGTCCTGCTCGAAGCCCGTCAGCTCGTGATCGGTCTTCAGCCGCGCCGCGCCAAGACGTTCGATCACAGCGTCGCGCAGGATCACCTGCAGCTCACCCCGTGAGATCGAGAACTGCGGCCAGTTGTAGCCCGCGTCCCGTCCGCGCGGCTCGCGCCAGATGCGCTGGCCGTGGCGGTTGGCGTAGATCAGTTCGGCTGTCGGGATGGCGGCTGTCTCGAGCCTTTCCGCCAGACCGAGCTCGGTCAGTTCGCGCACGGCGTGCGGCAGCAGGTTGATGCCGACGCCCAGCGCCTGGATCTCGGGCACCGCTTCGAACACCGCGCAGTCGATACCGGCCCTGTGCAGGCTGAGCGCCGTGACCAGGCCGCCAATGCCGCCGCCCGCGATCAGTACCTTCATTCCCTGACCTCTCCCGCCGCTTCGCCGTCGTTCTCGCCGCCATAGATCGCCGCCCCCGGCATCCATCCGGCGCGGCCGTCGATGCTGAGGCGGCACCAGCCGGCGCGGCACAGTTCCAGCGTGCCGATGATGCGGCGCTCAGCATAGAGCACGATTTCGGCCGCCGGCGACGGCTCCCGTTTCAGCGGCGTCAGATCCTGCATCACCATCGCCGTGCGCCGGCCCGACAGCAGGCTCTTGTGCAGCCAGCCTTCCCCGCCCCAGGGATCGCGCACGGCGCGCCAGTGGCCCCATTCGTCGACGATCTGCACAGGCAGGTGCTCGCGGCGGTAGACCCAGCGCACGGGATAGTCGGTGCCCGGGCCCGCGCGCAGGTTCGCCCTGTCCGCCTTCACGGAGACGAAGCGCGGCAGGGGCAGGCCGGTTTCCGGTCCGGTCCCGGCTGCCAGCGCGGCCAGCGGCAGCAGGCCGACAAGAAGAAGGAGGACGATCCGGGCGCACAGCATCAGCCTTGATGGTCCGATTCGGACGCCCGGTCAAAAGGCGGCGTCAGTCCTTCGGTTCCCGCATGCGCTCCAGCACACGCCGGGCGATGCGCCCGGCCCTCTCGGTGCGGGGCGTCTCGGGCGCGGCCGTGATCTCGACGAAGTCAATGTCGGCGCGCAACGCCTCCGACTGGCGGCGTACGGTCTCCCCGGTCCGGCGGGCAGCGCCGCGGGCCGCGGGAAGTACATGGTCGCGCGTCACTTCTGCCGCCTTCGCGCGGATGGCCGGATCGCTGGCGATCCGTCTCGCGGCGTGAAACAGCAGGCTTCGAACGAAAGGCATGACCCCACTCCGAATCGATGCTTGTCTTCAGCGGTCACTATAGCGTCCGTCACGTCAACGGCGAACACTCACCGAACTCTCTGTCACATAAGGCAATCTGCGGTTCAATCCGCAAGGTTCGTCGCTATATAAGCCAGTCGAGGGGAGCGCATCGCGCAATGCCGATCGCCAGAAAAATGGACCGGGAAGCCAGCAACGCATGATGTATCTGATGGTCGCCGCGGGCCTGATCCTGCTCCTGCTGGGTGGCGAGGCGCTGGTCCGCGCCGCCGTGACGCTGGCCGACCGTCTGGGGGTTTCCAAGCTGATCATCGGACTGACCGTGGTCGCCTTCGGCACCTCGGCGCCGGAACTTCTGGTCTGCGTCCAGGCGGTGCTGGATGACGCCCCGGCCATCGCCATCGGCAATATCGTCGGCTCCAACATCGCCAATATCCTGCTGGTCGTCGGCGCGCCGGCGCTGATTGCGCCGTTCTTCTGCGAACGCTCCACGATGAAGCGGGAAGGCGTGGCCATGTTCGGCGCAACCGTCATCCTGATCGGCGTGATGGCGTTCGACGCCCTGATGTTCTGGGGCGGGCTGGGCCTGTTCGTTCTGCTGATCGTCTTCCTCACCAGCGCCTACCGCAGCGCCCGGAAGTCGGGCGCCGGCGAGTTCGCCGAGGAAGTCGAGGAACTGAGCGAAGGCGTGCCCCGTTCCGGGATGGCCATCGCCGCCCTGCTCGTCCTCGGGCTGGCCGGTCTGGTCGCCGGCTCCGGTCTGCTCGTCGACGGCGCGCGCGATATCGCGCTGGCCGCCGGCCTGTCGGAAACGGTCATCGGCATCACGCTGGTCGCCCTCGGAACATCCCTGCCGGAGCTGGCGACATCCATCGTCGCCGCCATGCGCCGCCACGGCGACGTCGCCATCGGCAATGTCATCGGTTCGAACCTGTTCAACATCCTGGGTATCCTGGGGATTACCGCCATGGTCGCGCCCGTGCCGGTGCCGCCTCAGGTGATGCTGTTCGACGTCTGGGTGATGCTGATCTGCGCCGTGCTGCTGTTCCCGCTGGCCTTCGCGCGGCTACCGATCGGACGCGCGGCGGGCGCTGTCTTCCTCCTCGGCTACGGCGGTTATATGTGGGCGCAGTTCGCCGGCCTCTCCGGCATGCCGATCGACAAGATGGCGGGGGGCTGATGACGACGGCGGGCGCGGCCCTGATCACCGGCGCCGCGAAACGGATCGGCCGCGCCATCGCCCTCGCTCTGGCCGCGGACGGCCGCCCCGTGGCGGTCCACTACAACGGCTCGCAGGCGGAGGCCGAGGCCACGGTGCGCGAAATCGAGGCGGCTGGCGGCCGCGCGGCGGCGCTGCAGGCCGATCTGGCGGATCACGACGCGGTAACCGGCCTGGCGGCTGCCGCGGCGGCACGGCTCGGCTGCCCGGTCGAGGTGCTGGTCAACAACGCCTCGCTGTTCGAAAACGACAACATTCGCAGCGTCAGCCGTGAAAGCTTCGATCGCCACATGGCGGTCAACCTGCGTGCGCCGCTGTTCCTGGCCCAGGGCTTCGCCGCGGCCCTGCCGGAAGACCGCAGGGGCAATATCATCAACCTGATCGACATGCGGGTCTGGAAGCCGACGCCGGGCTTCATGTCCTATACCCTCAGCAAGTCGGGTCTGGAGATGCTGACCCGCACCCTGGCCATGGGCCTGGCGCCCAGGATCAGGGTGAACGCCATCGGGCCGGGTCCCGTACTGGCCAACGAACGCCAGACCGATGCGCAATTCGAGCGGCAATGGCGTTCGACGCTGCTCCGCCGTGGCGCCGAGCCGGAGGAAATCGCCGAGGGCGTCAGGTTCATCCTCTCGGCGCCCTCGTTGACGGGACAGATGATTGCGCTCGACGGCGGCCAGCACATTCCGTGGCCGCCGGCGCGGGCCGGCGACGACAGCCTGGACGGCTGAAGCGCGCCTGCGCGGCGAATGTGACAGCAGTGAAATCTTTGTCTTTTCGCGGAAGGTTCCGGTTGACACAGGCGGAATTCTTTCACACCGACGTTGCCCTTCCCGCCAAACCCGCGGAATCCCGGCGATCACGCCACAATCGCGTCATATTCCCCCTTCTCGATAAAATTTATCCAATAATATCAATATGTTATTTTGATTGCATATTTTTTGTGCAACGTAGGGAAAGCGCAATAAAATCGGTGTGATAGTGGAGCGCCCCGAAAACCGCCAACAGGGTTATCCACAGAATTGGGGGATACTGGCGGGTCGCTTTTTCTGTTGCATGCCTGTCATACTGGCATCCGGCCCGGCGTTCAGCGGATCTCCCGCAGCCAGCCGGCCAGCGCCTGGCCGATCTCTTCGGGGCTGTCCTCCTGGACGAAATGGCTGCCCTTGACGGTGACTTCCCTCTGGTTCTTCCAGCTTCGGCAGAACTCGCGCTGCGCCCCGATCAGGATCGCTCCGGGCTCGGCATTGACGAAAAGCTTCGGCAGCTCGTTCGCGGCCATCCAGTCCGCATAGTCGCCGACGATGGCGACCACGTCCTCTGGTTCGCCGTCGAGCGGAATCTGCCGCGGCCAGGTCAGCGTCGGCCGCCGACCCTCGCCGGGCTCCGCGAAGGGCCGGCGATAGACGGCCATTTCGTCCTCAGTCAGGCCGCGCAGCACCGATCCGGGCAGCACGCGTTCGACGAAGGTGTTCTTGTCCAGCACCATCTTCTCGCCGGCCTCCGAACGGAAACCTTCGAAGACCGGACGAGCGTCTTGGTTGAACTCGTCCCAGTCCATGGGGCGCACGATGGCCTCCATGTAGCAGATGCCCTGCACCGCCCCGCGATGGCGGTTGGCCCAGTCGAAACCCAGCGCCGAACCCCAGTCGTGAATGACGAAGACCGCGTTGCGCTCAACGCCCACGGCCTCGAGGAAGCCATCCAGATACCGGCGATGCTCCACGAAGCGGTAACGGTCGGGTCCGGAGTCAGGCAGCTTCTCGGAATCGCCCATGCCGATCAGGTCCGGCGCGATGCAGCGGCCCAGCCCGGCGGCGTGGGGCATGATGTTCCGCCAGAGATAAGAGGATGTCGGATTGCCGTGAAGAAAGACGATCGGATCGCCTTCGCCCATCTCCACAAATGCCATCTTGCGGCCATGGACAGTGACCGACTGCTTCGGATGTTCGTCTGCCGATGGCGCCATGATCTCGTCCCTCCTGAGCGTTCGATCTGACAACTCGTGCGTCCTGCGCCGGAGGTCAAGCCGGACCGCGGCGAACAGCCAGGAAAAAAAGGGCGGATGCCAAGGGTTCGGAGGGAGGGATGGCATCCGCCCAGTTCCGGAACGGATTCGATCGCGTTCCGGCAGGGGACCGGTGATCGGGAACAGGCTACATGGCGCCGACGGCCATCGCCGGCCGGTAGCCGATGAACTGGCCGGTGGGATCCTGGACCATGGTCTGGGCGGCGCGCGGGGTCATGACCCGCTCCTTCGCCGAGGCCGTGCCCACGGTGTCGTCGCAGGCCGAAGCGACGCCGAGGCCAGCGAACATGACGCCGGCGATCAGCCACAGACCCAGATGTTCAGCAACGATGCGCTTCATTCTACCCTCGCTCGCGGGCCTTCGGGCCCGCTGGTTAATCCGTCGATAACCGCGATATGGGTGGGCGAAATAGCAAATCAATATATATCGAAATGATATAATGACACAATTTTGTGAGCAGGCCGTCAGCCCGCTCTGAGGCGCCTGAACAGATCAGCCGCGGCCTGTCCGGAGGACGTGGGCGTGATTGGCGTCGTAAAGCGCGGAATCCCTGAAGCCGTGGGCTGCGAGCGCCGGCCCGACCAGGATCAGCGCCGTGCGCGTGATCTTGGCCGCCCGCACCTTGGCGCGGATGTCCGCCAGGGTGCCGTGGATGAACTGCTGGTCCGGCCAGCCCACGCGATAGGCGACGACGACGGGGCAGTCGGCGCCGTAATGCGGCGTCAATCGCGCTTCGACCTCGCGCAGATTGCGCACGGATAAATGGATGGCCAGCGTCGCGCCGGTGCGGCCGATGGTGTCCAGATCCTCCCCGGGCGGCATCGCCGAGGCCTTCATCGACGTCCGGGTCAGCACCACCGTCTGGGCGATCTCCGGCACCGTCAGTTCCTTGCCGATGGCGGCGGCGGCGGCGGCAAAGGCCGGCACGCCCGGGATCACCTGCCAATCGATGCCGAGTGCGTCGAGGCGGCGAATCTGCTCGGCGATGGCGCCGTAGAGCGACGGATCGCCGGAATGCACGCGGGCGACGTCCTCCCCCCTTTCGTCGGCCGCCTGCAGCTCGGCGACGATCTGATCCAGTGTCATGGGCGCGGTATCCATCACCGCTGCCCCCTCGGGCGCGGCTTCGACGACCGCACGCGGCACCAGCGAACCGGCATAGAGGCAGACCGGGCAGGACCGGATGAGCCGCAGGCCCTTGACGGTGATGAGTTCCGGATCCCCGGGACCGGCGCCGATGAAGTAGACGGTCATGCGCTTTCCTCCTTGGCGGCATAGCCGCGCGGTGTGTAGACGCGCGTCCGGCCGGCGGCGCGATAGGTCCGGCTGGCCGTGGAGCCGACAAGCACGACGGTCAGCATGTCGACCTCGTCGACGCTCAGCGCCCCCAGCGTGGTGACGCGGACGGCTTCCGCCGGGCGGCCCAGGTCGGTCGCCAGAACGACCGGTGTCTCCGGCGGGCGGCGGGTCAGCAGGATCTCGCGCGCCTCGGCGAGCTGATGGCGGCGACGGCGCGAGACGGGATTGTAGAAGGCGACGACGAAGTCCCCGGCGGCGGCGGCCTCGACGCGGGCGCGGATCGTCGCCCAGGGCGTCAGCAGGTCCGACAGGGAGACGGTGCAGAAGTCATGGCCCAGCGGCGCCCCGATCCGGGCGGCCGCGGCCTGCAGCGCGGAGATGCCCGGGCTGACATGCACGGCGACCCGGCGGGCGGCGTCGGAGACCTTCCCCTCGGCCACCAGTTCCTCCACCAGCGCCGCCATGGCGTAGATGCCGGCGTCGCCAGACGAGACCAGCGCCACCCGCCGGCCCTTCCCCGCCTGTTCCAGGGCCCAGGCGCAGCGCGCCGTCTCCTCGCCCAGCGGGAAGGCGGTCATGCGGGCGCGCGGCGCAATGTCGGCGATGAGGTCGAGATAGAGGCCGTAGCCGACGATTTCGTCGGCGGCGGCGATCAGGCGGACGGCCTCCGGTGTCCGCCAGGCCGGCGTGCCCGGCCCGATGCCGACGACGTCGAGCCGGCCCGGCGGGCGGCCGATCCGGTCAGCGTCCAGCGCCGCCGGCGCGCGGGCGACCGCGACCGTGGCGTTCGCCGATTTCCGCTTCTCGACCACCAGAATGCCCTCGGGTCCCGCGCCGGCCAGGGCCGCGGCCTCGGCGACGCCGTGACAGCCGACCTCGGCGAACACGACGTCGGAGGGGTTGGCAAGGCGCGGCGTCTCGGCCTCCAGCGTGGCCGCGTCGAAAAGCCGGAATGGCCGGTCGAGTTCGGCCGCCAGCGCCAGGATCGCCGCCTCGTCGGCCTTGATATCGATGGAGGCAATGCAGGCCGCCGCCCCCGAGGCGACCTCCGCGCCGGCCAGGGCCGACACCACCAGATCGCGCAGTTCCTCTGGCGGGCAGTCCCGGGCGCAGCCGACGCCGATCACATGCCGCTGCGGATGGTAGACCAGCGTCCGGTCGTCACCGGCCACCGGGGCGTGGGTTCCGATCAGCCGCACGGCATCGCCGGCGGGGATGGCGTCGGCTGGCCAGGGCAGCTCGCCCTCGACGGCCGCGCCGCCGCCGGCCACGAGCGCCGCCATCACGCTCTTCGCGTTTGCCGGATTGCCCAGCCGCCAGCCCGCAGGCGGCGCGTCCAGCGCCACGCCGAAGGCGGCCTCCCCCGCCGTGGTCAGTGCCGCGTGACCGCCGACCACCCCGGCGATCCGACGGGCCAGTTCGTTGGCGCCGCGGTGACCGCCAAGCAATGGGACGACGCTTGCCCCGTCGCCGGAGACGGCCAGCACGGGGGGCTCCGCGCGTTTGTCCGTGAGGTGCGGCCCGAGGGCGCGGATCAGGATGCCGGCGGCGCAGACTCCGATCACGGGCCGGCCGGCGAGAAAGAGCGCAGCGACGTGTTCGGCCACGCGCTCGAACCGGTGATCGGCCTCGGCAACGCGGCCTGCCAGCCCGTGGACCTCAGCCCCGAGCTGGGCCGCCAGCCGCCGGGCCAGCGCCGCGCCATTCTCATCCAGCACGATGATGGCAGGAGTCATTTCGGGCCGCTCCGATGCGCGATGATCAACGCGAAATAGGGCAGGGTCTCATCCGTCCACTCCGCCAGCGGGACGATCTTCTCGGCCGGCATCGACGCCTCCAGCACCGCCACCGCACCTTCAAGCATGCCGGTCTCGGCCAGCGCGCGGCGCACCTTGTCCAGGTGGCGGCCGGTCTTCAGGATCGCGGCGCAATCCGCCACCGCCAGCCGCGCGGCGAGCTCGGGTTCGGCCAGGGTGGCGGGGATCAGCGTCAGGACCTCGTTTCGACGCACCAGCGGCAGGCGCGCCGCGGCCGCTGCAGCGACTATCGAGGGCAGGCCCGGCACGATCTCCACCTCGCAGCGCCCGGCGAGACGATCCATGAACTGGATGAAGGAGCCGTAGAGCAGCGGGTCGCCCTCGCACAGCAGCGCCACGTCGGTCCCGCGCTCCAGAATGTCCGCGATCCGTTCCGCTGCCTTGTCGTAGACCGCGGCGGCCGCTTCGGGCTCGGGCCGCATGGGCAGCGCGAAGGCGATCTCCTCGACGTCAATGGGAACCGCCGGATCGGCCGTCATGCGGGCCCTGGAAGGGCGGCCCTCCGCATGGACGAAGGCCACCACCGCACACGCGGCGATGACATTATGCGCGCGGAAGGTCATCAGGTCCGGGTCGCCCGGGCCGACGCCGACACCGTAGAGCCGCCCCGTCACCGTTTCACCGCCGACCACTGCATGACCGGCATGGCCGGCCGCCAACCGGTCATGGTCCCGACCGGCGCGGCGCGCTCGACGGCGATGCGCACCAGCTCGCCGCCATGGTCCCGGAAGGCGCGCTGCAGTTCGGCCTGTCCTTCCAGCGTGACCGCGTTGGCCACGATCCGCCCGCCCGCCGCCAGCGCCTCCCGGCAGGCGGGGATCACTGCGGGGTCCGAGACCCCGCCGCCCACGAATATCGCGTCGGGCCGTGGCAGGCCCGCCAGCGCAGCAGGCGCGCGACCGTCAATCAGTTCGAGTTCGGGCACACCGAGCGCGATGGCGTTGTCCGCGGCCATGGCCCGACGGCCGGCGTCGGGCTCCAGCGCGACCGCTCTCGCCTCGGGCGCGGCGCGCATCCACTCGATGGCGACCGAGCCGCAGCCGGCGCCCACGTCCCAGAGCAACGCATTCCGATGCGGCGCGAGCTTCGCGAGCGTGATCGCGCGGACCTCCCGCTTGGTCATCTTGCCGTCGTGACGGAACAGATCGTCGGCGAGGCCCGGCGTGCGCGGCACGGGCGCAAGGCCCTGATCGGCCACGCATTCGACCGCCATGGTGTTGAGGTCCGGGATGGCCGGTCCCCATTCGGCGGCGAGCGCCTCGTTGCGGCTCTCCCTCGGCCCGCCGACATGGCCGAACACAGTCATGCGGCTCCGGCCGTAACCCGCCTCTGCCAGCATCTTCGCGACCTGCGGCGGCGTCTCCGCATCGCCCGAAAGCGCGATGATCCTGAGCCCCGGAGCGGGCCAGGCGCGGAAACGGTCGGCAGGGCGGCCATGCAGGCTGATGCACTCGACGTCCGGCAGCGACCAGCCCATGCGCGCGGCGATCAGGCTGAAGGCCGACGGCGACGGCGCGATCACCATCTCCTCGATCGGCACATGCCGCAGCAGCTTGGCGGCAACGCCGAAGTTGAGCGGATCGCCTGTCGCCAGCACGGCCACACGGCGGCCGCGGAACTCGCCGATGCGTTCGGCCAGATGCTTCAGCGGGCGGGTCCAGGTCAGACGTTCCCGGCCATCCTCGGGAAACATGGCCAGATGCCGTTCGCCGCCGATCAGCACCTCGGCATCATCGACCAGGCGCCGCGACGACGGTGGCAACGCGGCCGTGCCTTCCTCGGTGACGCCGACGACGGAGAGCCAGGGCGCGGTCATGGCCGCGCCGCCAGGATGGCGAGCGCGTTGACGGCCGCCGAGGCCATGGCGCTGCCGCCGCGCCTGCCGTGCAGCATCAGGAACGGGGCACCGCGCGGGTCACGCGCCAGTTCGGCCTTCGATTCGGCCGCGCCGACGAAGCCGACCGGAAAGCCCAGGATCGCGGCCGGCCGCGGCCAGCCCTCGTCCAGCAGTTCCAGCAGGTGGAACAGCGCCGTCGGCGCGTTGCCGATGGCCACCACCGCGCCCTCGATCCGGGGCCGCCACAGCTCAACCGCCGCAGCCGAGCGGGTATTGGCGATTTCCTTCGCCCGCGCAGGGGTTTCGGGCGCGGCGATCGTCGTCAGCACCTCGTTCTCCGCCGGCAGAAGGCGGCGGATGACACCGGCGCGGACCATCTCGCAATCGCAGAGCACCGGCGCACCGCGGCGGAGCGCTGCCGTGGCGCGCTCCACCAGGTCATCAGAGCCCTCTATATCGGGCACGATCTCGACCATGCCGCAGGCGTGGATCAGACGCACCGCGACCGGCCGGAGCGCCGCCGGCAGCCCGGAGAGATCGGCCTCGGCCTCCACGGTGGCGAAGGAACGGTCGTAGATCGCCTGCGGGTCCCGCTCGTAGTCGAGCGCCACGATGCTCACCCCGTCTTCTTCATGCTGCGCGGCCCCAGCGGGTGATCGGCATGGGGATAGGGGTGATGATGGCCGTGGTCATGCGAATGGCCGTGATCGTGGTCGTGATCATGGGCGTGTTCGTGATGGTGGTGATGTCCGCCGCCGTCGCCGGAACCGATCCCCTCGACATGGTGGTGGTGGCTTTCCTGCGGCAGGCCGACCTCCGCCTCGAAACCCAGCACCTGCGCGCGGTACTTGCACATCTGACAGTTCATGAGGTTGGCGCCGTCGACGATCTCGTGGACCCTGTCGACGAAGGTGTCGATCACCTTCGGATGGTCGTTGAGATAGCCCGCCTTGACGAACTCGATGCCGGGATGGCGCGCCGCGACCTGGTCGGTGTAGCCGTAGATCCGCTCCACCAGGATGCCGGTGAACAGGAAGTACGGGAAGACGACGATTCGGCGATAGCCGAGCTTCACCGCGTGCTCCAGGGCCGGTTCGACCAGCGGGAAGGTAACGCCCGAATAGGCGACCTCGCACCAGCCGAAGCCCATGCCTTCCCAGAGCATCCGGGCCATCTTGGCGACGTTGGAGTTGGCGTCCGGATCGGAGGCGCCGCGGCCGACCACGACCAGCAGCGTCTCCTCGCGCGGGACATCGCCGCCCGCCGCAGCCAGCGCTTCGGCCACGCGGTCGCCGGCGGCCTGCAGCATCTTCAGATCGACCGCCAGTTCCCGCCCATAGGCGATCTCCAACCCGTTCTGCGCGGCGTAGGTGTTCAGGACAGACGGGATATCGTTCTTGGCGTGGCCGGCCGCGAACAGCATGCCGGGCACCGCCAGCACCCTTTCGACGCCGCGTTCGCGCAAGGCGTCCAGACCGTCGCGGATCACCGGGGTGGCGAACTCCAGATAGCCATAGTCCACGGGCGTGTCGGGAAACCGCTCCCGCAGGCGGTGGGACAGCTGGGCGAACTCGTCGACGGCGCGCTGATCGCGGCTGCCATGGCCGCAGATCATGATCCCGGTCTTGTCCGGCAGAGTGCTGGTCATAACGATCGTCCCCTTCCCGCGGTTCACGGACGCCACGGGCGGGGACCGGCCCGCTTCACGGGCCGGCTGACAGCTGGACGGTTCCGGACTTGGCCCCCTGATTGGGTCGACCGCACCGGAGTCGTTTCCAGCCCCTGCCGGGGCGCCATCCGAGCGCCCCTCATAACGGAGCCGGCCCCGTGCTGGCAAACGCAATCCGGGCGGCGGCGGCGATTGTCGAAGATATCGCATTGACCGGAACCGGCCGCGCGCGCTTCAAGACAGCCATGGGCAGGCGGGAACATGGCGGGGACCTTGCGGCGGCGATGGCGCGCTTCGGCGGCGGCCGGGCCGACTGGCTCGATCTCTCGACCGGCATCAATCCGAATCCCTGGCCGATGCCCGAAATCCCGCAGCGCTTTCTCACGGCCCTGCCCGAACGGGCCGACGTCGAGACGCTTGTCGCGGCGGCGCGCACGGCCTATGGCGTCCACTCCGGCAACCGCATCGTCCCGGCAGGCGGCGCACAGGCCCTGATCCAGATCATGCCGGCTCTGGCGGAAGGCCGCGATGCGCGCGTTCTCGCGCCGACCTACAACGAGCATGCCGGCCGCTTCGCCGACAGCGGCCGGGCGCCGCGGGACGTCGCGGACGTGGCGGATCTGGAGGGCGCAGACGCCGCCGTGCTGGTCAATCCCAACAACCCCGACGGCCGACGGACGAAACCGGCGCGGCTGCTGGATCTGGCCGGCCAGGTCGGCTTCCTGGTGGTCGACGAATCCTTCTGCGACGTCACGCCGGCGCTGTCTCTCTGTCCGGAGAAATTGCCGGAGAACGTCATCGTGCTCCGTTCCTTCGGCAAGTTCTTCGGCCTCGCCGGGCTCAGGCTCGGCTTCGCCGTGGCGGCCGAAGACGCAGCCGAGCGGCTTGCGCGCACGCTGGGGCCCTGGGCGGTATCCGGGCCGGCGCTGTTCGCGGGCGCCGCCGCCCTGGCCGACACCGCCTGGATCGAAGCAACCCGGCGTGATCTCGCGGCGGCAATGGCGCGGTTCCGGAACCTGCTGGAGGACGCGGGTTTCGAGATCGTCGGCGGCACTGACCTGTTCGTCACCGCAAGGTCCGGCGACACCGGCGGCTGGCTGACCCGCTTCGCCGCGCATCACGTCCACGTCCGCCCCTTCGGCTACGCGCCCGACTGGCTCCGTTTCGGCCTCCCGCCCGACGAAGCCGGCTGGCGCCAGATCGAGACGGCTCTCACGTCATGAGCGATCCCGGCCATATCCTGCTGCTGCTCGCCATCGCGCTGGCCCTGGACGCCGCGCTGGGCGAACCGGAATGGCTGTGGTCGCGGATCATGCACCCCATCGTCGCCGTCGGGCGGGTCATCGGCTGGCTCGACTGGCGGTTGAACCGCCCGTCGGATGCACCGCGCCAGCAGAAGATCGCCGGGATCATGGCGACGGCGCTGATCGTCGCCGGCAGCGTCATGCTGGGTCTGGCTCTCGAAACCCTGCCACTCGCGGACATCATCGCCGCCGTCTCCGCCGCGATCCTCATGTCCCATCGCTCGCTCATGAACCATGTCGGCGACGTCGCGCGTGGCCTTGACCGGGGGCTGGACGAGGGACGCGCCGCAGTCGGCCGCATTGTCGGGCGCAGCCCCCAGAGCCTGGATGAAGCCGGCGTGGCGCGCGCCGCGGTCGAGAGCGGCGCGGAGAACTTTTCCGACGGCGTCATCGCGCCCGCCTTCTGGTTCATTGTCGGCGGCCTGCCCGGCCTGATCGCCTACAAGGCCGTGAACACCGCCGACAGCATGATCGGCCACCGCAATACCAAATACCGCGATTTCGGCTGGGCCGCGGCGCGGCTGGACGACGCCATGAACTTCATTCCCGCGCGGCTGACGGCGGCGCTGTTCGCGCTGGCCGACCTCAAACTGCGGGGATTGAAGGCCGCCATCCGCGACGCGCGCGGACACCGCTCCCCCAACGCCGGCTGGCCGGAGGCGGCGGCGGCGAGAATACTGGGCCTCGCCCTGGCCGGGCCGCGCACCTATGCGGGGCAGTTCATCGACGATCCGTGGATGAACCCGGAGGGCCGTCAGGAAGCCACGCCCCGGGACATCCGGGAAAGCCTCGACCTCTACTGGCGCGCCTGGGCGATCCTGCTGGCGTTCGCGATCCTGGGGGCGTTGATCCTGTAGCTACGCAAGTGATCCAGAGAGCAGACTCCTGCCGGTGTATGTCATCCCCGGCTTGCCCGGGGATCGAGAGAAGGCGTACCGGAGACTTCCACATGCCCGATCCCCGCGCGCTGGCGGGGAAGACACATGAAAGGTGCGCTCCCCGTTCGGGATGACGGCGGTCGGCCGACAGAGACCTACAATCCCTTCGGAGCCTCGACGCCGCTCTTCGACAGCTGCTCGACCAGCAGCGCCTTGAGGCGGCCCAGGCCGTCCTCGCTGGACGCCTCGCAGCGGGCGACAAGGACCGGTTGGGTATTGGAGGCGCGGATCAGCCACCAGCCGTCGTCGGTTATCACCCGCGCGCCGTCGACATCGGAGAACTTGATCCCGCCCTGCCGCAGGCGGCCGACGATCTCCTCGACCACGGTGAACTTGCGCACGTCATCGCAGTCGAAGCGGAGTTCCGGCGTGTTCACGGTGGCCGGCATGGCGCGGCGCAGGTCGGCCAGCGTCGTCTGCTGCTTCGCCAGCACGGCGAGGAACCGCACGCCCGCATAGAGCGCATCGTCGAAGCCATACCAGCGGTCGGCGAAGAAGATGTGCCCAGACATCTCGCCGGCCAGCGGGCTCTTCAGTTCAGCCATCTTCGCCTTGATGAGCGAATGGCCGGTCCGGTACATCAGCGGCTTGCCGCCGGCCTCGGCGATGCCGTCGAACAGCACCTGGCTGGCCTTCACGTCGGCGATGATGGTCGCGCCCGGCCGCTCGGCCAACACGTCACGCGCCAGCAGCAGCAGGATCTGGTCGCCCCACAGCACCTCGCCCTCATTGTCGATCACGCCGACGCGGTCGCCGTCGCCGTCGAAGGCAATGCCGAGATCCGCGCCGACGCCGCGCACGGTCGAGCGAAGCTGTGTCAGGTTCTCAGGCACTGTCGGGTCGGGGTGGTGGTTCGGAAAGGTGCCGTCGACCTCGCCATAGAGGACCACGTGGCGGCCCGGCAGACGGCGCACGATCTCGTCGATCACCGCGCCGGCGGCCCCGTTGCCACAGTCCCAGACGACCGAAAGCTGGCGTTCGCCAACGAAGGCGGCCACGACTTCCTCGACATAGGCGGCCGAGACGTCGCGCGGGCCGACCGCACCGGCGCCTGTTTCCCAGTCGGCAGCCGCCGCCAGTTCGCCCAGCTTCTGGATGTCGTCGCCGAAGAAGGGCTTGCCGGCCATCATCATCTTGAAGCCGTTCATGTCCGGCGGGTTGTGCGAACCGGTGACCATCACCCCGGCGTCCGCCGGCAGGTGAAAGGGCGCGAAGTAGAGCATCGGCGTCGGGCCCAGTCCGATGTCCGTGACATCGCAGCCGGTGGAGGCCAGCCCTTCGATCAGCGCCGCGGCAAGGGCCGGCGAACTGATCCGCCCGTCGCGGCCAACGGCGACATGGCTGCCCCCGCCGCGCCGCACCAGGGTGCCGAAGGAGCGGCCCAGCGCCCGGGCGTCCGCCTCGGTCAGGCTTTCGCCCCAGGTTCCGCGGACATCGTACTCGCGAAGGGTCGTGGGATTGAAACGGTGTCCCGCGGCCATGGCTCAGTCCTCCGCCCGGACTTCGGATCGGCCGATGCTGACATAGCGGAAACCCGCCGCGCGCATCTCGTCCAGGGTGTAGATATTGCGCAGGTCGACCATCACCGGACGCTTCAGCAGTTTCTTCACCCTGTCGAGGTCGAGCGCGCGGAAAATATTCCACTCGGTCAGGATGGCGACCGCGTCGGCGCCCTCCATCGCGTCATAGGCGTCCTCGCACCACGTGACGCCGTCCAGCAGCTTCGCCGCCTCGTCCATGCCTTCCGGATCGTAGGCCCGGATCATGGCCCCAGCCCGCTGCAGCGCCGGAACGATGTCCAGGCTGGGGCTCTCGCGCATGTCGTCGGTATTGGGCTTGAAGGTCACCCCCAGGACCGCGACGGTCCGACCCGCGAGGTCGCCGTCCAGCGCCCGGGCGATCTTGTCGGCCATCGCCTTCTTGCGGCTCTCGTTGACGTCGTTGACGGCGTCGACGATGCGCAGCGGCGCGCCATGGTTCTCGGCTGTGGCCGCCAGCGCGCGGATGTCCTTCGGAAAGCAGGAGCCGCCGAAGCCCGGACCGGGGTGCAGGAACAGGTTGCCGATCCGCTTGTCGAGCCCGATGCCCCGGGCGACCGCCTGGACGTCGGCGCCGACCTTCTCGCAGAGGTCGGCCATCTCGTTGATGAAGGTGATCTTCGTCGCCAGGAAGCAATTGGCGGCGTACTTGATCAGTTCCGACGATTCCAGGGTCGTGAAGACGATGGGCGTCTCGTTGAGAAACAGTGGACGGTAGAGTTCGCGCATGACCTGCCGCGCATGCTCGCTGTCGACGCCGCAGACGACGCGGTTGGGCCGCATGAAGTCCTCGATCGCCGCGCCCTCGCGCAGGAACTCCGGGTTGGAAACGACGTGGAATTCCACTGCCGGATTGGCCTCGGCCAGAATGCGTCTCACCGCCGCGCCGGTGCCGACGGGCACCGTCGACTTGGTCACCACCACCTTGCGGCCGCCGGATGCAGCGGCGATATCGCGGGCGGCCTGGTGGACATAGCTCAGATCCGCCTCTCCGCCCCCCCGGCGGCTGGGCGTGCCGACGGCGATGAAGACAGCCTCCGCAGGCCCCACGGCAGCGGCCAGATCGGTAGTGAAGGACAGCCGTCCCGCCTGCACGTTCTTCTCGACCAGTTGTTCGAGCCCCGGTTCGAAGATCGGGATATCGCCCTTCTCCAGCCGGCCGATCTTCGAAGGATCCACGTCGACGCAGATCACCTCGTGGCCGAACTCGGAGAAACAGGCGCCCGAGACCAGGCCGACATAGCCCGCGCCGATCATTGCGACTTTCATGTAATTTCAGTCCCGTCGATCTAGAGGGTGGCGGCCAGTTCGCCGAGATGGGCCTTCAGACCGTCGCCGATCTCCCGATGGGCCAGACCGAAGGCGATCGTGGCCTGCAGGAAACCCAGCTTGTCGCCGCAGTCGAAGCGCCGGCCCTCGAAGGCGATGGCGAAGAAGGGCTGACGGCCGATCAGGGCGGCCATGGAATCGGTAAGCTGGATCTCGTTGCCGGCCCCCGGCCCCTGACGCTCCAGCACCTCGAAGACCTCGGGCTGCAGGATGTAGCGTCCGATGATCGCACGGTTCGACGGCGCCTGATCCGGCTTCGGCTTCTCCACCAGCGCCGTCACCTCGATCAGGTTGCCGTGCTGGAAGCCCGGCGAAATGATGCCGTAGCGGTCCGTATGCGCCGCAGGCACGTCCATCGCCGCGATCATGTTGCCGCCCTGGCGCGCCTGGGCATCGACCATCTGTTTCAGACAGGGGGTCCGGGCCTGGATCAGGTCGTCGGCCAGAAGCACGGCAAACGGCTCGTCGCCGACCAGATTGCGCGCGCACCACACCGCATGACCCAGGCCGAGCGGCTCCTGCTGGCGGGTATAGGCGATGGTGCCGGCCCTGGGCATCATGGAGGTCGCGATCTCCAGCATGTCCTGCTTGCCGCGCTCCTCCAGCATCGACTGCAGTTCGAAGCTGTGATCGAAATGATCCTCGATCGCCGTCTTGCCGCGGCCGGTGACGAAGATGAACTCCTCGATCCCGGCGGCGATCGCCTCCTCGACGGCGTACTGGATCAGCGGCTTGTCGACGACGGGCAGCATCTCCTTGGGCAGGGCCTTGGTCGCCGGCAGGAACCGCGTGCCCATGCCGCCGACCGGAAATACGGCCTTTCTCACTCTTCTGCCCATGTCACCGCTTCCGTCTTTTCCAACTTGTTATCGCGGGTTTTCTGCCACGCGGCGGCGGGCGCGACAAGCGCGCGCCTTACCGCTCCAGCAGCGCGTCCTTGGCCTCGTTCAGCTTGGCGGCGTACCACGCCGAGCCGCCCTGATCGGGATGGTACTTCTTCATCAGGCGCCGATAGGCCTCGCGCACGTCGTCATCCGAGGCGTCGTCGGGCAGTTCCAGGATCTCCAGCGCCTCGTGAACCGGCATGGCACCGGCCCGGCGCGCGCCGGCTTCCCGGCGCTCGCCGCCCGACGACCGGGCTTCTTCTCCACCGCCGGCTTCGCCGGGATGGGCGCGGGCCATATAGGCCTCGACCAGCCGGGCCGAATCGTCGTCCTCCATCCGGCAGGTCCGCAACAGATCGTCGAGTTCCCCGAATCCGAGCTCTGACAGCCGCCGGCCTTCGAATGGTCCCTCGCGCACCAGGCCGTCCATCTCGCCGGTGCTGTGGTCCAGCGTCATGTCGAGAAACCGCGTGCGCACGTCCGATGCGCCCTGGCCGGACGCGGAACCGCTGCCGAGACCCGGAATGCCGAGGCCCGGCATCCCCTGCCAGCCCAGACCCCGCGCCAGCAGCATCAGGCCGAACAGCCCCACCGGACCGCCCACGACGAACAGGCCGCGCAGCGTCAGCAACAGGCCGACGGCGCCCAGCACCACACCGCCGCCCAGGCGGATCGCCTGGGCGATGGTCTTCGGGTCTGCCTTCAACAGCGCCTTGCCCGCCAGCGCCGCGGCCAGCAGCACGCAGAATCCCAATACAAGCCAACTCACCTGCGACCCTCCGCGAACGGCTTCGCCTGTCGGCCCAAGACTGACAAGTCTTCCATCTCCCGTATATAGGATGCGGCAAACGGGATTGGGAGTTGAGGTTGACGGGGAGCCCGGAGGACCTGACGGCGCTGAAGAAGCGCCTGCGCGCGGATCTGCTGCGCCGCCGGGCGCACCGCGGCGGCAAGGGGCGCGCGCGGGCGGCGCTGAACCGCTGCCTGGCCCTCCGTGCCAGCTGGGCCGGCGTCCGCGTCGGCGTCTATCTCGGCTTCGGCCACGAACTGGATCCCCTGCCGCTGGTGCGGGCGCTGGTCCGCCGCGGCGCGGTGGTCGGCCTGCCGGTCGTTGTGCGCAACCGCCATCCACTTGTCTTTCGCCGCTATTTGCCCAATGTGCTGATGCAGCAATCGGGGTTCGGCATCTCCGAGCCCGGCGTCCGGGCCCGGCCGATCCGGCCGGATCTGGTGCTGGCGCCCCTGGTGGGGGTCGACCGGACCGGCACGCGGCTGGGCTATGGCGGCGGCTTCTACGACCGCACGTTCGAGCGGTGGCGGCGGCGCGGCCATCACCCCGAGATCATCGGGCTGGCCTTCGAAGCCCAGTTCGTGCCAAGGCTGCCGGCCGGCCGCCATGACGTCAGACTGCACGGCCTTATCACAGAGGCCGCATTCAGGAGATTCACGTGAAGGTCCTTTATCTGGGAGATCTCGTCGGACGCCAGGGACGCGACGCGGCGGTCGCGCGGATCCCCGAACTCCGTAAACGGCTCGCACTCGATTTCGTGGTCGTCAACGGGGAGAACGCCGCCGGCGGCTTCGGCATCACGCCGCCGATCTGCGACGAGCTGTTCGCCGCCGGAACCGACGTGATCGTCACCGGCAACCACGTCTGGGACAACCGCGACATCCTTCCCCATTTCCAGCGCGAGAACCGTCTGCTGCGGCCGGCGAACTTTCCCGAAGGCGCCCCGGGCCGCGGCGTCGGCGTCTATGACGCGCCCGGCGGGCGGCGCGTCGCCGTCGTCCAGGTGATGGGCCGGGTGTTCATGGACCCGCTCGACTGCCCCTTCCGCGCCGCCGACAAGGCCATCGAGGCCCATCCGCTGGGCCGCGCCGTCAGCTTCACACTGGTCGACATCCACGCCGAGGCGACCAGCGAGAAGATGGCCATGGGCCACCACATGGACGGCCGCGCTTCGCTGGTGGCAGGCACCCACAGCCACGTGCCGACCGCGGATCACCAGATCCTGCCGGGCGGCACCGCCTACATGACCGATGTCGGCATGTGCGGCGACTACAATTCCGTGATCGGCATGGACAAGCAGGAGCCGCTCCGCCGCTTCATGCAGAAGACGCCCGGCGGCCGCTTCTCCCCCGCAGGCGGCGAGGCGACGGTCTGCGGCGTCTATGTCGAGAGCGACGACCGTACGGGCCTCGCCCGCCGTGTTGAACCGCTCCGCATCGGCGGCCGTCTGGCCGAGGTCGTACCCGCCATCGCGTAGGCGCCACAGCCCGACATGTTAAATGGTCCGTTAACCTGACCGGACGTAATCTCCGGACGGCGGCAGCTCCCGTCGGGCTGGTGGAACGGGCAATGAAGGCGAACAACGTCCACTACGAAATTCTCGGACAGCGCGGCACCACCTGGACCATCCTGGCGGTCGCGGACGACCAGGACGAGGCGATCGCGAAGGCCAAGGAGGTCCGGGCCTCCTATCGCGCCGTCAAGGTCATGCGGGAGCGTTTCGACAAGGCGAGCAACACCTACCGCGCCGGCCAGATATTCTTCTCGGGCGCCCAGGCCAAACCGTCGAAGTACAATTCCGAGGAAGTGCCCAGCGTCTGCTGGAAGGTCGAGGACTTCTATTCCTACGAAGGCCGCCGCGCGATCAACCGCCTGCTCCGCACCGAACTGGTCGAATGGGGCATCACGGCGACCGAACTGATCCACTCCCTCGACCACGTCGAGAAGCTGCAGGACAACGGCACGTCGCTGCAGCGCGCGGTCCAGCAGACCGCCATCGCCCAGATCCGCGAAACCGGCCAGGGCGTGCAGGAGCGGATCAAGCAGATCTACGAACTGATCGACAAGGGCGTGAAGATCCTGCGGCGCGAGGCGCCCGCCTTCCCCGAGATCGGGCCCGACGGCCTGGACGGCGTGATCGAGCGCGTCCGGGATCAGGAAAGTCGCTCGTTCATGCTGCACGCCGCCCTGGTCCGCCATCTGACCAGCGCGACGACCTATGCCGAGAAGATGACCCGGCTGCTGGGCATGCTGCGCACCGACCACCCCGCCTGGGTTCACGAGGTCGCGGACAGCTTCGTCGCCGAACTGCTGTCGCTCGGCCGGGTGATCCACCTGCTGGTCGGGGAACGGAAGAACCTGAAGGAAGAACTCGCCGCCGCGGCGTCCCTGGTCATCGGCAGGGCCGATCCGGAGGACACGCTCTACACCGCCGAGGCGCGCATGGTGAGCCGGCTGATCGCCGCCGGCAAGCTGCCCAACACGCAGCAGTCGCTGACCCGCTACCTGATCGAGAACCTGAAGGGCAAGAAACGGCTGGTCGACGGGGATGTGGCCCAGGAAAGCACGGCCGTGCGGGAACTGGTCGGCACGCTGAAGAAGCCCGACGGCAGCTGGATCGGCGAAGTGCCGATGATGGAAGCCGCGGGACAGCGCTGCGCCCGCTGGCTGCATCCGGAAGCGGTCTCGGAATATCTTGCGCCGGTGGATACGCCGGACGGCAAGGCGGACCTGCTGCTGCAGCTGGAAGGCAACATCGTCGGCAACGCCAACCGCCGCAAGCTGGCCGAGTTCCTGGTGCCCATCATCATCTCGCCCCAGGGCGAGCTGTTCCTCACCCGCGAGGGCGGCTCGGTGACCGAGCGGCTCGTCAGGCTGCGCGCGTTGCAGGTACAGGTGCTGCACAGCACCCTGCAGGACATGCACCGCCGCAAGCTCGCCGAAAAGCTGGACGACTACGCCTGCAAGGTGATCCGCAATGCCAAGCTGATCGAGCGCGTGACGTCGGGCGACGGCCCGATCGTGGAGAAGTGCTTCCGCCTGCTCCGGATGCTGGTGGAGAACTACTTCACCCTGGGCAAGGCGACGGTCCTCGTGCGCGACGCCATCCGCCGCTGCCTCGCCACGCCCGATTTCGTGAGCGACTTTCTCGCCTCGACCCCGTCGAAGCAGGAAAAGCTGGTCAAGCTCGAGGCGCTGCAGAAACTGTTGCGGCAGGCCGGCATCGACGACATGGAGCCGGGCGGGCCAGCGCCGCCCCCGGAAACCGAGAACGACGGCGAAGCCGGGGAACCGGACGCCGAGAGCGCCGCCGCCGGCGGCTGAGGCACATGGCCGGTCAGGTCCGGCCGGCTTCCTTCGCCACCCTTTCGGCGACCAGACGCGCCGCGGCGAGATCCTCCAGCGCCGCGCCCACCGACTTGAACAGGGTGATCTGTTCCGCCCCCTCCCGTCCCGGGTGACGGCCCCCGCACAGCTCAAAGAGGTCGGCGGCGATGTCATCGGCCTTGAAGACGCCGTCGGCGACGGGGCGGACGATGTCGCCGCCTTCCTTGGTGGCGCCGGGACGGGTGTCGACGAAGACGCTGGCACGCCGCAGCGCCTCGTCGTCGCTCTCCCGCATGTCCGGGCGGAAAGCGCCCACCAGGTCCAGGTGCGCGCCGGGCTTCAGCCATGCGCCCCGGATGATCGGCTCGGTCGACAGCGTCGCGCAGGAGATCAGGTCCGCGCTCCGCGCCGCCTGCTCCAGATTCTCAGCCGCCTCGGCCGCCACGCCTTCCCGCGAAAGTTCCTCCGCCAGTGCCGCCGCCTTGTCCCGGTTGCGGTTCCAGATGCGCACCCGCGCCAGCGAAGGCCGTGCCGCGCGGTGCGCGCGGATCAGCATGGGCGCCAGCGCGCCGGCGCCGACCATCAGCATCTCGGCGGCGTCCTGCCGCGCCAGAAAGCGCGCCGCCAGCGCCGAAGCGGCGGCGGTGCGCCAGACGGTCAGCCGCGTACCGTCAATGATCGCCTGCGGCCGGCCCGTGCCGGCATCCAGCAACAGGTATTGCGCCATCACTGCCGGCAGGCCGCGGTCATTGTTGCCGGGAAAGACAGTCGCCACCTTGACGCCCAGCGCATCGCCCGGACGCCAGGCCGGCATCAGCAACAGGGTGGCATTGGCCTCGCCCGGCACGGCGACGTCGTGATGATGGCGCACGGGCTGCTCGCAGCCGTCCCGGAACATCGCCTCCAGCGCGTCGGCGACCGCGGTCTCGTCCAGCACACGGTCCACCGCCGCCGCGTCGATGACCTCCATCAGGCCGCCTTCGGCTTCTGCAGCGCCGGCCGTTCCACCCGCTCGCCATCACCGCTCTGCCTGACCTCGCGCTCCAGGTCGTGGGCGCGGTGCTCGGCCTGGCGGGCGCGCCGCCGCACGCGGCCATCGCGCAGCCACATCGCCAGCGCGCCGATCAGAAGGCCGGCGAACATGGCAGCAAAGATCACGACGAACAGCGGCAGGTCGATGGCGTAGGGCACGGGCTCCAGGCGCAGCTCGACGGCCTGGCGGTTGGAAAGCCCGATGGAGACGCCGATCACCAGAACCGCGAGAAAAAGCAGAATTTTCAGAAACTTCAAGACGTTACGCTCCACTGTCCGGCCGGGAGGCTCAGTCGGTGTTCAGGCGTTCCCTGAGTTCCTTGCCGGTCTTGAAGAAGGGCACGTACTTCTCCTGCACCTCGACCGATTCGCCGGTGCGCGGATTGCGCCCGACGCGCGCCGGCCGCCGCTTGACAGAGAAGGCGCCAAAGCCACGCAGCTCCACCCGATCCCCGCGCGACAGCGCCGCGGTAATCTCGTCGAAGACGGTCGATACGACGCGTTCGAAATCCCGATGGCTGAGCTGCCTTTCCGGATCCTCGTCGACATGGCGACGCCGGTGACGTTCAGCAATGCGATTGATCAGTTCCGACTTGATCATGCGCGGCCCGATCCAGGTTGTTCAGCCCAATTCCGAAGCATGCCAAAGACCGCGCGAAACCGTCAAGCGACGGTCTCGCCGCGCATGCCCGGAAATTCCAGTCTGCCACTACTAGCCTTCTCCGAAGCCCGCAGCCACATTTTTCGCTTCCGGAACATGGATTGCCGGGGCGCCAGAACGATTCCAGCCGGTCCGGATTTGCTCTAGTCTCGCGCCATGAACGGCGACATGTCACGGGAACGGCGGCCCTCGATCCGGAACAGCCTGTCGTCGCGGCTGCTGATCCTGACCGTCATCTTCGTCATGCTGGCGGAAGTGATGATCTTCGTGCCCTCGGTGGCGCGCTATCGCGTCAGCTATCTGGAACAGATGCTGGCGGAGGCCAATCTGGCGGCGCTCTCGGTGCTGGCGGCCCCCGGCAACACGATCTCGCGGGATCTGGAACACCGCCTGTTGCGTGCGGTCGGCGTCAACGGCGTGGTCATGAAGCTGCCCCAGCGGCGCATGCTGCTGCTGGCCGAAGAAATGCCGCCGGCCGTGGACGCGACCTACGACCTGCGCGGGGCGGAACCGATGGAACTGATCGGCGACGCGCTCAGGACCATGATCATGGCCGACGGGCGGACGCTCAGGATCATCGGCGACGCCCGCAACGCCGAGGACGCCTATGTCGAGATCATCATGCCGGAGGCGTCGCTGCGTGCGGCGTTGCTGGACTATGGCTGGAACATCTTCAGCTTGAGCCTGTTCATCTCCATCGTCAGCGCCACGCTGCTGTTCCTGACGCTGCGCTGGATGCTTGTGCGGCCGATGCGCCGGCTGACGGCGAACATCCTGGCCTTCCGCCGCAATCCGGAAGCGGCGCATCTGCCCGAACTGCCGACCGGGCGCGGCGACGAGATCTCGCTGGCCGCGCACGAGCTGGCAGAGATGGAGCGCGACCTGCGCCAGGCCCTGGTGCAGAAGAACCACCTCGCCGCCCTGGGCGCCGCGGTCAGCAAGATCAGCCACGACCTGCGCAACATCCTGGCGACCTCGCAGGTGATTTCCGAACTGCTCTCCGATTCCCTCGACCCGACCGTCAAGCGCCTGGCGCCGCGGCTGATCCAGTCCCTGGACCGCGCCATCGAGCTCTGCCAGCGCTCGCTGAAATACGGCAGCGCCGACGAACCGCCGCCCCGGCCGGCCCGGTTCCGTCTGCGGAGCCTGGTCGCGGAGGTCGGCGACACGCTGACTCTGGACGCCAGCCAGTCGCCTGTGTGGAAGAACCTCGTGGCCGACGAGCTGGAGGTCCATGCCGACCGCGACCAGCTCTACCGGGTGCTGATGAACCTGGGCCGCAATGCCGCCGAAGCCGCCGGCGAGGAGGGGGAGGTCCGCGTCAGCGCCCATGAGCAGGACGGCCATGTCGCCATCCGCGTCTCCGACAACGGTTCCGGCGTGCCGGAAAAGGCCCGCGAGAACCTGTTCCGTCCCTTCGTCAGCTCGGCGCGGGAAGGCGGCACCGGCCTGGGCCTCACCATCGCCCGCGACCTGGTGCAGGCCCATGGCGGGACGCTGGAACTGGAAAGCACAGGCCCTTCGGGCACCTGCTTCCGGATATTGCTGCCGCTCTAGAGTTTACGAATTCTCAGCCTTTGAGGCGTTAGCTGTCGGCATGTCGAAGACGCTCGCCATCGCCATTATCGGATTCGCTCTCGCAGCCTGCGAGGCGAGACTGTTCGACGAGCCGCCGCCCATCACCGCGACGGACTACGTGGCCGATGTCTGCGAGGGCGCCGGAACCGACTCCCAGTCCTGCCGTGACGCGGGGCAGTTGCTGGCGCTGCGCTGCTTCCGGACCATCGGAACGGTGGACTGCTACCTGTCGGAGAACCCCTTCGGCACCAGCACTTCCGGGCGTTTCTTCGTCACGCCCGTCGACAGGCGTCAGCCGACACCCTCCCCCGGCTGATTCGCAATTGTCGGAATCGCGCCCGCGCCTCTAAGCTCCCTGCTCCGGTCAGGAGGGTGGATTAAGTCATGGACGGCGCGATTCTCGCAATCGCCCAGCAGAAGGGCGGCGCGGGCAAGACCACGCTCACGATTCAGCTCGGCGTGGCCCTCGCCACGCTTGGCCGCCGCGTCGCGCTGGTCGACATCGATCCACAGCAAAGTCTGACCGCCTGGCACGCATTGCGCGCCCGCCGCGACGACGTCGCCGCCATCGAGATGCGGCAGGTCTCCGGCTGGCGCACAGGCAGCGAAGTCGGACGGCTGCGCCGCGATTTCGACGTCGTGCTGATCGACAGCCCGCCGCATGGCGAAACCGACACCAAGTCGGCGGTCCGCGCCGCCGACCGCGTGCTGATGCCGATCCAGCCCAGCCCCATGGACTACTGGGCGGCGAAGAACACCGTCGACCTGGCCGAGCGGGAAAAGCGCGACTTCCTGCTGGTGCTCAACCGCGTGCCCGCCCGCAGCCGCCTTTCGGACCGGATCCGCGCCATGATCGCCGCAGACGGCCTGGCCGTCGCCGAGACCACGCTGGGCAACCGTCAGCCCTTCGCTTCGACGATCCTGGAGGGCCGCGGCGTCGCCGAGGCGCAGCCGAACAGCCAGGCGGCGCGGGAAATCGTTTCACTGGCGCGGGAGGTAGCGCATGTCTGAAGGTTCCAGGCCCCGGCCGATGGAGGGCCTGACCGTGGTCGACTTCACGGCCTTCGTCGCGGGCCCCTACGCCACGCGGCTGATGGCCGACATGGGCGCCAACGTGATCAAGGTGGAACCGCCCGAAGGCGAAACCCTGCGCGGCACGCCGCCCCAGGTGAACGGCATGAGCGGCTTCTTCTCCCAGCTCAATTGCGGCAAGAAGAGCGTGACGCTCAATCTGAAGTCGGCGCAAGGGCGCGAGCTGGCCGCCGACCTGGCGGCGAAAGCGGACGTGCTGATCGAGAACTTCCGTCCCGGCGTCATGCAGCGGCTGAATCTGGACTACGAGAGCCTGTCGGCGCGCAACCCGCGGCTGATCTACTGTTCGATCTCGGGCTACGGACAGACCGGCCCGGACGCGCAACGCCCGGCCTTTGCGCCGATCATCAACGCGGCCAGCGGCTACACCATGGCGGAGTTCCGCTATCAGCGCGCGACCGACAAGCCCGAAAGCTCCCGCACCCTGGCGGCCGACGTGCTCGGCGCGAATCACGCGCTGATCGCGATCACCACCGCGCTCTACCGCCGCGAGATCACGGGCGAGGGCGACCGTATCGACGTCGAGTTGCTCGCCGGGCTGATGAACATGATCCCGTTCGAACTGCAGGAGGCGCAGTTTCCGATCGAGAAGCTGAACATTCCGGTCTTCGACCCGATCAAGGCGCAGGACGGCTATTTCGTCGTCGCCCCGGTGACGGTAAAGAACTTCGCCGCCCTGGCGGAGGCCTGCGGCCATCCGGAATGGCTGACCGATCCGCGGTTTTCCACCACCGGCGAGCGCATGGCGCACTGGATGGAGCTGTTCGGCGAGGTCGAGAAATGGGCCGCCGGGAAGAGCGCCCAGGACGCGGCGCGAACCATCGAGGCGGCGGGCTGCCCGGCGCGGCGCTACCTGACGCCGAAGCAGGCCCTGGAAAATCCGCACATGCTGGAGCGCGGCAGCATCGTCGAGGTCAACGATCAGATGGGCCGCCACAAGGTGGTCAACACGCCCTTCCGCTTTGCCCGGGCCGAGGCCGGCGTCAGCGCCGGCGCGCCGAGCCTGGGGGCGCAGACCGACGGCGTGCTCGCCGAGGTCCTCGATCTGGACCCGGCAGAGATCGAAAGGCTGCGCGGCGACGGGGCGCTCGGATAGAGCGCCCCCGCCCGGCTACTCCAGCAGCTTGATGCGGACCGCGTCCATGCCGTGGCGACCGTTGGCGTTGACCATACGGAAACCGTCGAAGGGATCGCGGAACCCATTGTCGATCAGGTTGAACTTCTCGACGCCATCCACCCAGACCTGCATGCGCCCGTTCTCGGACCGCCGCCAGCGCACATCGTAGGGCTCGGGGCGGGTTGAATTGGCCACGGCGGCAGGGAACGTGAAGTCCGCCTGACGCAGCGTCGCGATAGAGCTGCCGACCCGGACCAGGCGCATCCAGCCCTCCTCAGAGAACTGGAGCCGGTAGCCGTTGCGGCCATCGCTGCCCTGATAGACGCCGATCTCCAGCAAGCCTTCGGCGCCGCTGAAGAGCCGCGTCTCCAGATCGAAGGCGTTGGAGATGTCGTGCGTCAGGAAGATCGAGGACGCGACGTTGACGGCGCGGCCGCCCTCGCGCCCCTCCCGGCCCCGGTTGTTGCCCAGCAGCCCCTCGAAGAGACGCTTTATGCCCTCCTCCGGCGTCGCGCTGCGCGAAACATCGACATGAGAAGCCAGTTGATTCTCCCGGGTCACGAACCATTCGCCCTGGGCGACGGTCCAGGCCGGATCGGCGGTGAAGTTTCCGTCCGAGAAGTCGTCGGCGATCTCGGGATAGGTCACGGCGCGGCCGTTACGGCCGGCCCCCTGCGCCAGGCGGTTGTCCGCCGCCTCGTGACGCTGCAGGGCCTCACGCAGATCCCGGAGGAAGCCCGGACTCGCCGCCCGGTCGCGCTCGGCCTGGCGAATCAGGTCATTCAGCTGTTCGACCAGGCGTTCCGTATGTTCTGGCGTCTCGTAGCCGCCGCGCCAGCGCTCATAGCGCCGGTCGTCGTCATTCTGGGCGAATGCGGGAAGACTGAGGCTGAGCACGGCCGCAGATACCGTGGCGATCATCAGGCGTTTCATGGGGCCACCCTCTCGTTGTTCTTGTTCTCAACGATATGGGGTAGCGTCCGGATACCGGCAATGGCGGCGGATACGTCGCGGTCAGGGCCGGGCCCGGCTCAGAGCCACTTCACCTCGAGAATTTCATAGGATTTTTCGCCGCGCGGGGTCTGGACGTCGACGACGTCGCCTTCGGACTTGCCGATCAGCGCCCGCGCAATGGGCGAGGTGATGGAGACCAGGCCGCTGTCGATGTCCGCCTCGTCCACACCCACGATCTGGTAGGTGCTTTCCTCGTCATTGTCGACATCGGCCAGCTTGACGGTGGCGCCGAAGCGCACGGTGTCCCCGGACATCTGCGAGGAATCGATCACCTCCGCCCGTCCGAGCGCGCTCTCCAGTTCCATGACGCGGCTCTCGATAAAGCCCTGCTTCTCCTTGGCGGCGTGATACTCGGCGTTTTCCGACAGGTCGCCGTGAGCGCGCGCCTCGGCGATCGCCTGGATCACCGCCGGGCGCTCGACGGACTTCAAATTCTTCAGTTCAGCCTCGAGTCTCCTGTGGCCCCGAAGCGTCATTGGCACGCGTTCCATAGCGCTCACCCCGTTTGTTTCCGGCAGATGGCTGGAAATAGCTGCGCCGGTCGCTTTCAGAGCAACCGGCGCTTGGTGTCCATCAATAGTAGGACTGCAGGGGAGCGACTTCAAGACGCCCCGTTTTCAGGGCGTGCAAGGCCGCGACGGCCGCCTTGGCGCCGGCTGCGGTGGTGTAGTAGGGGATGTGGAACTGCAGCGCCGTACGCCGGAGCGAGAAGCTGTCGTGGATCGCCTTCTCGCCGTCGGTGGTGTTGAAGACGAGTTGCACTTCGCCGTTCTTGAGCGCGTCGACAATGTGCGGGCGGCCTTCCAGAACCTTGTTGATCGCCCGGCATTCGATGCCGTTGTCATTGAGGTACCGCGCGGTGCCGTGCGTCGCCACGATCGAGAAGCCGAGCGCCCGGAGCTGGCTCGCCATCGCCACGGCCAGAGGCTTGTCGCTGTCGCGCAGCGAGATGAAGACCGCCCCGCCCGTCGGCAGGCGGGCGCCGGCGCCTAGCTGCGATTTCAGGAAGGCCATCTCGTAGTCCCTGGCGATGCCCATGACCTCGCCGGTGGAACGCATCTCGGGGCCGAGAATGATGTCGACGCCGGGGAACCGCGCGAAGGGGAACACCGCTTCCTTCACCGCGGTATAGGGCAGCTTCGTGACATCCCAGTCGAGGCCGAAGGTGGCGAGCTTCTCTCCGGCCATCAGCCGCGCCGCGATCTTGGCGATCGGCTTGCCGATGGTCTTGGCGACGAACGGCACGGTGCGCGAGGCCCGCGGATTGACCTCCAGGATGTATACCAGCCCGTCCTGCACGGCGAACTGCACGTTCATCAGGCCGATGACGTTCAGCTCCCGCGCCAGCACTGCGGCCTGGCGCTTGATCTCGTCGATGATCTCGCCGTTGAGCGAGAACGGCGGCAGGGCGCAGGCGCTGTCGCCCGAATGCACCCCGGCCTCCTCGATGTGCTCCATGATGCCGGCGACGAACACGTCCTCGCCGTCGGAGAGCACGTCGGCATCGACCTCGATGGCGTTGGCCAGGTAGGAATCGACCAGCACCGGATTGGCGCCGGAGACCTTCACGGCCTCGCGGATGTAGCGGTCGAGGCCGGCGATGTCATGGACGATCTCCATGGCCCGGCCGCCCAGCACATAGGAGGGCCGGAGCAGCACGGGGAAGCCCAGCCGCTGGGCCACGGCCTGCGCCTCGGCGTGGCTCCGCGCGATGCCGTTGGGCGGCTGGCGCAGACCCAGCTTGCTCAGCATCTGCTGGAACAGGTCGCGGTCCTCGGCGCGGTCGATCGCTTCGACCGAGGTGCCCAGGATCGGCACGCCCGCGTCCAGCAGCCCCTGCGCCAGGCGGAGCGGCGTCTGCCCGCCGAACTGCACGATGGCGCCGACGACCTCGCCCGACTCCTCCTCGGCGCGGACGATCTCCAGCACCGTCTCGATCGTCAGGGGCTCGAAATAGAGCCGGTCGGAGGTGTCGTAGTCGGTCGAGACCGTCTCCGGATTGCAATTGACCATGATGGTCTCGTAGCCCGCCTCCTTCAGGGCGAAGGCGGCGTGGACACAGCAATAGTCGAACTCGATGCCCTGCCCGATGCGGTTCGGACCGCCGCCGAGGATGATGATCTTCCTGCGGTCGGTGGGCCGGGATTCGCATTCAGCCGGCTGGATCGAGCCGTCCGGGGCGGGCCAGCCCTCATAGGTCGAGTACATGTAGGGCGTCTCGGATTCGAACTCGGCGGCGCAGGTGTCGATCCGCTTGTAGACCGGCCGGATTCCGGCCATGCGCCGCGCCGCCGCGGCCTTGGATTCCGAGGTTCCGGTCAGCTTCCCGATGCGCCGGTCGCCAAAGCCGAGCTTCTTCACCGCCAGCCAGCCCGCCGGTGTCCGCGGCAGGCCCTCGAGCCTGAGCGTCTCCTCGGCGGTGACGATCTCGTCGAGGCGGTCGATGAACCACGGGTCGTAGCCCGTGATCCGCGCGATGCGCTCCTTGTCCAGGCCGAAGCGGAGCGCCTCCGCCGTCAGCAGCAGCCTTTCCGGTGTCGGCCGGCCCAGGGCCGCGATCAGCGCGTCCTCGTCATCGCTGTCGAGGGGCATGTCGTCCAGACCGTCGAGCCCGGTTTCCATCGAGCGGAGCGCCTTCTGCAGGCTTTCGTGGAAGCTGCGGCCGACGGCCATCGCCTCGCCCACCGACTTCATCGCCGTGGTCAGGACCGGCTCCGCGCCGGGGAACTTCTCGAAGGTGAAACGCGGGATCTTGGTCACGACATAGTCGATCGTCGGCTCGAAACTGGCCGGCGTGACCTTCGTGATGTCGTTCTGCAGTTCGTCCAGCGTGTAGCCCACCGCCAGCTTGGCGGCGACCTTGGCGATGGGAAAGCCCGTCGCCTTGGACGCCAGGGCCGAGGAGCGGCTGACGCGCGGGTTCATCTCGATCACCACCAGACGGCCGGTCTCCGGATCGACGGCGAACTGCACGTTGGAGCCGCCCGTGTCGACGCCGATCTCGCGCAGCACCGCGATCGAGGCGTCGCGCATGATCTGGTATTCCTTGTCCGTCAGCGTCAGCGCAGGCGCGACAGTGATGGAATCGCCGGTATGCACGCCCATCGGATCGACGTTCTCGATGGAGCAGATGATGATGCAGTTGTCCGCGTGGTCGCGGACCACCTCCATCTCGTACTCCTTCCAGCCGAGTACCGATTCCTCGATCAGGATCTGCTTGGCCGGCGAGGCGTCGAGTCCGCTGGTGACGATGGCATCGAACTCGTCGCGGTTATAGGCGATGCCGCCGCCCTGGCCGCCCAGGGTGAAGGACGGCCGCACGATGGTCGGCAGGCCCACGATCTCCAGCGCCGCCCGCGCTTCCTCCAGCGTCGTCGCGATCTCCGAACGCGGCATCTCCAGGCCGATCCGGTTCATCGCCGCACGGAACAGGTCGCGGTCTTCCGCCATGGCGATGGCTTCCCGGTCGGCGCCGATCAGTTCCACGCCGAGGCGCTCCAGCGTGCCGTCCGCGGCCAGCGCCAGCGCCGTGTTCAGCGCCGTCTGACCGCCCATGGTGGGCAGGATCGCGTCCGGGCGCTCCTTCTCCAGGATGCGCGCCACGACCTCCGGGATGACCGGTTCCACATAGGTCGCGTCGGCGAACTCGGGATCGGTCATGATCGTCGCCGGGTTCGAGTTCACCAGGATGATGCGGTAGCCCTCGTCGCGCAGCGCCTTGCACGCCTGGGTGCCGGAATAGTCGAACTCGCAGGCCTGGCCGATGATGATCGGGCCCGCGCCGATGATCATGATCGATTCGATGTCGGTGCGTTTGGGCATCGGCGGTCAGCCTTCCTTTCCGTCGATGAAGTCCGTGAAGCGGCGGAACAGGTAGTGACTGTCCTTCGGTCCCGGGCTCGCCTCCGGGTGGTACTGGACGGAGAAGACCGGTCGATCCTTCAGCCGGATGCCCTCCAGCGTGCCGTCGAACAGCGACCGATGCGTCTCCTCGACCGTCTCCGGCAGGCTTTCCCGGATCACGCGGAAGCCGTGGTTCTGGCTGGTGATCTCGACCTTGCCGGTGGTGAAGTCCTTGACCGGCTGGTTGGCGCCGCGGTGGCCGAGCTTCATCTTCTCGGTGTCGCAGCCAAGCGCCAGGGCCAGCAGCTGGTGGCCGAAGCAGATGCCGAAGACCGGCTTGCCCGCATCCACGATCTTCCTGATTTCCGGCACGGCGTAGCCGGCGCTGGCCGCCGGATCGCCCGGTCCGTTGGACAGGAAGACGCCGTCGGGCTCGTGCCCCAGCACCTCTTCGGCGGTGGCGGTGGCGGGCACGACGGTGACCTCGCAGCCGAGATCGGTCAGGCAGCGCAGGATGTTGCGCTTGGTGCCGTAGTCGATGGCGACGACCTTGCGCGTGGCGGGCACCGACTTGGCGTAGCCCTGGCCCAGCGTCCAGCCGCCCTCTTTCCAGCGATAGGTCTGATGACAGGTGACGTCGCGGGCGAGGTCCATGCCCTTCAGGCCCGGGAACCCGCGGGCCTGTTCGACCAGCGCGTCGATGTCGAACTTCCCGTCCGGGCTGTGCGCGACGACGCCGTTGGGCGGGCCGCCGTCGCGGATCCGGCGGGTGAGCGCACGCACGTCGACGCCGGCGATGCCGGGCAGGTCGTAGGATTTCAGCCACTGGTCCAGATGGCGCGTCGCGCGCCAGTTGGATGGCTCGGTGATGTCCATGCGCAGGATCACGCCGCGGGCCGCGGGCGTGGTGCTTTCCAGATCCTCCTCGTTCGCGCCCACATTGCCGATGTGGGGGAAGGTGAAGGCGATGATCTGGCCGGCATAGGAAGGATCGGTGACGATCTCCTGGTAACCGGTCATGGAGGTGTTGAAGCAGAGCTCCCCCACCGCCGTGCGCGCGGCGCCGATTCCGATGCCGTACGTCACGGTGCCGTCGGCCAGCACCAGCGCAGCCGTGCTGGACGACGCCCCGCCGGTCGGTGTCGGCGGCGCGGTCATTTTTTCATTGTCTGCCATGAGTCTACGGCTTGATAAGTCGGAGGTAAGGTGCGCCCGCAGAGGGTCCGCCGACGCGCAAATTGCCGGGAACTTAATGTCTCGCGGCAAAGGGGTCAAGCCGCGCCCCGAATGTAAAAATAATTAAAAATCAACAACTTAGTTCCTGGATTTACTTTTTGCCACACCCCCGTATTTGGACTATGTTGCGCGCCCTCACATTGGGCGTGGGTGGCAGGAATGCTGAAACAGAAGCTGAATGACGATCTGAAGGACGCGATGCGCGCCAGGGATTCGCGCCGCGTCGCGACGCTTCGCCTGATCGCCGCCGCGATCAAGGAGCAGGAAATCAGCAACCGCGGCGAGGCGGACAGCCAGGGCCTGTCCGACGAGGCCATCATCCAGATCCTGTCGAAGATGGTGAAACAGCGCCGCGAGTCGATCCGCCTCTACGAGGAGGGCGGCCGCGTCGACCTGGCCCAGCAGGAACAGGGCGAGATCGCCATCATCGAAGGCTATCTGCCGAAGCAGATGGACGCCGCCGAGATCCGGCAGGTCTGCAGCCAGGTGAAGTCGGAACTCAACGCCTCGGGCCTGAAGGACATGGGCCGCTGCATGGGCGTCATCAAGGACCGCTATGCCGGCCGCATCGACATGGGCGAAGCCAGCAAGACCATGAAGTCGGAGCTGAGCTAGGCCGTTCCACGAAGAGACTGAATCACCCGGCGTCCTGCGCGGCGGAATCGAGAGGCGGGGCAGCCGGTTCAGAAGGCGTGCGAGCCAGCCATGCCACCCTTCGCGCCCGACCGGTCATCCTCTCATCGCCTCGAACTGACCGCCATAGCCCGACGGGTCGATCCTGATATCGATCAGCTTCGGCAGATCGTACGTCGCCAGCAGATCCAGCGCCGGCTGCAGCCTGTCCAGCCGGTCGACCGTCGCCGCGGCCCAGCCGAAGGCCCGCGCCATCGCCGCGAAGTCGAAGGTTTCCGAGGCGACGCCCGCGCGCGGGCGCTGCTGATTGCGCTGCTTGACGTCGATCAGCGACAGCGCGGAATCGTTCAGGATCACATAGGTGAGGTCAGCGTTCAGTTCGGTGGCGGTGGCGAGTTCGCCCAGGCACATCATCGCGCCGCCATCGCCGGTGATCGCGACCACCGGCCGGTCCGGTTCGGCGCAGGCGCTGCCGATCGCCGCCGGCAGGGCGTAGCCCATCGTGGACAGCCCGTTCGACTTGAGCACGCCGGCGGGCTCGCGGGCGATCCACTGCGCCAGGGTCGGGATCATGTGCGCGCCCGCATCGACCGCCAGCCGGGCCGAAGGGTCGGAAGCGGTCTGGAGCATGCGGACGGCATCGTCGGGGGAGACGCCTTCGACCGCCGGATAGGCGACGCGCGCCCGGTAGGCCGCGCGATGACCGGCGATGGCCTCGTCCCAGTCCGCGCCCCGCGCCGTCCGCGCAAGCTCCACGGCCATCGGGCCGATGTCGCCCACGGCCATGATTTCCGGCGCCGGATGCCCGCCGGCCGCGGCCCAGTCCCAGGCCGAGAGCGCCAGCACCGGCGCATCGTACATCCAGCGGCCGGGAATGGCCTCGACCGGGTCGTGGCCCACCAGCAGGATCAGGTCGGCGTCGTTGAGGATCGCCGCCTCTGCCGTACCGCCGGTGAAGGTGGCGACGAAATGACTGTCGTCGTCGGCGATGGTGCCCTTGGCCTTGTAGGTGGTCAGGCAGGCTGCGTTCAGCGCCCGGGCCAGGGCGCGCACCGGCTCGCCCGCATGGCGCGCCTGCAGGCCGACGATCATCGCCACCCTGCACGATCCGTCGAGACGTTCGGCGATGCGGGCGATCTCCGGCGGCGGGCCAGCATCCTGCTCCGCCGGCCCCGGAACGGCATCCTCGAAGGGCAGGCCGGCCTCGGCGGCGGTCATGTCGACATGGACAGGCCCCTGTGGATCGGCGGTCATCATGTCCATCAGAGCCGCGATCTCCGCCCCCGGTGTCGACGGAGTCAGCCAGGCCGCCGCCTTGGCGACGGGGCGGAACATCGCTGGCTGGTCGAATTTCTGGTGCCAGCTCGGCCGGTTCGGATCCTCGGGCACCCGGTCGGTGAACAGCATCGCCGGCGCGCGCTCCAGCGCGCAGTAGGCCATGCCGTTGACGGCGCTCGCCGCCCCAGGGCCGACGCCGGCCAGCGCCGCGCCCGGCGCGCCGGTAATCTCCGCGGTCGCCGCCGCCGCCAGCATGGCCGCCGTCTCGGTCCGCGTCAGCACGAAGCGCACGCCCAGCTTCCCGCAGGCCTCGATCAGGTCAAGGCTGGAGCCGCCGCCGGGCACCCCGAACAGGTGCCGCGTCCCCCGCTCACGCAACGCGCCGACCAGCGCCTCGGCGAATGTCGTCATCTCTCCCCTCCCCCCGAAAGAAGAAGGGGGCCGAAGCCCCCTTCCCCGTCATCCGGCATGATGCGTCAGATCGGACCGTCCGTCACCACAGGGCGACGGGGTTGATGATCATCTGCACCGCGCCCTTCACGCGCGCCTGGCCGAGCACGAACATGAACTCCTGCACGCCCTGTGACACCAGCGGACCGGTGTTCATGGTCTCCAGGATGTAGATGCCGTTCTCCTTCAGGAAGGTGACATGGCCATAGAAGACCTTGTCGCCCTTCGCCGGCGGCACGGCTTCCACGCCCCAGGTGTCGGCGCCGACAGCGACCGGGTTCTTGTCCGCCAGCCAGACGGCGGCGGCGTTGTTCAGACCCGGCTCACCGCTGACCCAGGCCTTGGGATCGCTTTCCAGCTTGGCGTCGGTCCAGCCCGTATGCACCAGGATGATGTCGCCATCCTTGAAGGTGACGCCCTGCGCCTTGGAGGCGGCCTCGAGATCCTCCGGCGTGATCGCCTCGCCGGCGGCCATCGTTTCGACGCCCCTGTGCTTGGCCATGTCGATGATAACGCCACGGCCGACCAGCGGCGGGACGTTGTGGATACCCAGCTTCTTCAGGCCGGTGACGAAGGCGATATCCGCAGGCGAGTTGCAGTTGTAGTAGGTGCCTTCACCCAGATGGCCGAGGCCGTCGAGCTGCGGGCCGATACCGAACCAGAGCTGGGCGACATCGTCGTTGTAGATCGAGCTCCAGCCGAAGTCCTGAGCCAGATCGCGGCCGCCCTGCTGTCCGGGCGAGACGACCTGCAGCATCATCCCGCGCGGCGGGAAGGCCGGCATGTTGGGATCGATCACGATGCCCAGCGGGTGGGTCATGCCCTGTTTGACCAGGCCGGCGGCGGCCTTCACCCGCTCCGGCGTGATCAGGTTCGCGGCGCCGATCTCGTCGTCCGCGCCGTATTTCGACGGCTGGCATTCCTGCGCCAGCACGGGGCCGGCGGCAAGCGCGAGCCCGAGTGTCGCGCCAATCAGCAGTCTCTTCATGGTGACGTCTCCTCCGTGTCTTCTTGCAACGCCGACCGATAGCCGGCGCCAGCCCCCCTTGTTGGGAAGGTCACGGGAGGAATGATCGGAAGTCACTCGCCAACATTGCAAGGAATTTCTTGCGCCACGTAACTCTGTTACATGGAGAGCGTGATGTTATTACGTTGTATATGTAATAACATTACATGAAACGCGATGCCGGGTTCATGTGCGGGGCGGTTTCAGCCCGGCCAGCGAGCAGACATGGTCGAGCAATGCCGAGAAGTCCCGGCCCGCAAAGGCCGCGTCGCCCTTGGCCAGGGCCAGCGATTCACGCACCGCCGCGCCCGCGAACATGGGGATGCCGGCCTCCCGCGCCGCCTCCAGCGCCAGGCTGACGTCCTTGTGGGCCAGCGCAATGCGGAAGCCGGGCTCGGTGTCGCCTTTCAGTACCTTGTTCGGCCAGGCGCTGACCAGATGGCCGTTGGTGGCCGTGGTGCCGTTGATCACATCCAGCGTGGTGGCGATGTCGAGCCCGAAGGCCTGAGCCAGGGAAATCGCCTCCGCGTCGATCTGGCAGACGGCGATCGCGATCAGGTTGTTGACCAGCTTGGTGCGGATGCCGGCGCCGGGCCCGCCACAATGGTGGATGGTCGATCCCATCGCTTCCAGCAGCGGTTTCACGCGGCCGAAGTCGTTGCCCGAAGCGCCCACCATGAACAGCGACTCGCCGGCGATGGCGTGGGCGACCAGGCGGCCCACCGGCGCGTCGACGAAGCCGATGCCGGCCTCGTGGAGCTCCCGGGAGAGCCTGTCGGTCGTCGCCGGCGCGATGGTCGACATGTCCATCAGCAGCTGATCCGGCCGGCCGTGGGCGCGCAAACCCTCTGCGCCCAGAACGACCGCCTCCACGTCCGGCGAATCCGGCAGCATGGTGACGATGATGTCGGCCTTCTCCGCCACCTCTGCGACGGAACCGGCCACCGCGGCGCCCAGTTCCGCGACCTCGATCTCCTTCGAACGGTCCGCATCGAAGACCACAAGATTGTGGCCGGCGCGCGCCAGGTTCGCCGCCATCGGGCCGCCCATGGCGCCCAGGCCGATGAAACCGATCGTTTCCGTCATGGCTCAGTCTCCCGCTTCGAGGACAGGCAGGTTGCGCAGCACTTCGCGCGCCTGCGCCGCATCGGCGGCGATCTGCGCCTTCAGCGCCTCCAGCCCGTCGAACTTCCGTTCCGGCCTGAGGAAGTCGATGAAGCGCACCTCGGCGCGCTTGCCGTAGAGATCGCCCGAATAGTCGAAGACATGCACTTCCAGCAGCACGTCGGATTTCTCGAAGGTCGGCCGACGGCCCAGATTGGCGACGCCGTCGCGCCACACGACCCGACCGTTCTCGGGCCAGCCGATCTGGACCGCGTAGACGCCGAACTGCGGCTCCAGGTAGCCGCCGAGCGAAATGTTGGCCGTGGGAAAGCCGATGGTGCGGCCGCGCTGGTCGCCCCGGCGCACGCGGCCGTGGACCTCCCACCAGTGGCCCAGCAGTTCGGCAGCGCGGCGGGGCTCACCCTGCCAGAGCGCATCGCGGATACGTGTCGACGAAATCACTTCCTGGCCCTCGTGCACCGGCTCGACGACACTGACGCCGAAGCCGCGCTCGGCCGCCGCGTGACGGAGCAGCGCGACATTTCCGGCACGCTTGTGCCCGAAGGCGAAATCGTAGCCGACGACGATGTGGCCGACACCCAGACGGCGGCAGAGCACATCCTCGATGAAGTCCGTCGCCGACATGCGCGCGACCGGTTCGTCGAAACGCAACACGGCCATCACGTCGATGCCGGTCTCGCAGAGCCCGACGACGCGGGCGCGGAAATTGGTCAGGCGGAAAGGCGGCGCCTTGGGCGCGAAGTACTCCCTGGGGTGCGGCTCGAACGTGAGCACGCCCGATGGCGCGCCGCGCGCCCGGGCGTGATCGCGGGCCATGCCGATGAGCACCCGGTGGCCGCGGTGGACGCCGTCGAAATTGCCGATGGCGACCGTTGCGCCGCGGAGGCTCTCCGGGGCCGGGGTGTTGAGCCGTACGAGCCGCATGGACCGCCGGGTCACTTGCCGCGGCGCGGCGGCATGATCCAGGCGTCGCCGACGATGACGTTCCTGCCGCCGACGGTGCAGGTGCAGGTGAAGTGCACCCGGCCCTTGTCGGCCAGCACCTCGTCGACCTCGGCGCGGGCGGTGACCACGTCGCCGATGCGCACGGGCGCCACGAACTTCAGATTCTGGCCGAGATAGATGCCCCCCGGCCCCGGGAATATGGTGCCGAAGATGGTCGACAGAAAGCTGCCCGAGAGCATGCCGTGGGCGATGCGGCCCTTGAACATGGTCGTCTTCGCGTAGTCCTCGTCCAGGTGCAGCGGGTTGTCGTCGCCGGAGGCGTCGGCGAAGGACTGGATCAGATCCCCTGTGACCTCGCGGGTGTACTCCGCGGCCATGCCGACGGAGATATCCTCCAGATAGTAGGTCGTGCCCTTTTCGGTGATTGCCGGCATCGCTTCCCCTTTCCCCTGCGCCGTTCCCCGCCGGCGCGGGCGGACTATAGGCGCGCGTCCCGGAGGCGACAAGACGGCCGGCGCACGGCCCGGTTTACGCAAAATTCAGGAAACCCGGCGATGGTGGGGGCCGGCCTCTGCATCCCCCCTGCGGTGAGTAATGCGTATCGACCAGAACATGCCGATCCTGATCGTGGACGACTACCTGCAGATGCTGCGGATCATCGGCAACCTGCTCCGCCAGATCGGCTTCACCAACATCGACACCGCGATGGACGGCGCCGCCGCCCTGCGCAAGCTGCGCGAGAACGACTACGGCCTGATCATCTCCGACTGGAACATGGAGCCGATCACGGGCTACCAACTGCTGGAGGAGATCCGCGCCGACGAGGAACTGCACGATCTGCCGTTCATCATGGTCACCGCGGAGAGCAAGACCGAGCACGTCATCGCCGCCAAGCAGGCGGGCGTGAACAACTACATCGTCAAGCCCTTCACGGCCCAGACGCTGCGGGAGAAGATGGAACTGGTCTTCTCCGATTACTGAACGCTGCCGCACCGCCGCTGCGGTGTGGACAATCGGCTTCCAGATACCGACATGGCCTCTCCAGGCGGTTCCTGCGGGAACCGCTGGCGCAGAAAAACGGATCTGGAGAACAAGAACGATGCGCAATCGAATGACCGCAATCGCCGCCGCCCTCGCCCTCGGAGCCGGCGTCACCGCAGCCGGCGCCCAGTCTGCCGGCGAAAGCCACATGGAACTCGAGGGCGCCAACGTCCTCAGCGTCGGCGGCGAGGATATCGGCGAGATCGAGGAAGCCATCATCGACGGCACCGGCCGCGTGGTCGGCGTCGTGGTCGAGTTCGGCGATTTCTTCGACCTGGACGACCGCGAGGTGCTGATGACGCTGGACGAACTGGACTACAGCCCCGACGGCTTCGTCACCGATATCACCGAAGCGGAGGCCGAGGCGCTGATCGAATGGGACCGCGAGATCGATGACATGGACGTCGTCGACGTCAACGGCCACGAGATCGGCGAGATCGAGAAGGCGCTGGTCGACCGCTCCGGTCAGGTATCCGCGCTGGTCGTCGAGGTCGGCGGCTTTCTCGGCATGGGCGACCGCGAGGTGATCATGTCTCTGGAGAAGCTCGAATACGCCAAGGGCGACTACATGACCCGCCTGCCGAAGGCCGAGATCGAGAAACTGCCCGAATGGGAGGGCTGAAGCGCCCCATCCGGCCGGCCGCCTGACGGAGGAGCTGCGTCATCTTCGACTGGATCACGGGCGTCATCGAGCAGGGCGGCTATTTCGGCATCGCCTTCCTGATGTTCGCGGAGAACGTCTTTCCGCCCATCCCCTCGGAGCTGATCATGCCGCTCGCCGGCTTCAGCGCCGCCCGCGGGGAGCTGGACATCGTTCTGGCGACCCTTGCCGGCTCGGCCGGTTCCCTGCTGGGCGCGCTGTTCTGGTACGGCATCGGACGCTGGCTGGGCGAGCACGAACGGCTGAAGCGTTTCGCCGATCGCCACGGACGCTGGCTGACCCTGACGCCGAAGGAGATCGACCGGGCCCGCGACTGGTTCGAACGCCATGGCGGCAAGGCGGTCTTCCTCGGCCGCCTCGTGCCCGCCGTGCGCACGCTGATCTCCGTGCCGGCCGGCGTGGCCCGCATGCCCCTGGCCCGCGTCACGCTCTATTCGGCGCTGGGCACGGTGATCTGGACGGCGCTGCTTGCAGGTGCCGGCTTCCTTCTGGAGGACCAGTACCAGCGCGTCGCCGACTGGGCCAACCCGGTATCGAACGCCGTCGTGGCCATTCTCGTGATCTGGTACCTCTACCGTGTGATCAACTTCCGCAAGGGAGTCTGAGCGGCCCGTTCAGGCCGCCTGCATCGCCTCGGGAAAGACCCGCTGGGCGAAGCGCGGATAGGTTTCCGCGATCTCCAGCGAGACGTGCCGGCGGATCTCGTCCAGCGTGGCGCGGTCGGGCAACACGGTCTCCGGGACGTCATCAGGAATGTCGAAATCGAAGCCGGTGTTGTCGCGCACCTCCTCGACCGTATGGCCGGGATGGACGCTTTTCAGATGGAAGCGCGCGCGCGCCGCGTCGAACCCCATCAGACACAGCGGCGTGACCATCGCGTAGGGCCCGCCGGTGCGGTAGATGTCCTTGCCGCTGGTGCCCGGCGTGGAGACGAAATCCACCTTCGGTACGAAGACGCGGCGGCTGTGCTCCTCCCGGAACAGGATCACCCGCGGCACCAGATAGTAGAGATACGCGCTGCCGAAGGAGCCGGGCCAGCGGATGTCGTTGTTCGGATAGTCGCCGGTTCCGACGAGGTTGATGTTGGCCTGACCGTCGATCTGCCCCCCGCCCAGGAAGAAGGCGTCCAGCCGGCCCTGTCCGGCCCAGTCGAACAGTTCCACCCCGCCATTGGTCATCAGGTTGTTGGCCCGGCTGCCGAGAATGTTGACGTGCATCGCGTCGCCACTCTGCCGCCGCGCAAGCAGGCAGCCGCCGCCCGGAATGGGCGAGGACGCGCCGGCCGCCACCAGACGGCAGCCCTCCAGCAGGCGCGCGATGATGGCGATCAGCAGTTCTTCCGGCTTGACCTCGTCCGGGGAGGGCCGGGCCGGGCTCATTCCGCGGCTGCCTGCGCGCTCTCGCCCAGGACATGGGCGCGCAGATAGTCGGCGAAGCCTTCCTCCGAGCGGGCCCCGGCGACATAGCCCTGCATGTGCGCGTCGTCGGTGGCGTATTCGTTCCAGAACGGCAGCGGCCAGGCGCCGTGCCTGGCTTCGGCGACTCCGCCGACATAAATGGATGACAGCGTGCCGGCGGCGGTGGCGTCGTCTTCCAGCAGATTGCCTTCGACGATTTCCTCGACCGTCACCAGCGACTGCCTGGCTGCGCCGGCCATGGCGAACAGCTCCCGGCGGATGCCGAGATAGACATTACCCTGCCGGTCGGCCTTGAGGCCGTGGAAAATCGCGAAATCGGGCCGCAGCGCCGGCAGCAGGACGATCGGATCCTCGTCGGCCGAGAACGGGTTCTGCTGCACCAGCCAGTCGTCGCGGTTGGCCAGGATGTCGGAACCGATCATGCCCCTGAGCGGCATGTAGGGAATGCCCTTCTGGCCGGCCTGGATGGCCGCGTGAACCGCCGGACAGGTGGCGTCCTTCACCTTCAGGGTGCCGGCCTTCAGCGCCGCCTGGAACCTCGGCGCGCCGCCGAACTCGCCCAGTGTCACCGCCGAGGTCTCGATGGTCGATACCGCGCCAGCGCCGATCAGCATGTCGCCCTGCAGGCCGGTGACCGGCACGCAGACCAGATGCAGGTTCTTCACCCCGCGCCGCACCAGCGCCCGGGTGAGTTCCATCGCAACGCCGGAATAGTCGGGCGGCACCGCAATCTGCGCCCCGTCGGGCACCATCGCGGCCAGTTCCTCGGCGGATGAGCGGATCGCGTCGGCCATGTCACTTGTCTCCCCGGAAGCGCATCTGTCAGAAACATATCATGTTCCAGTGATGCAAAACAGTCACGATGCCCGACAAACCCCTGTGTTCTCTTGCAAATTCGGCCTGGAAATGGTAATTAAGTACAAATTGCAAGTGGATATTCGATGGCGCGCGCGAAAATTGCGACGGTGAAGGGCAGCAAGGCAGTCGTCCTGCCGGACGACATAGCCCGGCGGCTGCATCTGATGGCGGGAGACACCGTCTACATCCGGGAGACCAGCCGGGGGATCGAAATCAGCGCCATGAGCCCGATGGAGGAAGACGACCTCCGCAGCGCCCAGGAAGCCATGCGCGCCTACCGGGAGAAATGGCGCTTCGCCGGCGGCTGACCGCCGACGGGTTTCCCCTGCATCGAAGGCGCACTACTCTCCCCGGACCCATGGCGACCGGGAGACCGCCCCGAATGAACGAACGCGTCCAGCGCTGGCTGATCAGCGCCGCCGATCTGCAGGATCGCCTCGGCGATCCGGATCTCCGCATCTTCGATTGCACCACGCGGCTGGAGCCCGATCCGCAGAGCACCTACCGCGTCATGCCCTGCCGCGACGAATACGAGGCCGCCCATGTTCCCGGCGCCGCGTTCATCGACATCCAGCAGGATCTTTGCAGGCCCCATCCGACGCTGCGCTTCACCTTCCCCGATGCGGACACCTTCGCCCGCGGCGCGGGAGCGCTGGGCATCGGCGACGGCAGCCGGGTCGTGCTCTACAGCCGCCACCATCCCATGTGGGCCACCCGCGTCTGGTGGATGCTGCGCGCCTTCGGTTTCGACAACGCGGCCGTGCTCGACGGCGGCATCGACAAGTGGGAAGCCGAGGGACGGCCGATCGAGCAGGGCGCGAACAGCTATCCGCCGGCCACCTTCACGCCCGCGCCTCGGCCGGAACTCGTCTACGACCGGGAGCAGGTGCTCACCGCACTGGCGGACAAGGGCTCGGTCGTGGTCAACGCCCTGTCCCGCGAGCAGCACGAGGGCGGTGGCACGCACTACGGCCGGCCCGGCCGGATTGCCGGCTCGGCCAATGCGCCCGCGCGGGAGATGGTGCGGCCCGACCGCACCTTCCGGCCGCTGCCGGAACTGCGGCAGTTGCTCGACGAGGCCGGCGCCGACGAGTCCAAACGGGCCGTCACCTATTGCGGCGGCGGCATCGCCGCCACGACACCGGCCTTCGTGATGGCCCTGCTGGGCCAGGACGAGGTCTCGCTCTACGACAACTCCCTCAGCGAATGGTGTGTCCACCCCGAACTGCCCATGGAGAGCGACCGGTCATGAAACATCTCGTAGCGTTCTGCCTCGGACTGATGCTTCTCGTCCCCGCCGGCGTGCACGCCGCCGACCCCAGCCTGGTGGGCGAACTCGATCCGGGGCTGATCGACGCGATCGGCAACCGTGCGCTGGACAACATCCATCTGGGCCAGTGCGGCCCGGAAAGGAACTGCCAGCCGGCGACGCCCGCGGAGAAGCGGCGCGGCGTGATCACCGGCAACATGACGGCGGACGCGATCCGGCGCGGTGCTGGCTCCGCATTCGCCGACCACTGCGGCTTCGAGTGGGGCGAACGCTCCTTCCTGCCGCTGATGGAGCGGGAGCAGAACAGCGGCTGCTGGAACCCGCGGCAGCTCGCCCTGATCTCCATCACGCACGGCCTCGCCATGGCGCTGTTCCGGGACGAGTTGAAGTCCAAGGGCCATATCTGCGATCCCGCCACGCAGGAGCGGGTGGAGGCCTATCTGCTGCAGATCGGCGGCATGACGCGGCGGAACGACTGCCGCGAGTAGCGCCGGGTCAGCTCTCGCCCGCAAGGCCCTCGAGAGCGTCGCCGCACAGCAGGCGGATGTCCGCGGCCTCGTCGCCGGCGCCCAGCTTGTCGTAGAAGCGCCGGCCACCGGCGTTGTCGCGCCGCACGCCCCAGAACACCGCGTCGCAGCCTGTCGCCAGCGCATGGCGCGACACGGCCGCCATCAGGGCCCGGGCGACGCCGCCGCCCCGCCATTCGGGCGTGACATAGAGATTCTCCAGCCACCGAGCGGGCCGCGCCGTCTCGGCGTGATAGGCCAGATTGTGCGCCGCGTAGCCGACGACGATCCCGCCGGCCACGGCGACTTCCGTGGCCAGGATCGCGTTCTCGCAGATGAAATCCCGTATCATGACGGAGGCGTCGAAAGGACGGAGCGCCTGTTCGCCAAGATCTTCGAAATCCAGCGCGTTCGCCAGTTCCGCCAGACGCGCCGCATCCTCCGGCGCCGCCCGCCTGATCGTCCACGCTCCATCGTTCATCCGCCGCCCCCGTTTCGCCGCGCCGTAGATAGCGCCGGTGCCGGCGGTTCCCAAGCGGCGCTTGCAATCTTCTTTTGATAATGATTATCATTTTCATATCAGTTGAGAGGAGCGGATCATGATTCTCGCCATGCAGCCACCGTCCCTGCGCATCGAAACCGCCCAGCTCGGCGAATGCGAGCGGCTGTTTCTCTGGTGCGTGCGAAGCTGGGTCCACGCCGCCTTCCGCCGTACCAGTTCGGAAGACCTGCGTCTGGCGCTGCTGGCCCATCGGCTGGAGTCCGCCGTTGCGGACATCGACGGCCTGATGCGCCAGATCGCGGCCCATGCCAGCGGCACCGTCGACATCCGCATCCGCCGTGCGACCGAACTGAGCGGCGACGAGATCCGTCTGCTTCGCGCTCTGCGCGCCGGCTTCCTGGGCCTGCCGGAACTGGGCGACGCGCTGCTGGCGCCGCTGGTGCAACAACCGGGAAGGGCGGCGGCGATGCAGCGCCTCTGGACACTGGCGGAGTCCTTCCGTTCCGCCGGGCTCGACGCCTGCGACTGGCCGCAGCCGGAGGGCCGGGCCGACCGAACCGGCGACGAACGCCGCGGCCGCCGCAGCGCACCCGGCAACGACGTGGCCTGACAGGTCACCCGCCTCCCGCTTCCCTGCCGCCGGGGAAGCTGCATTATCATGCGGGCAATGGCCCGGAGCGGCCGGCTGAGGGAGAACATCGGCAATGGCGATCATCACGACCCGCGAGGACGGAATCACCACCATCCTGATCGACAGGGCGGCGGTCAGGAATTGCGTCAACCACGAGACCGCGCTGGAACTGCGGGAGGCATTCCGCACGTTCGACGAGGACGGCAGCCAGAAGGTCGCCGTGCTGGGCGGCGTCGGCGGCTGTTTCTGCGCAGGCTACGACCTGAAGGAGGCCGCGGACGGCGCCGGCGCGCTCAACTACGAACCGGAGGGCGAAGGCCCGATGGGCCCGACACGAATGCTGCTCGACAAGCCGGTGATCGCCGCGGTGGACGGCTACGCGGTCGCAGGCGGGCTGGAGCTGGCGCTGTGGTGCGATATGCGCGTGATGGAGGAGGACGCCACCTTCGGCGTCTTCTGCCGGCGCTGGGGCGTGCCGCTGATCGACGGCGGCACCGTGCGCCTGCCGCGGCTGATCGGCCAGTCGCGGGCGCTCGACATGATCCTGACCGGCCGCGCGGTTGGCGCCGAGGAGGCGATGGCCTGGGGCCTCGCCAACCGGGTGGTGGCGAAAGGGCGGGCGCACGAGGCGGCGACGGAACTGGCGCGGGAGATCGCGCGCTTCCCCGAAATCTGCATGCGCGCCGACCGCCGTTCCGCCCACGAACAATGGGGCCTGGACCTGGGCGAGGCGCTGAACAACGAAGGCCGCGGCGGGCTGAAGCCGCTGATGGAGGAGACGGCGAAGGGCGCGGCCCGGTTCCGGGACGGCAAGGGCCGGGGCGGCGATTTCGGCACCATCTGACGTCCGCCGCGCGCTTGCGCGCCGCCGGCGGAGCGCCTAGTTTCCGCATCGGATTGGGGCGTGGCCAAGTGGTAAGGCAGCGGCTTTTGGTGCCGCCATTCGCAGGTTCGAATCCTGCCGCCCCAGCCAGCCCTCCCGCGCCGGACCGAACCGGCTCCGGCGGCGCGGCCCGCCCATGCGTCAGGCCCGGTTGCGCATGCCGTGCGGGGCACGGATCATGAGGTCCGCATGGCACTATCCGAAAACCCAGCCGCGGAAGGGGGAGCCGGGCTGACCGCGTTCCAGCGCTGGGCCATCCTGTCCTGCATCGTCCTCTCCGGCACCCTCTACAGCCTGGCCATCCTGGTCGTCTCGGTCCTGTTGCCGCAGATGCAGGGCAGCCTGTCGGCGACCCAGGACCAGATCTCCTGGGCGATGACATTCAACATCCTGGCCACCGCCGTGGTCACGCCCATGACGGGCTGGCTCACCGCGCGCTTCGGCCGGCGCCCGGTCATGCTCTGGAGCACGGGCGGATTCACCCTGGCGACGCTCGGCTGCGGCCTGTCCGACAGCCTGCTGACCATGGTGCTGTGGCGCATCGTGCAGGGCGGCTGCGGCGCGCCGCTGGTGCCGCTGGGCCAGGCCGTGATCCTCGACACCTTCCCCAGGGAGCAGCACGGCAAGGTCACGGCGATCTTCGGCATGGGCGTGGTCGTCGGGCCGGTCATCGGTCCGGCGCTGGGCGGCTACCTGGCCGAGCTCTACAACTGGCGCTGGGCGTTCTACATGATCGTGCCGCTGGGCCTGATGGCACTGCTCGGCCTGGCGCTGTTTCTCACCGACAAGGGGAAGGAAGACGACGCGCGGCTGGACTGGACCGGCTTCCTGGCCCTTTCCGTGGCGGTGATCTGCCTGCAGCTCATGCTCAGCCGCGGCCAGCGCCAGGGTTGGTTCGAGAGCCCCGAGATCGTTATCGAATCGGCGATGGCCGTCCTCGCCTTCTACGTCTTCGCCGCGCACACGTTCACGGCCCGGCGGCCGTTCCTCAACCCGAAGCTGCTGCTGGACCGGAACTACGCGGTCGGGCTGGTCGTGGTCACGATCTACGGCATGCTGAATTTCACGCCGATGGTGCTGCTGCCGCCCATGCTGCAGGACCTGCTGGGGTTTCCGGATTCGGCCATCGGCCTGATCCTGGGCTTTCGCGGCGTCGGCGCGGTAGGCGGCTTTTTCGCCGCCATGTGGCTGTCGAAGCTCGATCCCCGCGTCGGCATGTGCCTCGGCTACTCGATGCAGGCGGTCTCCGGCTGGTTCATGGCCGAATTCGGGCTGGAGATCACGATCACCGACGTCGCCGTTCACAGCATCGTCCAGGGTCTGGCGGTCGGCATCATCTGGGTGCCGCTCACGGTCGCGACATTCTCCACCCTCGACCCCCGGCATCTGGCGGAGAGCTCCGCCGTCTTCCACCTGCTGCGCAATCTGGGAAGCTCGGTCTTCATCTCCCTCTCGGTCACCATCGTGATCGTCACCGGCGCCATGAACTACGCGGACCTCACCGAATTCATCAATCCCTTCAACGAGCTGCTGCGGATGCCGGAGGTCATGGGCGGCTGGAGCACGGGGCCGGAAGGCGGCCTGGCGCGGCTGGAGAACGAGGTCGCCCGCCAGGCGGCGCTGATCGGCTACGTCAACGCCTTCTACCTCTATTCCCTGACCAGTGCGGCCGCGGTGCCACTGATCCTGCTGATGCGCGTGAAGCGCCGGAAGGCGACCTAGCGCCCGGTAAAGCGCGGCGTGCGCTTCTCGTTGAAGGCGGCCAGCCCCTCGGCGCGGTCGGCGGAGCGGGCGTGCAGTGCATTGAGCGCCAGTTCGTAGGACAGGGCGGCGTCCAGCGGCTGCTCCAGACCATCGTCGACCATGCGCTTCATGCGCTCCAGGCCGACGGGACTGCGTCCGGCCAGCCGCTCGACCATCTCCCCCGTCGCGTTCAGCATTTCGGCGTCGGCCACGACGCGGTTGACCAGCCCCCATTCGGCCAGGGTCGCGGCAGGCAGGAAGTCGCCGGAGAAGATCAGCTGCTTGGCGCGGTTGGGTCCGACCTTGCGCGGCAGGCGGACAGAGGAGCCGCCACCCGGCACCAGGCCATAGTTGGCGTGGGCGTCACCCAGCCGCGCGCTCTCCGCCGCGACGACCAGATCGCAGCAGAGCACCAGTTCCAGGCCGCCGGCGAGGGCGAGGCCGTTGACCGCGGCGATCACCGGCCGGGGGAAGCGCTCCACCTTGACCAGAACGTCCCGCAGGCGTTCCAGGAAGGCGGCGTTCGCGGCCGGGCCGTCGTCGCCGCTGACCCGCTCCTGCGCGGCCTTCAGATCGACGCCCGCACAGAAGGCGCGGCCCGCGCCGGTGAAGACCAGCGCCCGCAATTCGCGCCGGGCGGCAAGCGCGGCCATGAGGTTCTCCAGATCCTCCAGCATGCCCGCCGAAATGCTGTTCATCTTGTCCGGGCGGTTCAGCGTCACCCAGACCGAAGTCGCCCGGTCATCGACGATCAGCGTGCCGTTATCCATGTCGAATGCCCCCTTCTCCGTTGCCCGGCGGCGAGACTACCGCGCGCGGTTCGCCGGCGCATCCGGCCCGTTTCTTTGTGCTGCTCCGCCAATGGGGTACCATGCCGGACGCCGACCGAATGGAGAGGGAACCGCCCTCACGTCCCGAAGGGACCGCCACCGGCGCTCCCTCCGACGCCATTGCCGCGTCAGGAGGCGCCGGTTTCCGACGAGGGGTCCGTGCAACAGGAGAGACAGCGAGACATGACATACAGGGAACTCAAGCGACGTTACGAAACCGGCCGGCTCGACCGCCGGTCCTTCCTGCAGGGCGCCGCCGCCGTCGGTGCGCTGGGCGCCGCGAGCATGCTGGCCGCTCCCCAGGCGCAGGCCCAGAAGAAGGGCGGCACCATGCGTATGGGCAAGGCGCACGGCCAGACGACGGACACGCTGGATCCCGGCACGGCCGAGAACGGCTTCACCATCGCGTTGCTCTACGGCGTGCACGGCTTCATGACCGAGGTCGGCCAGGACGGATCACTGAAGCCCGGCGTCGCCGAAAGCTGGGAGGCCTCGCCCGACGCCGCGGTCTGGACCTTCAAGCTGCGGCCCGGCGTGACGTTTCACAGCGGCAAGGCCCTGGAGGCGAGCGACGTCGTCGCCTCGATCAACCACCATCGCGGCGAGGGTTCCACGTCGGCCGCCGGTCCGCTGGTCAAGCCGGTCACCGACATCCGTGCCGAGGGCACGGACACGGTCGTCTTCGAGCTGGAAGCCGGCAATGCCGACTTCCCCTTCGTGCTGAGCGACTATCATCTGGTCATCGGGCCGGCGAAGGACGGCAAGCTGGACTGGAAGTCCGGCGACGGCTGCGGCGCCTACCGGCTGACTCGTTTCGATCCCGGCGTCACCGCCGAACTGGAGAAGTTCGGCGATTTCTGGGACGACGGCCGCGGCTTCTTCGACGAGATCGAGATGCTCTGCCTGGTCGATCTCAATGCGCGCACCACGGCGCTGGTTTCCGGCGATGTGGACGCCATCGACCGGCTGGACCTGAAGACGGTGGGGCTGCTGGGCCGCCGGCCCGGCGTCGACATCCACTCGGTGGCGGGCAACCAGCACTACACCTTCGCCATGTCGACCAACCAGGATCCCTACACCGACAACAATGTCCGTCTCGCCCTGAAGCACGCGGTGAACCGCGAGGAACTGGTGGAGAAGATCCTGTTCGGCTATGGCACGGTCGGCAACGATCATCCGATCGGCCGCGGGCAGCGTTACTACAACGACGAGCTGGCGCAGACCAGCTACGACCCCGACAAGGCGAAATACCACCTGAAGCAGGCCGGGATGGACAGCCTGGAGGTCAGCCTGTCCGCCGCTGACGCGGCCTTCGGCGGCGCCGTCGACGCTGCCGTCCTGTTCCAGAACTCCGCCAAGGAGGCCGGCATCGAGGTGAATGTATCCCGCGAGCCGAACGACGGTTACTGGTCGGACGTGTGGATGAAGAAGCCCTTCAGCGCCGTCTACTGGGGCGGCCGTCCGGTCGAGGATCAGATGTTCTCCACCGCCTACCAGACGGGCGCGGCGTGGAACGATACCTTCTGGTCGAATGAGCGCTTCGACGAACTGCTGATCGCGGCCCGCGCCGAGCTGGACGAGGCGAAGCGCCGGGAGATGTATTACGAGATGCAGGCGATCTTGAATCAGGATGGCGGCGCCATCATCCCGATGTTCGCCTCCTATGTCTTCGCCACCTCCGACAAGGTCGGCCATGGCGACTTCGCCTCGAACTGGGACCTGGACGGCGAGCGCTGGATGGAGCGCTGGTGGTTCAAGTGATCTGACCGTCTCCGGACGACAGAGACACACGCGCGGGCCGCGCCGGTAACCGGGGCGGCCCGTTGGGTTCCGGCGCTTGACCTGCGTCAAGGCTGGCCTGCGCCATGTGTGTCACCTATCTGTCGGCACACAGGCATCCGGAGGGCCGCATTTCGTGTCGGAACCCGAAACGCAGGACGAGGCGCGCCGTCTCCTGGCCGACCCGGCGACCCACGGCGGCGGCACGGTCGAAGTCGTCGAAACCCACGCCAACCTGATCTTTCTGGGTCCCGAACTGGCCTTCAAGATGAAGAAGGCCGTCCGCTACCCCTATCTGGATTACGGCACGCCGGAACGGCGGCGGCGCTTCTGCGAAGCGGAGGTCGAGATCAACCGCCGCACCGCACCGGAGATCTATCTCGACGCCGTTCCGTTGACGCGGGAGCCCGGCGGGGCGCTGGCGCTGGACGGCGCCGGCGAACCGGTTGAGTGGGTCGTGCGCATGAAGCGCTTCGACGATGACATGCTGCTCGACCGCCTGGCGCGGCGGGGCGAACTGACCGACCGGATCTGCCGGGACACGGCGGATGTCATCTTTGACTTCCATCAGCAGACCGAGACGCGCGGCGGGCGCGACGCCGCCGCCGACATGACCGCGGTGGCGGACGGCAATATCGCCGAGCTCCGGCGTCACGGCGCGGCGGTATTCGAGGATCGCGCGATCGACCTGCTCGAAGAACGCACCCGGCAGGCCATCGAATCCGGGCGGAGCCTGCTGCATCAACGGGCAGCGGAGGATGCGGTGCGCCACGTCCATGGCGACCTGCACCTGCGCAACATCGTCCTGCTCGACGGACGCCCGACGCTGTTCGACGCCATCGAGTTCGACCCGGGCCTCAGCGACATCGACGTCCTCTACGACCTGGCCTTCCTGCTCATGGACCTGCTGCACCGCGATCTGAAACGGGAAGCCAATCTGGTGATGAACCGATACCTGGCGCGCAGCGGCGACTATCGCGGCGTGGGCCTGCTCCCCCTCTACCTGTCGCTCAGGGCCGGAATTCGGGCGCACACCACCGCCTCGGCGGCCAAGGGGCCCGGGGACCGGGAGAAGGCCGGGGAGGCGCAGGCCTATCTCGACCTCGCGCTGGCGATGCTGGCGCCCGACCGGCCGCGCGCGGTCGCCATCGGCGGGGCCAGCGGCACGGGCAAGTCGACGGCCGCGGCCATGCTCGCCCCGCTGCTGGGGAAGGCCGCGGGCGCGGTGCATCTGCGCAGCGACGTCATCCGCAAGCGCCTGAAAGGCCGAAGGCCCGAGGAGAAACTGGGCGAGAGCGCCTACAGCTCCGCCGTTTCGCGCCGCGTCTTCCACACCCTGGCCGAAGAGGCGCAGACAGTCGCCAGGGCGGGCCGACCGGTGGTCGTGGACGCGGTCTTCGGCCACGCCAGGAACATAGATCCCCTGCGCGCGGCTCTGGCGGTTGAGGGCGTGAGCCTGGAAGGCTTCTGGCTCGACGCGGACCCGGCGATCCTGCGCGAACGCGTCGGCGGTCGCCGCGACGATGCCTCCGACGCCGACGAACGGGTTCTGGCGAAGCAGCTGGGCAATCTGGAACGGCCTTCGGGCTGGCGGCTCATCGACGCGTCGGGAAGCCCGGAGGACACTGTCGCGCTGATCCGCGCCGCGCTGAACGAAGACAGTTCCGGCGCCCCACAGGGCCGAACCCGGCTATGACGCTCCGACCGGCGCGCCGATGCAGCGGGCGGCATGTATGGCCAGCATCTTCTCCTCGTCCGTCGGCAGGCGGAGCAGCCTGATCCGGCTGCCGTCGGCGTCGAAACGCTCCGCGCCTGCAGCGTTCGCGGCCTCGTCTGCGACGGCGCCAAGCAGGCCGAGCCGGCTGCAGATGTCGGCGCGAATCGCCGGCGCGTTCTCCCCCACCCCAGCGGTGAAGACCAGCCCGTCCAGACCGCCGAGGCTGACCGCCAGCGCGCCGATCTCGCGGGCGACGCGATAGCAGAAGTACTCGATCGCGAAGGCCGCCGCGGGCGTGCCGGCTGCCTGCAGTTCACGCATGTCGCCGCTCAGCCCCGACAGTCCCTTCAGGCCGCTGTCGCGGTAGAGCATGCGCTCCACCTCGGCCAGCGGGCGGCCTTCCCGCCACAGATGCAGGACCACGCCCGGATCGAGTTGGCCGGTGCGCGTCGCCATGGGCAGGCCGTCCAGGGCGGTGAAACCCATGGTGCTGTCGACGCTGCGTCCGTCGCGCATGGCGCAGAGGCTGGCGCCGGCGCCGAGATGGGCCACGATGACCCGTCCGGAGGCGAGTTCAGGATCCAGATTGCGGAGCCGCCGGGCGATGTATTCATAGGATAGGCCGTGAAAGCCGTAGCGACGGACACCGGCTTCGGTCATTTCGCGGGGCAGGGCATAGACCTCGGCCACCTTCGGATGGTCACGGTGAAACGCGGTATCGAAGCAGGCAACCTGCGGCGTTCCCGGCAGCGCCCGGGCCAGCGCCACCATGCCGGCCAGGTTATGCGGCTGGTGAAGCGGCGCCAGCGGAATGAAGGCCTCCAGTTCGCGCACCACCGCCCCGTCCGCCAGCAGCGGCCAGACATGGTCGGGTCCGCCGTGGACGATGCGGTGGGAACAGGCGGCGATCTTCGCCCCGCCCAGCGCCTCGCCGATCCAGGCCACCAGCGCAGCCATGGCGCGCTCGTGGTCCGCGCCCGGCAGTTCCTGCGAATGGGGCTCGCCCGCTGCTTCGGCGCGGAAGGCGCAATCGTCGGATCCCAGCGCATCGACATGGCCGAAGGCAACCCGCGCCAGCGACGGCAGGCGGAACGCCCCGAACTTGATCGTCGAGGAACCGGCATTGACCGCGAGGATCAGGTCGTCCGCCATCCGTCCTCCCCGATCACCGCCGCGGCCGCCGCGAGGCGCCGCGCATGGGCGATGACCGCTGCCACGGCGGCGGAGGCGAGGCGCGCGGTCGCGTCGTCGGAGCGGCTTGTCAGGATGATCGGCGCGCGTGCCCCCATCACCACGCCGGCAGCACGCGCTTTGGCGAAGAAGGTGAGCTGCTTGGCGATCATGTTGCCCGCCTCCATGTCCGGCGCGACCAGGATATCGGCGCGGCCCGCGACGGGCGAGCGGATGCCCTTGATCCTGGCTGCCTCCACGCTGACGGCGTTGTCGAAGGCCAGCGGCCCGTCCAGGTCCGCCCCCGTGATCTGACCGCGGTCGGCCATCTTGCAGAGCGCGGCGGCGTCCACCGTGGAGGGGATCTTCGGCGTGACCGTCTCGACGGCCGACAGGATCGCGACCTTGGGCCGTTCGATCCCCAGCGCGTGCACGCATTCGATGGCGTTCCGGACGATGTCGGCCTTGGCCAGTAGATCAGGATAGATGTTGATGGCCGCATCGGTGATGAAGTGCAGGCGGTCCTGACCCGGGATCTCCAGGGCGAAGACATGGCTGAGACGCTTTTCCGTGCGCAGGCCGGTCTCCTTGGCAAGCACCGCATGGAGCAGTTCGTCGGTGTGCAGACTGCCCTTCATCAGCGCCTCGGCACGGCCCTGACGGACGGCCGCAACCGCCATCTCCGCGGACTCGTGGCTGTGGCGGGTGTCGATCCGGGGCCAGGCCGAGATGTCGAGACCGAGCTCCGCGGCGGCGGCGTCGATGCGGTGCCGAGGCCCCACGAGCAGAGGCTCGATGAGGCCCGCACGGGCCGCGTCCGCGGCGCCCTGCAGCGAGGGCGCGTCACAGGGATGAACGACCGCCGTGGGCGCGGACGGATAGGCGGCGGCGCGCGCCACCAGTGCGGAGAAGATTTCGGTCATTGTTCCGGTTCGCCCGATCTGTTGCTGCCCTGGGCAGCCTGACCGCCACATGCTGCAACAGCATTGCGCCAGATCAAGACCGCCGGGGCCAGTGTGGTGCGCACAATTGAGCCAGATCAAGATCGCCGGGCGCCGCCGCCGCTATGCTCGCGTCATTCTGGGAACAACGCATGGAGGGGCGTCAATGGCCTCGATCTCGACCATCGTGAAGAAGCACGTCGAAGCCGCCGTCGCCGAGGCCGCGGAAACCGGCTATTCCCGCGAGGAAGTCGCGCGCTCGATGATGTCCTTCGTCATGCAGATCTACCGCGAGAACCGGCCGATCGAGGAGATCGCCGAGGAACTGCGCTACATCATCGACAATCTCGACCCCGACGAGCAATACGCCTTCATGCGGCCCTGACCGCGGCCTGCGCGGCGCAGAAGGTCTTCGTCGTCGACGGCTGAGGCTCTACGCTGGCGCCCGGAACGCCGCGAAAGGAGCCGCATCATGGAAGACCTGTTGCCGTCGGGCGTCCGCTCCGGGCGCGTGGACAATCTGAACGGGCTGGAGATGTTCTACCTGGAGGCCGGTTCACCCGACGCGCCGGTCCTGCTGCTGCTCCACGGCTTTCCGGAGCTCGCCTTCTCCTGGCGCAGGGTGATGACGCCGCTGGCCGCCGCCGGCTACCGGGTCATTGCGCCCGATCAGCGCGGCTATGGCCGGACCACAGGCTGGGACCCCGGTTTCGAGGACCCGGAGCGGGCCTGCCGCATGCTGAACCTGGCGACCGACGCGCTGGGGCTGCTCAAGGCCCTCGACATCGGAGAGGTCGCGGCCGTCGTCGGACACGATTTCGGCTCGCCGGTGGCGGCGCACTGCGCTCTGATCCGGCCAGACGTCTTCCGGCGCGCGGCGCTGATGAGCGCGCCGTTCGGCGGCCCGCCGCCGTTGGCGCCGAGGGCCGGCAGCGGCGATATCCACGCCGACCTCGCCGCTCTCGCCCGCCCGCGCAAGCATTACCAATGGTACTACGTCACGCTCGAAGCCAACCGCGACATGCTGAATGCGCCGCAGGGCCTGCACGACTTCCTGCGTGCCTACTACCACGCGAAGAGCGGCGACTGGCCGGGCAACCGGCCATATGAACTGGCGGCGTGGAGCGCGGAGGAACTGGCGAAACTGCCGACCTACTACGTCATGGACCGCGATGCCGGCATGGCGGAGACCGTGGCGCCCGACATGCCGACGCCGGAAGAAATCGCCGCCTGCGGCTGGCTGACCGACGCGGAGCTGGCGGTCTATGTGGAGGCCTACCGCAGCACGGGATTCCAGTGCGCGCTCAACTGGTACCGCAACATGACCGACCCCGCCTATCTGGCCGACATGCGGGTCTTCGCCGGCCGGCGGCTGGACGTGCCCGCCTGTTTCATCGCCGGGGCGCGGGACTGGGGCATCCATCAGCGCCCGGGCGCGCTGCAGGCGATGGCCGAGCGCGCCTGCGCCGACTGGCGCGGGACGACGCTGATCGACGGCGCAGGCCACTGGGTCCAGCAGGAACGGCCCGAGGCGGTTGTCGGTGCGCTTCTCGACTTCCTGGCGGACTAACCGTTGAGCACCAGCGCCATGATCACGGCGCCTGCGAGACCGCCCATCACGGCGGCGCCCGCCGTGAGCCAGGCCGTACGCTTGCGCCGCTTCGCGGTGACGTCGAGGGTCTCCGAGGCCAACACGGGCAACGCCGAAAGGCGATCGATGGCGATTTCCGTCCGCGCCAGCAGTCTGGGCACCCGGTCGATCATGTCCAGCGCCGTGCCGAGACCGTCGACGACGCGCGCCTCCAGCCCCAGATTCTCCTCGGCCCAGCCTTCCACGACCGGCTGCGCCGCCTCCCAGAAGTTGATCTCCGGGTCCAGATCACGGGCCACGCCTTCCACCGTGACCATCGTCTTCTGCAGCAGCAGCAGCTCAGTCCGGGTCTCCATGTCGAAGGTCTTTGTGATGCGGAAGAGCTGCGCCAGCAGCCGGCCGACGGAAATCTCGCTCACCGGCTTGCCGCGGATCGGCGCGCCGATGGAGCGGCAGGCCTGTGCGAAGGCGTCGACCGACTTGTGACGCGGCACGTAGCCGGCGGCGAAATGCACCTCCGCCGCCCGGCGGTAATCGCCGGCAATGAAGGCGCCCAGCATCTCCGCCATGAACATGCGGGTTGGCCGGTCCAACCGGCCCATGATGCCGAAATCGACCGCGACGATGACACCGTCGGGCTTCACGAACAGGTTCCCCTGATGCATGTCGGCGTGAAACAGCCCCTCGTTCATCGCCTGCCGCAGGAAGATGCGGATGACGCGGACCGCGACGTCCTTCAGGTCGATGCCCGCCGCCTCCAGCGCCGCGCGGTCGCCCATGGAGATGCCGCGCACCCGCTCCATGGTCAGCACCGACTCGCCGGTGCGTTCCCAATCGACCGCTGGCGCCTCGAAATCGGGATCGCTTTCGAACATCTCCCCGATTTCGTCGGCGGCCGCCGCCTCCAGCCGGAAGTCCATTTCCAGCTCGACGGTTTCCTGCAGGGTGCGCACGACCTCCGTCGGCTTCAGCCGCCGAAGCTCGGGCTCGGCCCGCTCGGCCATCGCGGCCAGCCAGTAGAACAGCCCCAGGTCGCGTTCCATCATTTCCGCGATGCCGGGCCGGACGACCTTGACCGCAACCTCCCGGATCGTCTCGCCGTCGCGCACGGTCGCGAAATGAACCTGGGCGATGGAAGCGGCCGCGACCGGTTCTTCGTCGAAGCTCTCGAACAGCTCTTCCAACGGGCGGCCGAGCTGATCCTCGATCTTTCCCTTCGCCTTCTCGAACGGGAAGGGCGGCAGCCGGTCGCGCAGACGGTCCAGATCGTGGGCAATGTCCTCGCCCAGCAGATCGGCGCGCACCGACAGCGCCTGCCCAAGCTTGATGAAGGAGGGGCCCAGATCCTCGAAGGCCGCGGCCAGCCGTTCGCCGGGGCGGCGTTCGCGGTTCTTCCGGCTGCGCAGCGCGAACAGCCGCGCCAGGCGAACGACCAATGGCGGGGCGTCGAACTGCTGCAGCGGGAACAGGGCGTCGTGACGCGCCAGGGTGCGCGCGATGACGATCAGCCGACCGAGATAGCGGAGCTTGCGGAACATGGCGACCGACCCGATCATGGCCGGCCGGCGCCGCGGGCGCGAAGCGATCGGTACCCGGAAGCCATCCGGGTCAGATCCGCCAGCCGTGGTGAATGGCGGCGACGCCGCCGGTCAGATCCTCGTGGGCCACGCGGCGGAAGCCGGCCTCCTCGATCATCGCGGCGAAGGCCCGCTGATCGGGAAAGCGGCGGATGCTCTCGGCAAGATAGCGGTAGGCGGCCTCGTCACCGGCCACGAGTCGGCCCAGGCGCGGCAGCACCTGGAAGGAATAGACGTCGTAGGCCGGACGCAACGCCGCACGCACACTGGAGAATTCGAGGCAGTAGAAACGCCCGCCCGGCTTCAGCACGCGCCGCATCTCCGTCAGCGCCTTCGGGATGCGGGTGACGTTGCGGATGCCGAAGGCGATGGTCACGGCGTCGAAGCGGTGATCGGGAAAGGGCAGCGCCTCGGCGTCGCCCACGACCCAGTCGATGCCGCGGACTACGCCCCGGTCGATAAGCCGGTCGCGCCCGGCCGCCACCATGGCCTCGTTGATGTCGCAGAGCGTGACCTTCGCCGCGCCGCCGGTGCGTTCCAGGATGCGCCGCGCGATATCCCCGGTCCCGCCGGCCAGGTCGAGGACCCGCTCCCCGGGCCGGGGCCGGAGGGAAGCGACAAAGCGTTCCTTCCAGAGGCGGTGGACGCCCCCGGACATCAGGTCGTTCATCAGGTCGTAGCGGCCGGCGACCGAGCGGAAGACCTCGCCCACGCGCGCGGATTTCTCCGCCGCGGGAACCTCCGAAAAGCCGAAGCTTGCCTTCTCTTCATCGCTGTCCGTCATGGCGGGATGGACCATAGCGGAGGCCCGAGGGCCGCGCTACATTGCGGCCCATGCCGGAACTGCCCGAAGTCGAGACCGTTCGTCGCGGACTGGAGCGCCGCCTGAAGGGGCGCGTGTTCTCGCGTGTCGAGGTGCGCCGGCCGGACCTGCGCTTCCCCCTGCCCGAGAACATGGCCGAACGCCTGACCGGCCGCCGTGTCGAGGCCCTGCGCCGCCGCGCCAAGTACCTGCTGTTCGATCTCGACGACCGCCAGACCCTGATCGGGCATTTGGGCATGTCGGGACGGATGCACATCCACGACGCCCTGCCGAACGCGCAACGCCCGCACGAGCACATCGTCTTCGTAGCCGACGACGGCACGGCGGTCATTTTTCAGGATCACCGCCGTTTCGGCTTCTTCGACCTGGCCAAGACCAGCGCGCTGGAAAGCCACCGCTTCTTCGCCTCGCTGGGTCCGGAACCGCTGGACGCCGCCTTCGACGGCGCCGAGCTGAGCCGTCGCCTCGCCGGCAAGCGGACGCCGATCAAGGCCGCGCTGCTGGATCAGCGGATCGTCGCCGGCCTCGGCAACATCTATGTCTGCGAAGCGCTGTTCCGCGCCGGCATCTCGCCGAAGCGGATCGCCGCCACCGTCGCCGGCCGGCGTGCGGAGCGGCTGGTCCCGGAAATCAAGGCGGTGCTGGAGGAAGCCATCGCCGCCGGCGGCTCGACGCTGCGCGATTATGTCCAGGCCTCCGGCGAACTGGGTTATTTCCAGCACGACTTCCGGGTCTATGGCCGGGAGGGCGAGCCGTGCCGGAAGCCCGGCTGCAAGGGCGCGGTGGGGCGACTGGTGCAGTCCGGCCGGTCGACGTTCCATTGCGGGGTCTGCCAGCGATGAGGCGCCTGGCCGCCATCGCCGCACTCTGCCTCGCGCCACTGCTGGCGCGGGCCGACGGCTGGATCGAGACCCTGGACATTCCGCTGATGCCGGGCCTGGTGGTCAACGCTGACAGCGAGACCGTGTTCGAGACTGCCGAGGGCCGTGTCGTCGTGGTACGCGCAGCCGGACCTGTTGCGCGCGAGGCCGTTGAAAGTTACTACGCCTCGGCCCTGCCCGGTCTCGGCTGGAACGCCGGACCGGGTGGCGAGCTCCTGCGCGACGGGGAGCGCATGGAACTGGAAATCAGGGGCCAGGGCGGCGAGACCGCCGTGACCTTCAGGCTGGCGCCGCGCTGAACAGCGGCGACCGACATACGGGGAGACCGGACATGGCCTATGAATGCATCCTCACCGACACGCGGGGACCCGTCGGGCTGATCACACTCAACCGACCGGACGCGCTCAATGCGCTGAACAAGCAGCTCATGGACGAGCTGACCGACGCACTGATGAAGTATGAGGCCGACGACGCCATCGGCGCCATGGTCATCACCGGCTCGTCCAAGGCCTTCGCGGCCGGCGCCGACATCAAGGAGATGCAGCCCAAGTCCTACATGGACGTCTACATGGAGGACTTCATCACCGCCAACTGGGAAACCGCGAGCAAGGTGCGCAAGCCGGTCATCGCCGCGGTGGCGGGCTATGCGCTGGGCGGCGGCTGCGAACTGGCCATGATGTGCGACTTCATTCTGGCCGGCGAGAACGCCAAGTTCGGCCAGCCCGAGATCAACCTGGGCGTCATTCCGGGCGCAGGCGGCACCCAGCGCCTGACCCGCTTCGTCGGCAAGTCCAAGGCGATGGAAATGGTGCTCACCGCGCGCATGATGGACGCCGAGGAGGCCGAGCGCTCCGGACTGGTGAGCCGCATCGTGCCCGTCGACGACCTGGTCGAGGAGGCCGTCAGCACGGCCACGAAGATCGCCGAGCTCTCGCGCCCGTCGGTGATGATCGCCAAGGAATCGGTCAACAAGGCCTACGAAACCATGCTGCGCGACGGCATCATGTTCGAGCGCCGCGTCTTCCACTCGCTGTTCGCGACCGAGGACCAGAACGAGGGCATGGCCGCCTTCGCCGAGAAGCGCAAGCCCGCCTTCAAGAACAGGTAGAAAGTAGCAGAATTCCGCCGATACGTTCTCCCTCCCCCATCGAAGGGGGAGGAAACATGGCGGCGCTTGAACTCAATCCAGGTAAGGCTGCAGGCGCTCCATGGCCTGGGACAGGGCGGCTTCGGAGCTGGCGAAGCAGAGCCTGAGATAGCCCTCGCCGCCCGGACCGAACGCGCTGCCGGGCGCGAGGCCGACGCCGGCCTCGTCGCGCAGCCTGCGGCAGAAGGCGAGGCTGCCCTCGGCCATCCCCTCGACGGCAAAGAAGGCGTAGAAGGCCGCGTCGGGCGGCGTGTAGCGCACGCGCGAGAAGCGGCCGAGAGACTGGGTGATCAGGTCCCGGCGGCGGTGCAGCCGCTCGGCCAGCCCGTCGACATAGGGATCGCCATCGTGCAGCGCGGCGACGCCGGCGTGCTGCACGAATGTCGTCGGCGCCGCCATGTTGTATTCGTTCAGCTTGGCCAGCGCCCCTCCGATGCTGGCTGGCGCCGTGATCCAGCCCAGCCGCCAGCCGGTCATCGACCAGCTCTTGGAGAAGCTGTTGATGGCGATCACCCGGTCATCGGGGTCCGCGACCTCGACGAAGGAGGGCGCGTGGTGGCGGTCATAGACCAGGCGGGCGTAGACGTCGTCCGCGATCAGCCAGATGCCTTTCCTGCGCGCCCATTCCATGATCGCGTCGCGCTCCGCCTCCGACATCATCCAGCCCGTCGGGTTGCCCGGCGAGTTGATGAAGACCGCCTTCGTGCGCTCGTCGGCGGCGTCGAACAACCGGTCGAGGTCCAGCGACCAGCGGCCGTCGCGCTCGTCCAGCAGCACGCGGCGCACCTCGCCGCTCAGGATCTTCACGGTCTCGGCGCAGTTGGGCCAGACCGGGCTGATCACCAGCACGTTGTCCCCCGGGTCCACCAGCGCCTGGAAGGCCAGCATGATCGCGTTCATGCCCGAGGCCGTGACCGTGAAGCGGTCGCGCGCGAAGTCGCGGCCGTAGATCCGCGTCATGTAGGCCTGGATCTCGGCGCGCAGCGGCCCGATGCCGGCATTGGGGGCGTAGAAGGTCTCCCCCGCGTCCAGCGCGGCCTTGGCGGCGTCGCGGATGAAGTCCGGCGTCTCCTCGTCCGACTCGCCGAACCAGAGCGCGATCAGGCCGGGCTTGCCGATATAATCCAGCGCCACCTCGCGGATCTGCGAATCGGGCAGGTCGCGGATCAGGTCGCGGACTTCGGGGGGCGTGCGGCTCATCGGTCGTCCTTCATGGCCAGTCGCAGGAGGTCGAGGGCCGCCTTTTCCACTGTCGCGTCCCCGGTCGTCAATGCCCTTGCCAGCCGCTCCACTTCGGCGCTGTCGACCGCCGAGAGACGCCGCGACGCCAGATCAAGCGCCGCACGCCGGAGCAGACGCCGGGCACGGGCCATGGGCGCGGCGTGGCGGCGCTCCCGCCCCAGCGCGTCCACCGCGGCAGCGAGTTCCGCCACCCCTTCCCCGTTCAGCGCCGTGGTCTTCAGCACTGCCGGCCGCGTCCCCTCGGGCCGCATGCTGGCCATCGTCTTCAGATGGCGGAGCGTCTGGGCCGCCAGCGGGTGGTCGCCCTTGTTGACCACAAGGATGTCGGCGATCTCGAGTATGCCGGCCTTGATCGCCTGCACGTCGTCGCCCAGGCCGGGCGCGGCGACCACCACCTTGACGTCCGCCACATCGGCGATCTCCACCTCCGACTGGCCGGCGCCGACCGTCTCGATGACGATGACGTCGCGGCCGCCGGCGTCCATGCAGTCCATCACGCGGACGGCGCTGCGCGACAGCCCGCCGAGGTGACCGCGGCTGGCCAGCGACCGCACGAACACCCCGTCATCGCCGGCATGGCCGGTCATGCGGATGCGGTCGCCCAGGATCGCGCCGCCGGAAATCGGACTGGAGGGGTCGACCGCGATGACGCCGACCGTGCGGCCGCGCTCGCGCTGTTCCCGGACGAAGGCGTTGACCAGGGTCGACTTGCCCGCGCCGGGCGGCCCGGTGAAGCCGACCGAAATGGCGCGGCCCAGGCGGCCCTGCATCGCCCGAAGCACCGCGGTCGCCTCGCGGTTCTCGTTCTCGACCGCCGTGATCGCGCGGCTCAGCGCGCGGCGCTCGCCAGCCAGCCAGTCGTCCAGCCAGTCGGGTGGCGCGTCGTCCGCGCCCGGCCTGTCAGCGGGGTTCTTCAAAACGGTCGGCGACCAGCCGGCCCAGCGCCGCCACCGCCTCCTCGGCGTCCTCGCCCTCGGCCGTGACCTGGATCGCGGTGCCCTTGGCCGCGGCCAGCAGCATCAGGCCCATGATGGAGTCGGCCTCGACGGCGACGCCGTCCTTTTCCACCGTGATACGGGCCCCCCACTGCTTGGCGCAGTGCACGAACTTGACCGCGGCGCGGGCGTGCAGGCCCTTTTCGTTGCAGATGGTGAGCGATTCCCGAATCACCGGCGGGGAGGACGCGCTCACTGGCTCCCGCTCGCCAGCACGGCGGACGCGATGTTGATGTATTTGCGCCCGTATTCCTGCGCCGTCTCGGCGGCCTCCTTCAGCGAACTGTGTTCGCGCACCGTCGCGAGCTTGATCAGCATGGGCAGGTTCATGCCGGCAATCACTTCCAGCCGCCCCTGGTCCATGATCGAAATCGCCAGGTTGGACGGCGTGCCGCCGAACATGTCCGTCAGAACGATCACGCCCTCGCCCTCGTCGACGTCGCCGACCGCATCCATGATGTCGGTCCGCCGCTGGTCCATGTCGTCATCGGGGCCGATGGAAATGGCGCGGACGTTCTGCTGGGCGCCGACGACGTGTTCGGTGGCGGCGATGAATTCCTCCGCCAGCCGGCCGTGGGTGACCAACACCATGCCGATCATTGTCGCGATGTCTCCGATTCCGTTTTCGTCAGGCCGGGGAGGGAATCACGCCCGGCCGGTCAAGGTCCCGGTGACGAACGGTCACATGATCGGCCAGTCCGCGCAAGCGTTGGCCGAACAGGCTCGCCGCATAGACGGAACGGTGCCGCCCGCCGGTGCAGCCGAAGGCGATCGTCAGGTAGGACTTCCCCTCCGAGCCGTATCGCGGCAACAGCAGCGCCAGCAGATCGGTGGTCTGTTGCAGAAAGGGCTCCCAGGCTTCGTCGGCGCGGATGTGGGCGCGGACGTCCTCGTCGAGGCCGGTTCCGGGCTTCAGCGCCGGCACATAGTGCGGGTTGCGCAGAAAGCGGACGTCGAACACCAGATCGGCGTCCCGCGGCAGGCCGTGGCGGTAGGAGAAGGACGTGACGAAGACCTGCAGCCCGGCCGGCCGTTCCGGGCTGTAGCGCGCGCCCAGCACCCGGCGCAGGTCAGGCAGGGCGAACTCCGAGGTGTCGATCATCTCGTCGGTCCGTTCCCGCAGCACCTCCAGCATGCGCCGCTCCATGCGGATGCCGTCCATCACGGCGCGGTCGGCGGCCAGCGGGTGGCGGCGGCGGGTCTCGGTGAAGCGCCGCTGCAGGACGTCCGGATCGGCATCCAGAAAGCAGAGTTCCACCGACCGGCGGGAACCGGTCCGCAGCGTCTTCAGCATGTCGACCAGATGGTCGGCGTCGAAGCCGCGGGTGCGGGTGTCAATCCCGACGGCGAGCGGCGGCGTCTCGTCTGCGGGAACATTCTCGGCCTCAAGCAGCCGCTCCAGCAGGTTGAGCGGCAGGTTGTCGACGACCTCCCAGCCCATGTCCTCGAGGATCTTCAGGGCCGAGCTCTTGCCCGCGCCGGACATGCCGCTCACCAGCAGCACCCGGCCGCTGTCGGCAATACGTTCTTCGTTCCCGTCGCTCATTCGATCAGCTTCTCCGGATCCGCGAGCGTGCGCAGGAACATGCGCAGCTTAGCGGTCGCCGATTCCTCGAATGGATATAGCTCCAGGAATGGCAGGTTGAAGCCGAGAACAGGCCTTTCGGCCGGATCGGGCATCCGTTTCACGAGAATGCGATTGGCGGTGAGTTCGACCAGCGCCCCCACAGGTGCTTCGGCGGCGCATTCGGATGGCTCCAGCCGCACTATTCCCAGGCCGCGCACCTCGAGAAATCCCCTGATAGGCTCCGGCGCACGCGCCGTCAGCCGTCCCCCGGCGGTCGACAGCGCCGTGCGGTCGTCCGCAACCAGCCGCGCCCCTTCCGCAACCAACCGCAGGGCGAGGTCGGACTTGCCACTGCCGGACGGCCCCTCGAACAGCACCCCGACACCATCCACCTCGACGCAGGTGGCGTGAAGGATCGAGACGCCGCTATCTTTTCGGGATGACGGCATAGACCACCGTGGCCTGGGCGGCGGGCTTCTCCGCTTGTCCGTCGGCGTGGAGCAGGCAGTCGCCGAACATGGTCGTCCGACCTTCCTTGACCACGCGCGCCTCGCAGATCAGGTCGGCGTCGGCCACCGCGCGGAAGAAACTGGTCGACTGCTGCACCGTGGCGATGTTCTCGCCGCCCGACAGGCAGGACCGAATGGCGAAGACCATGGCCGTGTCGGCGACGGCCATCATGGCCTGTCCCGACAGGATCCCGCCCACGCGGTTCAGCCGCTCGTTCTTCGGGATGCGCAGACGCACGCGGCCGCGCTCGATCTCCTCCACGACCAGGCCGAGATCCTTCACCCAGGGGGCGAACCACTCCTCGGCGCCACGGCGGGCTTCCGCCAGCGTCAGTTCCGATGCGCGCGCGTCCATGCCGGCTCCTCCCCCATTGCGGTTGCCTCCCGAACCCGGCGCACACATAAGCAGGGGGCGGCCGCCTTGCAAAGTCCTGAACGGCGAGCGGCCGCCGCCGCCCGCGCGCGCCGCTGGCCTCCAAAATACTTTAAGTATAAAATATCTCCCGCGATGGAGAATGGCCGATGAAGATCAACGTGATAGGCGGGGGGCCGGCCGGGCTCTATCTCGCGATCCTGCTGCGCAAGGCGCGCAGCGATCTGGACGTCACGGTGCATGAACGCAATCGTCCCGACGACACCTTCGGCTTCGGCGTCGTGTTTTCCGACGAGACGCTGGGCCATTTCCGCGACGCTGATCCTGTCAGCTACGAGCAGATCATCGAACGCTTCGCCTACTGGGAAGAGATCGACACCCACTATCGCGGCGAGGTCATCCGCTCGACCGGGCACGGTTTCTGCGGCATCAGCCGTCTGGAGCTGCTGACCATCCTGCGCCAGCGGGCCGAGGACCTGGGCGTCCGAACCATCTTCGAGTCCGATGTCACGGACGTGGAGGCTCTTCGCGACTGCGACCTGCTGGTCGGCGCCGACGGCGTCAACTCGACCGTGCGCTCGGCCTATGCCGGGAGCTTCCACCCGACGGTCGACCTGAAGCGCAACAGGTTCGCCTGGATGGGCTCCACCGCCCCGCTCAAGGCCTTCACCTTCCATTTCAAGGAGAACCGGCACGGCCACTGGATGATCCACGCCTACCGCTTCCGCGGCGAGGCGGCGACCTGGGTCGTCGAGACGACGCCGGAAACCTTCGAGGCAGCCGGTCTGCGCGAGGACGACGAGGAAGGCTCCGTCCGCTATCTGGAAACGCTGTTCCGCGAGGAACTGCAGGGCCACCCGCTGCTCACCAACCGTTCCGTCTGGCGCCGTTTCCCCGCCGTGAGCTGCGAGAGCTGGGTGCACGAGAACGTGGTCATACTGGGGGATGCGGCGCACACGGCGCATTTTTCCATCGGCTCCGGCACCAAGCTGGCCATGGAGGACGCCATCGCGCTGGCAGGATCGGTGCTCGGCCATGGCAATGACGTCAAGGCGGCGCTGGCCCACTACGACGCCACGCGCCGCGAGGAGGTGGAGAAGACCCAGCACGCCGCGAACGTCTCGCTGCAATGGTTCGAGAACGTGAAGCGGAACTTCCGTCTGCCGCCGCTGCAGTTCAACTTCTCCATGCTCTCGCGCTCCAAGCAGATCACCTACGACAACCTGATGATGCGCGACCCGGCCATGGTCGAGACCGCCGGGCGCTGGTTCGTCGACGACTGCCGCGCGAAGGGCCTGCCGGTGCCGGAAAACGAGACGCCGCCGCCGATGTTCACGCCCTTCCGGCTGCGCGGCATGACGCTCGCCAACCGGGTTGTCGTCTCGCCCATGTGCCAGTATTCGGCCAGCGACGGCGTGCCTGACGACTGGCATCTCGTGCATCTGGGCAGCCGCGCCATCGGCGGGGCCGGACTGATCTTCACGGAAATGACGGACGTCTCGGCGGACGCGCGAATCTCGCCCGGCTGCACCGGCCTGTGGAACGCCGAACAGGAGGCCGCGTGGAAGCGCGTCGTCGACTTCGTTCATGCGCGCTCGGCGGCGAAGATCGCCATGCAGCTGGGCCATGCGGGGCGCAAGGGTTCGACCCAGCTCGGCTGGGAGGAGATGGACCGGCCGCTCAGGGAAGGCAACTGGCCGATCGTCTCGGCCTCGCCCATCCCCTACTTCCCCGACAGCCAGGTGCCGAAGGAAATGACGGCCGGTGACATGGACCGGGTGGTCGAGGACTTCGCGGCGGCCGCACGACGGGCCGACCGTGCCGGCTTCGACATGCTGGAGATCCACATGGCGCACGGCTACCTGCTGGCGTCCTTTATCTCGCCGCTGACAAACAGGCGGACCGACGAACATGGCGGGTCCATCGAGAACCGCATGCGCTTTCCGCTGCAGGTGTTCCGCGCGGCCCGGGAGGCCTGGTCCGCGGACAAGCCCATGTCGGTACGCCTCTCGGCCACCGACTGGATGCCGGAGGGTCTGACCGAAGCGGATTTCCTCGCCGCGGCGGCGATGCTGAAGGACGCGGGCGTCGACCTGATCGACGTCTCGGCGGGCCAGACGACGCCTGACCAGCGGCCCGTCTACGGCCGCATGTTCCAGACGCCCTTCGCCGATGCGGTCCGCCAGGACCTCGGCATCCCCACCATGGCCGTCGGCAACATCACCACTGCCGATCAGGTGAACACGATCGTGCTCTCCGGGCGCGCCGATCTGGTGGCCCTGGCCCGCCCGCATCTCGCCGACCCGTACTTCACCCTCCATGCGGCGGCGCACTACGGCTACCGGCCGCAGGCATGGCCCAGCCCTTACCTCGCCGGGCGCGACCAGCTCTACGTCACCACCGCACGCGAGGGCGAGGAACTGGCGGAACTGCGGCGGCAGGCGCGGGCCACAAGGCCGGAAATGACCCGTCTGTCCGCCGACTGAAGCGAAAGGGCCGCTGCGGCTGAACCAGGAGGGTCCAACCGGCCCGGGCCGATGGTCACCGATTGGTCACCGCCCGGCGCGACGCAAGGCGAACGCGCGGCCACGCGACAACTCCCATGTAAAGACATTCATGTTTTCGCGCTACCATAATACTACATGAAGTATTTCTCTTCCCGATTCGACCTAGGCGTGGTACCAGCATGCTGGATCAACCTTGGATGGTAGCAAGATACTTCAAAAAATTACAGTGGGAGCGCAACAAGGAACAGTAATCGGCCTTGTCGGGAGAGCATAGAATTGTACTCTTCTCGCCCCATTTCAAACAAGAACCCATGGGAACAAGCGCGTTCACCGCGTCACCGCATCTACCCCAGTGCAGGAGCGAAGCATGCCGACCGGTTTGTTGACCAAGCAAGTGCGTTGAAAACTAAGTAACCTGCCAATATGTCGATATCAGCGCCAGGACGCATCGGAAAGACCACGCCATGAAAAGCAGAGTAGCGTTGTGAAAGAACATTCTCAGACACCGGGCGGGCGACGCCCCCGGGTGCCCGGCACGGCCGTCCACAAGAGGTCGGTCCGCATCGCCGGCCACCCGACCAGCATTTCCCTGGAAGACGCCTTCTGGGACGCGCTGCGCGAACTGGCGGAAGGCCGGCAGATCAAGTTGAGCGAACTGGTCGAGGAGATCGACGCGAACCGCGAAAGCCAGAACCTTTCGAGCGCCATCCGCGTCTATCTGCTGGAAACCTACAGGCAGGCCCAGGGCGCCGGTGGCAGCGCGCCGCGCACGGAAGCAGGCGGCAGCAGCGCCCACTGAGCGGACCCGCGTCCGGCCTCGCCGGTGTGGTCAGGGCGCGACGCTCAACCGGGGCGCATCCAGGGGCCCAGCAATGGACAGTGTCCCCGGGTCGGCCCCGCCCGCACCCTCCAGACCTCTCAACTCGAGATCGAGCCGCCAACGCGGCAGGTCGATGCTGCCGATTATCGTTGCCGCCCCCCCGGCGTCAGCGAACGGTCTGGTCGTGCGCAGCACCCCGCGGGTGGCCTCGAGCGTTCCTGCCAGGCCTTCCAGATCGGGCGAAGGCAACGTCTCGTCGACGGGATCGAAGGCCAGATCGGCGCGTGTGATCTCGATCCGTCCGGACAGCGCGCGGATCATGTCGAAGGCGGTCACGCCGCGCCCCTCAAGAGCGGCCTCGAAATCGGCATCGCCTTCCAGCGCGGGCAACTCGCCCAGCAGCGCCGCGAGCATCGGGGACAGTTGCACGCCGCGCCCCTGAACCTCGGCCTCGACGAAGGGCACGCCGTCGGCGCCGAACGTCATTCGGCCGCCGATTTCGCCTTCGCCGATGCCGCCGCGCAGGTCCTCCGCCACCATCCGGCCGTCGGAGATGGCGAGCGATGCATGGAACGGCGCCAGCGACAGGCCATCTGCCGTCAGCCGCTCCATGTCGACCGTGGCGTCCAGGCGGACGCCGCGCAGCCAGCTCGTGCCGATCGGAGAGAGCGACCACCGCCGTCCTCCGGTCTCGTTCTCCGCCGCGGATTTCGGCAGGTACGGGCCCAGATCCAGACGGCCGTCGGTCACGTTCGCGACCACTTCCGGCTTGCCGCGCCAGTCGATCCCGACCGCACCGCTCAGGCGATCGTCGCCGGCCCTCGCCTCCAGCTCCGCCAGGCGCAGGCCGAATGCCCCGCCCTCCGCCACAGCAGTCGCGTCCAGCGCCGCGCCGCCGGCCGCCGACGGCCTGTAGCCGCTCCAGAGGCTCTCCATCAGGGCGATGACATCACCATGACGCAGGCGGGCGTCGAAGCGGTAGGCCGTCTCGCCTTCCTCGTTCCCGCCGACCTCGCCGGTCAGGTCCAGCCGCGCCGCCATGGCGTCCATACGGCCTGCAATCCCCAGCCGCTCCGGCGATCCGGTCACCGTCCCTTCGACCGTTACCGGCCCCGCCAGCGCGAAAGGCAGCCGCCAATCCGGAAACGCCAGGCGGCGCAGCGCCGGCGCGCTGGGACTATCCAGACTCACCCTGAGGTCGAGTTGAGGCGCCGCCAACCAGTCGGCGACCGCACCCTCGATGCGTCCGTCCAGTTCCGCCGAACCGAACGCCACGGAGACCGCGGCCGAAGCGAAGCCGCCCTCCAGCCCGGCGTCCAGCGTCGCATCGCGCAAACGGCCGGCCATGCCGCCGCCTGTCGCGCCCAGCGCGCCCAGAAACGCGCCCATGTCCGGCGCCGTGACTTTCGCCTCCAGCGCGAACTGCGGGTTCTCCGGCGTGTCGACCCGGCCCGAAATCAGCACTTCCGCGCCCTGCAGCGCGCCGATACGCAGCGCCGTGAGAGTCAGGTTTCCGTCCAGCAGACCCGCCTCGAGCAGGACGTCCTCGGCCACCTCGGCGCCGGCGACCAGACGGTCGATGCGTATGATGGCGTTGGTATCGAAGCGGTCCAGCAGCGGCAGCCGGGGGGCCGCCGGATCCGGCGTCAGGACGCTCCATCGCCAGGCGCGCAGGCCGAACAGGCCCGCATAGGCGTCGGCATTGATCTGATCGACGGCGACGTCGAGGCTGAAGGACGGGCGCTCGACCAGGGCGATGGCGATCCCGCCGGTCAGCCGCGACTGGTCCAGACGCAGATCGATCCCGGTGATCTGGGCGACGTCGCTGGTAATGCCCACCGCAGCGGACAGGCTGAGATTGCGCAACCGGCCACGGGCATCCAGCGGCACCGTCGCCCCGCTCCATTCAAGCAGGCTGACCAGATTGTCGGAAACCATCTCGACCGAGCCCTCCAGCCGATAGGCGCCGGCCGCGAGACGCAGTTCGCCGGAGAACGCGAGATCCGAACCGCCCGGCAGCAGCGCCGAAACTCGGCCGATCGACAGCGCGCCATTGGCCAGCCGGGCGTCCAGAGTGAACTGGCGTACATAGCCGTCGCCGAACTCCACCAGGCCGACATCCAGACGGATGGCCGCGCCCAGTTCGGGCAGACGATCCAGCGCGCGCGCCGCCGTTGCGGCGCCGTCGGGCCAGTGCCGCAACGAGGCGAGCAGCGGCGGGCCGGCCAGCTTGTCGAAGGCCAGCGCCACATCCAGAGAGGGCGACGCGCCGAGGTCCGCGCTGAACCGGCCCCCGAAGGCGGCGTCGGCCAGCATGCCGCTGATACCGTCGAGCACCAGTTCCGATCCGTCCAGCCGCGCGCCGGCACGGAAGCGCAGCGGCACCGGTTCCTCGCCCGGCGGCACCAGCGCGAAGAGGTTCTCGAATGCGCGCAGATCGGCGATATCCGCCTCGAACTGGCCTTCGGCGACACCGGCGGCCGGATCGGCAAGGCGGCCCTGAAACCGCGCCATGGCGGTGTCGTCCAGATTCATTTCGACGAACAGCGACGGCCGCGCGCCCTGGCCGAGTCTGAAATTGACGTCGACGTCGCGGCCCTGCCAGACCCCGGCCAGATGACCGGTGACGCTTCCTGCGCTGCCGTCCAGGTTGATCTCGCCCGACAGGTCCGATGCGGACAGGGCGCGGCCGGCCGGCTGATCGCGGTAGTTCAGTACGCCGCCGGAAATGCCGAGTACGCTTATCGAGAGACCGTCCCCCTGGTCGGGAGCGCGAAGTCCGGCGTAGTTGGTGCGGCCGGTCAGGTCCGCGTGCAGCGTGATCACCGGCTCTACCAGTTCGATCCGCTCGGCCAGGAACTCGCCTGCCAGCAGACCGCCGAGCGACAGGCGCATCTCGGCGCGCCGCGCGGTCAGGATCGGATCGAGGTCGCGCGCCGAACCGCCCTCCACCACCACGCCGCCGGCGGTAAGCCGGGGCGTCGGCAGGATCCGGAACGCAAGCTCGCCCTCCAGCCGCACCGGCTGACCGAGCGCCCGCGACAGACCGGCCTGGACATCCCCGCGATAGTCCTCCGGATCGATCACCAGCGGCGCGGCGAACAGGACGCCGAAGACGAGCGCGACCAGGATCGCCAGAATGATCAGAAATGCACGCACCTGACGCCCTTGCCGGTTCCTCTGGATTGCCCTGTCGGGAAACGCGCGCCCGTTAAATCACGCACCGCCATGGGAGGCAATCGCAGTGACGGCGGACACCGCGGATGCCGCGGCGCTTGCGCCACCGCCATGATCGGCTAAGCTTCCCGGCATCAAGAGGGGTTGGGTCACGGTGGGCGATCTCTACGACATTGCATGGCCTGGGCGCGGCGCACGCCGTCGCCCGCTTCCCGCGAGGCGGTGAGCATGGCCGAGATCGTCAGCCTCAATCGCTTCCGGAAGACACGCGAACGCGCCAGGGCAGCAGCGCGCGCCGCCGAGAACCGCGTGCGTCACGGCCGTACCGGCGTCGAGAAGCGCCGCGACGCGGACGCGGCGGCAAGGCGTGAACGGCTGCTGGAGGGCGGCCGGTTGACGGACGACAGTGATGGGGACGGCGGCACCGCCGGCGCTCCGTCGAAGAAATAGGAAGCCTCGTCTCGAGGGGGGCAATGGAGGGAGTGCGATGAAAGCATCCGATCTTTTCGTGAAATGTCTGGAAGAAGAAGGCGTCGAAAGGATTTTCGGCGTTCCGGGCGAGGAAAACGCCGACACGATGATCTCGCTGATCGACAGCAAGATCGAATTCGTGCTCTGCCGTCATGAGCAGGCTGCGGCCTTCATGGCCGACGTCTATGGCCGCCTGACCGGCAAGTCGGGCGTCTGCCTGGCCACGCTGGGCCCGGGCGCGACCAATCTGGTCACCGGCATCGCCGACGCCAACATGGACCGCGCGCCGGTCGTCGGCATCATCGGGCAGGCCGGGACCTACCGACTGCACAAGGAAAGCCACCAGAACATGGACTCGATCGCCATGTTCCGCCCCATCACCAAGTGGGCGCAGACCATCTCCAATGCCGGCGCAATCCCCGAGATCGTGCGCAAGGCCTTCAAGACCGCCGAGGCCGAGAAGCCCGGCGCGGTGATGATCGAACTGCCCGAGGACCTGGCCAAGCACCAGGTCGAGGGACGCCCGCCGCTGAAGCCGGTCCGCACCCGACGCCCGGGCGCCGACCACAAGGCGGTCAAGGAAGCCGTCGACGTCATCCTGAAGGCCAAGCGGCCGATGATCCTCGCCGGCAACGGCGCCATCCGGAAGCGTGCCGCCAAGCAGCTCGAGATCATGGCCGAGAAGCTCGGCGTCGGCGTGATCAACACCTTCATGGGCAAGGGCGCGGTGCCGCGGTCGTCGAAGTACTGCCTGTTCACGATGGGCCTGCAGGGCAAGGACCACGCGAACGTCTACATCGACAAGTGCGACACCATCATTTCGGTCGGGTACGACCTGGTCGAGTACAGCCCCAGCCACTGGAACAAGACTCCCGGCAAGAAGATGGTCCATATCGACTTCTGGCCGGCGGAGATCGACAGCGACTACGACGTCACCGTCGACGTCCAGGGCGACATCGCCGACGCGCTCTGGCAGATCAACGAGGAGCTGGACTCCCGCGGCATCAAGGAGCCGCCGTTCAACATCGACGACGTGCAGCCGCTGCGCCAGACGATCCTGGACGACTTCGCCATGGAGAAGGACGACACATCCTTCCCGATGAAGCCGCAGAAGGTGCTGTGGGACGTGCGCGAGTTCCTCGGTCCCGATGACATCGTGCTTTCGGATGTCGGCGCCCACAAGATGTGGATCAGCCGCTACTACCAGTGCGACACGCCGAATACCTGTCTGATCTCCAACGGCTTCTGCACCATGGGCTTCGCGATGCCGGGCTCCATCGGCGCCAAGATCGCCAAGCCCGACAGCAAGGTTCTGGCGATCAACGGCGATGCCGGCTTCATGATGAACGTCCAGGACATGGAGACGGCGGCGCGGCTGGGCATCAACGTCGTCTGGATGGTCTGGTGCGACGGCGAGTACGGCCTGATCAAGTGGAAGCAGCAAAACCAGTTCGACGGCAAGCATTCGGCGCTGTCCTTCACCAACCCGGACTTCGCTGCCATGGCCGCCGCCTTCGGCATCTGGGGCAGGAACCTGAAATCCGCCGAGGAGCTGCCGGCGGCGCTGGAGGAGGCCTTCAAGCAGAAGGGTCCGGCACTGATCGCGCTGCCGATCGACTATGCGGAGAACGTGAAGATGACCCGGCGTCTGGGCGAGCTGGAAGCCGTCATCTGAAACTTCTCGGAACCGGTCAACGGAAGGGGCGGGCCCGCGCGGGTCCGCCCTTTTCCTTTGCGCGATGGACATTTGCGGACCCGCCGACCATCCTCGCCGGGCGCGATTCGGGGAGAAGCGAAACAGGTGCTGCGGCGTCTCTACAACTGGACGATGAGCCTCGCCGCCCATCGGCGGGCGAGCTGGGGCCTGGCGGGAGTGAGTTTCGCCGAATCCAGTTTCTTCCCCATCCCCCCCGATGTCGTTCTCATCCCCATGATCCTTGCGGACCGCCGCAAGGCCTTTCGCTACGCCGTCATCGCCACGGTCTTCTCCGTGCTGGGCGGGCTGCTGGGCTACGCCATCGGCGCCTTCCTGTTCGAGGCCGTGGGCAAGCCGCTGCTGGCGTTCTACGGCGCGCTCGACCAGTTCGCGGAGTTCAGCCTGCGCTACAACGAGGAGGGGGGCTGGATCGTCTTCTTCTTCGGCGTCACGCCCTTTCCCTACAAGGTGATCACCGTGGCTTCGGGCGCCACGGCGCTGAACCTGATTACCTTTGCCGCCGCCAGCATCGCCGCACGGGGCCTGCGGTTCTTCCTCGTCGCCGCCCTGCTGTGGTGGTTCGGCGAACCCATCCGCACCTTCATCGAGCGCTATCTCGGCATCCTCGTCCTGATCTTCACGGTCTGCCTGATCGGCGGCTTCGTCGCCGTGCGCTATTTTCTCTGATTGCCGGCGGGAAGCAGCCCGGCTAGAGGGTTGATCATGAGCCTTTTCGACCGCCTGGACGCCCGCCTGGGACTGGTGATCGCGGCGCTGGCGGCGCTGCCGTTGGCCGCGGCGTTGATCGCCCAGTACGTCTTCGGCCTGGCGCCCTGCCCGCTCTGCGTCTGGCAGCGCTGGCCCTATCTCGCCGCCCTCGTCCTGGGCGCAGCCGCCTGGGCGCTGGGCTGGCGGAGCGGCTGGCTGGCCGCGGCTGCGGCGCTCTGCTTCGCGGCCAGCGCGGGCGTCGGCGTGTTCCATGCCGGCGTCGAGGAAGGTCTCTGGCAGGGACTGGAGACCTGTACCGGCGCGGGCACGCCCGGCGACCTTGACGCCCTGCGCTCCCAGGTGCTGGGAACACAGCCGGCGCGCTGCGACCAGGTGCCCTTCGCGTTTCTCGGCCTTTCGATCGCGGGCTGGAACGTGGTCTATGGCGGGTTCGCGGCCATGCTTGCGCTGACCCTTGCGGTCCGGTCAAGCGGCAGGAGGAGCCGATGAGAAAACCGCTGCCCGGCGACACGCCGCTCGAGGAGCGCATCGCACGCATCATCCGCGTCGACCAGGCCGGCGAGTACGGCGCGAAACGCATCTATGACGGCCAGCTCGCCGTCCTCGGCGGTTCCAGGTCGGTCGAGACGATCCGGCAGATGGCGGACCAGGAACTCCACCACATGGAGACCTTCGACCGCATCATGAACGAGCGCCATGTCCGCCCCACCCTGCTGTCGCCGATCTGGCACGTGGCCGGTTTCGCGCTGGGCGCCGGCACCGCGTTGATGGGCGAGAAAGCGGCCATGGCCTGCACCGAGGCGGTGGAGGAAGTGATCGACGAGCACTACGCGGCCCAGGCCGCGGAGCTGGACGACGACGAGGCGGAATTGCGCGAGACCATCCAGCGGTTTCGCGCCGACGAACTGGAACACCGCGACACGGCGCGCGCCCACGACGCCGCCGGGGCGCCGGGCTACGATCTGCTGACCGCCGGTATCAAGGCCGGCTCGCGTCTCGCCATCTGGCTGTCGACCCGGATCTGAACCCGGAATCCGTGCGGTCCGGCGCACGCCATGTTTACCTTTTCGTTAACCCGCACCCCCTTAGGATGTAGGCTCCCTATGAAGCGGGATGCGTGATGGGTGAGGCGCTGGGTAGCATGACCCGACCGGACGACGCGATGTGGAGAGCGGCCTTCAAGCTGCTGGACGTACCGGCGGCGCTGACCGAGGGCAGCGGAGGCGGTATCCGCGTCGTGGTCGCCAACGCGATGTTCCGCGAACTTCTCCCCGATTCCGAGGCCGGGCGGCGCGATGTCCTCAGCGCAGCGGAAGGACGCAGGGACAGGAATCCCTTTCCCGGTCAGCCCGGCTGGCTGCTCCATGCCAAACCCGTTGGTGACGGACTGACCCTCTGGCAGGCCCAGCGCGAGACCGCCAAGACGGTGACCGACGGCGTCGCCGACTGGGTCGCCTCGGCCACGCTCGGCGACATGGCGATCCTGTTCTTCGACAGCGACGACCGGCTGCGCGCCTACAACGCCGCCATCCGCCACTATTTCCCGCCTTGCGCGGGCTTTCCGGCGCTCGGCGAGACCTTCGAGAGGCAGCTGGACGCGATCATCGAGAGCTACGGCTTCAGCCCGCCCGCCGGCACGGCCCAGGACTGGAAGAACGATCTGATGGCCGGCTTCCACGAACCCGGCAGGCCGAGGCTCGGCCTGACACCCTCGGGCCGCTGGGCGCTGTCCACGACCACTCGTATGGGCGACGGCTCATCGCTGCAGCTCCTGAACGACGTCACCGCCTTCCGCGAACGCGATCAGCAGATGAAGCTGTTCATGCGCAACGCCCGCGGGATCCTGTTCTCCCGCCGGGACCTGGAGAAGGGCGATCTGAAGGTCTGGGGCGATTCACGCGCGCTGGAACTGGCCGACAGCCGACCCTCCGGAAAAGGCGCGGGCGATCAGCTCTCCTGGTTCGATCTGATCGACGAACGCGACCGGGATCGCTATGTCGGCTTCATGAAGGCTCGACGGCCCGAGGACAAGCCCTACTCCATCGAGTTCCGCTTCCGTCACCCCGACAAGGACGAGTTCCGCTGGATCAGGGAGATCGGCTGGACGGTGGTCGACCGTGAAGGCCGGAACTACCTGGACGCCATCTATTTCGACATCACGGAGAACAAGCTGGCCTCCGAGGCGTTGAAGGAGAGCGAGAAGCGGTTCCGCGATCTGACCGAAATGGCCTCCGACTGGTATTTCGAAACCGACGCGGATCTGCGGCTGACCTATCTGTCGGGCCGCTACGAAAGCGTCGGCGGTGTGTCGCCGGAACAGTTCGTCGGCCGGCCCTGGGCGGAAATCGTGGAAATGCGCACGGCCGACCTGGAACCGGCGGACGCAGCCGCATGGTACGATCTGCTGGCGGTCTGGCGCCGTCACGAGGCCTACCGCGACTGGCAGATCAAGTTCTACAACGCCAATGGCGAGCTGAAATACGCGCGCATCAGCGCCGAACCCCAGTATGACGCGGACGGCGCCTTCAAGGGCTACCGCGGCATCGGCCGCGACGTGACCGCCCTGACCCAGGCGCAGAACCGGGCGCTGAAGTCGCTGGAGCGGGCCGAGCAGGCGAACGCCGCGAAGTCCGCCTTCATCGCCAATGTCAGCCACGAACTGCGGACGCCGCTCAACGCCATTCTCGGCTTTTCCGCCATCATGTCCGACCAGTTGCTCGGCCCCATCGGCAACGAGCGTTACCGCGGCTACGCCATCGACATCGCCGCCAGCGGCGAACACCTGCTGAGTCTGGTCAACGACCTGCTGGATATCTCCAAGGTCGAGGCCGGACGCTACACCATCGAGGACGAGAACGTCGACTTCAGGGCGGAGATCGAGCGCATCATCCATCTGCTGGGCGTCGATATCGAGAGCAAGGAACTGGTGCGCGCCTATGGCGAGGGGCCGTACATGGTCCGCGCCGACCGGCGGGCCGTGCGCCAGATGCTGATCAACCTGATCGGCAATGCGGTGAAATACACCGGCGACGACGGCCGCATCGCCATCGGCATCGGCGAGACCGACCGCGGACAGCCCTTTGTCGAGATCGCCGACAACGGCGTCGGCATTCCCCAGGACGATCTGCATCAGGTGCTCGAGCCTTTCGGCCGGGCGCGCTCGGAAATTGCGGCGGAAGGCACTGGCCTCGGCCTGCCGCTGACACGGCGGCTGATGGAACTGCATGGCGGTTCGCTGCTGATCGACAGCACCCAGGGCCGGGGCACGCGCGTACGCATGATCTTCCCCGCCGAACGCGCGACCGCCGTCGCGCTGCCCGACGCCGTTACGGGCTGATCACCTTTCCCGGATTCATGATGTTGTCCGGATCGAGCATGCGCTTGATCGAGGCCATCAGCTCCAGTTCGACCTCCGACTTGTAGCGCCGCACCTCGTCGCGTTTCAGCCGGCCCAGCCCGTGCTCGGCGCTGATCGAGCCGCCCATTTCGTGGACGATGCCGTGCACCACGTCGGCGACCTCCTGCCAGCGGGCGAGATAGGCCTCGGTGTCGGCGCCTTCGGGCTGCAGCGGATTGTAGTGGACATTGCCATCGCCGATATGGCCGAAGGCGAGCGAGCGGAAGCCCGGAATCACCTCTTCCAGCGCGCGGTCGGCGCGGTCGATGAAGGCCGGCATCTTCGGCACGGGGATCGAGACGTCGTGCTTGATGGAACCGCCGGCGAGTTTCTGGGATTCGGAGAGACCTTCGCGCAACGCCCAGAGCTGCTGCGCCTGCGCTTCGGACTCGGCGATCGTGGCGTCGGCCACCAGTTCCTTCTCGTAGCCGCGCGCCAGCGCCGTCTCCATGGCCTCGCGCAGGGCGCCCCCGCCCTCGCCCGAGGACATCTCGATCAGCACGTACCAGGGATGGACGTCACCGAAGGGATCGCGCGCGTCCGGCAGGGATTTCAGCACCAGTTCGAGCCCGAGCCGGGGCAGGATCTCGAAACCCGTGACCTGGCCCCCGGAAACGTCCTTGGCAAGCGACAGCAGTTCGACGGCGGCCTCGGGATTCGGGATCGCGGCGAACGCCACCTGCCGGTCCGCGGGCCTGGGGTAGAGCTTCAGCACCGCCGCCGTGATGACGCCCAGCGTCCCCTCCGCGCCAATGAAGAGATGCTTCAGGTCGTAGCCGGTATTGTCCTTGCGCAGGCCGCGCAGCCCGTTCCAGACACGGCCGTCGGGCAGCACCACTTCCAGGCCCAGCACCAGATCGCGCATGTTGCCGTAGCGCAGCACCGCCGTGCCGCCGGCGTTGGTCGAAAGGTTGCCGCCGATCTGGCAGGTGCCTTCGGAGGCGATGCGCATCGGGAACAGCCGTTCGGCCTCGTCCGCCGCCGCCTGCACGTCGGCCAGGATGCAGCCCGCCTCCACGGTGATGGTGTCGTTCAGCGGATCGACCGCGCGCACGCGGTTCATGCGGCCGAGCGAGAGAACGATCTCGTCGCCGCCCTCGAAGGGAATGGAGCCGCCCACCAGTCCGGTATTGCCGCCCTGGGGCACGATCGCGGTGCCCGTCTCGGCGCAGATGCGCACGATCTCCGCCACCTCCGCGGTCGACGACGGCCGCAGCACCAGCGCCGACTTGCCGCGCCACTTGTCGCGCCACTCGACCAGATAGGGCGCCATGTCGTCCGGATCGGTGATCGCGCCCTGCGGCCCGACGACCGCGATCAGCCTTTCAATCGTGCCGCGCGCAATCTCGTTCATGCAACCAATGTAATGCAGAACGCCTGTGGCCGCATCCGGCGCACCGCTCAGCCACGCTTCAGGATCAGGTTGTGCGCCCCGTCCACCGCGCCGGACCAGCCGCTGGCCAGCAGAATGGTCGAGGTGCCGTCCTCGATCAGCGCCGGCCCGGCCAGCGTGCTGCCGGCGGCGGGACGCGGACCGCAGGCCGCCTGCTGTTCCATGCCGCGCTCGAACAGGGTGACGGTCGCCGGCTCCGCGCCGCCGGCATCGCCTTCCAGTTCCGGCGGCGCGCCCGGCGAGGCCGCGGCGCGGGCCCGGAAGGCGACGATCTCGATAGCCGCGCCGCCGGCCTTGTCGAACTCGAAGACACGGTGATGCGCTTCCGCGAACAGCCGGCCGATGGTTTCCGCATCGATCCCGCGGCCCTCGCCGGGCAGATCGACGGCGATCTCGAAGGCCTGGCCGACATAGCGCATGTCCAGACTGATCCGCGTCTCGATGGGGCCGCCAAGTCCCAGTTCCTTCAACTGCTTCGCCGCCGCGGCGGAAACTTCGTCAATGGTCGCGCGGATTTCGTCCATCGCCTCGGCGGAGAGGCGCGTCTGCCGGGTCACGCTCTCGAAATGGACGAAATCAGAGGCCAGCAGGCCATATGCGGAGAGCACGCCCGCCGCCGGCGGCACCACCACGGTGGCGATGCCGAGATCCTCGGCCACCCGGCAGGCCAGCATGGGGCCGGCCCCGCCGAAGGGCGCTAGGGCGAAGTCGCGCGGATCGTGGCCGCGCTCGGTCGAAATGCGCTGGATGGCCCGAACGATATTGGCCTCGGCCACGCGGATCGCGGCGTCCGCGGCCTCCGTCAGCGACAGGCCCAGGCGTTCCGCCACCGGCTCCAGCGCCGACGCCGCGGCGGCGCGGTCCAGCATCATGTCGCCGCCGAGGAACGTCTCGGCGCGGATGGTCCCCCGCACCAGGTGGCAATCGGTGATGGTGGGCGTCGTCCCGCCGCGGCCATAGCAGGCCGGCCCCGGCTCGGCGCCCGCGGATTCCGGGCCGACGCGCAACAGACCGCCGTCGTCGATCCAGACCACGGAGCCGCCGCCCGCCCCGACCGTGGCGATGTCGATCACCGGCGTCTTCACGGGCAGCCCGTCGATCTCCGTGGACGGCGCGAGGTCGGGCTGGCCGTCGCGGACCAGGCAGACATCGGTCGATGTGCCGCCCATATCGAAGGTGATGATGTTGCCGATACCGGAACGGCCGGCCTGGCGCGCCGCGCCGACCACGCCAGCCGCGGGTCCGGAGAACAGGGCCGTGATCGCGGACTTCGCCATGCCCGCCGCCGGCAGCCTGCCGCCGTTCGACTGCATGACCGAGAACCGCCCGCGATGGCCGCGTGCCGCCAGCGCCTCGGAAAAGCGGCCGAGATAGGCGTCGATCACCGGCTGCACATAGGCCGCAAGCGCCGTCGTGGAGGCGCGCTCGTATTCGCGGAACTCCCGGCAGACGTCCGACGAGCAGGTCACCTTGAGTTGCTGGAAGCGCGCCCGGATGGCGTCCGCCAGTTGCTGTTCGTGGGCCGGGTCGACATAGGCGTTGAGCAGGCAGATGGCCACAGCGCCATAGCCGTCATCCTCGGCCATGCGCTCGGCGATGCGCTCCATGGTCGCCTCGAGATCGAGCGGCGTCGCCACCTTGCCGTCGGCGCCGATGCGCTCGGGCGCCTCGACCACATCGCGGCGGCGCACCACCGGCTCCGGCTTGGCGTAGGCGAGATCGTAGATGCGCCGGCGATTGTGGCGCTGCAGGAACAGGATGTCGCGCATCCCCTCCGTCGTCACCAGCATCACCCTGGCGCCCTTGCGCTCCAGAATGGCGTTGGTCGCCACCGTCGAGCCGTGAACGAGATCGTCGACCTGCGACAGATCCAGGCCTGCCGCCTCGATCGCCGCCAGAGCGCCCTCGTCCGGGCGCGACGGGGTCGAAGGCACCTTGGCCACCTTCAATCGTCCGTCCTCGCCGATGGCCACAAGGTCGGTGAACGTACCGCCGACTTCCACACCTACACGCATGCGCCCCAATCCTCCCCTGATCCGAGACCGTGAATCTCTACCACGGTTCGCCAGCTGGACGCAGTTCCACCATGAAGGAGCGCGCCGAAGCCGGCTGATGCGCGGTGCGGTAGATCTCTGCGGCGAGGTCGGCGGGCTTCGCCAGCTTCGATTCGTCGATGTCCGGCCAGCGCTTGCGGACGAAGGGCATGTCGATCAGCGCGTCGACCACGACATAGGCGACATGGACGCCCTGCGGCCCGAGATCCCGGGCCAGCGCCTCGGCGACGATCCGCCCGCCTGCCTTGGACGGCGACCAGCCGATGAAGTTCGGCTTGCCGCGCAGTGCGCCGGTGTTGCCGGTGACGATCAGCCGACCCGTTCCGCGCTCGACCATCGCGGGACAGAGTTCCTGCGCCGTGACCAGCGGCCCCGTCGCGTTGACGCGGAATGCGCCCTCGAACTGCTCGACGGTCACGTCTTCGTAGCCGCCGAAGGCCGCGATCGCCGCGTTGTAGATGACGACGTCCGGCAGGCCCTGCGCCTCGACCACGCGCTTCAGCGCGGCGCGGTAGCTCTCGATGTCGGCGATGTCGGCTGCGAATCCGGTCGCGCCCGGGTTCTCGCTTTCCCATGCCGCCAGCCGGCCTTCATGGCGCGCCATCATGGAGACGCGATAGCCGCCCGCAAGAAACGTCTGGACGACGTGCAGGCCGAGCCCCGGCCCGACGCCGACGACGAGACAGTGAGGCCGGCTCATCCGGCGCGACCCGCGGCAGCGTAATCCCTGGCTTCCATTCCCTGTCCTCCCTCTTTCTCCGCCTGTAACCTGTTGCCGGAATCAGGGGAGGCAAGCGCATGACGGAATTTCTGGAGGCGGCGGAAGCGGTGAAGCGCATTCCCGCCGGCGCCACGGTCTACATCCAGGGCTCGGCCGGGGAGCCGACGGATCTGGTTTCGGCGATCGCCGCCGACCCGGACGCGGGCCGCGGCTGCACCTTCGTCGGCGTCGCCGTACCGGGGATGAACCGCAACGACTATTCGGCGCTGCACGAGAGCGCGCGGGCCATCGCCTTCTTCGGCACGCCGGACAACCGCGACAGCATGGCGAGCGGGCAGACGGCGTTCATTCCGAAGCAGTATCACGCGCTCTATCGCTATCTGGAGCAGGACCTCGATATCGACGTCGCGCTGGTGTCGCTGCGCGAGGGGCCGGACGGGACCTACCGCCACGGCTTCGGCCTGGACAGCCAGTCCGCCGTCCTCGACAAGGCGAAGCTGGTGATCGCGGAGATCAATGCCGGCATGCCTGACGGCGGCAGCGCCCCGCCGGTGCCGGCGGACAGGATTGATATCGCCATCCGCACCGACCATCCCGGACCGACGCTCGGCATCGGCGAGATCACCCCGGACGTCCAGGCGGTCGCCGACAATGTCGCCGCCATGATCGCGGACGGCGACTGCATCCAGATCGGGATCGGGACGCTGCCCGTGGCGCTCCTGCGCGCGCTCAGGACCAAGAACGATCTCGGCATCCATTCGGGCATGCTGGCCGACGGCATGCCGGAGCTGATCGACAATGGCAACGCCAATGGCCGGCGGAAATCCATCGACACCGGGCTCCACGTGGCCGGCGTCCCCAACGGCTCCCAGGCGCTCTACGACTGGACAGACGGGCGCCGCGACATCGCCTGGCGGCCGATCTCCTACACCCATGATTCGGCGATCATCGGCCGGATCGACAATTTCATCTCGATCAATTCGGGGCTGGAGGTCGACCTGTTCGGCCAGCTCAACGCCGAGACTGTGAAAGGCCGCCAGATCTCGGGCACCGGCGGGTCGGTCGATTTCATGCGCGGCGCGCAGCGCAGCCGCGGCGGCAAGGCGATCCTGGCCATGACCGCCACCGCCGCGCGGGGCAAGGTCAGCCGCATCGTCGCCCGCCTCGATCCGCTGGGGATCACGACCGGACTCCGCACCGACATCGACTACGTCGTCACCGAACATGGCGCGGCCCATCTGAAGAACCTGCCCGTGCACCAGCGGCCCGAGGCGCTGATCGAGATCGCGGGACCCGATTTCCGCGAGGAATTGCGCGACGCCTGGCGCGACATGACAAAGGGCCTCTGGCCGGGCTGAGCCCACGGAGCCTCCGCCGTGCGGTGTGACATCTTGTTGGCCAACGGTGGCATGCGCACGCCCCGGACCCAAATGTCACGGAAGGAAGCGGTAGAGTATCAGGAGCGTATCCGTGTCACCCATTTCCAGATACCTGGCCCCTGCCCTGGCCATCGCCTGCCTGTCGGTGCTCCCGCTGGCGGCGGAACAGCATGCCGACCGGGCGACGGAGCCCAAGCCCGATTTCGAATCTCTCGACGCCAAGCGGCTGAGCGAGGACAAGGCAAGCTATCACTACACCGAACTGAAGGACGAGATGCGAGAAGGCTATGCCCGCTCGGAACTGGCGGCCGCGTCATCCTACCAGGACTGGAGGCGCTACAACGAGGCCCCGTATCTCTCGCAGATGCACGGCAGCCGCTATGTGAACAACTACGCCAACGAGGCAGCGCGCGGCTACGGGCAGGGCGAGGACGCCCCCGCCATGCCGCCGGGGGCCGTCATTGCCAAGGACAGCTTCGCCTTCACCAATGACGGCCGGGTCTATCCGGATTCCCTTTTCCTGATGGAGAAGCTGGAGGCAGGCGCCAATCCGGCGACCGCCGACTGGCGCTATGTCATGGTCTCGCCCGAAGGCGCCGTGATCGGCGACTCCACCGGCGCCAACCCGCGCCGGGTCGACTTCTGCCACGGCTGTCACCGGGCGATGGACGAGAACGACTATCTGTTCCACGTCCCCGACGACTACAGCACCATGCGCTGAACCACGCTGTCACCGGCGGGGTGATGCCACAGCCCCGGGGAGGGGCGGCCCCTAGGCCTCCGTCTCGATGTGGTCCATGTCGTCGTCGGAGAAGCCGAAGTGATGGCCGATCTCGTGGATCAGCACATGCTGGACGACATGCTCCAGGTCCTCGCCCGTTTCCCGGCAGTAATCGAGGATCGGCTGGCGGTAGAGCCAGACCATGTCCTGGTCGCCGCCGGGGTCGTTGACCGATTTCCAGGGCAGGCCGACGCCATGATAGAGACCCAGCAGGTCGAGCGGATGGTCGATGCCGAGGTCGTCCAGCACCTCGTCATCGGCGTACTCCGCGGCGCGGATCACCAGTCCCTCGCAGTGCTGCGCGAGTTCCGGCGGAATCTCCGACAGCGCCTTCTCGCCCAGCCGGGCGATGGTCTCGAGGTCTGCGTCTCGCATGAATGCGCGGTTCATGACTTCCTATTTGTCTCCGCGGGCACGGTTTGGCAATGCTCTGGCGCAGCGGCGCCCTTACCAGCCGGCACCATGTGTCCTACATGCGGTGGGACCGACAACGCAGGCAACGGAGGCCGAGATGAGCGAGAAGCTGAGCGACAAGGAACGCCAGGAGGCGCTCACCGAACTGAAGGGCTGGTCGATGGTGGAAGACCGGGACGCGATCAAGCGAACCTTCGAGTTCAGGGACTTCAACCAGGCCTTCGGCTTCATGAGCCGCGTCGCCCTGAAGGCGGAGAAGATGGACCACCATCCCGAGTGGTTCAATGTCTACAAGACCGTCGAGGTGACCCTGTCCACGCACGACGCCGGCGGGCTGACGGACAAGGACGTCAAGCTGGCGAAGTTCATGGACAAGGCGGCCGGTTAGGCGGCCCGGCGGCTACCCCGTCCACTCGCTGACGAACTGCCGCCAGTCGGCGCGGCGGGGACCGGCGAACTCGCGCTTGGGCCGGCCGACATAGATGAAGCCCAGAAGCTGCTCGTCCGGGCCGATGCCGAGCGCCTGCAGCACGTGCCGGTCATAGGCCGGCGCGCCGGAGAGCCAGATGGCGCCGAGGCCCTCCGCCTGCGCGGCCAGAACCATGTTGTAGCCGGCCATGCCCGCCGCCAGCACCTGCTCCACTGGCGGGGCCTTCGGATGATCGGGCGTGATACGGGCGATGACGGCGATCACGACGGGTGAGCGGAGCGGCTTCTTGCGGTCCTTCTCGACCGCCCCGGCGTCCTCCCCGCGCTTCTCCGCTGCTTCGGCAAAGATGTCCCCCAGCCGGCCGCGCGCCTCGCCGCGGATGGTGAGGAACCGCCACGGCGTCAGCTTGCCGTGGTCCGGCGCAGTCATCGCCGCCGCATAAAGCGTCTCCAGCTCCGCGTCTGTTATCTCCTCGTCGGTCTGCAGCTTCGGCCCTACGGAGGCGCGGTTGGTGACCAGTTCGATGGGCTTCATTCTCGGTTCTCCGCGTTTCGGTTCAGGCTGCCGGCATGGCGCGGTCGATCATCGGCTGCAGATCCAGGCCGTCGGGGAGCGTCCCGAAGGCCCGGCCCCAGTCTCCGTCGAGACGGCTGGCCAGGAAGGCGTCGGCGACGGCCGTCGGCGCAGCGGCGGTCAGCAACGCGCCCTGCCAGGTCATGGCCATCTTCTCGACGATGCGCCGCGCACGCAGCTCGATCCCCTCCGGGCGGCCGAACTCGGCGGCGAGATCGTCGACGGCGGCGTCCAGTCTGGCGTCCTGCCCCCTGGCGTCGTTGAGGCTCTTCAGGAACAGCTCCAGCGCATGGGGCTCGCGCTGCATGGCGCGCAGGACGTCCAGGCAGATGACGTTGCCCGAGCCTTCCCAGATGCCGTTGAGCGGCGCCTCCTTGAAAAGCCGCGGCATGATCGTCTCCTCGACATAGCCGGCGCCGCCGAGGCACTCCATGGCCTCCACGATAAGCGGGGTGACCCGCTTGTTGGCCCAGTATTTGGAGACCGAGACGGCGATCCTGGCGAATGCCGCTGCCTCCTCGTCCGCCATGCCGTCGTCATAGGCCTGGGCAACGGCCATGAACATCGCCGTCGCGGCCTCCTGCTCGACCGAGAGGTCGGCGATGACGTTGCGCATCAGCGGCTGCTGGCTGAGCTTCTTCTGGAAGGCGACGCGGTGTTCGACGTGATGCGCGGCCTGCGCCACGGCCTGGCGCATCAGCGCCGTCGGCCCGGCGGTGCAGTCCAGGCGGGTGTGCATCACCATGTCGATGATGGTGCGGACGCCACGCCCCTCCTCGCCGATCATCACTGCCCAGGCCCCGTGATACTCGATCTCCGAGGAGGCGTTGGACTTGTTGCCCAGCTTGTCCTTCAGCCGCTGGAGCTGGAAGGCGTTGCGGGTCCCGTCCGGCCGCCAGCGCGGCAACAGGAAGCACGACAGCCCCTCGTCCGTGTAGGCCAGGGTCAGGAAGGCGTCGCACATGGGCGCCGAGCAGAACCACTTGTGGCCGGTCAGTTCGTACTCGCCGCCCGGCCCGCCCGCACCGAGCGGTTTCGCCCGTGTGGTGTTGGCGCGCACGTCGGAGCCGCCCTGCTTCTCGGTCATGGCCATGCCGATGGTGAGCCCCGTCTTCTGCTCCGGCGGAATCGAGCGCGGATCGTATTCGCGGCTCATGATCCCCTTCCGCCAGATCTCCGTCGCTTCCGGCTGGCGCTGCAGCGCCGGCATCGCCGCATAGGTCATGGTCAGCGGGCAGCAGACGCCGCCCTCGACCTGGTAGGTCATGTAGAGCATCGCCGCGTGCGCCGCGTGCCCGCCCTTGCGCCCCTCCCAGGCGATCGAATGCTGCCCGTGGCGCATGCCGAGCGCCATCATGTGGTGGTAGCTGGGGTGGAACTCGGCTTCGTCGATGCGGTGGCCGTAGCGGTCATGGGTCTTCAGCACCGGGGGAAAGACATTGGCGAGCCGGCCATGCTCGAAGGTTTCGGCCCGGCCCAGCTCCTCGCCCATGGCGTCGACATGCGCCTCGGCCCAGCCCGCGCCGTGGCGGTTCAGCGCCTCCCTCAACGCCGCATCGGAGCGGTAGAGATTGTAGTCCTCCAGCGGCGGCGGCTGGTTGCTGACTTCATGGGTCGTGAGTTCGGCGCGGGGGCGAAGATGGGACATTCGGATCGGACCTCCCTGTTGCCGTCGAAGATAGTGCGGATCGGCGCGCTTGTCCTAGCGCAGCGCGAGCGTCGGATCGACGCCCCGGGGCAGCAGCAGCCACATGGCGAGCGGCCGGTTGAGCCGGCCGGCCCTCTCGCCGGCCTCGTCGCCGGGACCCAGGAACAGATCCGCCCGCACCGGGCCGCGGATGGCGCCGCCGGTGTCCTGGCCCATGACCAGCCGCCGGATCGCCGCCTCGCTTTCGACGCCCGGCGCCTCGATCCAGAAGGGCAGGCCGAAATACCAGAGCCGGCGGTCGATGGCGATCGAACGCTCCGGCGTGACGACGACGCCCTCGGCGCCGATCGCGCCTTCCGTCTCGCGCTCGGTGAAGAAGACATAGGACGGATTGAGATCCAGCAGTTCGTGGACGCGGCCGGGATTGTCCTCCAGCCATTGCCGGATCGCCTGCATCGACATGTCCGCCGCAGCCACTTCGCCCCAGGCGATCAGATCCCGGCCGATGGCGCGGTAGGCGCGGCCGTTCTGCCCGGCATAGCCGACATAGGCGACCTCGCCGTCGGGTAGCGCGACGCGTCCCGAACCCTGTATCTGCAGGAAGAAGGCGTCGACCGGATCGGCGAGCCAGAGGAGGTCCAGCCCGCGGCCGTCCAGCGCGCCCTGCCGGATCGCCTTGCGGTCGTGATAGGGCACCAGCCGGTCGCCATCGACACGGCCGCGGATCGTGCCGTCGAGGTCATCGCTGAAGTCGGTGAGACGCGCGGTCACCAGATCGCCGGGCACGCGGTGCAGCGGCACATCGTAGCGCGCCGAAGGTTCGCGGCTGCCGGGATAGACGGGCTCGTAATAGCCGGTGAGCCGGCCTTCGCCTTCGGCCACGCGCCAGGCTGTCCAGTCATCGGTCAGATGCGCCTTCAGGGCCGCGTCGTCCTCGGGGACCGCAGCACACGCGGCGGCCAGATGCGGCCCCAGCGGATTGGCGCGCCGCGGCCAGTGGGCGCAGCTTCGCATCATCGCAGCGCGAAAGCCCTCGAGGTTGTCGTCTCCCCAGCCGGGCAGCGCGGCGACGCCGGTCTGTTCGAAGGCGATTGCGGGCGGCTTCTCGGGCGGGCGCTCGGCCAGTTCGCGGAACAACAGCCACCAGAACCCGGCCAGCGCCGCCACCATCAGCGCCAGCGCCAGGGCGACGGGCGCGGCGTGCTTCACGGGCCGGGCCTCAATGCGCGGAGCGGGTGGAAATCAGCTCCCAGTTCGGATCGCGGGAGCGGGCATCCTTGGCAAAGGTCCAGATGTCGGTAACCACCGAAATGTCCTCGGCGTCGCCGGCGACGATCTCGCCGTCCTTGTCGCGGGTGACGGAGATCATCTCGGAGACGAACCTGACCGTGACCTCGGCCTTGCGGTCGACGACGCGCGCCTCGACGATCTCGACGCTGTCGAAGCCGACGAGCTCGGTTTCCTGGGTCTGGCCCTCGGCCTTCCGCCGGTCGATGGCGTCGGTGAAATTCTTGTAGACCTTGCCGGCCAGCAGCGGCTTCAGGGCCTGTTTGTCGCCCTTGGCGTAGGACGTCACGATCAGTTCGTAGGCCGCCTTCGCGCCCTCGACGAAGCTGGAGCGGTCGAACCCGCCGCCGCTCGCCCGGCCGATCTCGTTGAGCGCGCGGTCGAGAGGCGTGGCGTCGTGGTCGGGTTCGATGTCGAAATCGGTATCCCGCGGCGCATCCTGACCCGGCAGGCGGATCACGTTATCGTCCTGGCGGCCGTTCTTGGCGGGCTCTTCGCCGCGCCGGTCGACATGCGAACGCGGCTCTTCCTGCTCATGACCGGTCCTTCGCCCGAGCGTGTTCTTCAGCCGCAGGAAGAAGAACGCGGCGATCATGCCGAAGATTACGACCTCGAAAAACGGAAAGTCAGATCCCATATCACTCGCTCCGGCGTCTGGCGCCGGTCTTGGTTCCTGGCGCGCAATGTCTGCGTCGCCTGCTCTCGTAACATAGGCTTCGGAGGTTGCCCGAACAAGCCATGCCGCTACTGCTGCTCGCCTTATTCATCGGAATGCCGATCCTGGAGATCGCCGTCTTCATCGAAGCCGGCGGCTGGATCGGACTCTGGCCCACGCTCGCCATCGTGCTGCTGACCGGCATCGCCGGCACGGCGCTGCTCAGGATCCAGGGATATGGCGTGGTCCGCCGCATCCGCGAACAGATGGATCAGGGCCGCCCGCCGGTCTTCGAGATGTTCGAGGGACTGTGCCTGTTCGCCGCAGGGCTGCTGCTGCTGACGCCGGGCTTCGTGACCGACACGATCGGGTTCCTGCTGTTCCTGCCGCCGCTGCGCAAGGCCATCGCGAGGCTGATCGGACGGCGCATCCAGGTGCAGGTGAATGCGCGCGGATTCGGGCCGGGCGAACCGCCCCACGGTCCCCATGGTCCGGGCGGCCCCCGGCGCGATCCGGGCGGCCCGGTGATCGACGGCGAATACGAGACCGTGGAGCCCGACCGGGACCGTCTCAGGTCCTGAATTTCGCTGTGACAAGCGGGGCCGGCCATGCTAGCGGACAGGCCCCGAGACGTACCGAGCGGAGCCGAGAGACATGGCCGAGGAAACAGGCGACAACCAGCAGCCCCCGCAACAGAACCAGCAGCCGCAGATCCGGCTGAACGTGCAGTATGTCAAGGATCTGAGCTTCGAGGCGCCGAACGCGCCGGAGGTCTTCCTGAAGCAGAACGAACAGCCGAAGATCTCGGTCAGCGTCGACATCGACGCCCGCCGCATCGAAGGCAATGTCTTCGAGGTCCTGCTGAAACTGGACGTCAATGCGAAGCGCGACGACCAGCCCGTCTTCATCGTCGATCTGGCCTATGGCGCAGTCTGCACCTTGGTGAACCTGCCCGACGAACAGATCGAGCCGGCCTGCCTGATCGAGGTGCCGCGGATGATCTTCCCCTTCGCGCGCCGCGTGATCGGCGATGTCACCCAGGACGGCGGCTTCCCGCCGCTGCTGCTCGACCCGATCGACTTCGTCCGCCTCTACCAGCAGAACAAGCAGCGCCAGCAGGCCGCCCAGCAGCAGCAGGGCGACACGGAGAACTAGGCTTCGGACGCAGACCGGCCTGCGCGCAATGCGGCGTGCGCCGGCGCCGGTGGACCGCTAGGCTCCTCCGGTTTCGCGCCACGGAGACCCTCCATGCATATCGCCAGCGCCTGGCCGGTGCTTGCACCGTTCGTCCTGCTGTCCCTGTCGAACATCTTCATGACCTTCGCCTGGTACGGGCATCTGAAGTACCAGGGCTCCGCGCTCTGGATCGCCGTCCTCGCGAGCTGGGGCATCGCCTTCTTCGAATACTGCCTGGCCGTGCCGGCCAACCGCATCGGCTATGCGGTCTGGAGCGCCGCCGAACTCAAGACAATTCAGGAAGTGATCACGCTTGTCGTCTTTGCCGGCTTCGCGGTCCTCTATCTCGATGAGAAGATCACCTGGAACCACGGCGCCGGATTTTCCCTGATCGCGCTGGGCGCATTCTTCGTTTTCGCCAAGCCGATCTGATCGCGGCTGCGGCTACCGCGAAATCGAACGGCTCTTCGCTTGCGATACGCAGCCCGATCGTCGGAAGATCGCCCGCAGAGGACCGGAAGCATGGCCGCAATGACGGAATCGATCGAGTGAAGCAGGTGACGCGCCGCCGGGTCGCCATCGCCGGCGGCGGCTATTCCGGTGCAGCGGCGGCGATCCAGCTAGCGAAGACCGCGCCTTCGCCGCTGGAGATCATGGTGATCGAGCCCCGGGCGCGGGTCGGCTGCGGCGCGGCCTATGACGTCCACGATCCCGCGGTACGCCTCAACGTCGAAGACAGCCTGATGGTGGTGGAGCGCGAGGACCTGCCCCGGTTCGCGCGCTGGCTGGACGAGAGCGGCGCCCGGACGGCCGATCCGGGCGGCGTCACCGACGAGGGCGAGTTCTTCGCCCGGCGCGAGGCCTTCGGCCGCTTCATGATGGGTCAGTTCGCCGCCGCCGTCGAAAGCAACGCATCCGGTTCGACGCTCCGCCACTGCCGCGACAGGGTGACGGCGCTGCGCCCGCTGTCCACCGGGTTCCGCCTGGAACTCGCCGGCGGCGCCCCGCTCGACGCGGATCTCGTGGTGCTGGCGGTCGGCAATGAGCGGCCGGCCCGGCCCCCGGTTCTGCCGGACGCGTTTCTCGAGGCCCCGGGCTATTCCGGCGATCCCTGGGGCGACGGCGCGCTGGAAGCCGTCGGAGCGGACGACCGCGTACTGCTGATCGGCAGCGGCCTGACCGCGGTCGACATGATCGCCTCCCTGACCCTGCGGGGACACCGGGGGCGGATCGACGCCGTCTCCCGGCGCGGGCTGCTGCCCCGCGAACAGGGCGAGTTCCCCGGCATCGCCGAACTGCTCCGCCGTATCGCCGCGCCCGTGCCGGCCCTGATCGAGAAACATGGCGAACCGCGCACGGTGGGCGAGGTGCTGCGCTGGATCCGCGCCGATGTCAGGGCGGACGCCGCCCGGGGCGTCAGCTGGCGGGACGCCTTCGATTCCATCCGGGATGCCGCCCGCCACATCTGGCCGCGTCTGCCGCTGGAGGAGAAGCGGCGCTTCTTCCGCCATCTGAAACCCTGGTACGACTGCCACCGCTTCCGGGTCGCGCCGCAGATCAACCGCATCGTGCGGGAACGTATGGCCGACGGGTCGCTGACGCTGGCCGCCGGCCGCCGGCCGCATCGTCGCAGCGCGGGTCGCCGGGGATGGCCTGGAGGTCACGCTGCGCGAACGGGGCGGCGAAGCGGCACGAACCGCCATCTACGACCGGGTGATCAACTGCACCGGGCCGAACCCCGATCCGGGCCGGTCCGGCATCGGTTTCGTCCGCGACGCGCTGGCGGCCGGCCTGCTGGCGCGGAACCCGACAGGCGTGGGCCTGGCCGTCAACGACCGCTGCGAGACCCTCGGCCCCGACGGCGCGGCGCACGCGAACCTGCTCGCCATCGGCCCCATGACCCGGGGCCATTTCGGCGAGTCCGTGGCGGTGCCGCAGATCACGCTGCAGCTCGCCACCCTGACCGCCCGCCTGACGGAGGAAGAATGGCTGTAGCGCGAGCGCCGCCCCGTCTCAGGAATGCGCGTCGAGGAACTGCCGGATCGTGGTGGCCGCCGCCTCGATGTGCTCGGGCTCCTTCCACTCCTCCACCAGCATGGCGTCGGGGGCGAGCTGGGCCACGCGCCGCGAGGTGGCCTCCGGGTGGTAGGCGTCGTTGCCCATCATGACGAGCAGCGGGACCGGACATTTCGCGATGAAGGCCTCGCCCTGGCTGAACAGGAAGTCCTCGCCGCCGAACAGGTTCTGCCGGAAGGCTGCGAAATCGTCATCGCTGGCCTCCGGGTGCCCGGCCTTCGCCTCCCCGGCCCAGCCGTCGAACATGTCGAAGAAGATCCGGCGGTCGCCGTCCAGGCCGATGGGCTGCAGCATCACGGCCGAGGCCACGCGCTCGGGCGCATGCCGCGCCAGCTCGGCGATGAAGGAGCCGCCGATGCACATGCCGACGACGTGGAAGCGCTCGATCCCCAGATGGTCCATCAGGCCGAGCTGGTCGTCGCGGTATTCGGCCCAGCCGTCGGTGGGACGGATCGGGGCTTTCGACTGCCCGGCATTGCGCTGGTCCATGGCGACGACCCGGTAGCCATCGGCCAGGCGCGCCATCGGATCCCAGGGCATCTTCGGCCAGTAGGACACGGCCGAGCGCATGCCGCCCGGCGCCAGCGCCAGCACCGCCGCCGGCCCGTCGCCGTGCACCTCGTAATGGATCTCCGCATCCCCGCGCGTGAATGTCGGCATGCTACGCCTCCCCTGCCTGTTCTGGGCGATCCTGCATCATGATGGCTCCGAAGGTCGTTGCGAACCCGTCTTGCGGCCTAGATCCGGTCCTGCAGCCGGGCCAACAGGTCCATCCGTTCATGCAGAAACCCAAGGACGATCGGACGGCCGCCAGTCGGATCGAGGAAAAAGATCACGTGACGACGGCATCGCGTCGATTTCAGGCGCGCATGAATCTCTGACCATATGCGGACCGGGCGGCCGGCCAAACCGGCGCAGCAATCCTCCAGGTCGCCAAGATAGCGGTCGGCCTGATCCGGCCCCCAGTTCTCCGCCGTGTAGAGCCATATCTCGCGGAGATCACCCTCGGCTTCGACGGTCAGATCGAAGCCAGCCATGCTCAGGCTTTCAGATTGCCTCTGGCCTGTTCCGCAATCTCGCCGAACGAGCACTCCGACAGGCGCCCATTCTCGGCGCTTTCGATCCGCGGCGACAACACTGCCTTCAGCGCGTCCAGCGCCTCGGACGTCTCCATACCTGCCAGATCGGGAGAACCCCCAAGGGCGCGCTCGATCACGTAGTCCTTGATGCTCTGGCCGTTCAGAGCGGCGGTCGCCTTCAGCTTCTGGTGCTGCTCGCGCGTTATGTCGATGGAAAGCCGTGGCATGCAGCAAAGCTAGGGGCACAAACTGTAAAAGACAACATCTGTGCTATCAGCCGAGTGATCTAACTGCCCTCTCCCCGCTCCGCCTTCGCGGCGCTTTCGGCCGAGACGGTATTGAAGATGCCCCTGGCCATCAGGGAGCGTTCGGCGTCGCGGCGGGCGGCGTAGACCTTCGCGCGGGCCGCGTGCACGGCCTTTGCATCGGGCGAGGCCTGCACCGCGATCTCGGCCAGGTGGCAGGCGAGACGGTGTTTGCCGGCCTCCGACAGTTCCCGCGCCCGAAAGCTGAGCGCCGCGGCCCCGCCCGCCAGGCGGCAGAGCTCGTCCGCCAGTTCCTGCTCCTTCGCCGGTTTCAGATTGGCCGGGTTGCCGTCGTACCAGCCGCCATAGAGCCGCCAGATGTTGCGGACGACGAACTCCGGCTCGTCATAGACCGGTTTCAGATACGGCTTCTCCAGCAGGTCGGCCGGCGCCGAGACGGTGTGGATGATGTCGTTCAGCCGCGCGCCCTGGTTCATCAGCTCCAGCGTGTCGCGCACCAGCCCCTCCAGCGCGCGGGCCATGCTGTCCAGCACGCCGGCGATCCGCTCCCGCCCGGCGATCGGCAGGCCGTGCGCGGGCAGCAGCAGTTCCGGTTCCATCGCCTGCATCTGGCGCAACGCATGCGCCCATTCCAGCGGATAGCGCTGCGCCTTCTGCGGGTTGCCCGCATTGGGGAAGGCCCAGATCAGGAAATCGCCGGCGCAGATGGCCCTGTGCTTCGGCAGCCAGGCCCAGAGATGGTCGTCGGTCTCGCCCCTGTCGTGGCGCATCTCGACGGTCTCGTCGCCGACCCGGACAGTCAGGCGGTTCTGAAAGGTGGTGTCGGGGCGGACCCATTCGGCGGGGCCGAAGGGCCGGTCCTCCCGCCCCGCGCCGCCCATGCGTCCGCGCGAGAACTGGCGCTGGTTGACGATCCTGTTGTAGCCGCTGGTGAGCTGATAGCGGTCGATGCGGGCGTCGACGTTCTCGTGTGCGATGAAGCGCGGGCGCGGATTGCCGGCGTCCGCCGCCTCGTCGACGAAGGCCTTGGCGCCGCCGACATGGTCGATATGGCCGTGGGTGAAGGCGATGCTGTGGACCGGGTCCTTCGTCCACTTGCGCATGTTCTCGATGATCGGGCGCGCATGGGCCTCGTGGCTGGTGTCGAACAGCACCAGCCCCTCGTCGGTGCGGAAGGCGAGCACATGGCTGAAGGCCTCGATCACCGCGACGCCGTCGGCGATCTCCGACAGCTCCCGGCTGCGCCGGTCCAGCGGCGAGGTGTCGCCCTCCGGTATCGCGCCCTCGTCGATGTAGCGCGCGCTCATGCCCAGCAGATCGGCCATGGTTCTCTCCCCCTCCCTGCAATGTCAGCTGTACTGACAGTGACACAGCGCCGTCTACTTGTCGTAGGGGTAATCCCCGTCGCGACAATACTCGAAATCGGCGACCTTCTTGGAGTAGGGTGCCGGAAACTCACTCAGGACATCACACATGCGCTTTGGGTGAAGCGGAACAAGGCCGAACTGCAAAGCATGGCTTTCCACCTGTCGTTTCATCAGGTCCATCACGGGCTGAACTTCATTCTCATCAAGTCGCGTTGCCAGACTGAGTGCATACGCGAGTTCATACAGCCGATGCTTTGTTGGCCAGGGGATAGGCTCCGATTCTTGCGCGGACGATAGATAAGTCCTCATTAATTCAACGGTTTTTCCAATTGCTTCAGGGTGCCCACCAGCCACTGCAATCTGTGCTGCGCCGGTGCCCATGGCGCCTGGTTGTGGGATGAGTTCGAATGCCTGCTCTGCGTATGCCTCCGCTGCGCTAGGGAGACTGGCCAATACAGTTCTGGCAAATGGCTTCAACGATACCTGATACACCCCGTCGTCAATCATCCGGTATTGAGTAAAGGCGACATACGCGACTCCCTCGACAATACGAGGTCGGGCTTCACCGATTCTTGCCGCCAATCGAAGGTCCAGACGGTCGAACCGATGGTTCCAGCCGCTGACCGCGTCGATCACGTCTGCAAAGCGTGAATAGAAGCCCTTCGGGATGCAGACCGGAAGCCTCTCCTCTCCCACTTTTCTGCGCAACCCCCAAGAGAAGAACTCCATGACGCCTCGTCGAATGCTCCATGCGTCATCGCCCAGCACCTCGACCGCCTTGATCGCGGTCTCCAACTTTTCTCGTTCTTCCGACGTCGCTGTCACGCATGAGGCCTGCCGCCAATCAGGGAACGCCAACAGAATGTCTGCTTCGCCCTCGCGCGCCTCTTCGAGCTGCTCTGGTTGATCGAGCCGACCGATCAGATAGCCAAGTGCCAACCCAATGGAGATCAGCAGCAAGAGCGACAACAGTCGTCGTCTGCGTTCCGAGACAGAATTGTCGTCCTTGTCTTTCACTTGGATCTCCAGGGAAGTTCATTGAGGAAGCGAATCTACATCAGCGTGCCGCCATCCAGCGCATGCCGGCAGAGTTTCTTGGCGGCGGTGGGCAGGGCGAGATCGCCGAAGTCTTCCGGCTTCGACCAGATGCCCTCGGGGCCGCTGCCGACAGCCTGACCGGTCCAGACGGTCATGTCGAAGTGGAAATGCGTGAAGCCGTGTCGGACCACGCCGTTGAGTTCGGTCCATTGGGCCGGCGCCGGCGCGTGGGAGAGCGCCTCCCCCTCTCCCCAGGCCTCCCCCTCCCGCCATGGCGTCGAGGGCGGCATCGCCATCCCGCCCAGCAGGCCTTCGTCGGGGCGGCGCTCGAACAGCACCGCGCCGTCCTCGCGGACCAGCCAGAAGAACACCGCCCGGCGGGTCGGCTTCGTCTTCTTCGGCGCGCGCCGAGGCAGTTCGGCGGCGATGCCGCGTTCGGCGGCGGCGCAGTGAGCGCGGATCGGGCAGCGCCCGCAGGCAGGCGACTTCGGCGTGCAGATCGTCGCGCCCAGATCCATCAGCGCCTGGGCGAAGTCGCCGGGCCGGCTGTCGGGCGTCAGCGTGGCGGCGAGGCGACGGAGTTCCGGCTTGACGCCCGGCATCTCGTCCTCGACCGCGAACAGCCGCGCGGTGACCCGTTCGATATTGCCGTCGACGGGCATGGCCGGCCGGTCGAAGGCGATCGCCGCGATGGCGGCGGCCGTGTAGGGACCGATTCCGGGCAGTTGCAGCAGCCCGGCCTCCGTCTCCGGGAAGCGCCCGCCATGTTCGCCCGCCACCGCTATCGCGCATTTCAGCAGGTTCCGCGCCCGGCTGTAATAGCCGAGCCCCTGCCAGGCGTGCATCACCTCGTCCTGGTCGGCGGCGGCCAGCGCCCCGACGGTCGGCCAGCGTTCGATGAAGGCGCGGAAATAGGGCCCGACGGTCGCCACCGTCGTCTGCTGAAGCATGATCTCGCTCAGCCAGACGCGGTAGGGATCGGGCGTCTCGCCCGGCCCCGCGCGCCAGGGCAGCACCCGGCGGTGGCGGTCGTAGTGAGCGAGCAGATCGGCTACGATCCGCCCGCGTTGATCGGCGTTCATGGGGCCTCAGGGTGGCGGCGGAAAATTCGGGCGGCAAGAGACGACGCGGCGGCGGATTCCGCAAGGCCTCGGAGGAGGCGCGGGCTATCCTCTCGCCCGTCTTCCGCAAGCGCGGCTTCGCCCAGACCGACATCATCACCCAGTGGCCGCAGATCGTCGGCCCCACCATGGCCGACCAGTGCCGGCCGGAACGGCTGATGTGGCCGCGCGACGAGGCGAACGCCGACGGCGCGACGCTGCACATGGTCGTCGCCCATGGCTGGGCCACCGAGGTGCAGCACCTCGAGCCCGTGATCGTGGAGCGGGTCAACCGCTTCTTCGGCTGGCGCGCGGTGACGCGACTGAAGCTCCGCCAGGCCAATATCGAACCCTGGCGGCGGAAGGAGACGCCGAAGCGCCGCCCGCTGACCGAGGCCGAGCGGGCGGAACTGGAGCGCCTGGTCGCGGGCGTCTCCGATCCCCGGCTGAAGGAATCGCTCCGCCAACTGGGGGAGACGATCTTCACGACCGAGGGTCCGGCAACCTAGAACAGGAAGCTGCGGTCCAGGCCCATCTGTTCTGCGAAGGGCGCCTCGGCGGTCAGCGCCTGCGCCACCGGCGCCCAGGACAGCATGGCCGAGAACTGCGCCGCCAGCTTCGGATGGCGCGCCCGATCGAGCCGGAAGCCCAGATAGTGGTAGTTGAGGAGGTTCGACATGATCGCGATATCGGCGATGCACGGATGCGACCCGCCGAAGAAGGCCCCTTTCAGCTGCGCCTCCGGATAATCGAAGACCGGCGGCGCCGCCTGCTCGACGATGCGGGCAACCTCGCCCTCGTCCACCGGTCCCTGCTGCAGGATGTTCGGCCCGATCACCTTCTGGAAGAACAGCGGGTGGATGACCTCGCGGAACAGCACGGTGGTGGCGAACTGCTCCAGCCAGAGGGCTTCGCCGAGGGCCTTCGCATCCGCCGGATAGAGCGCCGGCTCCGGGGCCAGCCGTTCGAGAAAGGCGCAGATGGCATTGGAATCGGCGATGCGGTAGTCGCCGTCTTCCAGCGCAGGCACCGTGCCTGCCGGACTCAGATCGCGCCAGCCCTCGGGCGGATCGAAGGGAATGACCGGCGGATTCTCGAAAGGGACACCCTTGGTGAGGGCGGTGACGATCGCCTTGCGGGCATGAACCGAAATCGGGACGCCATGGATCTTCAGCATGTCTTGCTCCTGTGCTGAGGGGAAATCGAGTCGCCGGACAGACTCCGCCTGTCGCCGGCAGCGATGGCGCGGCGGGAAGAGGGTCCGGCGGTGGCAGGATTGGCGGTCTCTACGGCTCCGTGGCCGCGGTCACCGGGAACTGCACGTCGACCACGACGTCGGTCCGCCCGGGGATCTCGCCCGGCATTTCGAGGAACACCTCGCGACAAGGGCCGGCGATGCGGAAACGGTTGGCTTCCATCCAGACACCGAGTGCGCCGAACGCCCTGTGGATTTCGTGGGGCGGGCCGCTGCGCGCCAGGGAGGCGACGGCGGACGCTGCTTCCAGTTCCCGCATCTCCAGCAGGCCGCCGCCGGGCAGTTCGACCCGGGTGTTGGTGGGACGCGACAGGGTGAAGCCGAACTCGAGGTCCAGCACATCGCCGTCGAACTCGGAATGAGCGACGACCACCAGGTTCTCGCGCTCCGCCGGGCGCAGCCGCCGACGGCCCGCGCGGCTCACCGCTCCGAGCATCTCGACGGCCGCGTCCATGTCCTCGCATGGGCGGCGCACCGCGAGATAGGGTCTGGCCGGCGCTGGCCTCAGCACGATGTCGGGCAACACCGCCCGGCCCTGTTCCTCGATCTGTTCGATGCGCGATTCGATCTGGCGGAGGCGAGCCTGTTCCTCGGCCAGGTCCCGCTCCACCTGCGCCTTGCGGATGGCGAGCATGCCGCGCATCTCGTCGGCCGGCACGTCGTCGTCCAGCAGACGGCCGATCTGATCCAGCGAGAAGCCCAGATCCTTCAGCGCCAGCAGCCGGTTGAGACGCGGCAACTGCCCGGCGCTGTAGTAACGGTAGCCGGTCTGCGGATCGATCCGGTCCGGCTGCAGCAGGCCGAGACGGTCATAATGGCGCAACTGACGGCCCGACACGCGGCCGATCTGTGCAAACTCGCCGATCCTGAACATTTCGCCTCTCCGCCATCACCTCGCCGGCAGCTTTCGTTCCGGCACGGGAAGGACGGTACGGTTTGACACAATGTCAAAGTCAAACCGCTTTTTCGCAGTCCTGCGGTTTTATTGCGGGAGACCGTCTGCGAGGCAGTCAGTCGTCCCGCGCGCGCTCCAGGATCGTGACCGCGCAGGCCGCCTCCTCGAAGCCCATGACGCCGCCGCCGTTCTCGGCCAGCGCAATGCGGGCGTCGGGGACCTGCCGCTCGCCGGCCTCGCCGCGGAGTTGGGTGGTGAGTTCGTAGATCATCGACAGGCCGGTGGCCCCCACCGGATGGCCCTTGGAGACCAGCCCGCCCGAGGTGTTCACCGGCACCTTGCCGCCCGGCCCGGTCTCGCCGGCCTCGATGAAACGGCCGCCCTCGCCGATGTCGCAGAAGCCCATCATCTCCACCTGCAGCACTTCGCAGAAGCTGGTGGCGTCGTGGACCTCGGCGACCTGGATGTCGTCGGGCTTCAGGTCCGCCATCGAGTAGGCCTTCTTCGCCGCCGTCATCGAGAGCGACGGCTCGTCGAGCTTCTTGTACTTGCCGCCCGAGAGCGCGTTGGCGCGAATCTTCACCGCCCGGTCCTTCACCGCCTGCGGCAGGCCCTGGAAATAATCCTCCGAGACCACGACCGCCGCCGCCGCGCCGTCGCCGATGGGTGAGCACATGGCGCGGGTCAGGGGATAGCTGACCGGCCGGTCCTGCATCACCTGGTCGACCGACATCTGGAACTGGTACTGCGCGTTCGGATTCATGGCGCCGTAATTGTGGTTCTTCGCCGCGCCGGCGGCGATCTGGCGCTGCGTCGTGCCGTGCTTCTTCATGTGATAGCAGGCCTGCATGGCGTAGGTGTCCATGAAGACCGTGCGGTTCGGCCCGGTCTCGAATTCCTTGCCGGCCTCTTCGCCCGCCGCCTTGTAGTATTCCATCCACTCGTCAGGATCGAAATTGTCGATGCCGGCGTAGAAGCTGCGCTGGATCTTCTCCGGCTCGTCGGGGATCCAGATCTTCTCCACGCCCAGCGCCAGGCTGACGTCGGTCTGGCCCGACAGAATGTCCTTCCAGGCGCCGTGCAGCGCCATGGACGCGGTGGCGCAGGCGCCCTCCACATTGATCATCGGGACGCGGGCGGGGAACAGTCCCTCGTTGACCAGCGGCGTGAAGCAGACCTGGCCGCGAATCGAGCCCTGATCGTTGTGCAGCCACATGCCGCAATTGCCGAACCAGCCGAACTCGATGTCGTCGCCGTTCTCCATGCCGGCGTCGGCCAGGGCGCCCAGATAGGCCTCCCGCGTCAGATCCTTGAAGGACTTGTCGGGCCATTTCTGAAAGCGTGTGGAAAAACTACCGATGATGTAGGCGTCGCGCATCTGATCCTCCCCGTCACAGAATAATCACCGGATATACAGCAATTTCCTCGATCCGCCCAATTGTCGCCGCCTTCGCCGCGGACTATGGATAACGTCAGATGTGGTGAACGGCAGACATGGGGGCGCCCAGCCGATGTTCAGCAAGAAGCAGAGTGGCCAGAACGGCAACACCGAAACCGGCGAGGCGAAGGAGGACGCGCCGCGCTTGCCCAAGACGAGCACACCGCGTCCCGCCGAGGACCTGCTCGCCCGGCGGCCGCGGCCCGACATCCCGCGCACGCCGGCCGCACCGGCGGCCGCGAGCGCGGCATCCGAACCCCGTGCGCCGGCGCACAGGGATGAGACGGCGAAGGAAGAGCAGAGCCGGCTGCTGGTCGGCGAGGGGATCAAGCTGAAGGGCGAGATCACGAACTGCGCCGAACTGGTGATCGAGGGGGCCGTCGACGCCCGCGTCGAGGCCAGCCGCTTCCAGGTCAGCAACAACGGCACCTTCTCCGGCGAATGTAATGTCGAGGAAGCCGATATCGCGGGACAGTTCGACGGCACGCTGAACTGCCGCGGCAAGCTGATCGTGCGCAGCACCGGCAAGCTGAAGGGCACGCTGCGCTATGGCGACGTGGAGATCGAGGGCGGTGGCCGCGTCGCCGGCGAGATCCAGGAATTCGGCGCCGAGGAAAGCCGCAAACCCGTCGAGCAGCCGCAGCTCAAGGCCGCCGGCGAGTAGCCCGGGCACAACCACCGGAGATCTTTCGCGAGCGCGCGTCGTCCCCCGGGGCGGCGCGCGTTCCGCTTTTGCAGCGCAGCCCTGCGCAAGAAACGGGATAACAGCCCTTCCGGCGCTGGCATAAGATCGCGCCATGTTCAGCCGCCTGCCCTTTTTCTACGGCTGGGTCATCGTCGCGGTGGCATTCGTCACCATGGCGGTGTCCGTCAGCGCCCGGACCTCCTTCTCGCTGCTGCTGCCACCCATCCTGGATGAGTACGGCTGGGAGCGCGCGGTCGTCGCCGGAGCCTTCTCGACAGGCTTCCTGATGTCGGCGTTGTTCAGCCCCATCGCGGGCCGGCTTGTCGACCGGAAGGGACCACGGCTGGTGATCCAGATGGGCGCCCTGTCGGTCGGCGCCGGCATGATCCTGGCGACGCAGGTCGCCGAACCCTGGCAGCTCTACCTGACGGTCGGCGTGCTGGTCGGCGTCGGCGCGAACCTGATGAGCTACACCGTGCAGTCGATGTACCTGCCGAACTGGTTCCAGCGCCGCCGGGGACTGGCCATCAGCCTGGCCTTCAGCGGCGTTGGCGTCGGCGCGATTCTGGTCCTGCCGGCCTTCCAGCAAATCATCGTGGCCGAGGGCTGGCGCGAGGCCTGCTACACGCTCGGCATCCTGACCCTGGTGTTGCTGGTGCCGATCAATCTGCTGGTGCGCAAGCGCCCGCAGGATCTCGGCCTGCAGCCCGACGGGCGCAAGCCCGCGCCCGGCGAGACCGACGATGGCGGCCAGCGCTATCGCATCGTGGATCCCGAATGGGTGGCGGTGGAGTGGACGCTGGGCCGCGCCGTCCGGACGGCGCGGTTCTGGTGGGTCGCGCTCGGCTTCTTCACCGCCCTCGTCGCCTGGTACGCGGTGCAGGTGCACCAGACAAAGTACCTGCTGGAGATCGGCTTCAACCCCATCGACGCGGCCTGGGCGCTCGGCTTCGTCGCGGTCGTCGCCATTCCCGGCCAGATCGCGCTGGGCGCGCTGTCGGACCGGATCGGCCGCGAAGGCGTCTGGGCGCTCGCCAGCCTGGGCTTTGCCATCACATATGCCGCTCTGCTGGCGCTGAAAGTGTGGCCGACCGAACTGCTGCTCTACGTCATGGTCTTCGGCCAGGGCTTTCTGGGCTACGCCTATACGTCCGTGCTGGGACCGATCATGGCCGAGATCTTCGAGGGCCCGCATTTCGGCACGATCTTCGGGGCCATGAACGTGGCCGCGATCGGCGGCGGCGCAGCGGGACCGTTCATCGCAGGCGTGATCTTCGACGCCACCGGCAGCTACGATCCGGCCTGGATATTCGCGCTGGTCTGCTGCTTCGTCAGCGCCTTCGCCATCTGGCGCGCCGCCCCGCGCAAGGTCCGCTCGGTCGTTACCGCCCCCTGAAGTCGGGCTTGCGCTTCTCGACGAAGGCGCGCGTGCCTTCGCGCCGGTCCTCGCTGTCGAAACAGCGGCCATAGGCGTCCAGCTCGAACTCGCGCGCGGTGGCGAAGTCCATCTCCAGCGACGCGTTGAGCACGGTCTTGAGCTCGCGCATGGCGACGGGACTGTAGTTTGCGAGGGTCTCGACGACCTCGGCGGTTTCCTTCTCCAGATCATCCGGTTCGGCGAGCCGGTTGACCAGGCCGAGCTGGAAGGCGCGCTCGGCTGAGAAGCGGTCGCCCAGCAGGCAGATCGCCCGCGCCGTGGCCGGGCCGATCAGCCGGTCGATCAGCACCGTGCCGCCGGTGCCGGGAAAGATGCCCAGCCTGATCTCCGGATAGCCGAAGCTGGCCGCCGTGGAGGCGACGCGGATGTCGCAGGCCATGGCGATCAGCATGCCGCCGCCCAGGGCGTAGCCCTGGATCGAGGCCACCAGAGGCTGCGGCATGCGCCGCATCTGGTCGTAGAGCCGCATGCCCGTCCAGCTCCGCGTCTCCGCCTCGCGGCGGGACATGCCGACCATCTCCTTGATGTCGGCGCCGGCCACGAAGGCCTTGTTTCCCGCGCCCTTCAGCACGATGACGCGGATCGCCGGATCGACCGCGACCTCCGCCAGCAGTTCGCTCATCTCCCGGAAGACGGTCGAGTTCAGCGCGTTGAGCTGGTCGGGGCGATTGATGGTGATCGTACCGACGCGGCCCGCCGGCTCGTAGAGCAGTGTCTCCCAGGCCATGGCGATCAGGCGGCGGCGGCGATGTCGCGGGTCGGACGGTGGCCGATGATCGAGACCCGCTCGCCATAGCGGCTGTAGGGCCAGTAGTCCCAAGACGCCTGGTGCTGCAGACAGCGGTTGTCCCAGAACATCAGCGTGTTGGGCCGGTAGCTCATGCGGACCTGCAGATCGAGGCGCTTCTCGACATGGCGGTAGAGCATTTCGAGGATGTGCTGGCTCTCGTAGCGGCTCAGGCCCTTGATGTGGGAGGTGAAACCGGGATTGACGTAGAGCACTTCGCGTCCGGTGTCGGGATGGCGCACCACGACGGGGTGCTCGTTGCGCGGATAGCCGCCCTCCGGCGGAACGGTGTTGTAGGCGCCGACATAGGGAATGGCGCCGTCGTGCACCGCGGTCAGGGGGCGCAGGAATTCCTTCATCGGCTCCGACAGGGTGTCGAAGGCGCGGTACATGTTGGCGAAACAGGTATCGCCGCCGCAGCCCACATCCGGCACCTGCTTGATCAGCAGCATGGAGCCCATGGGCGGGCGCTCATCGCAGGTCACGTCGGCGTGCCACGCCCCGCCGGCGGTGTATTTGGAGTTCTGGGTCGTCTTGATCTCCAGGATCGCCGGATCGCTCTCGCCGCCGGTATCCCCCTGCATCAGCGGATGGTCGCTCTTGCCCTCGCCTTCGGCGAAGGGGTTGTCCTTGTGCGTCGTCTTCATCCGGTCGTGCTTCAGCGGATGGACATGCAGCTCACCGAAATGCGACGCGAACGCCTTGTGGGCGTCCCGGCCGATACTCTGATCGTGGAACGCCAGCACGTGATGGGTCACGAATGCCCGCCGGATCTCCTCGAGTTGCTTCGGCTCCAGCGGTTTCGAGAGATCGACGCCATGGACCTCGGCCCCCACCACCGGCGTGACCGGCCGGACATCGATGGTGTCATAGCCCTCGGTCTTCCAGTGATCCTGATAGGTGACGGTCGGCCTCTGCAGCGTCATTTCGGCATCCTCCCGATTAATTTGATTGCATTATTCATACACCATTCGCCGCCGCGAATCAGCAGCAAAAGCCATGCGGATGGCGTGCTCACACGGCATGGCGCAGCCGGCATGCGCACAGCGGACGGGGGGTGATATGCTTGCGGCATGACCGGACGCCATCACGCCTCGTTCGACCGCCATCCCGACCAGGTCCGCCCCGCCGCGCACTGGGTGGAAGAGACGTCTGCCGAACTGGGACTGCGCGACGGCGACCGGAAGCGCCTGGCGCTCGCTCTGGAGGAACTGTTCGCCAACACGCTGGAGCACGGCAGATCGCGCGATGGCGACGTCATAGAAGTCCGCCTCGACCGCGAGGACGACAGTGTACGGATGGACTACCGCGACCCGGGTGCGGCCTTCAATCCGCTGGCGATCGATGTCTCCGGGCCGCCGGACCTGGAAAACTGGCCCGTCGGCGGCATGGGCCTGCGTCTGATCCAGCGGCTGGCCACCCGCACCGCCTACAGCTTCGAGAACGGGGTCAACGTGATCAGCCTGTGGCTGCGTTCCACCTGACCGGAGCGGAATATCCCCTCAGCGGCACCGCGCCGTCGCGCCCAGCGCAGCCTCAGGATCGCTGGCAGGGCATTTGACTGCGATCCGGCCGAATGAAAGCGCCGGGCGCAAGCGGGGGAGCGGCGATGAAATCTCATGCGCGGGCCGTGGTCATCGGCGGAGGCGTCGTCGGCGTTTCCACCCTCTACCATCTGGCGAAGAAGGGCTGGTCGGACGTGGTGCTGCTGGAGCGCAACGAACTGACCTCCGGCTCCACCTGGCATGCCGCCGGGCTGCTGCCGCTGTTCAACATGTCCTATTCGGTTGGCCAGATTCACAAGTACTCGGTCAGGCTCTACGGCGAACTGGAGGCCGAGACCGGTCAGGACGTCGGCCTGCGGCGCGTCGGCAATGTCCGGCTGGCCCAGACCCGCGAGCGCTGGGACGAGTACATGCAGTACGCCGGCGTGGCCGAGACCATCGGCGTTCACGTCGAGATGATGACGCCGGAAGACGTGAAGCAGATCTGGCCGCTGTGCCATACCGATGACCTGGTCGGCGCCATCCGCCACCCCGATGACGGCTATGTCCAGCCCGCCGACCTGACCCAGGCGCTGGCAACCGGCGCGCGCCGGCTGGGCGCCACGATCCACCGCCAGACCCGGGTGACCGTGATCGAACGCACGGCATCGGGCGAGTGGAAGGTGACGACCGACAAGGGCGAGATCACCTGCGAGCACCTGATCACCGCGACCGGCAATTTCGTGCAGCAGACCGCGCGCATGCTGGGCCTGAGAATCCCGGTGGTCCCGGTCGAGCACCAGTACATCGTCACCGACGCCCACCCCGACATCCTGAAGCGCCGCGAGCAGGGCCTGCCGGAAATGGGCGTGCTGCGCGATTCGGACGCTTCCTGGTACATGCGCGAGGAGCGCGGCGGCCTGTTGCTGGGTCCCTACGAGGTCGGCGCCCCGGCCTGCTATGTGAACGGTCCCGCCGACGACGCCGAATTCGAACTGTTCCAGGAGGACCTGGACCGTCTGGTGCCGCATATCGAAAGCGCCATTCACCGCGTGCCGGCCTTCGGCGAGGTTGGCGTCAAGCAGGTCTACAACGGCGCCATCTGCTACACGCCCGACGGCAGCCCGATCATCGGTCCTGCCTGGGACTTGCCCAATCTCTGGTTCAACGAGGGCCACAGCTTCGGCATCACCGCCGCCGGCGGGGCGGGCTGGCAGCTCGCCGAGTGGATCGTCGAGGGCGAGCCGACGATCGACATGCTGGGCGTCGATCCCCGGCGTTTCGGCGACTACGCCACCCGTTCCTATCTGGTGAAGAAGAACGAGGAGGCCTACGCCAACGTCTTCACCATCCATTACCCGGACGAGGAGCGCGAAGCGGGACGGCCGCTGAGGACCGCGCCCTGCTACGACCGGCTGAAGAACCTGGGCGCCGTCTTCGGCCAGAAGTTCGGCTGGGAGCGCGCCAACTGGTTCGCGCCCGAAGGCGTGGCGCCGAAGGACGACTGGTCGTTCCGCCGCTCCGCCTGGTTCGAGCACGCCCGGAACGAGGCCCTGAACGTCGCGGACAATGTCGGCCTGCTCGACATGTCGGCCTTCGCCAAGTGCCGCGTTTCCGGCCCCGGCGCGCTGGACTTCCTGCGCTGGATGCTGGCCAACCGCATCCCCTCGAAAGGCCGCATCGGCCTCTGCCACAGCCTGACCGCGCGCGGCGGCGTGCATTCGGAGTTCACCGTCATCCGGGAGGCGAAGGACAGCTTCTACCTGGTCTCGGCCGGGGCCTATCAGCGCCTCGACCATGACTGGCTGCGCAAGCACATGCCGACCGACGGCTCGGTCCAGTTCCAGGACCTGACCAACGCCATGGGCGTGCTGGTTGTCGCCGGCCCGAAGGCGCGCGACCTCATGCAACGGGTCTCCGACGCCGATTTCTCCAACGAGGCCTTTCCCTGGCTGACGGCGCAGTGGATCGACGTCGGTCTGGCGCCGGCCTTCGCCGCGCGCGTCAACTTCGTCGGCGAACTGGGCTGGGAACTGCACCACCCGATCGAGTACCAGAACCACATCTTCGATGCGCTCTGGACCGCCGGACAGGACCTCGGGCTGAAACCCTTCGGCATCCGCGCCATGGACATGCTCCGCATCGAGAAATCCTACCGCATGGTGGGCACGGAGATGTCGATCGAATATGCCGCCTACGAGAGCGGGCTGGAGCGCTTCGTGCATCCGAACAAGGGCGACTTCCTGGGCCGCGACGCCCTGGTGGAGTGGCAGCAGCGGGGCTTCGCCAACGCCTTCGTCACGCTGGAGGTGCACGACATCGAGGACGCCGACGCGCTGGGCAACAATCCGATCTACCGGGACGGCAAGCTTGCCGGCCGCGCGACCTCCGGCAATTTCGGGCCGCGCACGGGCAAGTCGCTGGCGCTCGCCATGATCTCGCCCGACCTGGCGGTGGAGGGCGCAGAGCTGGAGATGAAGATCCTCGACCGCATGCACCGCGTCACGGTGGTGGGCGAGAGTCCCTTCGACCCGGAGAACGAACGCCTCAGGGCGTGAGGCTCAGGCCGCGGGCGCGCCGCGACCGGTCTTCAGGTCCACCTCGAAGCGGACCTTTCGCCCTTCGCCGTCCCGGGCCGTGCCGATGACGCCCCGCGTGCCCACGCCACTGTAGTCGCCGCGCAGTTCCCCGGCACCGCAGCGCACGGAAAACCGGCCCGTCGAGTTCGACGTCGGCGTGATGGTGACCGGGCAGGCGCCGCCGCCGGCAAGACCCTCGACCCTGAGTTCGCCCTCGTGGCCCACCAGCCGTGCGCCGTCCGCAGCCGGCGCCCAGTCAGTCTCGACCGGCCAGACACCGTGATAGGGGACGGTCTGCCCTGTCGCCGGATGGCGGATGTAGATCGGTCCCTGCCAGACGATGCGGCGATCGATCGAGTACAGGCCGCAGTCGTACTGCCCGTCCTTTGTGCAATGGTTCACCGCCCTCTGCGGCGCATTGGATTCGCCCAGACACTTCGACAGCTCCTTCGCCGGGCAATAAGTCGCCCCATAGCTGCGCAGCCGACGATCGACCGCGATATGCAGGTTCTCTCGAACTGCATCACGGCCGTAGCGATACTTCTGAATGGCTCCCTCTGCCTTCGCTGAAAGCACCAGAGGCCCGGTCCCGTAGTAATCGCTGCCGGACTTGCACCCGGCCGCGCCGAATCCCGCGACGGCAATGAAAATCATGAACAATCGAAAGAACACGGCACGCCCTCCTGCCCGCTTCAACCCCTGTTCCTTCATAGCCTCCGACCTGACGCGCGGCAATTGCGCAGGCGTCGAATTCTGCAACCGTCGCGATGAGGGCGAAATTTTTTCGGGAACCTTTTCGGGCCTGGCGGCGTCTCACTCCCGGATGGCGGCGAAACGCCATTCCAACAAGAAAGTCAGTGTGGAGTATTCGACATGATTCCGACGATGAAGAAGCTGGCGGCCGCCGGCATGGCCGCGGTGGCCCTGACCAGCTTCGCGGCGCTGAGCGTCGCCCAGGCCGAAACGAAGAACGACGCGGCGAACGCGAAAGCCCCGGCGCAGAGCCAGAACCAGGCGGCCGCGGACGGTGACAGGGCCGCGAATTCCGAATGCGTCGCCAGCATCCACGACATGCAGGCGAACTACCGCGAGAGCAATGTCCGCTACGATCCGGAACTGCGTGCCGATGTCCGCACCCTGCGCGAGGCGGCCTACACCCTGGCCTACAACGGCGACGAGGATGGCTGCCGCTGGATGCTGCAGAAGATCGAGGAAGTCCGCACCAACGCGCAGGAGAACGGCGCGGCTGACACCGCCGAACTGCAGGAACGCCGCATGGAGCGCCTGGACGAGGCCGAGAGCCTGACCGGAATGAAGGGCGCGGTGCGTGCCGAAATGCTGCTGGGCGCCGATGTGGTCAACATGCAGGACGAGGATCTCGGCGCCGTCGAGGACGTCATCCTGAACAGCAAGGGCAATCCTTCCTACGTTCTGATCAGCCATGGCGGCCTGTTCGGTATCGGCGACAACCTCACCCCGGTCTCGATCGGGCAGCTGAAGAAGATCCAGGGCGAGGACACGCTGGTGCTGGACATCGCCGAGGAACGCTTCGAGGAAGCGCCCGAATATGACGAGGAGGCGGCGCGGACCACGGGTCTCGACGCCTGGTCGCAGGATGTCGAGAACTGGTGGGACAAGAACACCGGCTGAACGGCGACCGGGAATCAGGCGAAGGCTGCGGGGTTGCGACCCCGCGGCTGTCCGCTGCGGGATCGCCCTCGGCGATGCCGGAACGAAGAGGAGTAGCGTGATGAATTCGGAACAGCTCAAGGGCAACTGGAACAAGCTCAAGGGCGAGGCGCGCCGGCAGTTCGGCGAACTCACCGACGACGATATCGAGAAGATCGCAGGCGACCGCGACAAGATGGTCGGGGTCGTCCAGGAGCGGTACGGGATCGAGAAGGAAGAGGCCGAGCGCCGGGTCGACAACTGGCGGGCCTGAAGCCTCCGGGCTATTCGGCCAGGCGGGCGCGGGCGCGCGACAGGCGGGACTTGATGGTCCCCGGCGCCACCCGCTCCCGCCGCGCCAGCTCGGCATGGCTCACGCCGCAGAGGCCGGCGAGATAGATCGCCCGTCGCTCCCGGCTGGGCAATGTCCGCACACGCAGCCATAGCCGGCCGATCGCCGAATAGGCCGGCTGCGGCGGTGCGACGGCGATCAGATCGCGGCAGTCGTCCACATTCTCGTGGACCCCGCGCCGGCCGTCCCGGCGCACCCGGGAACGATGCAGATTGGCCATGATGGCGGCGACCCAGGACCGCACGCTGCCGTCGCCGCGGAAGCGGCCACGCTTGCGCAGCGCCTGCTCCACCCCGTCCTGCACCAGATCCTCGGCCCGGTCGCCTGACGAAGCCAGACGCCGGCCGACGCGATACAGGTAGGGAAGGGCCGCGACCAGCTCGGCCTGGAAGTCGTCATGGATGTCCTGCGCCACGCCATGCTCCTGCTACGCTACGGGCGCGCGGCCCGAAGCGGAAGCGGCGCGCGCCTGAGGTTGTTGTTCCGGCGTCTCCGCGCCGGTTTCGCCGCACTCTGGCGATATCATCTCAGGTGAGCGGCCGCGGCCGGCCCTTCAATGTCCTGCGACATCGCTGCTTTTGCCCGCGGGACGGCTCGCGCCTTCCCCCGTCCGGTCCTTCGTCCTAATGTGCGTGCGGATTCACGCGGTCTGGGGAGGACGCGGCATGGGCGTCTACACGCACGAACACCACGAGATCATCCGCTCGGCAAAGAAGCTGATCGAGGACGAGATCAACCCCCATGTCGACGACTGGGAGGCGGCCGGCGCATTTCCGGCGCACGAGGTCTTCCCGAAGTTCGGCAGGCTGGGCTTCCTGGGCATCCACAAGCCCGAGGCCTATGGCGGCCTCGGCCTCGACTATTCCTACAATCTCGCCTTCGCCGAGGCGCTGGGCCATATCGACTGCGGCGGCGTGCCCATGGCCATCGGCGTGCAGACTGACATGGCGACGCCCGCCCTGGCGAAGCACGGCTCCGACGAACTGCGCGCCGAATTCCTCGCCCCGGCGATCTCCGGCGAGATGGTGAGCTGCATCGGCGTCTCCGAGCCCGGCGCCGGCTCCGACGTCGCCTCGCTCAAGAGCTACGCCCGCAAGGACGGCGGCGACTACGTCATCTCCGGCCAGAAGATGTGGATCACCAATTCCTGGCAGGCCGACTACATGACCATGCTGGTCAACACCGACCCGGACGGCCAGGTCCACCGCAACAAGTCGCTGATCGTGGTGCCGATGGATTCGAAGGGCATCGAGAAGGCGAAGAAGCTCGACAAGATGGGCATGCGCTCCTCCGACACCGGCCTGATCTTCTTCGACGAGGTGCGCGTGCCGCAGCGCCACCGCATCGGCGAGGAAGGCATGGGCTTCACCTACCAGATGGAGCAGTTCCAGGAGGAGCGGATGTGGGCCGTGGCCTCCGGGCTGGCGGGGCTGGAGAAGTCGATCCAGGAGACCATCGAGTACACCAGCCAGCGCCAGATCTTCGGCAAGCCTCTGATCAACAACCAGGTCATCCACTTCCGCCTGGCCGAGATGCAGACCGAGGTCGAGATGCTGCGTTCGCTGATGTACCGCTGCATCGAGGAATACACCGCCGGCAACGACGTCACCAAACTCGCCTCCATGGCCAAGCTGAAGGTCGGGCGGCTGAAGCGGGAGGTCTATGACGGCTGCCTGCAGTATTTCGGCGGCATGGGCTTCATGAACGAGACGCCGATCAGCCGCCGCTACCGCGACGGCCGCCTCGCCTCCATCGGCGGCGGGGCCGACGAGGTGATGCTGTCGATCATCTGCAAGTACATGGGCACCCTGCCCGGCCGGAACCAGAAGACCGGCGACTGACCGGGACGGGGGAAGCATGACCATCCAGACCCTGCTGATCGCCAACCGCGGCGAGATCGCCTGCCGCGTCATCCGCACCGCGCGCCGTCTGGGCATCCGCACCGTCGCCGTGCATTCGGAAGCGGACGCCGGCGCGCCGCACGTCCACATGGCGGACACGGCAATCGGGATCGGCCCCGCTGCGGTCGCCGAAAGCTATCTTTCGATCGAGCGCATCATGGACGCCGCGAGGAAGACGGGCGCCGACGCCATCCATCCCGGCTACGGCTTCCTGTCGGAGAACGCGAAGTTCGCCCGGGCCTGCGAAGACGCCGGACTCACCTTCGTCGGCCCGCCGATCGCGGCTATCGACCTGATGGGCGACAAGGCGCGGTCCAAGCTGCGCATGATCGAGGCGGGCGTGCCGACGGTGCCCGGCTATCAGGACGAGGACCAGTCCGACGCGAAGCTGCTGGGCGAGGCGGATCGCATCGGCTTTCCGCTGATGGTCAAGGCCAGCGCCGGCGGCGGCGGGCGCGGCATGCGCCTGGTCGACGACCCCGCAAAGCTGGAGCGGGCGCTGAAGGCCGCGCGGTCGGAAGCGAAGAACGCCTTCGGCGACGACCGGCTGATCCTGGAAAAGGCCGTGGTCGAGCCGCGCCATGTGGAGATCCAGGTCTTCGCCGACCGGGCCGGCAATGTCGTCCATCTGGGCGAGCGCGACTGTTCGGTCCAGCGCCGCCACCAGAAGGTGGTCGAGGAGGCCCCCTCCCCGGCCGTCACGCCGGAAATCCGCCGCGCCATGGGAGAGGCCGCGGTGCAGGCGGCGCAGTCCATCGGCTATCTGGGCGCGGGAACGGTCGAGTTCCTGCTGGACCGCAACGGCGACTTCTACTTCCTGGAGATGAACACCCGCCTGCAGGTGGAGCATCCGGTGACCGAGATGGTAACCGGCTACGACCTGGTGGAATGGCAGATCCGCGTCGCCGAGGGCGAGGACCTGCCCGCCCGGCAGGCGGACATCCGACTGAACGGTCACGCCATCGAGGTCCGGCTCTACGCCGAAAGTCCGGCGAAGAACTTCCTGCCGCGCACCGGCCGGGCGCATCTGTGGCGCATACCGGAAGGCGCCGGGATCCGCGTCGATGCAGGCCTTTCGGAAGGCCAGGAGATCACGCCCTTCTACGATCCGATGATCGCCAAGGTCATCGCTCAAGGGCCCACCCGCGACGCGGCCCGGCTGCGGCTGGCGAATGCGCTGCGCGACACGAAGCTGCTGGGCGTCGAGACCAACCGGCGTTTCCTGATCGAGACGCTGGAGGACGAGGTCTTCGCCGCCGGCGAGGCGACCACGGCTTTCATCGAGCAGCGTTTTCCGAAATCCCGGCTGAAGCCGGCGGAGATCGGGGCTGAAGACATCGCCTTGGCCGCAGTGCTGCTGTTCCGGCGCACGCGGACGGACGCCCCGGCGGCGTTTCACGGCTGGCGCAGCTCCGGCCAGACGCCGCGCAGCCCGATGGTGATCCGCATCGGCGAGGACGAGCACGAGGTCACCGTGATCTGGCACGGCGGCGACGATTACGAAGTCACGACGGGCGGCGGCGCCGTGACCGTTGCCGGGACCTGCGTGGGCAACGCGGAGATCGCCTGGCGCACGGAAGCGGGCACGAAACGCGCCGCCTTCTGCTTCGACGGAGAGAGGCTGTTGCTGCAGACGGAGATGGCGGATATCGCGGCGGAGGAGACGACCTATCTCGACCGCGCCGCCGAGGCGGCGGGCGGCGACGGCGCCGTGGTCGCGCCCATGAACGGCCGCGTCCTGCGCCTCGCGGTGAAGGCCGGCGACAAGGTGGCCCGCGGCCAGATCGTCGCCGTGCTGGAAGCCATGAAGATGGAGCACGAGATCACCGCGCCGATCGCCGGCGAGGTCGCGGAGACCGCCGCGGCGGAAGGTCAGCAGGTCGCCACCAACGCGCTGCTGGTCCGCATCGAGGCGGGAAACTGAGGCGGGCCGTGATGAGAGCGGCGCCGCCATTCCGGGACGCGGCCGTCGAGGCTGTCTTCGCCTCATACACCGAGCCGGCGCGGGCAGGACTGCTGGCATTGCGCCGGCTGATCTTCGAGACCGCAGCGGCGACGCCGGGCGTGGGCGCGGTGAAAGAGACTCTGAAATGGGGCCAGCCGGCCTATCTGACGCCGGAGACGAAGTCGGGCTCCACGCTCCGGCTCGCCCCGGACAAACAGGGCGGGTTCGCGATCTACGCCCACTGCCAGACCACGATCATCCCGGATTTCCGCGACCTCTTTCCCGACGGCTTCGATTACGAGGGCAACCGCGCCATCCACTTCCGCGACGCGGATTCGCTGCCGCTGGAGCGGCTGCGCCTGCTGGTTTCCAGCGCCCTGACCTGGCACCTGAGCAAACGGAAACAGGCCACCCGTCTTCAGCGGTGACGGCGGTCGTAGTCCGCGACGCGGGCCAGAAGTTCGGCGCGGACAGGCTCCGGCACCGGCTCCAGCATCTCGCCGGGCCGGTCGTGACGCGGCATCGAGGCCATCAGCGCGCGGGTAAAGGGCTGCGCGTCCTTCGAAAGCATCTGCGAGACCGGCCCCTGCTCGACCACCATCCCCTCGTGCATCACGGTCACCCGGTCGCACATCCGCGCGACCACACTCAGATCATGCGTGACGAACAACAGCGTCGACCGGCGGCTTTCGGTCATGTCGGCGATCAGGCGGAGAATCTGCATCTGCGCCGTGACGTCGAGGGCCGCCGTCGGCTCGTCGGCGATGACGAGCTTGGGGCTGCAGGCAAAGGCGATGGCGATCAGCACGCGCTGCCGCGCGACTGCTGAAAGCTCATAGGGATAGCGTTCCACTGCGTGTTCGGGCTCGCGGACGCCGACCTCCTCCAGCAGTTGCAGCGCCGCGCGCCGCGATTCCGAACGGCCGAACTTCAGGTTCTCGCGGAAGACGTCGGCGACCTGGCGGCCGATCCGCCGCGAGGGCGTCAGCGCCATCAGCGGGTCGCGCGGGATGGTGGCGATCTGGCGACCCAGAAGCCGCCGCCTGGGCGAGGTGTGCATGTCCAGAAGATCGCTGTCGTCGAAGCGGATCTGGCCCCCGACGATGCGCATGTCGTCCGGCAGCACGCCCAGGATGGCGCGGGTGACCGTCGTCCGGCCCGCGCCGCTCTCGCCGACCAGTCCATGGACCTCGCGCGCCGCCGCCGTCATGGAAACGCCGCGGAGCACGTTGCTGCCATCCTTGTGGCGGATGCGGAGGTCGCGGATGTCGAGAAGCGCACTCATCACAGGCGCAGGCGCGCGTTCATGATGTCCCCTCCGCATCGATGACCGCGGCTGTCGCCTTCCGGTCCGGCGCTCCCGAACGGAACCCGAAGCCGGCCGCGGCTACTTCTTCTCGACCGCTTCGATCTCGTTGCCCGCCTTCTTCCAGGCGCCGAAGCCGCCGCCGATATGGCAGACATTGGTCAGACCCAGCTTCATCGCCGTGTCGGTCGCCAGCGCCGAACGGGCCCCGGCGGCGCAGTAGAAGACGAACCTGTTGCCCGTCTGGAAGACGTCCTTGGTGTAGGGGCTGTCCTCGGCGATCCAGAACTCCAGCATGCCGCGCGGCGCGTGATAGGCGCCGGGGATCTTGCCGTCACGCCAGAGTTCGCGGACATCGCGGATATCGACGATGGTGACGCCATCCTTGCCCACCAGTTCCTTCGCGTCGTCGACGCTGATGGTTTCCACCCGGGCCATCGCGTCGTCGACCATCTGATTCACACCTGACGGCATTTCCGTGTTCTCCCCTGAATGTTGCGCTCAGACGGTACCATAAAGCCGGTCGCCCGCATCCCCCAGCCCGGGAACGATGTAGCCGACCTCGTTGAGACGGTTGTCGATGGCGGCGGTGACCACGGGAACGTCCGGATGGCGTTCAGCCATGTGGGCCAGACCCTCCGGCGCGGCAAGCACGCAGACGAAGCGAAGCTCGCGCACGCCGGCCGCGCGCAGCTGGTCGATGGCGTCCGCGGCGGAGCCGCCCGTCGCCAGCATCGGATCCACCAGCAGCACCCGCGCCCGTCCGATGCCGCGCGGCAGGTTGAGGTAGTAGCGTTCGGGCTTCAGCGTCGTCTCGTTGCGGCGCAGGCCGATATGCCCGACCGGCACGTCCGGCAGCAGGTCGGAGACGCCGTCGGCCAGCCCGTTGCCCGCCCTGAGGATGGAGACCACGGCCAGCGTACCCTGCGCGATCTCCGAAGCATCCATCTCAGCTACCGGCGTTTCGATCCTGACCGCTGCGACCGGCAGATCGCGCAGCGCCTCGTAGGCCAGCAGCGCACCGAGTTCCCGCAGCGTGCGGCGGAACTGGGACGGCGGCGTCGCCGCGCGGCGCAGCAGCGTCAGCTTGTGCTGCGCCACAGGGTGCTCGACGACCGTCACGCCCGCCGCCGTCATGGCCGTTTCAAACCGTCCGGGTCACTTCGGCAGGCTGCCCTCGAGACCTTCGACATAGAAGTTCATGCCAAGCAGGTCCGCGTCGCTCGCCGTCTCGCCTTCCGCCAGCCAGACGCTGCCGTCCTGACGCCGGATCGGGCCCGTGAAGGGGTGGCGCTCGCCGGCGGCGATCTCGGCGCGGGCCTTGTCCGCCAGCGCCTTGACGTCGCCGGGCATGGCGTCGTTGTAGGGCGCGAAGGCGACCATGCCGCTGGCGATGCCGCCCCAGGTGTCCTTCGCTTCCCACGCGCCGTTCAGCGCGGCTTCCACCCGCTCGATGTAATAGGGCGACCAGTCGTCGATGATCGCCGTGAGCTGCGCGTTCGGGCCGAAGCGGGTCATGTCGGAGGCCTGGCCGAAGGCGTAGATGCCGTTCTGCTCGGCGATCTTCATGGCAGCGGGGCTGTCGGTGTGCTGCATCAGGATGTCGGCGCCCTGGTCGATCAGCGCCTTGGCCGCGTCGGCCTCCTTGCCCGGATCAAACCAAGTGTTGACCCAGACGACCTTGAACTGGATGTCGGGATTGACCGACTTCGCCGCCAGGTAGGCGGCGTTGATGCCGCGCACGACTTCGGGGATCGGGAAGGAAGCGATGTAGCCGACGATGTTGTTCTCGGTCATCTCGCCGGCGATCAGGCCGATGACGTGCCGGCCCTCGTAGAAGCGCGCCGAATAGGTGGCCAGGTTCTCGGCCTGCTTGAAGCCGGTGGCGTGCTCGAACATCGTGTCGGGGAAGCGCTTCGCCACCTTCACGGTCGGATTCATGAAACCGAAGGAGGTGGTGAAGATCAGGTCGTTGCCGCCCTGGGCGAGCTGGCGGATGACGCGCTCGGCATCGGGACCGTCGGCAACGCCTTCGACATAGGTCGTCTCCACCTTGTCGCCCAGCGCTTCCTCGATCGCCTTGCGGCCCTGATCATGCTCGTAGGACCAGCCCAGGTCGCCGACCGGACAGCAGTAGACGAATCCGATCTTCAGCTTCTCCGCCGCCGTCGCCCCGAAGGCGAATGACGCGGCCATGGCCGCCGCCAGCAGCGGCGCCCCGATGCGCTTGAACATGTCGCTTTGTCCTCCTGAACAGGGATGCAGGCTCCTTCTCCCTAACCGTCTGAGCGACCCGGTCAAGAAGAAGCGTAGAAGGTCCGGCCCAGGCTGCCCGGCGCCCGCAGCACCGCCGCCCCCCGCCCGCCGGAGATCAGCACCAGCACGACGATGGTGGCGAGATAGGGCAGCATCGAAAGATACTGGCTGGCGATGTCGACGCCGGCGCCCTGGACGTGAAGCTGGACGATGGTCACGCCGCCGAAGAGATAGGCGCCGAGCAGCGCACGACCGGGCCGCCAGCTGGCGAAGACGACAATCGCCAGCGCGATCCAGCCCCGGCCGGCGGTCATGTCCTCCGACCAGAGCGGCGTCCGCGCCACCGAGAGATAGGCGCCGCCGAGCCCCGCCATGGCGCCGCCGAAGGCGACCGCGGCCAGCCGCACGCGCACCACGGGAAAGCCGATGGCATGGGCGGCGTGATGGTTCTCGCCCACGGCGCGCAGGATCATCCCGGCGCGTGTGGCGTAGAGGAACCAGGCGACCAGCGCGGTCAGCAGGATCGAGAGATAGAACATCGGTTCGTGGTGGAACAGCAGCGGCCCGAGAACCGGCAGCTCGCTCAGCACCGGCAGCCGGATCGCCTCCAGCGGCGGCACGGACAGGCCCGAATAGCCCTGACCCATCAGCGCCGACAGGCCGAGGCCGAAGATGGTCAGCGCCAGTCCGGTGGCGACCTGGTTGGCGAGCAGGATCTGGGTCATCAGCCCGAACAGCAGCCCCATCAGCATGCCGGCGAAGGCCGCGACGGCGATGCCGGCAAAGTGGGAGCCACTCTCGGCGGTGACGATGAACCCGGTGACCGCGCCCACGACCATCATGCCCTCGACGCCCAGATTGAGAACGCCGGCCCGTTCGGCCACCAGTTCGCCCAGCGCCGCGAACAGCAGCGGTGTCGCCGCCAGCATCATGCCGACCAGGATGTCGACGGCGAGCTCCATCAGGGCGTCTCCACCACGTTGGCGCGGCGCGGCAGCCTGAGGCGGAAGCGGAAACCGGCCAGCAGGTCCATGCCCAGCAGGAAGAACAGCAGCATGCCCTGGAAGACGCGGGTGACGGCGGCGGGAAGCTGCATCTGGATCTGCGCCGCCTCGCCGCCGATATAGGTCACCGCGATGACGAAGCCGGCCAGCACGATGCCGATCGGGTTCAGGCGTCCGAGGAAGGCCACGATGATCGCCGTGAAACCATAGCCCGCGGGCAGGGCCGGCACGAGCTGTTCGACCGGGCCTGCGGCCTCGAACACGCCGGCAAGGCCCGCCAGCCCGCCGGAGACCATCAGGCAGAACCAGATGATCCGCTTTTCACGGAAGCCCGCGAAGCGGGCCGCGCGCGGCGACTGGCCCATCAGTCGGATCTGGAAGCCGACCACATGCCGGCCGAGCAGGATCCAGCCCGTGGCGGCGGCGGCGAGCGCCACGAGGAAGCCGACATTGGCCCGGCCCTGCTCGAAAAGCGGGGGCATCAGGGCGCTGTCGTGGAAGATGCGGCTTTCCGGAAAGTTGAAGCCATCGGGATCGCGCAGCGGGCCGGTGACCATGGCGCTCAGCAGCAGGATGGCGACATAGGTCAGCATCAGGCTGACCAGTATCTCGTTGGTGCCGAAGCGGGTGCGCAGGAAGGCCGGCACGGCGGCCCAGGCCATACCGCCGGCGATTGCCGCGAGACTCATGAGCGGCAGCAGCCAGACGCCGGAGATGTCGTAGAACGCGAGCGCCACAGCGCCGCCGGTCAGCGCGCCGATGACGAACTGGCCCTCCGCGCCGATGTTCCAGACCCCGGCCCGGAAGCCGAGCGACAGTCCGACGCCGATCAGGATCAGCGGCGTCGCCTTCACGATCAGTTCCGAGAGGCTGTAGGCGTCCGAGAAAGGCGAAAGGAAGATGATCCCCACCGCCCGTACCGGGTCGACGCCCAGAATCGCGAACAGCACCATGCCGGCGGCGACTGTCAGCAGAACAGCCAGCACCGGCGTCATCCAAACCACTGCCCGGGAAGGCTGCGGACGTCGTTCCAGCCGGATCACGCAGCCTCCTCCAGACGTCCGCCCATCATCAGCCCGATGGTCTCGATATCCAGTTCACCGGTCGGCCGCGGACGGCTCAGCCGGCCTTCCGACAACACGGCGAACCGGTCGCTGATCGCCAGCAGTTCGTCCAGGTCCTGACTGATCACCAGCACTGCTGCGCCGGCGGCCGCCAGGCGGTCGAGCGCGGCGTGGATCTCGGCGGCCGAACCGGCGTCGACGCCCCAGGTCGGTTGGGCGGCGATCAGCACGCCCGGCTCCTGCAGCACCTCGCGGCCGACGACGAACTTCTGCAGGTTGCCGCCCGAGAGGCTGCCGGCCGGTGCAGAGGCGCCCGTGGCGGCAACGCGGAAGACCTCGATCACGCGTTTCGCGTAGCCGGCAGCCGAGAGGAAACTCAGGAAGCCCCGCCGCACCAGGCCCTGGCCGCCGCGGGCCGAAATGATCGCGTTCTCCGCCAGCGACATCTCGGCCACGGCGCCGTGGCCGATGCGCTCCTCAGGCACGAAGGCCATGCCGCGGGCGCGGCGGCCGACCGGCCCACGTGTGCCGACGGGCTTGCCATCCAGAACGATGGTCTCCCGCCTGGCGCTCGGCCGCTCCCCGATCAGCGCCTCCATCAACTCGGTCTGACCGTTGCCGGCGACGCCCCCGATGCCCAGGATCTCGCCGGCGCGCAGTTCGAAGGAGATACCGCGCAACGCCGTGCCGAACTCCGAGACTGCCGGCAGGGAGAGGTCGTCCACCTTCAGGCGCACGTCGCCCGGCGTCTGCTTGGCGCGGCGGGGCGGCGGCAGTTCCGCCCCGATCATCATGGCCGCGAGGCTCCGCGCGGTCTCCTTTCGCGGGTCGCATCGCGCGACCACCTCGCCGCGGCGCAGCACAGTCGCCGCATCGCAGATGGCCCGGATCTCGTCCAGCTTGTGAGAGATGTAGAGCACCGAACAGCCCCGGTCTCTGAGACGCCGGAGAATGTCGAACAGCTTCTCCGCCTCCTGGGGCGTCAGCACCGACGTCGGCTCGTCCATGATCAGCAGGCTGGGCGACTGCAGCAGGCAGCGGACGATCTCGACGCGCTGCTTCTCGCCGACCGAAAGGTCGTCGACGCGCCGCGTCGGATCCACCTTCAGGCCATATTCGGCAGACACGGCGCGGATACGGTGTTCGAGGTCGTCGCCGATCGCATCCGCCGGCAGGCCGAGGGCGATGTTTTCCTCCACCGTCATCGCGTCGAACAGGGAGAAGTGCTGGAAGACCATGCCGATGCCGGCCGCGCGCGCGTCGGCAGGCTTCTGCGGACGATGCCTGCGGCCGTTGACGAACATCTGCCCCGCGTCCGGGCGCAGCACGCCGTAGATGATCTTCACGAGCGTCGACTTGCCGGCGCCATTCTCGCCCAGCAGGGCATGGATGCTGCCCCGCCCCACGGCGAGGCTGACGTCGCGGTTCGCCACCACGCCCGGGAAGGACCTGGCCACGCCGTTCAGTTCCAGCAGGGGGACGTCTTCCATCGATCTTCCCGTTACCGCGTGGGGACGGTTATTCCACCCGAGTCGCGGATCGCGCAAGCCATGCCGTACCGGGGCTTGTCCTCGGGTGCCGCTTGGGCCACCATGACACCCAGCAGCGGTTCCGCCGAATCCGAAGCGTTCGGCGGATGCAAAAGGGAACACGGTGCGGCGTACCCATCAGGGACCAAGACCGTGGCTGCCCCCGCAACTGTAAGCGTCGAGGACGCCCCGATACGCCACTGGGCCAACTGCCCGGGAAGGCGGGGAAGGTCCGCCGAGGCGCGAGCCAGGAAACCTGCCGCCGCGAGAGAGCACGCCAACGGACCGCCGGAGGGGCGGTCGAGGAGGAACGACATGACCACTATCCGCAATGCCGCCGCCGGCGCCACAGACCGCCGCGCTGCCGTGATTCCCGCCGCCGTCGCGGCGATACTCATCGGCGCTTTCCTTGTTTTCGGCGCCGGCCTGGCCCAGTCCAGCACGCTGCACAACGCGGCGCATGACGGTCGGCACAGCTTCGCCTTTCCCTGCCACTGAGGCGATGTTCTACCGTATTTTTGCGAGCGCCCTGGTCGCCGGGGTGCTCGCGGGGCTGTTCGTGTCCGTGCTGCAGCAGTTCACGACCGTGCCCATCATCGTGCAGGCGGAGAGCTATGAGAGCGCTCCGGCTGCAGGGGACTCTCACGCCCACGGTCCCGGCGAGGAAGAAGCGCACGACCACGGCGGCGGTTGGGCGCCGGCCGATGGCGGGGAGCGGATATTCTACACTGCCCTGTCCTCCGTCCTCATCGCCGCGGGCTGGGGCCTGTTGCTGGTCGCACTCATCGCACTGAGCGGACGCCGGATCGACGGCAAGACCGGCGTGCTCTGGGGCGCGGCGGGTTTCGTCGCGACGGCGCTGGCGCCCGGCGCAGGGCTGCCACCCGAACTGCCGGGCACCATGGCCGCCGAAGTCACGGCGCGTCAGGTCTGGTGGGTCGCCACTTTGGTCGCGACAGGCGCCGCCCTCTGGCTGCTGGTCCTGGCCAGGGCGACAATCTGGAAAGGGGCCGGCGTTCTCCTGCTGATCGTCCCTCACGCGGTGGGCGCTCCCCAGCCGGACCATTTCGGCGGCGCCGTTCCACCGGAGCTGGCCGCCCATTTCGTCGCCACATCACTCGCCGTCTCAGCCGCCTTCTGGGTCCTGCTGGGGTGGCTGGCCGGCGCGATGTGGGACAAACTGGAACCCAGTGGAGACTGAAACCATGAGTACCGCATCGGGCAAGATCCCGGCGACCGTCGTCACCGGCTTTCTCGGCGCCGGCAAGACGACGCTGATCCGACACCTGCTGCAGAATGCCGGTGGCAAACGCATCGCCCTGATCATCAACGAATTCGGCGACCTGGGCGTCGACGGCGAAGTGCTGAAGGGCTGCGGCGAGGAAACCTGCAGTGAGGACGACATCGTGGAACTGGCGAACGGCTGCATCTGCTGCACGGTCGCCGACGATTTCATCCCCACCATGACCGCCCTGCTGGAGCGCGAGGTCCGGCCCGACCACATCGTCATCGAGACCTCCGGGCTCGCCCTGCCCCAGCCCCTGGTGAAGGCGTTCAACTGGCCCGACATCCGCACGCGCGTGACGGTCGACGGCGTGGTCACCGTGGTCGACGGCGCGGCAGTGGCCGAGGGCCGCTTCGCGCACGACGAGGCGGCGCTGGACCGCCAGCGGCTGTCCGACGAGATGCTGGACCACGAAACGCCGCTTTCGGAGCTGTTCGAGGATCAGCTCGGCTGCGCCGACATCGTTGTGATCAACAAGACCGACCTGCTGGGCGAAGGCGGCCTCGAGAAGGTCATGGCGGAGCTCCGGCACGACATCCGCCCCGGCGTGCAGGTGATCCGCTCCAGCCACGGCGCAGTGGCGCCTGCGGCGCTGCTCGGTCTGGGTATCGGCGCGGAGGACGACATCGCCAACCGTCCCACCCATCACGAACGGGAAGGCGCCGAGGACCACGACCATGACGAGTTCGACAGCTTCGCCGTCGAACTGCCGGAGATCGACGATCCGAAGGCCTTCGCGAATCAGGTCGCTCAGGTCATCCGCGCGCACGACATCCTCAGGCTGAAGGGCTTCGCATCCGTCGCCGGCAAGCCGATGCGGCTGGTCGTGCAGGCCGTGGGGCCGCGCATCGACAGCTATTTCGACCGGCCCTGGCGCGCGGGCGAACCCCGGGGGACGAGGCTGGTCGTGATCGGCGAGACCGGCTTCGACCGCGCCGCGATCGAGGCCGACCTGCGCCGCGTCTACGACCGCGCCGCGTAGGGACGGCCTGCCGGTCGCCATGGTTTGAAGTCCTTGGGCTTGACCCAAGGACCCCGGTGAGCGGCCCGCAACTGGGCCCCTGGATCGAGTCCAGGGGCGCCACTACTGTCATCGGAAGGATTCGATGCATCTCCTCCAGGCGCAGCCCGGACAGATCGACGACGGGACGGAAGCGGTCGACCTGGGCCAGAGCCCGGCCGACGTCGTCTTCCTGACCGCCGCCGACACCGAGATCGCGGCGCTGGCCGCGGCGCGGCGGGAGCTTGGACCGGAAGCGCCGGCATTGCGTCTCGCCAATCTGATGTTCCTGAAGCACCCCATGTCGGTCGACCAGTATGTCGAGAACACCGTCGCCGGCGCGCGGCTGGTGGTCGGGCGTTTCCTGGGCGGCGTCGGCTACTGGTCCTATTGTATCGAGGAGATCGCCACCGCCTGCCGGGCGAAGGGAATCGCCTTCGCCGCCCTCCCCGGCGACGAGAAGCCCGACGCCGACCTCAAGGCCGTCTCGACGCTCGACGGCGAACCATACGAGACGCTGCACCGGTATCTCCGCGAAGGCGGACCCGGCAACTACCGCCACTGGCTCGCGTTCTGCCGCACAATGCTGGAAGGCGGCGAGGCCCCGCCCCCGCCGAAGCGACTCATGCGCGCCGGACTCTACTGGCCCGGCCGGGAAGCGCCCTCGCTCGCCGAGGTGCAGACCGACCGCACCCGGCCGGCGGCCATGGTCGTCTTCTACCGCGCACTGTTGCAGGGCGGCTCGACGGAACCTGTCGACGCGCTGATCGGGGCGCTGGAAGAAGCCGGGCTGCAGCCCGTGCCGGTCTTCGTCGCCAGCCTCAAAGAGGAATTGTCGGCGGACGTGCTGCGCGGGATCATGGCTGAGGCGCGCCCCGACATCGTCCTCAACCTGACCGCCTTCGCCGTCGGCAAGCCGGGCGAGGCGGACGGCTCGGCCGAGATCCTGAACACCGTGCTGGAATCGGAGGACACGCCGGTCCTGCAGGTCGTCATGGCCTCCAGCTCCGAGGCGGCCTGGTCGGAGTCCATGCAGGGCCTGGGACCGCGCGACATCGCCATGCACGTCGCCCTGCCGGAAGTGGACGGGCGGGTGCTCAGCCGGGCGATCTCCTTCAAGGCCGAGGCGTCGTTCGACGAGGACGTCCAGTGCGCCATCGTCACGCCGAAGCCCCGCACCGACCGCGTCCGGTTCGTCGCCGAACTGGCGCGCAACTGGACGACGCTGCGCCGCAAGCCCGCTGCCGAACGCAAGATCGCGCTGGTGCTCGCCAACTACCCCAACCGCGACGGACGGCTCGCCAACGGCGTCGGGCTGGACACGCCCGCCAGCACGGTCGGGGTCCTCGCTGCGCTCGATGCCGCCGGCTACCGCATCGAGGGCGCGCCTGAGGCAAGCAAGGAGCTGATGGACCGGATCATGGCCGGTCCGACCAACTGGCTGACCGACCGGACCGAACGCGCCGGCGGCGTCGTGCTGCCGACGGACGACTACCGCATTTTCTGGGAAGGCCTGCCGGAAGACCTGCGGCGGACCGTCGAGGACCGCTGGGGCGCGCCGGAAACGGATCCGTTCCACGATCCCGCCCGTGGTGGCTTCGTGCTCTCGGTCATCGAGTTCGGCAACGCCGTCGTCGCGGTACAGCCGGCGCGCGGCTATCAGATCGACCCGAAGGAGAGCTATCACAGCCCCGATCTGCCGCCGCCGCACGGTTATCTCGCTTTCTACTGCTGGCTCCGGCGGTCCTTCGGCGCGGACGCCATCGTCCATCTGGGCAAGCACGGCAATCTGGAATGGCTGCCGGGCAAGGCCCTGGCGCTTTCGGAATGCTGCTTCCCGGAGGCGGCGCTGGGCCCCCTGCCCCATCTCTATCCCTTCATCGTCAACGATCCGGGCGAGGGCTCCCAGGCCAAGCGCCGCAGCGCCGCCGTGATCGTCGACCACCTGACGCCGCCCATGACCCGCGCGGAGACCTATGGCGCGCTGAAGGACCTGGAAGCGCTTGTCGACGAGTACTACGACGCGGCCGGCCTCGACCGCCGCCGGCTGGAGCACCTGAAGAAGGAGATCCTGTCGCTGGTCCGCACCGAAGGGCTGGACGCCGATGCCGGCATCGCCCCTGGCGACGACGAGGAGGCCGCCTTTCAGGCGCTCGACAACTATCTCTGCGAACTCAAGGAAGCGCAGATCCGCGACGGCCTGCATATCTTCGGTCAGTCCCCGGACGGACGGCAGCGCCGCGACCTTCTGGTGGCGCTCGCCCGCGTGCCGGGCCGCAACCACGGTTCGCTCCACCGCGCCATCGCCGACGATCTCGGACTGGGCTTCGATCCGCTGGACTGCGACCTCGGCGCGCCGTGGACGGGACCGGAACCGGATGCGCTGGCGAAGGTCGACAACGCCCCCTGGCGCACGGCGGGCGACACCGTCGAGCGGATCGAACTTCTGGCGGCCGAGTTGGTGGCACTCGTTGAGCTATCACCCCCTCCCCGGCCCTCCCCCATCAAGGGGGAGGGAAAGGAAGAGACCGGCTTCAAATCCTCCCCCCTGGTGGGGGAGGTCGGCGCGGAGCGCCGGGTGGGGGGGATGCCCGAGTCAGCGAAGATTCTCGACCGTCTCGACAGCGCGCTCGCGCCGGCGCTGGATAGCTGCGGCGCGGCGGAGATGGCGGCGCTGCTGCGCGGCCTCGATGGCCGCTTCGTGCCGCCGGGACCGTCGGGCGCGCCGACGCGGGGCCGGGCCGACGTGCTGCCGACGGGCCGCAACTTCTTCTCCATCGACAGCCGCGCCATGCCGACCGAAGCCGCGTGGACGCTGGGCTGGAAGTCCGCCAGCCGACTGATCGAGCGGCACATGCAGGACCAGGGCGACTGGCCCCGCACCATGGCGCTGACCGCCTGGGGCACGTCAAACATGCGCACCGGCGGCGACGACATCGCCCAGGCGCTGGCCCTGGTCGGCGCCCGGCCCGTCTGGGAGAAGGCGTCCCGGCGCGTCACGGGCTTCGAGATCATTCCAGCCACGGCCCTGGGGCGGCCGCGCGTCGACGTCACGCTGCGCATCTCCGGCTTCTTCCGCGACGCCTTTCCCGTGCAGATCGATCTGTTCGATTCGGCGGTGCGCGCGATCATGGCGCTGGACGAGAGCCCCGACGACAACCCGCTGGCCGCCGCCTTCGCCCGCGACGCAGCGCAACTCGCGGACGGCGGGCAGGACCGCGCCGAGGCCGAACGCCGGGCGGGCTACCGCATCTTCGGCGCCAAGCCCGGCGCCTATGGCGCAGGGCTGCAGGCGCTGATCGACGAACGGCTGTGGGAGAACCGGGGCGATCTGGCCGACAGCTTCCTGAACTGGGGCGGCTACGCCTATGGCGCGGGCGCGGAGGGCGACCGGGCGCGCGGCGAACTGGAAACCCGGCTCGCCAACGTCGAGGCGGTTGTCCAGAACCAGGACAACCGCGAGCACGACATCCTCGATTCGGACGACTACTACCAGTTCGAGGGCGGCATGAGCGCCGCGGTCACCCACCTGAGGGGCGCGGAACCGGTCAGCTATCACAATGACCATTCCCGGCCCGAACGTCCCGTCATCCGCACCCTGTCGGAGGAGGTCGGACGCGTCGTGCGTTCGCGCGCCGCGAACCCGAAATGGATCGAAGGCGTGATGCGCCACGGCTACAAGGGCGCCTTCGAAATCGCGGCGACGGTGGACTACCTCTTCGCCTTCGCGGCGACCACCAGCGCGGTCGGCTCGCACCATTTCGACCTGCTCTACCGCGCCTATCTGGCCGACGATGCCGTGCGCGGCTTCATCGCCGAGCACAATCCGGCGGCGCTGAAGGAAATTGCGGCACGGCTGGACGAGGCGATCCGGCGCGGCTTCTGGCGCCCGCGGGCCAATGACGCCACAGTACGACTGAACGAACTGATCGAGGGAGGCTGACCGATGGCCGAGCAAGAAGATCCCAACGCCCGCCACAACGAGAAGATGGCCAAGAAGAAGGCCGCGCGGGACAAGATCATGGCCACCAAGACCGGCGAGAAGGGCCTGATCGTGGTCCACACCGGCAAGGGCAAGGGCAAGTCGACCGCCGCCTTCGGCATGATCTTCCGCTGTATCGCCCACGGCATGCGCTGCGCCGTGGTGCAGTTCATCAAGGGCGGCATGGACACCGGCGAGCGGCGTCTGATCGAGGAGCGCTTCTCCGACCTCTGCACCTTCGAGACCATGGGCGAGGGCTTCACCTGGGAGACCCAGGACCGCGAGCGCGACGTCGCCAATGCCCGCGCCGCCTGGGAGCGCGCCAAGCAGCTCATCCTCGACCCGGAAGTGAAGATGGTCCTGCTGGACGAACTCAACATCGCGCTGCGCTACGACTACATCCCGGTCGAGGAGATCGTCGATTTCCTGAAGAACGAGAAGCCCGAGATGACCCACGTCGTCATCACCGGCCGCAACGCCAAGGACGAACTGCTGGAGATCGCGGATCTCGCCACCGAGATGACCATGCTCGCCCACCCCTTCCGCGCCGGCGTCAAGGCGCAGCAGGGCGTGGAGTTCTAGGGGGAGCAGGCGGACTGGGGATGGCTGGGCCGGCCAGCCCGCCGTCCCGCGAGCGAATGACCGGACGAACGGGCAATGACGTTCCGGCAAAAACCTGTCACCCCCGCCTTGTGCGGGGGTCCGGAGCGGCTGCGCCGCAAGTCAATGATTCAACCGGATGCCCGCACAGGGCGGGCATGACACCGAAAAATCAACATTACACCGCCACCCACCGCCCCTCATCGGCCGAGCGGTAGACGGCTTCCTCGATCTCAACGTTCCGCAGGTAGTCCCGGACCGACGTCTCCGCCGGCGCGCCGTCCAGGAAGTGGGCAAGGGCGTGCGCCTGGAAGGCGTGCACACAGTCGCCGCCGAAGCCCCGGTCGTCCCAGGCGTAGCCGTGGCGGCGTTCGGCCTGGCCATTGGGCTTGAGCCAGAGCGCGCCATCGCCGGTCAGCCTGAGCCGCGCTTCCGAGCCGTCCAGCCAGAGCTCCCCCATGGTGAGCCGCGGGTTCGCCGCCTCGAACTCTGTCAGCCGGTTGCCGTCGAAGACGCCGCGGCCGCCGTCCCGGAACCGGAACAGCACGATCCCGGCGTCCTCCCCCGCGATCGCCGGGTTGAGGCGGCGTAGATCGGCGAAGGCCTCGCCTACCTCCCCCATCAGGAATCGGAAGGTGTCGATGAAATGGATGCCGGTCTCGTGGACGAGAAAGCGCGGCATCTTCTGGAAATAGGGCTGGCGGGCGAGATAGGCGTCCGGGCCGCGCCCGTCGCCGGGCCGGAGCCGGAACAGGATCGACTGGGGCGCGCCCAGCAGCCCCGCGTCGAGCAGCCGCCGCGCCTCCCGGTACCAGGGCTGGAAGCGGAAGTTCTCATGCACCAGCGCCCGGACCCCGGCGGCTTCCACCGCCTCGGCGATGGCTTGCGCGCCGGCGAGATGGTCGGCCAGCGGCTTCTGCAGGATCATGGGCAGGCCGCGCTCGGCCACGCGCCGTGCCAGCCCCAGCCGCGTCGCCGGCGGGGTGATCAGATCGACCACGTCAGGCGCGGTCCGCTCCAGCGCTTCGTCGAAATCGGCGAAGGCCGGCGCCCCGCCCACGGCCTCGGCCTTCCCAAGGTCAAGATCGCACACACCAGCGAGCTCTGCGCGGTCCAGCCGCTTCCAGGAGTCGTAGTGGAACTGCGCGAAATAGCCGGCGCCGACGCCGAGGACGCGGAGGCGGTCAGCCATGCCGCGGCCGCCTCCTGTCATCCCCGATGCCGCATCGCGGCACTCGGGGACCGTGTGGCGGATCGCGATGGCGTTCCATCCTGGTCCCGATGCCCGGGCAAGCCGGGCATGACATCGAGAGTGAGGTATGGGAACGCAGGTCACCCCTCGAGTTCCGCGAGCACCGCGTCGGCGGCGGCGGCGGTCGAGGCCTCGCCGCCCAGATCGCGGGTGCGCGCCGCGCCGGAGCGGAGCGCGGCCTCCACCGCCCACTCGATCGCCGAGGCCGCGCGTTGCAGGCGCTCGTCCTCGCGGCGGCGGCCCAGCCAGTCCAGCATCAGGGCGGCCGAGAGGATCATCGCCCCCGGGTTGGCGATGCCCTGGCCCATGATGTCCGGCGCAGTGCCGTGGCTCGGCTGGAAGATGGCGACGTCGCCGCCAATATCGCCGGACGGCGCCAGACCCAGCCCGCCGATCAGGCCGGCCCCGAGGTCGGAGAGGATGTCGCCGAACATGTTCTCGGTCACCATGACGTCGAAGTCCCAGGGCCGCTGCACCATCGCCATGGCGCAGGCGTCGACGTAGAGCCGCTCGGTCGCGACGTCCGGATACTCGGTGGCTATCTCGTCGAAGATGCGGCGGAAGAAGGCCATGGAGCCCAGCACGTTGGCCTTGTCGATCAGGGTGAGGTGCTTGCGCCGCGTGCGGGCCAGGTCGAAGGAGAAGCGGAACAGCTTCTCCGACGTCGCCCGCGTCACCTCCATGATGTCGCGGACGGCCCGGTCGCCGTCGGCCTGTTCCTTGCCGCGGCCGACGAACAGGCCCTCGGTGGACTCCCGGACCAGCACGAAGTCGATGTCGCGGCCGCGGGGGTCCTTCAGTGGCACGGCGTCGGGCAGCCAGGCGCGGATCGGACGCACGCCGCCATAGAGGCCGAAGATCTCGCGCAGGTCGATCTGGGGCACGATCTCCGTGTTGTCGGCGTAGCGCACGTCCGGCAGCCCCATGGCGGCGAGCAAAGTGGCGTCAGCCCGGCCCACGGCCTCCACTGTGGCTCGCGGCAGCGCCTCGCCGTGGTCGCGATAATGGGCGGCGCCCGCCGGGTGCTCGGCCGCCGAGACGCTGAAGCCGAAGAGGTCGGCGGCGCGGTCCAGCACCTTCAGCGCCGGATCCGTGACCTCGGGCCCGATGCCGTCCCCGGGTAGCACGGCGATGGAAATCGTGTCGTTCAAGCTGCACCCCTCCCGGGCCTCCGGCCATTCAGCAGGCCGCGTTTTCATTGTCTGCCCCGCACTATAGTATGACCCCCGGTCAGAGGCGACGCTTGGGGAGGCGGCAGATGATGACGGACAAGTCCGAATGGGTGATCGGCCGGACGCTGGCGCGGCAGGCGCGCGAGCGCGGCGACAAGCCGTTCATGCAGTTCGAGGACGGCGAGCCCTTTACATATTCGCAGGCGCACGAGATCGCCAACGCGACGGGCCACCGCTTCCGGGAGATCGGCGTGCAGTTCGGCGAGCATGTCGTGCTGATGCTGCACAACCGGCTGGAGTATCTGTGGTGCTGGTTCGGCCTAAACCGTATCGGCGCCGTCGCGGTGGCAGTGAACACCGCCTACAAGGGCCGCTTCCTGACCCACGTGCTGACCAACTGCAAGGCGCGCATCGCGGTGGTCGAGCGGGAATTCCTGCCCTGGCTGGCCGACATCGAGGACACCGCGCCCGACCTGGAGACCGTCTACGTGCCCGGCGGTCCGCTGATGGAAGGCGAAGTCCCGGCGTTCGAGCGGATCGACGTGCGTCCCTATTCCGAGCTGGAGGGCGGCTCGACCGCCGACCACAACACCGAGGTCACCTATCGCGACATCGGCATGGTGATGTTCACCTCCGGGACCACCGGCCCGTCCAAGGCGGTGCTGATGCCGCACGGCCACCTGCACCTGGTCGGCGTCTCCCAGCAGCGGGCGCTGAACCTGACGGAAAACGACCGCTACTACATCTGCATGCCGCTGTTCCACGCCCAGGGCATCCTGATGCAGACCTACTCCATCATGCTGGCCGGCGGCAGCGCCGTGCTGATGAAGCAGTTCCGGCCGGCGCAGTGGATCGATGACGTGAAGAAGTACCAGGCGACCGTCACCAACCTGCTCGGCGTGATGAACGACTTCGTCCTCGCCCAGCCCGTCAAGGAGGGCGAGCGCGACAACAGGCTCCGCATGCTCAGTGCCGTGCCGGTGACCAACGAGACGGTATCGGCGCTCCGCGACCGCTTCGGCATTCCGAAATTCAGCGAGCTGTTCGGCATGACCGAGTGCAACATCCCCGCCTGGCGGCCCTTCGACGCGCCGGACGAGCCCGGCTGCTCGGGCAAGGTCTGGGACGAGTTCTACGAGGTGCGCATCGCCGACCCGGAGACCGATGAACCGCTGCCCACGGGCGAGGTCGGCGAAATCCTGGTCCGGCCGAAGGAACCCTTCTGCTTCATGCAGGGCTACAACGGCATGCCCGACCGCACGGTCGATACCTGGCGGAACTTCTGGTTCCACACCGGCGACGCCGGTCGCCTCGATGAGCGGAACTTTCTCTGGTACATCGACCGCATCAAGGACACGATCCGCCGCCGCGGCGAGAACATCTCCTCCTACGAGGTGGAATCGGTGCTGCTGGAACACCCGGCCATCGCCGAGGCGGCGGCCGTCGCGGTGAAGGCGGAGCAAGGCGGCGAGGACGAGGTGATGGCGTGCATCGTCCTGGCGCCCGGCGCGGAGGCGCCCGACCCCGTGGCGCTGCTGGATTTCTGCACGCCACGCATGCCCTATTTCGCCGTGCCGCGCTTCATCGAGTATCTCGACGAGATCCCGAAGACGCCGTCGTCCAAGATCCAGAAGAACAAGCTGCGCGAGCGCGGCCTGACCGAAAGCACCTGGGACCGGGAGTCCGTCGGCTACAAGGTGAAGCGGACCTGATCAACGCAGGCGGGCCGGGGATGGCCGGGCCGGCCAGCTCGCCGACTTTCGCTCATTTCCGTTGACCCCGCACACCGGCGGCATAGTTTCTCGCGCACGCACCAATCCGAGGGGAAACAAGGCACATGAAGACGCGCATCACCGAACTGTTCGACATCGAGCATCCGATCATCCAGGGCGGCATGCACTATGTCGGCTTCGCCGAACTGGCCGCGGCGGTCTCCAACGCCGGCGGGCTCGGGATCATCACCGGCCTGACCCAGAAGACCCCCGAGGATCTGGCCCGGGAAATCGCCAGGTGCCGGGCGCTGACCGACAAGCCCTTCGGCGTGAACCTGACCTTCCTGCCGACGGTCACCGCGCCGGACTATCCCGGCTATATCGACGCCATCATCGACGGTGGCGTGCGCATCGTGGAGACGGCAGGCCGCAACCCGGAAGCGCACCTGCCGAAGCTGAAGGAAGCGGGCTGCAGGATCATCCACAAGTGCACCTCGGTGCGGCATTCGCTGAAGGCCGAGGCCATCGGCTGCGATGCGGTGTCCGTCGACGGCTTCGAATGCGGCGGCCATCCGGGCGAGGACGACGTGCCCAACATGATCCTGCTGCCGCGCGCCGCCGAAGAGCTGAAGATCCCCTTCGTCGCCTCGGGCGGCATGGCCGATGCGCGCAGCCTGGTCGCCGCGCTGGCGATGGGCGCGGAAGGCATGAACATGGGCACGCGCTTCATCGCCACGAAGGAGGCGCCGGTCCATGAGAACGTCAAGAAGGCCATCGTCGCGGCCTCCGAGCTCGACACGCGGCTGGTCATGCGCCCGCTGCGCAACACCGAGCGGGTGCTGAACAACGCCGCCGCCGAGAAGGTGCTCGCCACCGAGCGCGAAAAGGGCGCCGATCTCCAGTTCCAGGACATCCTGCAGGAGGTCGCGGGCGTCTATCCGAAGATCATGCTCGACGGCAACATGGACGTCGGCGTCTGGTCATGCGGCATGGTCGCCGGCCTGATCCACGACATCCCGACCTGCAAGGAGCTGATCGACCGCATCATGGCCGACGCCGAGACGATCATCCGCCAGCGCCTGGAAGGCATGCTGGGCGGCGCCCCGGCCGTGGCGGCGTAGGCCGCACCCGCGTTCCGCGGCAGGCGTCGCCGTTGCCGGGGACGGCTCAGGCAGCGAGGTTTCCGATCACAACCGGGCGGCGCGGAGTTCCTTGCGGCGGACCTTGCCGGCGTCGTCGCGGAGCGGGGCGTCGGTGGTGAATTCGAAGCTGCGCGGGATCTTGTAACGGACCAGCCGCTCGCCCAGAAAAGTCCTGAGTTCCTCCTCGTCGACGCCGCCAGGCGCGTCGACGATGGCGTGCACCCGGTTGCCGAGATCGTCGTCCGGCAGGCCGATGACGACCGAGGAGCGGACGCCGGGGAAGAGGTCGATCGCGGCCTCCACCTCGGCCGGGTAGATGTTGGCGCCGCCGGCCAGGATCATGTCGGCGATGCGGTCGGTCAGGTAGAGATAGCCTTCCCTGTCGACATAGCCGAGATCGCCCAGGCTTTCCCAGCCGCCTTCCATCGCCTTGGATTCCGCACCGAGATAGGTGTAGGTCGAGCCCTGCCCGCCATCGGGCAGGAAGAAGACCTCGCCGACCTCGCCCGGTTCGGCCTCGGTCCCGTCCTCGCGCACGATCTTCATGGTGGAACCGGGGAGCAGCTTGCCGACCGAGCCCTTGTGGGTCATCCACTCATCGCCCGTGATCCACGTGACGCCGGTGCCCTCGGTGCCGCCCATCAGCTCGTAGATGCGGTCGGCGCCCAGCCAGTTGATCCATTCCTCCTTCAGCCACGGCGGGCACGGCGCGGCGAGATGCAGGAGAACCCGCAGGCTGGAGAGGTCATAGGCGTTGCGCACGTCGTCGGGCAGACGCCAGATGCGGTGCATCATGGTCGGCACCATCATCATCCAGTCGATGCCGTAGTCCTGGATCAGGCGAAGCGTCTCCTCGGCGTCGAAGCGGTCGGCGACGATGATGTGGTTGCGCTTCAGCATCGCCTGGATGGCGAAGATGAAGGGACCGTTATGGTAGAGCGGCCCGACCACGAGGTGGTTGCGGTAGTTCTCCTGCAGGAGCCAGGAATTGTCCGAGCCGGCCAGCGTCGAGGCCTCGAAATCGTAGAGCGGCGCGCTGGCCGAGACGATCAGCTTGGGCCGGCCCGTCGAGCCGCCCGACGTCGGCGCCTTCCAGCTGTCGGCGACGACGTCGTCAAGGTCGCTGTCGTCGGTCTCCTCGGGCGGCATGTAGCCCTTCGGCAGCACGGGGCAGCCATTGGGCGAGGGCTCGTCGGACCCGACGACGAGCCGGCTGCCGGCGACCTCGATGATGGCGTCCCGTTCGGCTTTCGGCAGGCGGGCCGAGACGGGCTGCGGGATCCCGCCGGCCTTCCACGCCGCCCAGGCGGCGGCGAAGAACTCCGCCCCGTTGGGGAGGGCGATGGTGACCATGGCGTTCCGCTCGACGCCCATGTCGCGGTAGACACGGGCCAGGCGGTTGGTCCAGCGGTGGAACTCGGCCGCTGTCCAGGTACGGCCGTTGTGGGTGACGAAGGGCCGGTCCGGCATCTCCGCCGCCAGCGCCGCCAGATTTTGCGCGAACGAGATTTCCGCCATCATCCCCTCCCCCGAGACATGCTGATTCCGAAGCCGTTCAGAGGATAACCGCGCGCGCGCCCAAGGCTAGACCGTGCGCAGGCTGTCCAGGCCGATCACCGGCTCCTCGCCCTCGGGCGCACCGAAACCGAGGTCGACGAAATAGAACTCGTCCGGCAGCGCGTTGCGCATGTCGTTGCTCGGCGGTTCCGATTCCGCCCGTGACCGGGACGACGAGAAAACGCTCATGAGCTGGACCGGCGCGTCGTCGGCGTCCGCCAGAACCGGCAGGATGATGCCTTCCATCGGCGCCTCGGCGCGGGTTTCCGGATAGCGGTGAAGGAAACGGAAATAACCGCCGCAGGGTGTGCTCGCCAGGCTCCACAGCCGCCGGGCGCGTGTGGCGCGGTTCTCGGGCGCGGTCAGGTCGAGTGCGTTCACACCGGTCATGTGCATGCCCGAATACTCATCGACACCCGTACCCGCGAGCCGGAAGTGGAAGACATCCGGCGCCCGGGCTTCGAGCAGGATGATGCCCGGCAGCAGTTCGACGATGTCCTCCAGCCGCACATCGCGGCGGCGGGGCGGCGCACCGGCCTTCCGCCAGCCGATCCAGGCTGCGAGAAACAGCGCGTTGCCCTCTGCAAGCTCGAATTTCATATCGCCCCCGACCAGCGCCCGCCACTTCATAACGCGGGCGCGGCGGAATGGATAGCGGTCAGAGCGCCGGCCCGAAGGCCCTCATTGGGTGAGGGCCGCGAACTGCTTCAGCTGGTAGTCGCGGTTGCCGAACATGGTGTCGATCTGCATCAGCCGCTTGTAGTAGTGGCTGATCTTCAGCTCGTCGGTCATGCCCATGCCGCCGTGCATCTGCACCGACTCGGCGCCGACGAAGACCCCGCCCTTGCCGATCTGCGCCTTGGCGGCGGTCGCGGCCTTGCGCCGCTCGGCCTCGTCCTCGTCCAGCTTCAGCGTCACCATGTAGGCCATGGAACGCGACTGCTCCAGTTCGATGAAGCAGTCCACCATGCGGTGCTGCAGCACCTGGAACTTGCCGATCGGCACGCCGAACTGCTTGCGGGTCTTGAGGTACTCGTTGGTCTCGTCCTTGAGCACTTCCATGCAGCCGACCGCCTCGGCGCAGAGCGCTGCGATGGCGCGGTCGACGACCTTCTCGATGACAGGCATGGCCTTGCCTTCCTCGCCCAGCAGGGCGTCGGCGCCGACCTCGACGCCTTCCAGCATCACCTCGGACGCGCGCAGGCCGTCCGCGGTCGGGTAGTCGCGGCGGCTCAGGCCATTGGCGTTGTTGTCGACGATGAACAGGGAGACCCCGTCACGGTCGCGCTGGCCGCCCGAGGTGCGAGCGGAAACGATGATCTTGTCCGCCGCCGGCGCGCCGTAGACCACCGACTTGTGGCCCGAGAGCTTCCAGCCGCCGCCGGACTTCTCGGCCTTGGTGGCGACGTCGGCAAGGTTGAAACGGCTGGTCGGCTCGGCATAGGCGAAGGCGACCATGCAGGACCCGTCGGCGATGGCGCCCAGGATCTCGGTCTTCTGCGTTTCGTTACCGGCCTCGGCGATCAGGCCGCCGCCGAGCACCACGGTCGGCAGATAGGGCTCGGTGAGCAGGCCGCGGCCGATGCCTTCCATGATCACCATGGTCTCCACGGCGCCGCCGAAGCCGCCATGCTCCTCGGGAAGGCCCACCGCCAGCCAGCCGAGCTCCGCGAAGGTCTTCCAGTTGTCGCGGCTGAAGCCCTCGTCGGAGTTGGCGATCTTGCGCCGCTTCTCGAAGTCGTACTCGTTCTGGATGAAACGGTCGACGCTGTCCTTGAGAAGCTGCTGGTCCTCGGAAAGGTTGAAATCCATCTGCCCTTTGTTCCTCCCGCGTTCGCCGGACCCCGTCGCCGGCTCTAAAGTCCCAACACCATCTTGGCGATGATGTTCTTCTGAATTTCACTCGAACCGCCGGCGATGGTGATCGCCCGCATGAAGAGATGCTGTCCCAGCACGCCCTCGGCATGGTCCGGTCCGACCGGGGTCCGGTTGCTGCCCGGGGTCTCGTCCGGCATGTCGTAGGGAGCGGCATAGTATCCCAGCGCCTCGACCGTCAACTCGGTAATCGACTGGGTGACCTCCGAACCGAGCAATTTCAGCATGGAGGCCTCGCCGCCGGGGGGCGAGCCCTCCTGCATGTCGGCCAGGACGCGCAGGTTGCAGTATTCCAGCGAGGTCAGCTTGACCTCGGTCTCGGCGACCTTGCGGCTGAAGACATCGTCCTCGATCAGGGGGCGGCCGTCAGCCTGCTCGGAGAAGGCGATCTCCTTCAGCCGCCGGAGCAGCTTCTTGTTCCAGGCGACCTCGGCAATGCCGGCGCGCTCGTTGCCCAGCAGGAACTTGGCGTAGGTCCAGCCCTTGTTCTCCTCGCCGATGCGGTTCTCCACCGGCACGCGCACATCCTCGAAAAACACCTCGTTGACGTGATGGCCCCGGTCCATGAGGTGGATCGGCCGGACGGTGACGCCCGGCGTCTTCATGTCGATCAGCAGGAAGGTGATCCCCTCCTGCTGCTTGCCGTCGGAGGCAGTACGGACCAGGCAGAAGATCCAGTCCGCGTAGTGCGCCAGCGAGGTCCAGATCTTCTGGCCGTTGACGATGTAGTCGTCGCCGTCGCGGACGGCTGACGTCTTCAGGCTGGCGAGGTCGGAACCGGAACCCGGCTCGGAATAGCCCTGGCACCACCAGTGCTCGCCCGACAGCAGCTTCGGCAGGAAATAGTCCTTCTGCGCCTGGCTGCCGAAGGTATAGATCACCGGTCCCACCATCTGCAGCCCGAATGGCAGGAGCGGCGGGGCGTCGGCGTTGTGACATTCCTCGTCGAAGATGTGGCGCTCGGCGGGCGTCCAGCCGCAGCCGCCATGTTCCTTCGGCCACCAGCCGGCGACCCAGCCCTTCCGGTGCAGGATGCGGTGCCAGCGCAGATAGTCGTCGCGCTTCAGCTCGCGGCGGTTGCGGACCTTCTCGCGCAGATCGTCCGGCAAGTGCTCGGCCAGAAAGGCGCGCACTTCCTCGCGGAACGCCAATTCTGCGGGCGAGAACGCCAGATCCATGCTTCGTGGTCCTCCCGGCGCGCCATCTCCCCCGGCGCGCGCGGAACTCTAGCGCGAGGGCCGGAGCGCTGTCCACAATGCCCCCGCGTCAAGACCCCGGATCAGGTTTCCCGGATGCCCCGCAGCCTCTCCGTCCGGCGGCGCAGCAGTTCCAGCGTGAACAGCAGCATCGCCGAGACGAGGGTCAGCAGGGTCGCCACGGCGAGGATCGTCGGGCTGATCTGCTCGCGGATGCCGGAGAACATCTGCCAGGGGATCGTGCGCTGGTCGAAGGAGCCGACGAACAGCACCACCACGACCTCGTCGAACGAGGTGATGAAGGCGAACAGCGCGCCCGAGATCACGCCGGGCGTGATCAGCGGCACGATCACCTTGAAGAAGGTCCGCGCCGGCGAGGCGCCGAGGCTGTAGGACGCCCGGGTCAGGTTGTGGTCGAAGCCCACCAGTGTCGCCGTCACGGTGATGACCACGAAGGGCGTGCCCAGCGCGGCGTGGGCCAGAATGACGCCGATATGCGTGCCCTGCAGGCCGACGGAACTGTAGAAGAAGAACATGCCCGCCGCGGAGATGATCAGCGGCACGATCATCGGCGAGATCAGGATCGACATGACGATGGTGCGGTAGGGCATGGTCGGCCGCGAGAGGCCCAGCGCCGCAAGGGTCCCGAGCGTGGTCGAGATGATGGTCGCGAAGATGGCGATCACCACCGAGTTCCAGACCGCGCCCTGCCAATTGGGATTGGTCAGGAAGTCCTGGTACCACTTCGTCGAATAGCCGGCCGGATCAAGCGCCAGCATCTCCGGCGTGAAGGAGAAATAGGGCACCGAATTGAACGACAGCGGGATGATGACGACCAGCGGGAAGATCAGGAAGAACAGGATCAGTGCGCAGATCACGCGGAAGGCGTAGTGCCAGACACGCTCGATCGGAGAATAGTACGGAGGAAGCGCCGCCATCGTATCAGCCCAGCTTCATGTTATCGATGCCGACGATCTTGTCGTAGAGAATGTAGAAGGCGAGCACGATGCCCAGCAGGATCACGCCAAGCGCCGCCGCCAGTCCCCAGTTCAGCGAAACCGAGATGTTGTAGGCGATGCGGTTGGAGATGAAGGTGCCGTCGGTGCCGCCGACCAGTTCCGGCGTGATGTAGTAGCCGATGGCCAGGATGAACACCAGGATGGCGCCCGCGCCGATGCCCGGCACCGTGTTCGGGAAGTAGACCTTCCAGAACGCGGGCCAGGGATGAGCCCCCAGCGAGGTCGCCGCCCGCATGTAGCTCGGCGGGATCGTCTTCATCACGCTGTAGAGCGGCAGCACCATGAACGGCAGCAGGATGTGTGTCATGGCGATGACCGTGCCGGTGGCGTTGTGGATCATCGCCAGCCGTCCGTCATCGGAGATCAGGCCGAGGAAGATGAAGGTGTCGTTGAGCACGCCCTGCTGCTGCAGCAGCGCGATCCAGGATGTCGTCCGCACCAGCAGCGAGGTCCAGAAGGGCAGCAGCACGCAGATGATCAGCAGGTTGCCGATGCGCGCCGGCTGGGTGGCGATCAGGTAGGCGACGGGAAAGCCTAGAACCAGCGTCAGTACCGTGATCAGCGTGCTTAGCAGCACTGTGCGGATGAACAGCTTGGAATAGATGGCGCGTTCGGACTCGACGAATTCGATGCCGCCGTCCGGCTGCGGCTTGGCGTCGATCGCCGAGAGGAAATAGCCGGCCGTGAACGGACCCGAGAACATCTTGATCGTCTGCCAGGTCGCGACCTTCGCCCAGTCCTTGTCGGCCTCGATGAGCTTTTCCTTGTAGGGCCCTTCCTCCATGCGCTGGGCCTTGCGGGCAGAACCGCGGAACAGGCTGGACATGCCTGAGCGCTCGTAGTTGAGGCGCTGGCCCACCTTGGTGTTGGTGCGGTTTTCCTTGGCTTCCTGGAGGTCGAGAACCATCGCCTCGAAAACCGCCTCGCCGGGCAGGTCGCCCGAGGTCTCGTCCCAGTCCTCCAGCGCCTCGGTGCTGCGCGGCAGGATTTCCGCAACCATGTCGTTCTCGACCGAGCGGAGCAGCATGTCGCCGATCGGCAGCATGAATGTGAAGAAGATGAAGGCGAAGAGCGGCAGCACGAGGCCGATCGAGATCACCTTCTTGCGGAACATGGCCCGCGCCAGGCTCGACTTCAGCGAGCGGCCATCGGCGGTGACAAGACCAGCTTCCTTGACGGTGGTGTAACTCATCCTGCTCCCTCAAGCGCCCCTCGATGGGTTCCGGCGCCCATGCCGGGCGGCCGTGGTCGCGGCCGCCGGGGATGGGTCTGTCCGCGCCGCCATTGCAGCGGCGAATGCCGGGGCGGGCGGACCCGCCCCGGCTTCCGTCGGACGTCGGAGACTACTCCAGGAGCCAGGCCTGGAACCGCTCGTCGATGTCGTCGCGGTTATCCGCCCAGAACTCGTAGTTGTAGAGCAGGGTGGTCTTCGAATTCTCCGGATCGGTCGGCATGTGCGGACCCATCGGGATACCGAGTTCCGCGTGATCGCCGACCAGAGGCGCCGACGACTTGCGCGCCGGGCCATAGGAGATGTACTTGGCCTGATCCGCCAGACGCTGGGTGTCGGTGGCGAACTTCAGGTACTCCATCACTTCGGCTTCATTGTCGCCCCCCGTCGGCACGATCCAGCCGTCGAGGTCGAAGACCTGCCAGTCCCAGAGCATCTTGATCGGCTGCTTCTGCTCCTCGATGGCGGCGAACAGCCGGCCGTTGTAGGCCGAGGCCATCACGACCTCGCCGTCGGCGAGCAGCTGCGGCGGCTGAGCGCCCTTGGTCCACCAGACGACACTGTCCTTGATGGTGTCCAGCTTGGCGAGCGCCCGCTCGACGCCTTCCCGGGTGCCGAGCACGTCATAGACGTTGGCCGGATCGACGCCATCGCAGATCAGCGCCCATTCCATGTTGTTGATGGGGTTCTTTTCCATCGACCGCTTGCCGGGGAAATTCTGCAGGTCGAAGACGTCGCAGACACTGGTCGGATCCTTGTCCAGCATGTCGTGGCGATAGCCCCAGGTGGTGGAGTAGACGATCTGCGGAATGAAGCATTCCGAGACGATCAGGTCGCCGAAGTCTTCCGAGGCGGGCGTGCCGTCCGGCGCAGGCGCCAGAACCTTGTCATGGTCGATCGGCTTGGCCAGGCCCTCGTCGCAGAGACGGATGGCATCCGCGGCGACCACGTCGACCAGATCCCAGGTGACGTTGCCGGCTTCGTTCATCGCCCTGAGCTTGGCCACGGCCTCGCTCGAGGAATCGTCGTTCACGATCGAGACGTCGGAATTATTCTTCATGTAGGGATCGTGATAGGCGTTCTGCTGGCTCGCGGAATACGCGCCGCCCCAGCTCACGATCACCAGCTCGGTGTCCGCCGACGCGTTGCCGGCGAAGCCGCCGGCCGCCGCCGCCATGGCCGCGGCTGCGGCCGTTAGTGCGATGCGTTTCATGGATGCCTCCTTGTTGCTACTCGCGCTGCTTGCGCCCTGTTCGGCGTCACAGACCCTCGGGCCAGTCAAGGGCCCGGCAGTCACGTGTCCGCCACCCGAGGGCGACTTCACTGCCGGGCGACAGCCCGGCACGTTCGGTTGAATTCGGTATCTTGACGACGAAGTCGTCGCGGCCGCAGACGGTCATGCGCGTGCGGATGTGGTCGCCGAGATAGATCAGCTCCTCCACCCGTCCCTCGACCCGGGAATCGCAGCCCTCGGCCTCTTCGCCCATACGCACCCGCTCGGGCCGCAGCGACAGCATGGTCTCGCTGCCCACGCCCTCATGGCCGATCGAAAGCGCACGAACCTTTTCGCCGGTCTTCAGCGTCACGACGCACTGGTCGCCCTCGACGCTCTCGACGCGGCCGGTGAGCTTGTTGTTCTCGCCGATGAACTGCGCCACGAAGGCGTTGTCGGGCCGCTCGTAGAGCGCATCGGGCTCGGCGAGCTGCTGGATCACGCCGTCGTTGAACACCGCGATGCGGTTGGACATCGTCAGCGCCTCCGACTGGTCGTGGGTGACGTAGACCACGGTGATGCCGAGATTGTCGTGGATGTGCTTGATCTCGAATTGCATCTGCTCGCGCAGCTGCTTGTCCAGCGCGCCCAGCGGTTCGTCCATCAGCACCAGCTTGGGATCGAAGACCAGCGCCCTGGCCACGGCGACGCGCTGCTGCTGGCCGCCGGAGAGCTGCGCCGGACGGCGATGGCCCAGCTCCGGCAACTGAACCATCTCCAGCGCCCGCTGCACCCGCTCCTCGATCTCGGCGCGGCCCATCCGGCGCACGCGCAGCGGAAAGGCCAGGTTCTCGGCCACCGTCATGTGGGGAAACAGGGCGTAATTCTGGAACACCATGCCGATGTCGCGCTTGTGCGGCGGCACGTTGTTCAGATGGTTGCCGTCGAGGACAACCTTGCCGTGGGTGGGGGTCTCGAACCCTGCCAGCATCATCAGGCAGGTGGTCTTTCCGGAACCGGAAGGACCAAGCATCGTCAGGAATTCACCCTTGGCGATGTCAAGATTCAAGTTTTTGACGACTAGCGTTTCGCCATCATAACTTTTCTGGACTTCCTGGAAGCTGACGAAAGGATCGCCCGCCGCCACGGTTGCGGTCGCATCGTTCATGAAGTCTTTTCTTACCGTCCCTTGCCGACGTTGGTCGCTCTACTGCGCGCCTGCCGCTTTTCTCTCGGCTTCGACCCGCAACCTCCCGAAGGCGTCGCTACGATGTCAGTTTTGCGTCGGGCGCGCAACCCGCCTGTCAAAAATCAGAATTGACGCAGCAGACGATCAAGGTAATCGAGTTCGTTTTCGCTGCGATGGCGCTGCCCCGAACGCTTGCGCAACTCATCGAGTATTTCCCGCGATCGCTGTAATGCGCCCTTTTCCGGCACCATGTCGCCGGAGGTGTCGCCCCAGCTCTCCGCCGGGGTCCGGCCGAGGGGGTCGGTGTCCTCGCCGTCGATGCCGGCCTGGCCGGCGCCCTGGTCGCTCTGTCCCTCGTTCTCACCGCGATTGGCCATTTCCTCGAGCACCGATTCCGTGCCCCGGCGCAGCTGATCCAGCGCCCGGTTCTGCCGATCCAGCGCCCCGTCCCGGTCGCCCTGGCCCAGCGAGCCCTCGGCGCCGCGCATCGACTGCTCGGCCTGACCCAGCTCGTCGGGAATGCGGCCCATGCCCTCGCCCAGCCGCCGCATCAGTTCGCCCAGCTGGCGCCGGAGCGCCTCCTGCTGCTGGGCCAGATCCCCGTCGCCCGGCTGACCGCCCTGTCCCTGCCGGGGCTCGCCGCGCTCGCCCTGCTGGCCCTGACGGCCCTGACGACCGGGCGGCGTGAAGGGGTTGCGCTGCGTGGGCAGACGGGAATTCGGCTGGTTGCGGCGCTGCTGGCGCCTGTAGGTCTCGTCCATGAGCTCCTGCTGGCGCTGCATCATGCGGCCCAGTTCGTCCAGCATCTGCGCGCCCTCCTGCTGGCCCTGGGCGGATTGCGGGCGTTTGCCCATCTGCAGGTTCTCAAGCATCTCCTGAAGCTGGGAGAGCATGTCGCGCGCCTGGTCGCGCGCGCCCGACCGCGACAGCTCCCGCGCCCGGTCGAGAATGTCGGCGAGGTCCCGCTGATCCATGGTCTCGCCGTCCTGCATCTCCGGCAGTTCCTCGCCGCTCTGCATGCGTTCCATCGCCTGCTGCTGCAGGGCCTGGAGATATTCGTCCATCGCCTGCTGCAGTTCGTCCATCAGGCGCTGGATCTCCTCCTCGGAGGCGCCGCTGGCCAGCGCTTCCTGCAGTTTCTGCTGGATGTCGCGAAGCTTCTTCAGCGCCACGGAAATCTGGCCCTCCTCGATGCGCAGCGCCGTGCGCCAGAGCAGTTCCTCATTGTCGGCGATGACGCCGGGTGCGCCGCTTTCGGCCAGTTCCGCCCGCGCCAGCGAGAGCATCAGATGCGCGGCCAGGTCATCGTCGTAGACGCCCGGATTGATCTGCAGCGCGCTGATTGCGCGCACCACCCACTCGCGATGCGCGTCGGCGTCGACGATGAGCTTGCGGCGCTGTTCGATGACCGCGCGCGCCGCCGGCTGGGAGAACTGCCGTGCGGGAAGTGTCATTTCCAGCACGCCGCTGTCGGCGGTCTGCCCCGCCTGGTCCTGCGCCCGGAGGTGGAAGGTGACCGGCAGGCCGGCCCACCGGTGCGCGGTCAGGTCGCGAAAGACCGTATCCTCGATACTGCGCTGTCCCCGGCCCGGCAGGGGCAGTTCGAGCACCAGTCCCTCCTCCTCACCATCCGCGCGCCGGATATGGGCGCTGATCGAGGTCAGACCGTAGTCGTCGGTTGCGTGATAGCTGACCTGCATCGCGCCGCGGAGCGACGTCTCGATGTCCTTGGTGATTTCCACTGCGGGCGGCGCGTCCGGAATGATCTCGATCATCCAGCGGCCGAGGACTTCGCCATCGTTCTCGATGCCCAGCGGACCGCCGGCCGTGAGTTCCGTCTCGAACTGCGCGTCCCGTTCGCTCACGGCCTCGAAGGCGCGTACCGTCTCGCCCTGCCGCATCTCCGGCAGGCCGGGCCCGTGATAACGGGCCAGCAGGCGGCTGTTGACCGGCACCTGCAGCGTCCGGGTCTCCTCCCCCGCCATCGCCGAAATGAACATCGGCGGATGGCCGGTATAGGCCGGCGGGGTGATCCAGGCCTCCATCACCGCCGGCTCCGTGCCGGCCGGCGCGAAGCCCGGCTCCAGCGCGGCCTGCAGGTTGTCGCCGAAACGCTGCCCGCCCGCGGCAAGGCCCAGCGCCAGCAACAGGACCGCGGCGAAGCGCAGGGCGTAGGGATCGCGGCGCGCCGTATCCGGCTTCGGCGCCGGCACGGTCAGGGCGTCGATCCGTTCCGCCATGCGGCGGCGATGGGCTTCCCACAGCCCCGCCGCGGCCGGATCGCCCCCGCCCAGCGCCATGCGGTCGCCGACAGCCGTCAGCGGCCTGTGACTGACACCTTCGCCCTCCAGGCGCCGGGTGACCTCGGCCGCCGAAGGCGGATGGAACAGGATCAGGGATCGGACGCCGAGCCCGGCCACGGCCAGAGCCCAAAGGCCGATCAGGGCCAGGTGCAGATAGCCGGGAAGCGCGCTCCAGAGACCCGCGGCGGTTGCCGCCAGGCCGACGCAGAGCAGCGCCACCGGCGCCCAGAGCAGCGGCGTCAGACGTTCGAGGATCAGCGAGCTTCGGGTCAGCAGTCTCTTGCGGCGAAGGCGTCGCCGGGCGTCGGCGTCGAGGATGTCGTGGGCCGTCGGTCTATCTGCTGGCGACATTCACGCTCCTTTCGCCGAGCCCCCCCGGGCCGCACCGCCGCGCAGCCACTCCGGTATCTGATCCCTCGCGATCAGGCTTTCCAGATCCTCGCGCGGACGGACGACGGCGAAACGATCGCCGTCCACCATCACCTCGGCGACCAGTGGCCGGGTATTGTAGGTCGACGACATCACCGCGCCATAGGCGCCCGCAGTCTCGAAACAGACGATATCACCCGCGGCGAGAGGGGGCACTTCACAATCCCGAGCGAACATGTCGCCGCTCTCGCAGACCGGCCCGACCAGGTCGACCTTCTCGAAGGCGCTGTCCGGCGCCGGCTCGCGTTCCGCCATCACCTCATGGCGGGCATCGTACATCGCCGGGCGGATGAGATCGTTCATCGCCGCATCGAGGATGACGAATTTCCGGTCCTGGCCTTGTTTGACGTAGATCACCGAAGTCATCAGCACGCCCGAATTCCCGGCGATCATCCGGCCCGGCTCGAAGATCAGCTCACAGCCCAGATTGCCGACCGTGCGCTGGACGACGCCGGCATATGCGTCCGGATGCGGCCAGGGCGCGTTGCGTTCGTAGGGAATGCCCAGACCGCCGCCCAGATCGACCGAACGGATGGCATGGCCGTCATCGCGCAGCGCGTGGACCAGATCCGCGACCTTCGCGAAGGCGCGTTCGAACGGCGTCAGGTTGGTGAGTTGGGAGCCGATGTGGACGTCCACGCCGACGATCTCGATGGACGGGTGCGTTGCCGCCCAGCGGTAGATCTCCCGGGCGCGGTCGAACGGCACGCCGAACTTGTTCTCCTTCTTGCCGGTGGAGATCTTGGCGTGGGTTTCCGCGTCCACGTCCGGATTGACGCGGAAGGCGACCGGCGCGCGCAGGCCCATCGAGTCCGCAACCGCGGCGAGCACTTCCAGCTCCGGCTCGCTTTCCACGTTGAACTGCCGGATGCCGGCTTCCAGCGCCGCGCGCATCTCCGGGGCCGTCTTGCCGACGCCGGAGAAGACGATCTTTCCGCCCGGAATGCCGGCGGCCAGGGCGCGCCGGAGTTCGCCCAGGGAGACGACATCGGCGCCGGAGCCGAGATCGGCCAGCACCCGGATCACGGCCTGGTTGGAGTTCGCCTTCAGCGAATAGCAGATCAGATGCTTCACACCCGGCGCGGCGCTGGCCAGGGCGCCGGCAAAGACCTTGTAGTGCCGCCGGAGCGTCGCCGCCGAATAGACATAGGCCGGTGTGCCGACCTCGGCTGCGATCGTCGCCAGCGGCACGCCCTCCGCATGGAGCCGGCCGCCGCGGTAATCGAAATAGTTCATTGCTGCTTCTTCTCCTCGGCGTCCGCGGACGCCGCAGCGGCGGCTGCTTCCGAAGGCGTCTTCGGATTGCCCTTCTTGCCGCAGGCGCCGAGCGCCAGGAGGGCAACGGCCAACAGGATCAGGAGGGGTCTCATGCCAGCTTCTCCTTCCAGCGTTCGATCTGGGCGCGGACCTGCGCCGGCGCGGTGCCGCCATAGGAATTGCGCCCGTGCACGGCGCGCTCGACGGTCAGCGCCTCGAAAACGGCCTCGCTCACGCCGGGCGCGATCGAGCGGAGTTCGTCCAGTGAGAGATCGCCCAGGTCGCAGCCCTTCGCCTCGGCCATGCGCACCGCCGCGCCGGTGGCGTGATGGGCCTCGCGGAACGGCATGTCGAGGTTCTGCACAAGCCAGTCGGCGAAGTCGGTGGCCGTGGCGAAGCCCTGGGCGGCAGCGCGGCCCATCGCACCGGCATCCGGCGACATGTCCGCGATCATCCCGGTCATGGCCGTGACCGACAGTTCGATCGTGTCGGCGGCATCGAAGACCGCCTCCTTGTCCTCCTGCATGTCCTTGCCATAGGTCATCGGCAGGCCCTTCATGACTGTCGTCAGCGCGACATAGGAACCGGTGATTCGGCCGATCTTGGCCCTGACCAGTTCCGCGGCGTCGGGATTTCGTTTCTGCGGCATGATCGACGAGCCGGTCGAGAAGGCGTCGGACATCTTCACGAAACTGAATTGTGCCGAGGACCAGATCACCAGTTCCTCCGCGAGCCGCGACAGGTGCATCGCGCAGACGCTGGCGGCGTGCAGGTAGTCCAGGGCGAAGTCCCGGTCGGAGACCGAATCCAGACTGTTCGCCGTCGGCCGGTCGAAACCCAGCGCAACTGCCGTCGCGTCCCGGTCGATCGGGAAGGAAGTGCCGGCCAGGGCCGCCGCGCCGAGCGGGCATTCGTTCAGCCGCCGCCGCGTTTCGGCGAAGCGATCGCGGTCACGCGCCGCCATCTCCAGATAGGCCATCATGTGATGACCGAAGGTCACCGGCTGCGCCACCTGCAGGTGCGTGAAGCCGGGCATCGCGGTCTCGGCGTGGGCTTCGGCCTGCGCCAGCAGCGCCCGCTGGAAGTCGGCCAGCATGCCGTCCAGGCGGTCGATGGCGTCGCGCAGCCAGAGCCTGAAGTCGGTCGCCACCTGGTCGTTGCGGCTGCGCGCGGTGTGCAGACGGCCCGCGGCGTCGCCGATCAACTCGCGCAGGCGCGCCTCCACGTTCATGTGGATGTCCTCCAGCGCGGCGGAGAATTCGAACCGGCCCTCACCGATCTCTCGCAGGATCGTGTTCAGCCCGTCGGTGATGGCCGTCAGGTCTTCCCTTGTCAGCACGCCCCGATCGGCCAACATGGTCGCATGCGCAATCGAACCCCGGATGTCCTGGGCATAGAAGCGCTTGTCATAATCGATGGAGGCGTTGATCTTCTCCATCACCTTCGCGGGGCCGCCGGCGAAACGGCCGCCCCACATGATATTGCTGGCATCTTTGTCGGACATGGATACCCGGAGGACCTGAATGAAGTTGCGTCTGCTGCCGGCGCTCGTCGCCGTCACGTTCCTTAATCTGACTGCCGCGGCAGCGGAACCCCCACTGGCGAAATTCGCCGCCGGCGAGGTGGCGAACTTCACCGCGCACGCGGAGCCCAGGCCGCTGGACGCGATCGCGTTCCAGGACGCCGATGGCGCCGAGAGGAGCCTGGCTGACTTCGAGGGGCAGGTGGTGCTGGTCAATCTCTGGGCGACATGGTGCGCGCCCTGCCGGCACGAGATGCCCTCGCTGGACCGGCTGGCCGAAGCCATAGACGATCCCGAATTCAGCCTCGTGGCGATCTCGCTGGACCGGGCCGGTGCCGACAAGGCGAAAGCCTTCCTGGACGAGATCGGGGTGGAGAACCTGGATTTCTACATCGATCCCTCGGCGCGGACCGGCATGCGCCTGCAGGCCTTCGGCCTGCCCGTCACCATCCTGATCGGGCGCGACGGCCGGGAACTCGGCCGCCTCGTCGGTCCGGCGGAGTGGGACAGCGAGGAAGCGCAGGCGCTGATCCGCGCGGCGCTGGCCGGCGGCTCCTGAGCGGATCGGTCAGCCGCTGGCGCGGGGAATCTCGACCTGACGGTGGATCGACACCGACAGGATCAGACCGAAGCCGATCAGCAGGGTCAGCATGGCCGTGCCGCCGTATGAAATCAGCGGCAGCGGCACGCCCACGACCGGCAGGATGCCGGTGACCATGCCCACATTGATGAACACATAGAGGAAGAACGTCGCGGCGATGCCGATCGCCACCAGCCGGCCGAACTGGTTGCGGCTGCGGAAGCCGATCACGTAGGCGTAGATCAGGATCAGCGTGTAGATCGCCAGCAGCGCCAGCCCGCCCATCATGCCGAATTCCTCCGCCAGCATGGTGAAGATGAAATCGGTGCGCATCTCGGGCAGAAAGTTCAGGTGGCTCTGCGTGCCCTGCAGGAAGCCCTTGCCCGCCACGCCGCCCGATCCCAGCGCGATCTTCGACTGCAGGATGTGATAGCCCGCGCCCAGCGGATCGCGCTCCGGGTTGAAGAAGGTCATCACCCGGCCCTTCTGGTACTCATGGAGCTGCGACCAGGCGATCGGCAGGGCGGCGACCGCCACGGCGATGGCGAGCGCGAACTTCCATATCCGTACGCCGGCGAGGAAGAAGATCACCGCCCCTCCGGCGGCCAGCAGCAGGGCCGTGCCGAGATCGGGCTGGCGCAGCACCAGGGCCGTCGGAACGGCGATCAGCAGCAAGGGCGGGACCAGCCACAGTACCCGTCCGGCTTCCTCCAGCGAAAGCCCGTGGAAATAGCGCGCGAGCGCCAGCACGAGCGCGATCTTCATCAGCTCGGACGGCTGCAGGTTGATGAAGCCGAGGCTGATCCAGCGGGTCGCGCCCATGCCCGTGGTGCCGACGACCTCGACGCCGATCAACAGGACCAGCGCGCCGAGATAGATCAGATAGGCCCAGCGCATCCAGAAGCGGATGTCGATCAGGGCGATGACCACCATCAGCGCCAGACCGACTCCGAAACGCATCATCTGCCGGATCGCCCATGGTTCGAGCGAGCCGTTGGCGGCCGAATAGAGCATGGCGAAGCCGATGCACGCGGTAAGCGCGAGCAGTGCGACCAGGCCCCAGTTCAGGCCGAGAAGCTTGCGGCCCAGGCCCATATGCGCTTCGCCCCTGCGATAGGCCATCGCCACGGCTCAGCCCTCCTCCGAGGCCGGGGCACGCGCCGCGACCTCGGGCTTCGACGGATCCAGGCGAAGAGTCTCCTCCAGGATATCGCGGGCGAGCGGCGCCGCCGTCGAGGAGCCGCTGCCGCCATGCTCGGCGACCACGGCGATGGCGTAGCGCGGGGCGTGGACAGGCGCATAGGCGACGAACAGCGCGTGATCGCGGCTGCGCCACTCCAGTTCCTCGTTCTTGAGCACGCCCGAAAGCCGCTCGGCCTTGGTGATGCGGCGCACCTGGGCGGTGCCGGTCTTGCCCGCCATCTCCCAGCCCTCCCGGTCGATGCTGGAGGCGCGCGCCGTACCCCGTTCGCCGTTGACCACGCGGTTCATACCCTCCCGCACCAGATCCAGCGCCTCGACGGAAATGCCGAGCGGCTCCGGTTCGGCGGCGAGTTCATCCGCCGGCCGGCGCAGGATCGACGGCGTGACGGCATGGCGGCCGTTGGCGAGGCGCGCGGTCATGGTGGCGAGCTGCAGCGGCGTCGTCAGCAGATAACCCTGGCCGATACCGGCGATAAGCGTTTCGCCGAGCTGCCAGGATTCGCCGAAATGCGCCTCCTTCCACATCTTGCGCGGCACCAGCCCGGCGCTCTCGCCCGGCAGATCGGGCAGCAGCTTCCGGCCCATGCCGAGTTTCTCGGCCATGTCGGCGATGCGCTCGATGCCGACCTTGCGGGCGATGTCGTAGAAGTAGATGTCGCAGCTCTGGGTGATCGCCTCGGTCAGATTCATCCAGCCGTGCCCCCAGCGCTTCCAGCAATGGAAGGTGTGGTTGCCGAGCTGGTGGCGGCCATTGCAGAAGACCCGGTGCCCCGCGTCGATGGCCCCGGCCTCCAGCGCCGCGAGCGCCACGGCCATCTTGAAGGTGGAACCCGGCGGATAGCGGCCAGCGACGGCCTTGTTGGTCAGGGGATTGCGGGGATTGGTCGTCAGCCGCCGCCATTCCGCGTTGCTGAGCCCGACATTGAAGGCGTTGGGATCGAAGGTCGGCGTGGAGGCCATGACCAACAGTTCGCCGGAATGGACATCCATCACCACGACCGAACCGCTGTTGCCCGCGAACCGGCGCATGGCGAAACGCTGCAGCCGAACGTCGAGTGTCATGCGGACGTCGGCGCCGGGCCGGCCCTCGGTACGCGAGAGTTCGCGGATCACACGGCCGAAGGCGTTGACCTCGACGCGCTGATTGCCGGCCGCGCCCCGCAGCCGGGATTCCTGGCTGCGTTCCAGCCCGCGCTTGCCGACGCGGAATCCGGGCAGTTCCAGCAACGGGTCGCCGTCGCCGTTCTTCAGGTCGGCCTCCGAGACCGGGGCGACATAGCCGACGGCATGGGCCAGGTGCGCGCCATAGGGATAGTCCCGGGTGTCGCCGACATCGAGCTGGATGCCGGGCAACTCGGGACTGCGCACGTTGATCCGGGCGAATTCCTCCCATGTCAGGTTGTCGACCACCGCGATGGGCACGAAGCCGCGCTTGCGCGCAGCCTCCTTCAGTACCCGCTCCCGTTCATGGTCGCTGACGGACACGATGCGGTTCAGCGCATCCAGGGTTCCGGACACCGAGCTGGTCTGCTCGGGCACGATGACGACGCGGAAATTCTGCCGGTTGGTCGCCACGGGCAGGCCGTTGCGGTCGAGGATACGCCCGCGCGGCGGGGCCAGCAGGCGCAGGTTCATGCGGTTCTCGTCGGCCTGCATGCGATACTGGTCGGATTCCAGCACCTGTAGGTAATAGAGCCGCCCCGCCAGCAGTCCCATCAGGCCGAGCTTGGCCCCGCCCAGGATCGCCGCCCGCCGGGTGAAGACGGGAAAGCGCGCCTTCTCGACCCGCTGCTTCACGCCGGCTGCTCCTGTCCCAGACGGTGCGCGACATAGAGCAGCGGCGCAGCGACGAAGGGAAACAGCGCCACGGTTGAACCGGCCTGCAGCATCACGTCGCCGATCGGTACGATCTCGGCGAAGTAGATGCAGGCGATCAGCCACTGGGCGAGAGCGGCCGGCAGGGCGATCACTGCGAAGCCGGCCCAGGCCAGGGCGAAGGGCCGCCCGACCAGAAAGCGGCGCTGCCCGGCGCAGACCGCCTGCACGACCATCAGCAGCAGCGCGTTGAGACCCAGCGGACCGCCGGTAACGAGATCCTGCGCAAGGCCGATCAGGAAGGCCAGCCAGTGGGGCATCAGATCGGGCCGCTGCACCGCGAAGACGAAGACGGCGATCATGCCGAAGGCCGGCAGAACCGGACCGACCAGAGGTGCGCCGATGGGGACGCTGCCAACCAGGATCAGAAGCACGGTCACCAGACCCGGCAGCGCCAGCAGCAGCCTGGACGGATGCCAGATGCGGTCGTCGCTCACGGCCCGTTGGCCCCCGGATCCAGCGAGGGCGGGCTGTAGCGCAGCACGTTGACCATCTCCAACCGCGACCATTCGACGAAGGGCCGGATACGCACGTCGCCCTGTTCGGCGCGGGCGACCACGCCCACCGGCAGGCCGGGCGGGAAGACGCCGCCATGGCCGGAGGTGACGATGCGGTCGCCGGGGCGCGCCCGGGTCTCCGCCTCCATGAATTCCAGACGCGGCCGGGCGGTGTTGTCGCCCGAAAGGATGGCGCGGCGGCGGCTGTCCTCGACCAGGACCGGCACGCGGCTGTTGAGGTCGGTGATCAGCAGGATGCGCGAGGCGTTGCGGCCCGTCTCCGTCACCCGCCCGACCAGTCCGCGGGCGTTGACGACGGCCTGCTGGGGGGCGACGCCGTCGCGTTCGCCGGCGGCCAGCACCAGGGTACGAACGAACGGCCCGCCGCTTTCACCGATTACCCGGGCGGTGATGTAGCGGACATCGTCGTGACTGCGCACGCTGAGCAGGCTGCGATACTGGGCGTTGTCGCGCTCCAGTTGCCGCGCGACCTCCTGCCAGTGCATCAGCCGGGCGTTCTCTTCGCGCAGCCGGGCGTTCTCTTCGTAGACCCGGAAGACGCTGTCCGCCTCCTCCAAGGCCGCGTTGACCGCGGCAACCGGGCGGGAAAGCACGTCCAGCACGGGGGCGGCGACGTCCAGGATCGCCGTCCGCGCCCTTTCGACCGCAGGCAGGCCCGAACCGCCCGCCGCGAGCAACATCACCGACGCCGCCACAAGGGCCGCCAGGGAGAAGCGGTTCACCAGCAAGCTCATGGGACTTGCCATACGTGCCGCCAGCGGTTTCGACGGACGTCGCACGCTACACTCAACCCCTCATTCGGAAACGTCGTATCGTTGCCGGGACAACGGAAACGATAACCCGTTCTAGCCGCTGCCGCTTAGGACCGCTAGTCATAATTCGCGGGCCTTGACAAGTGATGAACCGACAGAGTCGCAGGATAGATCAAGGCTCGAGTTCTGTATCCCAGTAGAGGTAGTCCCGCCAGCTGTCGTGCAGGTAGTTCGGCGGGAAGGAACGGCCGACATCGTTGAGTTGATGGACCGTCGGCCGCATCGGCGCGCGGCGCGGATGCATCTGGGCGCGGGCCGGCATGCGGCCGCCCTTGCGGATGTTGCACGGCGCGCAGGCGGCGACGACGTTCTCCCAGGTCGTGCGCCCGCCGGCCCGGCGCGGGATCACGTGGTCGAAGGTCAGATCCTCCGTCGAGCCGCAGTACTGGCACCGGAAGCGGTCGCGCAGGAACAGGTTGAAGCGCGTGAACGCCGGATAGGCCGCGGGGCGGATGTATTCCTTCAGCGCGATGACGCTGGGCAACTGCATCGAGAGGCTTGGGCTGGATACCTGCCGGTCATAGAACTGGATGATGTTGACCCGCTCCAGATAGGCGGCCTTCACGGCCTCCTGCCAAGGCCAGACCGAGAGCGGAAAATAGCTGAGCGGCCGGAAATCCGCATTGAGCACCAGCGCGGGATATTTCTCAGGCTTCAGATACACGGGCTTGCCCCCAGGCGAATCCTTAGCTGTTCAGGCCGCGTGCGGATTGTCTCTCCGGCGAATCGAAAGCGCAACCGCTTAGGGGATCCATATCCGGTGGCGCTGACGGAAATATGACACAAGATGTCCCTCAGCCGATGGCGCAGGACACGGGACCGGCGCATTGGAGCCGGCCGGCGAAGGCCAGCGCGAGATGCCGCGTGGCGATCTCGATACCGTCCGGAGCGATGCCGTGACCGATGCCGGCGGAGATGTGGAAGGCGACCGGCACACCGGCGCGCCCCAAGCCGGCCGCGGCCCAGAACATGGCCAGCGGCGGCACCAAGTCGTCCTGGTCGCCGTGGACCAGCTGCACCGGCACCGGAGCGACCTGCTCGCCGGCCAGCGCCTCCGGACCCAGCAGGGCGCCGGAAAAGCCGACGATGGCCGCCGGCGGCGTCGGCCGGCGCAGTCCCAGATGCAGCGACATCATCGTGCCCTGGCTGAACCCGACCAGCGCCAGCGCGCCGCCATCGAGCCCGTGGCGCGCCAGTTCTTCGTCGATGAACCCATCGAGCGCCGGGGCCGCGTCGGTGGCGCGGTCGGCCATCGCGGCATAGCGTTCGGCCAGCCTCTCGGGGTCGCGGCTCATCATCGCCGGATCGTCCAGCGAGATCGGAAACCACTCCCGGCCCATGGGCGCCGATCCGCAGGGGTCCGGGCCGTCGGGGGCCACGAAGGCGGCCTCCGGCAGGGCGCGCTGCAGATAGGGCGCCAGCGCAATCAGGTCATTGCCGTCGGCGCCATAGCCATGCACCAGGACGACGAGCTGTTTCGGCTTGCCGCCGCTGGCAGGCGGCACGCGGGGGCCGGAGAGCTGTTTCATGGAGCCTTCACCATCAAGGGGAACATTCAGACCGAAACCGGATCGGCGCGCCGGCGGGTGACGCCATAATAGCGCCAGAGCAGACGCGCGGCGACGCCGCGATGGGGCCGCCATGCTTCCGCCATCGCGGCAAGCTGGCTTTCGTCGGGCCGCGCCGGCAGACCCTTGAGATCCTGCGCCGCCGCCTGCAGCGCCAGATCGCCCGCCGGAAAGATGTCTGGGCGCTGCAGCGCGAACAGCAGGTAGACCTCGGCCGTCCAGCGCCCGATGCCCTTCACCGCCGTCAGCGCCGCCATCGCCTCGGCGTCGCTCATGGATCCGAGCCGCCGCAGCGGCAACTCGCCGTCGGCCACCGCCTGCGCCAGTGCGCGCGTGTAGACCATCTTCGGACGGCTCAGGCCGAAACCGCGCAGCGCTTCCTCGTCGTGATCGAGGTAGCGGCGGGCCGAAAAGGGCTTCGTCCCCGCCTCCACCCGGGTCCAGATCGCCCGCGCGGACGCCACGGAGACCTGCTGTTCGACGATCAGCATCATCAGGGACTTGAGACCCGGCGCGCGGCTGCGGTCCGGCAAGGCGCCGGCGACCTGCCGCGCGCGCCGGAGATCCGGGTCGGCGGCGAACAGCGCCTCCATCGCCGTCAGGAGCTCCGGCGTCTCTCCCGATTTGAAGCGCGGTGACATGGAACGCTAAATAGAGCGCACCCACCGTCACTGTCGAGCCAGCATGACCTTCATCACCCGCTTCGCGCCCAGCCCCACCGGCCCCCTGCACCTGGGCCACGCCCTCTCGGCGCTGTTGTGCGCCGAGGCGGCCAGGATGGCCGGGGGACGCCTGCTGCTGCGCATAGAGGACATCGACGCGACGCGGTGCAGGCCCGAATACGAGGCGATGATACTCGACGATCTCGCCTGGCTCGGTCTTGCCTGGGAGGAACCGGTCTGGCGGCAGTCGGAGCGTATGCCCCACTACCGCGGCGCGCTGGCGGCGCTGGAACGCCGCGGGCTGGTCTATCCCTGCTTCTGTACCCGCGCCGAGGTCCGGGAACTGGCGACGGCAGAAGGTCTGGAGGGCCCCATCTACCCCGGCACCTGCCACGCGCTGCCGCGAGACGCGGCCCGCGCGCGCATCGACGCAGGCGAGCCGGCGGCCTGGCGGCTGGATCTCGCCGCCGCGCTGGGGGCGGCCGGCCCCGTGACCTGGACGGACGCCCGTGCCGGCGCGCAGACATGGGACGGCAGGGGCTGGGGCGACGTGGTGCTGGCCCGCAAGGACATCGGCACGAGCTATCACCTCGCGGTGACGGTCGACGACGCCGCCCAGGGGATCACCGACGTGATCCGCGGGCTCGACCTGTTTCACGCCGCCCATGTGCACGTCCTGCTGCAGCGCCTGCTGGGGCTGGCGACGCCGCGCTACGCCCATCACGAACTTCTGACCGGCGAGGACGGCGCCAAGCTGTCCAAGCGTCATGGCGCGGAAAGCCTGCGCAGCCTCATCGATTCGGGACTCGGCCGGGCGGAGCTGGCGCGGCTTCTCGTCGCGCGGGGGGCGCCCGCGCGGATTCTGCACATGGACACCCCTTTCCCGTCACAATGATATGGGTACTATCCGCCAACGCCAGTTGGAGGCAGCCGGTTCTTGAGCGCGATGGACACAGACAGAGGCCGCGATGCGCGCGGTCCGATGACCAATCTGGGACGGCTGACCCGCTATCGGCTCATCATTCCCCTGAAACGCGGCCAGATGCCGCCCGAGCATGTCGCCCGGGGCGTCGCCGTCGGCCTCGCCGTGGCCTTCACGCCGACGGTCGGGATCCAGCTCATCGCCGTTTTCGGCATCTGGGCGCTGGCGCGGGCCATCGCCACCCGGTTCCAGTTCCACCTCGTGGCCGCTCTGGCCTGGGTGTGGGTGACCAACATCTTCACCATCGGCCCGATCTACTACACCTTCCTGCTCACCGGACAGCTCATGCTGGGCCGCTTCGACGAACTCGGCTCGATCGGTTTCGGCACCTTCACGGCCCAGCTCACCGACGTCGTGAACGCCGATTCCAGTTTCCTGGAAGGGCTCTGGATCGGCACGCTCACGCTGTTCAAGGTCTGGGGCCTGCCCCTGTTCATCGGCTCGATTCCCTGGGCCGTGGGGACGGCATGGGTCGGCTATGTCTGGTCCAGGCGCTTCATCATCCGCTTCCGCGAGGCGCGCCAGAAGCGCTGGGCAAGGAAACTGCAGCGTCGCGACCAGCACGACGCGGGCGGTCCGCCAGCCTGAAACGGGGCCCGCGGCGGCAACCCCGGGGCAGCCTTTGAGAAATCCGATTTGCCCCCTTGCACGGACGGCGCTTGCCCCTATTGTCCGGGCTTTATGGACCATGCGGACGACGCCTTCGATCTGCCCTTCCCCCACCGGCACCTGCTGGGGACGCAGAACCTCAGCCGTGGCGACATCGAGCGTATTCTTGACCTGTCGGAGCGGTTCATCGACCAGAACCGGCAGGCCAACAAGCATCGCACCGATCTCTACGGCCGAACCCAGATCAACCTGTTCTTCGAGAATTCGACGCGGACGCTGACTTCCTTCGAACTGGCGGGCAAGCGCCTCGGCATCGACGTCATCAACATGAATACCGAGGTCTCCTCCACCAAGAAGGGCGAGACTCTCATCGACACGGCGATGACGCTGAACGCCATGCACCCCGACGTGCTGGTGGTCCGCCATCCCGATTCGGGCGCGGTGGACCTGCTGGCCCAGAAGATGGACTGCGCCGTCATCAATGCCGGCGACGGCAAGCACGAACATCCGACCCAGGCGCTGCTTGACGCCCTGACCATCCGTCAGCGCCTGAAGCGTCTGGAGGGTCTCACGGTCGCGATCTGCGGCGATGTGGCCCACAGCCGGGTGGCGCGGTCCAACATCCACCTGCTGAACACGATGGGCGCGCATGTCCGCGTGATCGCGCCGCCCACCCTGCTGCCGACGGGGATCGCCCGGCTCGGCGCCACGCCCTTCATCGACATGCGCGAGGGTCTGAAGGACGCCGACGTGGTGATGATGCTGCGCCTTCAGCGGGAGCGGATGACCGGCTCCTTCCTGCCGTCCGTGCGAGAATACTTCCACTATTACGGGCTCGATCACGACAAGCTGGCCTGCGCCAAGCCGGACGCGCTGATCATGCATCCGGGACCGATGAACCGCGGCGTGGAGATCGATACGGAGGTCGCCGACGACATCCACCGCAGCGTCATACGCGAACAGGTGGAGATGGGCGTCGCCGTGCGCATGGCCGTGCTGCTGCTGCTGACGCCGAAACAGGGCAACGGGGGACCGGCCGATGGCTAGCCACCGCATCGCCTACATGAACGGCCGCATCCTGGATCCCGCCAGCGGCCGTGACGAGACCGGCCATCTGCTGATCGAGGACGAGCGGATCGCCGCCGTCGGACCCGACATCTTTCCCAGGGGGCTGCCGGACCGGACCGAGGTCGTCGACCTCGCCGGCCTCTGCCTGGCGCCGGGACTGGTCGACATGCACGTGGTGGTGGGGGAGCCGGGCGCGGAGCACAAGGAGAGCTTCGCCAGCGCCGCGGCCGCCGCCCGCGCGGGCGGCGTCACCACGCTCTGCACCCTGCCCAACACGGATCCGGTGATCGACAATGTCGCCCTGGTCGAATACGTGCTCCGCCGGGCCAACGAGGGTTCGGACGTCCACATCCGCCCCTTCGCCGCGGCGACCCAGGGCCTTGCAGGCGCGCAGCTTACCGAGTTCGGTCTGCTGAAGGCGGCCGGCGCCGTCGCCTTCACCGATGGCGACCGCGCCATCGCCAACGCCAATATCCTGCGCCGGGCGCTGAGCTACTCCACGGCCTTCGACGCCCTGATCGTCCAGCACGCCGAGGAACCGACGCTGGCCAGCGGCGTGATGAACGCCGGCGAGCTGGCCACCCGTCTCGGTCTCTCCGGCATCCCGACGGCGGCCGAGACGATCATGGTCGAACGCGACCTGCGCCTGGTGGAGCTCACCGGCGCGCGCTATCACTTCGCGCAGCTCACCACCGCCGATGCGCTGGACGCCATGCGCCGCGCCAAGAAGGCGGGATTGAGGGTCTCGTGCGGAACGGCGCCCCACTACTTCACGCTGAACGAGCACGAGGTCTCGGGCTACCGGACCTTCGCCAAGGTTTCGCCGCCGCTGCGCTCCGAGGATGACCGCCGCGCGGTCGTCGAAGCGATCCGCGACGGCACGATCGATGTCATCGCCTCCCAGCACACGCCGGAAGATCCGGAGGCGAAACGCCAGACCTTCGAGCAGGCGGCCTTCGGCGTGGTCGGGCTGGAGACGATGCTGGCGCTGGGACTGCAGCTCAACATGAGCGAGGACGTGCCGCTGCTGACGGTGCTCGCCTGCATGACCTGCAATCCGGCGCGGCTGTTGGGTCTCGACTGCGGCGTTCTGGAGCCGGGACGGCCGGCCGACCTGGTGATCTTCGATCCCGAGGCGCCCTGGGTTGTGGATTCGAAGAAGTTCCGTTCGAAATCCAAGAACTCGCCCTTCGATGAGCGCCCGCTGCAGGGCCACGCCGTGCGCACCGTGGTCGACGGGCGCACCGTCTTCGTGCGCCGGGTCGAAAAGTAACAGCCATGTATTCCGACCTCGCCCTCGTCCTCGGCCAGATCGGCGTCGCGCCGATCCAGCTTGGCGGCACCCTGCTCGTCGCCTATCTGCTGGGCTCGGTGCCCTTCGGCGTGGTGCTGACCTCCGTCGCCGGACTCGGCGACGTGCGCCGGATCGGTTCGGGCAATATCGGCGCGACCAACGTCCTGCGCACGGGACGGAAGGATCTGGCGCTGATCACCCTGCTGCTCGACGGGGGCAAGGGCGCCGCGGCCGTGCTGATCGCCGGACATCTCTACGGTCCCAATGGCGAGGTTCTGGCGGCCATCGGCGCCTTTCTCGGCCATCTCTTTCCCGTCTACCTGGCCTTCCGTGGCGGCAAGGGTGTGGCCACATTCCTGGGCATCGCGCTGGCGCTGCACTTCCACGTCGGCCTCGCGACCTGCGCCATCTGGCTCGCGGTGGCGTTCCTGACACGCTACTCCTCGCTGGCGGCGCTGGTGATGGCCATCGCGACCCCTGTTCTGGCCTTCTACCTGCACGGCCCGCTGGCAATGGAACTCGACATCGTCCTGGCCGCCCTGATCTATCTCAAGCACCGCGGCAATATCCGGCGGCTGGTCACCGGCGAGGAACCGAGGATCGGCGGCGGGAAGAAACCTTGACGTCCCTCCGGGTTCTGGCGGCTCTGCTGGCCGCGGCCGTGCTGCTGGCCGGGTGCGCGACGCCGGGCCAGCGCGGCGACTTCACGGAAGCAGACGTCGTGCGGGGTTTCGAGATCGTCGCCTTCGGACGCGAGTTCGCGGACGCGGAGGCAACCTACGTCACCAAGTTCGACGCCCCCATCCGCATCCACGTGCTGCACGAACCTCTCGATCTGCGGCCCGTCGATGGCACGCGGGCAGTGATGGACATGATCGCCGGATTCCACCGCCCGCCCGCCTTCGCCGGCCTGACCCACGCCTCGATCGACCAGGGCGCTTCGGAAGCCCTCGACAACGCTCACATCCTGGTCGTGGCGCTCGGCTCGCGGAACTACGAGACCTTCTACGAGAAGGCCTCGCAGCGCTGGATCGAGGGCGGCAAGCTGCTGGTCGCGGACCATTTCTACTTCAGCCGCTGCGGCGCCAGCATCAGCGATCAGAAGGGCCGCATCCGCCGCGCCGTCGTCTTCCTGGACGTGGACGACATGAGCCCGATCCTCAACGAGTGCCTGGCCGAGGAAATCCTCCAGTCGCTGGGCCTGCCCGACGACGACGATTCGCTCGTCTGGTCGATGTTCAACGATTCCAACGACGTCCGGTTCCCGACGGACTTCGACAACCTGCTGGTCTCGGTACTTTATTCGGATGCGCTGCGGCCGGGTCAGAGCCGCGGGCGGGTGATGCAGCAGGTGCCGGGGCTGGTCAGGGAACTGTGGCCGAGCCACCTGGCGCGGCGTCGGAACGCCGAATAGAGACTGGCGCCTCGGCTCAGGCGGCGGCCGTCTCGCTGGCCTTGACGTATTTTCCGGTGGTGTCCTTCAGCCGCTCGACGAGAATCAGCGAGAGATTGAACAGGATGCGCGCGGCAATGTCGGGCATCTTCGTCATGGCCCGGGTCATGGTGTCCTGGGTGAGCACCAGAATTTCGGCGGGCCGCAGCGCAACGACGTCCGCCGTGCGGGGCTCGGTATTGAGATAGGCCATCTCGCCGAAGATGCCGCCCTTGCCGAAGCGGGCGATGCGCCGCTCGCCGTCACGGACCTCGACGGCGCCGTCCAGGACAACGAACATCTCGTTGCCCATGTCGCCCTTCTTGACGATGGTTTCGCCCGCGCCGCACTTCACCACCGTCGCCAGCTTCAGGAAGCGGGCCGCGTCGCGGTACTCCAGCGCCATCAGCAGCGGGATGCCGTTGTGCGGCGTCTGGTTGAGCTTGCGGGTCAGATAGCTCCAGAGCGCCTCCTCGTCCATCGCCGCGGGCTGGACGGAGTCGCAGGCTTCGGCAAAGGCGCGGCGGAACCAGTTCACCAGTTCCCGGTCGTGATTCATCGTCCGCGCCAGCGGCAGGAACGGCGATCTGGTCGCCGTCATGTGCTCCAGGTCGCCCGTGGGCAGCACCATGGGCACGCGGAAGCCGAGGTCGGCGTCCTGATAGTTGGCGCCGTAACTGCGGTAGCCCAGCCGCTCGAACACGCCCACTTCGCCCGGTGCGGCATTGGTGAAATCGAACCCGCTGCCCCTGGCGCAGGCGATCTTGTAGGCAGCCGTCATGAGGATCGCGGCGGCGCGGCTGTCGGCGCGGTCGGTATCGACGACCAAGGTGTCGGTGAAGGAAACGGTCAGCCCCTCGAGGTCGAAGGCGCCGAGACCGAAGCGCTCGCGCATGTAGACCGGCAGCATGGGCACGGGCGCCACGATGACGCGCAGGGTGGCGGCTATGCGGCCGGCCCGGCGCATGTAGATCTGCATCGCGGCGCGATCCGCCGGGTCCGACAGGGCCCTGTTCTCGTGGTCGGCATTGACGTAGGTCCGCCCGAGTTGGCCGACCAGCACCTCGTAGCGAAAGCCGTAGACCTCCGCCAGTTCTTCGGGCGACTGCGCGATCAGGATATCCATGTCGGGGCTTGCGGACATGGTCCAATGCTAGGCGTGGTACCTGAAGAACGCGTTAACGGCCCTCAGCGCAGGTCGAAGAGCGGCATCTCCAGCCGGATGAGCGCGGGCTGATCCAGTACGGCGGCGGTCTCGGCCGCCTTCTTCAGCAGCGGATGGGCAAGCCCGATCCGCGCGGCCACGAAGCCCGGGTCGGCGGCGGCGCGCAGCCTCTCGCGCCAGCCGATGCGCGGATACTCCACGATCTCCATGTCGGCCGCGCCGCCGGCGCCGGCGGCTTCCGCGGCCTCCTCCAGGGCGGCGCGGAAGCCGCCCAGACGGTCGACCAGCCCCCGTTCCAGCGCCTGTCGTCCGGTCCAGACGCGGCCCTGGGCCGCTGCTTCCGCCGCGGCCGGGCCGAGCCCGCGCGCCTCGGCGACCCGTTCGACGAACTCGGCGTAGATCTCGTCGATGCGGCGGCTGAGCCGCTGGCGCTGCGCCGGGGTATAGGCGCTGAAGGGCGAGTTGAAGGCCGCGTCGGGGCCGCTGCGCACGGTCTCGATGCGCACGCCGTTCCGCGCCAGCAGCTCCTCGAACACGATCTTGCCGCCGATCACACCGATGGAACCGGTGATCGTGGTTTCAGCGGCGACGATGCGGTCCGCCGCCATGGCGATCATGTAGCCGCCGGAGCCGGCGACCTCGCCCATGGAGACGATGACCGGCTTGTCGAGGGCTTCGATGGCCCGCCGGATCGCATCCGAAGGCGCATAGGCGCCGCCGGGGCTGTCCACCCGCAGCACGATCGCGTCGATGGCGGGATCGGCGTCCGCTTCCCTGAGCGTCGCGATCAGCCGCTCGGCGCGTACCTGATCGCCTTCGAGAGGCGATCCCCAGCCGCCGCTGATCGGACCCGAAGCGACGACAAGGGCGACACGGCGGATCGCGTCGCCATCCTGCTCCAGGATCAGGGGCAAGTAGTCGCGGGCCGTGATGACCGGGGCGTCGAGCGCGTCATCGAGTTCGAAACCATGGCCCAGCCGGTCGACCAGCCCCGCTTCCAGCGCCGCGGCCGGGTTCATCAGGGCCCGGTCCAGCCGTCCTTCCAGACCCTCGGCCACGCCTGGCCGGTCGGCGTCGATGCCGTCCTTCAGCCTGTCGTCCAGATCGACGACCATCGCCGTCATGGCCTCGCGCAGTTCCGGCGGCATGCGCCGCTCCGCGATCACATTGGCCGCGGACTTGAAGCGCTTGCGGCGTTCGAGCTGAGGATCGATGCCGAGATCGTCGACCAGTTCGCCCGCATAGGGCGTCTGCAGCGCCACGCCCGTGACCGCGAATTCGCCCGCGGCCGGCATCCAGATCTCGTCGAAGGCGGCGGCGAAGCGGTAGCGCGCGAGATCGTAGTATTCGGAGACGACATAGGTGCGCTTGCCCGCCGCACGGAAACGGCCGATCGCGCCGGCCAGCGTCTCGGCGTGGACGAAAGGCAGCTCCGCCGCCGACAGATCCATCCGGATCGCCCTGATGCGCGGATCGGCGGCGGCGCGGTCGATCACCCGCACCAGACGCGAAAGCGTCAGGGCGTCCCCGCGCACCACGCTGAGGAATCCGCCCTCGCTGACCGATTCCGGCAGGCGCTCGTCGAATGTGATTTCCAGCACCGAGCCGTCGGCGATCTCCGGCGGGCGCGGCTGCCAGGGTTCCACGACGACCAGCGCCACCAGCCCGCCTATCACCAGGAAACCGACGACGAACAGAATCGATTTCAGCCCGAACCAGACGATCCTCAGGGCGCGGCCGAGCGCGCTCACGACGCCTGTCCCTGGGCCCGCGCCCTGAGCAGATGGTCGGCCAGCACGCAGGCCATCATCGCCTCGCCCACGGGCACGGCGCGGATGCCGACGCAGGGGTCGTGACGCCCCCTGGTCACGATCTCGGTGTCGTTGCCCTCTCTGTCCACGGTCGCCCGGGGGCTGAGGATCGAGGACGTCGGCTTGACCGCGAAACGGCAGACCACCGGCTGGCCGGAGGAAATGCCGCCAAGCACACCGCCGGCGTGATTGGAGGTGAAGGATGGCGCGCCGTCCTTCATGCGCATCTCGTCGGCATTGGTCTCGCCGGTCAGGGCCGCGGCCGCGAAGCCGTCGCCGATCTCCACGCCCTTGACCGCGTTGATCGACATCATCGCCTGGGCCAGGTCGGAATCCAGCTTGCCGTAAATCGGCGCGCCCAGTCCTACGGGCACGCCCTCGGCCACCACCTCGATCACCGCGCCGACCGAGCTGCCCGCCTTGCGCACGCCGTCGAGATAATCCTCCCAGCGCGCGGCGGTCTGCGGATCGGGGCACCAGAAGGGGTTGCGATCGACTGTCTCCCAGTCCCATGCGTCGCGGTCGACGGCGATCTCGCCCACCTGCACCAGCGCGCCGCGAATGCGGACACCGGGCCCCAGCACCTTGCGCGCCAGCGCCCCCGCGGCAACGCGGCTCGCCGTCTCCCGCGCAGAGGAACGCCCGCCGCCACGATAGTCGCGGATGCCGTATTTCTGCATGTAGACATAGTCCGCATGGCCGGGACGGTACTTGTCCCTGATGTCGGAATAGTCCTTCGAGCGCTGGTCCACATTCTCGATCATCATCATGACCGGCGTGCCGGTGGTGCGGCCTTCGAAGACGCCGGACATGATGCGCACGCCGTCAGGCTCGCGGCGCTGCGTGGTGAAGCGGTTCTGCCCGGGCCGGCGGCGGTCGAGAAAGGTCTGGATATCGGCTTCCGCCAGTTCGATCAGCGGCGGACATCCGTCGACCACGCAGCCGATGGCGGGTCCGTGGCTTTCCCCCCAGGTGGTGACCCGGAACAGATGGCCGAAGGTATTGTGCGACATGGCCGGTCCCCGGCCCGGCTCAGATGTTGCCGATGTCGGGCGCGTCCACGGCCTTCATGCCGACGACGTGGTAGCCCGAATCGACGTGCAGCACCTCACCGGTGACACCGTCCCCAAGATGGCTGATCAGATAGAGCGCCGAATTGCCCACCTGGTCGATGGTGACGTTGCGCTTCAGCGGCGAATTCAGTTCGTTCCACTTCAGGATGTAGCGGAAATCGCCGATGCCGGAAGCCGCCAGGGTCTTGATCGGTCCTGCCGAGACCGCGTTGACGCGGATGTTCTTCGGCCCGAGATCGACGGCGAGATAGCGCACGCTCGCCTCCAGCGCCGCCTTGGCGACGCCCATGACGTTGTAGTGGGGCATCACCCGCTCGGCGCCGTAATAGGTCAGCGTCAGCATGCTGCCGCCATCGGTCATCAGCGGTTCGGCCCGGCGCGCGATCGCCGTGAAGGAATAGCAGCTGATCTGCATGGAGCGGCGGAAGTTCTCCAGGCTGGTGTCGACATAGCGGCCCTTGAGCTCGTCCTTGTCGGCGTAAGCGATGGCGTGAACCAGAAAATCGAGCCCGCCCCAGCGGCCGGAAATATCCTCGAAGACCGAATCCATCGAAGCGGGATCGGTGACGTCGCAGGGCATCACGTAGTCGCAGCCGATCGACTCCGCCAGCGGCACGACGCGCTTCTTCAGGGCGTCGCCCTGATAGGTGAAGGCGAGGTCGGCACCCTCCCTGGCGGCCGCGCGCGCAATACCCCAGGCGATGGAGCGGTCGTTGGCAACGCCCATAACCAGTCCGCGTTTGCCCGCCAACAGCCCGCTCGGTTCGCTCATGCTTGTCTCTCCTACAGGACCCTCCGCCACCGGCGGCCATGGCCCGAGTTGCTTTGACGCCCGGTTCGGCGCAACCATGTGATCCATTGGCGCCATGTGCAACCGAAGCGAATTGATGAGGATTTATAAGCGTTGAACCGGCAAAAGGCCATGCAATTGGCGCGGCGCTGGGGGCGCCTCGGGGCGTCGCTCGCCGTCTTCGTGGCCAGGCGCTTCGTCGCCAACCGCCTGCCGGAAGTGGCCTCGGCGCTGACCTTCACCTCATTGCTGGCGCTGGTGCCGCTGATGACGATCAGTTTCGCCATATTCGCCGCATTTCCGGCCTTCAATCAGGCCGAGGCCGAGCTGGAGGCCTTCATCTTCGGCAATTTCGTGCCCCACGCCAGCGACGCGGTGCAGGAGTACATCACGCGCTTCCGCGGCAATGTCGGGCAGCTCTCCGCCTTCGGCATCGTCGGACTGGGCGTGACCTCGGTGCTGCTGCTCGTGACCATCGAGAGCGCGCTCAATCGCCTGTTTCTCGTCCGCCGCCAGCGCTCGATGATTCGCCGGCTGCTGGCCTACTGGGCGCTGCTGACGCTGGGACCGATCTTCTTCCTGGTCAGCGTCACCCTGTCCTCGATGCTGTTCACGCTGGCCAACCAGACCGGCGGGCAGGAACTGGGCAATGCGGTCTCGTTTCTGGGCCGCGTGGTGCCCTATGTTCTGGCCTTCGCCGGCTATGTGGTGATGTACACGGTGATGCCGAACCGCCATGTCGAGGTACGCGACGCGGCCATCGGCGCCGGCGTCGCAGCGCTGCTGTTCGAGGCGCTGAAGGCGCTGTTCGGTCTCTATGTCACCACCTTTCCCGTCTACCAGACGATCTACGGCGCCATTTCGGTGCTCCCGATCCTGCTGCTCTGGATCTATCTCGCCTGGGTCGTCACCCTGATCGGCGCGGGGATCACCGCCGCCCTGCCCGAATGGCGCGCGGCGAGCGGCGTCGAACTGGTGACCGCACCCCGCTCGGGCCGGCTGGCGCTGGCCATCGAAGCCCTGCGTATCCTGCGCAAGGCCCACCGCGATGGCGACGACGTGCGCCCGCACGTTCTGGTGCGGCGGCTCAGGATGTCCCCCACCGCGCTCGAACAGCTCTTCGAGCGGCTGGAAGATGCCGGCTATGTCCGCGAAACGCGGCGGCACCGCTGGATACTGGCGAGGGAAATCGCCGACCTGACGCTGTACGACCTGATGCTCGCCATGGACATCCAGACCCGGCAGCCCTCGCTGGCCGGCAGCCCGGTCGCCGGCCTGGAAGGCCCCATCGACGAAGCCATCCAGATGGAGCGTTCGGTCTTCAGCGTACCGCTGGCCCGGGTTCTCGACGGCGACCAGCCGACGCCCATCACGCCGCGCCCCCGGGAGGCCGCGGACTGAGCGAGTCCGGGGCGGCTTCAGTCGGTCTTCAGGTCGGCGCGCGCGTCGAAGGCCTCGCCGCGCGACCAGGACTTCACGAACTGCTGCAACTCGGGATCCTTGCCGTCGGGCAGAACGATCTTGAGACGCACATACTGGTCGCCGTCCTGCCCCGACTTCCGGTTGACGATGCCCTTGCCCTTCAGGCGGAGCGTGCGTCCGGTATTGGAGCCCTCGGGCACCGTGACCGTGACATCCCCGTGAATCGTCGGCGCCTTGATCTTCGCGCCGAGCACCGCTTCGGTCAGCGATATGGGCAGCTCGATATGGATGTCCTGGCCGCGGCGCGTGTAGAGCGGATGCGGCTTCACCGAAACCTCGATCAGGGCGTCGCCCGGCGCGCCGCCGGGAGGCGCGTCGCCCTGCCCCTTCAGGCGTATCTGCTGGCCGTCTTCCAGGCCGGCGGGAATCCGCACGTCCAGCGTCTTGCCGCCGGGCAGGGTGAGCCTGCGGTTGGCGCCGCGCGCAGCCTCCAGGAAACTCACGTCCAGGGTGTACTTGCGGTCGCGGCCGCGCGCCTGCTGCCGGCCGCCGCGGAAGCTGGTGAAGATGTCGCCGAAGATATCCTCGAAGCCCCGCGCGCCGCCGCCATGAAACCCGCCGAAGCCCTCTTCGCCGCCTTCCGGCCCGGTGTAGGTGCGGTACTGGGTGCGTGACATGCGCTCCTGTCCGTCGGGGCCGATCTCGCCCCGGTCATAGCGCGCGCGCTGGTCGACGTCGCCCAGCAGGTTGTAGGCCGCGGACACTTCCTTGAAGCGGTCGGCGGCGGACGAATCCCCGGGATGCCGGTCAGGATGAAGGTCCTTCGCCAGCTTGCGGTAGGCTTTCTTGATGTCTTCCTGGGACGCGTTCCTGCCGACGCCCAGAACCGTATATGGATCTCGCATCATCTGATTCGGTCTTTTCGGATCGACGGCCCCCTGCCGTCATCCACGCCGCCATCAATAGCGCGGATGGGCCCGGCCGGCCATATATATGGTCACTGCCGGTCCGGTGAAAAGAGCACCACCAGATGATCCACGAGACCGTCGGTGACCAGCTCGGTGTTGCGCGGCGGCGGCCCGGAAGCGATCGAATCCTCTCCGGCCGGCGCCGGCGCGGATTCGATCTGCGAAGTGTCGGCCCCGGCGCGGCTTTCCGGGCGCTCCCCGGCCGGCGCACGAACCTCGGCATCCGAAGGCGCCTGGCGGTCGACGCCCATCTCCGTCAGCCGCGCGGCAGCGCGGCCGAAGCCGAGTTCAGCGGCGCGGCGGAACCAGCGGATCGCCGCCTCGCGGTCGCGCGCCGTGCCGTAGCCGCTTTCATGGAGAATGCCCAGATTGTGCATCGATTCCGCCAGGCCGCCCTCGGCCGCCTGTTTCATGTAGCGGAAGGCCCGTTCGGCATCCGCCTCAACGCCATTCCCCTTCAGATAGAGGTCGGCGAGGTTCGCCGCCGCCGGCGCGAAATCCTGCTCGGCGGCGCGGCGGAACCAGTCCGCGGCGGTCCCCGGATCGCGCGCCACGCCGACGCCGTTCAGATACATCAGGCCCAGATTGCGCTGCGCCGCGGGATCACCGGCCCTGGCGGCTTCCTCCCAGATTTCCGCGGCGCGCGGATGATCGCCGGCGCGATAGGCCTCCAGCCCGTCGCGGAAACTGGCTTCGGCGACCGCGAGCGGCGCACAGACGAAAAGAATGGCGAAAAGGGAGACTATACACTTGGTCATGGCTTGACCCTCCGGTGTGCTTCTGACGGCAAGGCGCACGGCGGCCTCATTCTCCGTTGATCGGGCGGTTAACCTTCCATACCAGATAGGGTGTGACAGGCGCGGGCGAAAGCTGTGGCACTCGGCAGCATGGCAATCGGGACGATACGCCCTAGCTTGCGCTTCACGGCAAGGAGACCTTCATGAGCGCACCCACCGACCCCATCGCCCATTTCCGATCCTGGATGGAAGAGGCGCGGGAAAGCGAGCCGAACGACCCGAACGCCATGGCGCTCGCGACTGTGGGCGCCGGCGGCATGCCCAGCCTGCGGATGGTGCTGCTGAAAGACGTCGATCGGGAAGGCTTCGTCTTCTACACCAATTTCGAGAGTCAGAAGGGGCAGGAACTGCTGGCCCACCCGAAGGCGGCGCTCTGCTTCCACTGGAAGAGCCTGCGCCGCCAGGTCCGTGTCGAAGGCATGGTGGAGCGCGTCGACGAGTCCGAAGCCGACGCCTATTTCGCCTCCCGCCCCCGCGACAGCCGCATCGGCGCCTGGGCCTCGGACCAGAGCCGCCCGATGGAGGGCCGGTTCGAACTGGAGAAGCGCGTGGCGAAATTCGCGGCCAGGTACGCCATCGGCGAAGTGCCCCGGCCGCCGCACTGGTCGGGCTTCCGGATCGTGCCTTCTCGGATCGAGTTCTGGCGCGACCGGCCCTTCCGCCTGCACGAGCGGCTGAATTTTGTCCGGGAGCGGGACGGCTGGCGGAACGAGGTGCTGTTTCCCTGATGGCGCCGGCGCGCAAACCGGAGAGCTGGATGCGCCTCGCCACCCTGGCGTCGGTGCTGACGGCCTTTGTCCTGTTGGTGATCAAGACCGTGGCACTGGTCATGACCGGCTCCACGGCCATGCTCGGGTCCCTGCTGGATTCGGCGCTCGATCTGACCGCTTCGCTGACCAACCTGTTCGCGGTCCGCTACAGCCTGACGGAAGCGGACGAGGAACACCGTTTCGGCCACGGCAAGGCCGAATCCCTCGGCGCCCTGGCGCAGGCGGCGCTGATTTCCGGCTCCGCCGTTTTCCTGGCCTGGGAGAGCGCTGCGAACCTTCTCGACCCCGATCCAGTACGCGCCACTACGCTCGGCATCATCGTCATGGTGGTATCGATCGCGATGACGCTCGTGCTCGTGGCCTTTCAGCGCTTCGTCGTCCGCCGCTCCGGCTCTGTCGCGATCAGCGCCGACCTGCTGCATTATTCGGGCGACCTGCTGATGAACGCCGGCGTCATCGTCGCGCTGGTGCTGTCGGGCATGATGGGCGTGCATGTCGCTGATCCGATCATCGGCGTACTGATCGCACTGTGGCTGCTGCGCGGGTCGTGGCAGATCAGCCGCAACGCCTTCGACCAGTTGATGGACCGGGAACTGCCCGAGGACGAGCGCGCGCGCATCCTGACCGCGGCGCTGGCAGTCCCCGACGTCAGCGCCGTGCACGACCTGCGCACGCGGCAGTCCGGCCTGGCAGCCTTCGTTCAGGTCCACGTCGAGCTGGACGGCGGCATGTCGCTCTACCGCGCGCATGTCATCGCCGACATGGTGGAGGCGGAGATCGAGCGCATCCATCCGGGCGCAGAGGTCATCGTCCACCTAGATCCGGCGGGCGCGGAAGATCTCGCGGATCAGTACGACCGCGTCACGGCGGCGGAGTGGGACGGCGGCGCGGAGGAGACCTCCGAAGAAGACAATTCCCAAGGGGAGCGGGCGTGAGTTATCTTCCCGGCCATGGCTGATAGCGGCAAGACACTGATCCTGACCGGCGCCTCGCGCGGGATCGGACATGCGACGGTGAAGCGCTTCGGCGCCGCGGGCTGGCGCATCATCACCGTCTCCCGTCATCCCTTCTCCGAGGACTGCCCCTGGGAGCATGGCGAGGAGGATCACGTCCAGCTCGACCTCTCGCGCCAGGAAACCATCCAGGAAGGCATCGCCAGCCTGAAGTCGAAACTGCCCGACGGCCGCCTCGACGCCCTGATCAACAACGCCGGCATCTCGCCCAAGGGGCCGGACGGCGGACGGCTGAGCACGATGAACACCGCCCCCGAGGACTGGTACAGCGTCTTCAACGTGAACCTCTTCGCCCCGGTCTGGCTGGCGCGCGGTCTGTTCGACGAACTCAAGGCGGCGAAGGGCGCGGTGGTCAACGTGACCTCGATCGCCGGCAGCCGCGTGCATCCCTTCGCCGGTTCCGCCTACAGCACCTCGAAGGCTGCGCTGGCGGCCCTGACGCGGGAAATGGCGGCCGACCTGGGCCCGCACGGCATCCGCGTCAACGCCATCGCGCCGGGCGAGATCGACACCGCGATCCTCTCGCCCGGGACCGAGAAGATGATCGAGGACATTCCGCTGCACCGGCTCGGCCGGCCCGAGGAAGTGGCCTCGACGATCTATTTCCTCTGCTCGCCCCAGGCCAGCTACGTCACCGGCGCGGAGGTCCACATCAACGGTGGACAGCATGTCTGACGCCGGCACGGCGAAGCATGCGGGCGAGACCGACCCTTTCGGCAAACAGGCCCAGGAAATCAACCGCGAACGCCTGATCTCGAGCGAGGCCGACCGCGCGGAAATGGCCGGCGCCGCGGCGCATCTGGCCAGGCATGGCTATGCCGTGTTGCCGGACATGCTTGATGCGGAGGGACTGGAGGCCGCGCGGGCGGCGCTGGACCCCATCAACGAGGCCAACCGCTGGGGTGTCTACGAGTTCGAGGGCAAGCGGACCAAGCGGGTCTACAGCCTGCTCTCGCTCAGCCGCGGTTTCGACTTCATGGCCGCCGACCGGCGCATGATCGCCCTGATCGAGAGCCGTTTCGGCGAGAGCCCGGTGATCAGCGCAGCCCAGGGCATGACCCTCCATGGCGGACAGAGCGCCCAGCCGCTGCACCGCGACGACGGCCACTACGCCGCGCCCCGGCCGCGGCCGCCCTTCGTCGTCTCCTGCATCTGGGCGCTGGACGACTTCACGGCGGAGAACGGGGCGACGATGTACGTCCCCGGCTCCCATACCGATCCGGGCGATACGCCTCCCACGACGCCCCCGTCGCAGGCGATCGTGCCGGCGGGCTCGGTCTTCGTCTATGACGGGGCGCTCTGGCACGGCGGCGGCGAAGCCCGGGGCGACAGCCGCCGGCGCGCGGTCAACATGATCTACTGCCGGCCCTGGCTGCGTCAGCAGGAGAACTGGATCGTCACCACCCCGCCCGAGGAGGCGAAGGACCTGCCGAAGGTCATGCAGCGGCTCTTCGGCTACTGGATCTACGGCTTCACGCTCAACACCGCCTTCGGCACCGCACCGCTCAAGGCGCACGAGATGCTGAAGGCGCGGAAATAGCTCGTAACATTATTGGCGTCCTGGGGCTTGACCTCAGGACCCAGTCTGTCGGTTCGCTGGGTCCTTGGATCAAGCCTGCCCCGGACATGATCCGGGGTCCAAGGGCGCCGACTTGACCTAGCCCGCGACGCCGGTCTTCTGGCGGCGTTCTCGTTCGCTGGCGGTCTTGAGCTGGCCGCAGGCGGCCATGATGTCCTGCCCGCGCGGGGTGCGCACCGGGCTGGAATAGCCGGCGTCGTTGACGATCTCAGCGAACTTGCGGATCGCCTCCGGCTTTGAGCACGCATAGGGCGCGCCGGGCCAGGGATTGAACGGGATCAGGTTGACCTTGGACGGAATGCCCCGGATCAGGCGGACCAGTTCCCGCGCCTCGGCCGGGCTGTCGTTGATGCCGTCCAGCATCACGTATTCCCAGGTGATGCGCCGCGCATTGTTCGCCGCCGGATAGGTGCGGCAGGCGTCCATCAGCTCCCGGAGCGGGTGCTTGCGGTTGATGGGCACGAGCACGTCGCGCAGTTCGTCGTTCACCGCGTGCAGCGAGATCGCCAGATTGACCTCCAGCTCCCGTCCGCAGCGTTCGATCATCGGCACGACGCCCGAGGTCGAGAGCGTGATGCGCCGCTTCGAGATGGCGATGCCGTCGCCGTCCATGGCGATCTTCAGGGCGCGGGCGACGTTCTCGTAGTTCAGCAGCGGCTCGCCCATGCCCATCATGACGATATTGGAGATGTAGCGGTTGCCGTCCTTCGGCGTCGGCCATTCGCCGATGGTGTCGCGCGCGACCATCAGCTGGGCGATGATCTCGCCGGCGGTCAGGTTGCGCACCAGCTTCTGCGTGCCCGTGTGGCAGAAGGCGCAGGTCAGGGTGCAGCCGACCTGGCTGGAAACGCAGAGCGCGCCGCGGTCTTCCTCCGGGATGTGCACCGTCTCCGCCTCGTGGCCGTCGCCGAAGCGCATCAGCCATTTGCGCGTGCCGTCGCTCGACTCCTGGTAGTCCGTGACCTCCGGCCGGCCGATCACGAAGCGGTCGTCCAGATCCGCCCGCCAGGCCTTGGAAATCGACGTCATCTCGTCGAAGGAGCGCGCGCCGCGGTGGTAGATCCAGTGGAAAAGCTGGCTGGCCCGCATCTTCACCTTGTCGGACCGCTCGCCGGCGTCCAGCAGGGCGCGGGCGATTCCGTCGCGATCCAGACCGATCAGCGACGGCCGCCGGTCGAGGCCGGCGGGAAAGGCGCGGTCCGTGGCGCGGAAGTCCGGCGCGATGGCGGTATCGTTCACTGGCAGGCCTTGTCGATGGCGTTGGAGGCGGCGGTGAAGCCGAGCAGCGAATAGACATCGACGGTGTGGGTGCCGCGGCTGGAATAGCCGTCGATGCGCATGTCGCGTCCGGCCTTCATGTCACGGATCATCGCCCGGTCGTCTTCCGGGTCCACCGTCCAGGCGCGCTCGCCGTCGGTGCTCATGCCGTACTCGCTGCTGCCGATCCTGGCAATGGCCTCGCGGTTCTCGGCGAAGGGATAGCCGACGATCATGCTGATCTCGCCCTGCACGCCTTCGGCGGGTCGGTGCGAGACGTAGAAGCGAATATCGCCGCGGCGCACGTTCGACGGCTCCGTCGATTTCGGCGTCGAGGTGATATAGCAGATGCGCACATCGCCCTCGCGGTAGACCCACGCCGACCAGTCACGGAAGTCGCCGATCTTCTGCGCCGCGTTCTGGGCCGACGCGACGCCCGACAGCAGGCCGGCCGCGACGGCAATCATGATGATGAGTGCCTTTCCCATGGGCGCAACATAGAGAGCGATTGCGGCAATTTCCAGCCAGCGTGAAGCCCGGCACATGGCGGCCCGCGGCGATCGGCGATTGTGCCGCCCGCCGGGCGCGGATAAACGGTCCCGACACCGTCACGGACCACCATCCTTGCAGCTTCATCCCAAATCCGCGCTCGGCGCCACGCTGGCCCTGCAGGTCGTCGCAGCCGCTATCTTCACCACCGGGGCGGTGCTGGCGCCGGCGCTGCCCGTCAGCCTCGGACTGGACGAAGCCGGCATCGGCCTCTACGGCGCCATCACCTTTCTCGGCGCCATGTTCGGCTCCCCCATCGCCGCCGCCTTCATCGGCCGTCACGGGGCCATCCGGCTAACCCAGGCGGGCATGGTGATCTCGATCCTCGGGCTGTCGGCGCTCTACCTGGAGACCTATGTCCTGGCGCTGGCCGGGGCGCTGCTGATCGGCCTCGGCTACGGACCCAATGCGCCGGGCGGCTCGCATCTGCTGGCCCGCCACGCGCCGCCGCGGCGACGCGGCCTGTTCTTCTCCATCAAACAGTCGGGCGTGCCCATCGGCGGCGCCATCGTCGGCCTGATGGTCCCGGCGCTGGAGGACGCATACGGCTGGCGCGTGGCCGCCGCGGCGGTGCTGCTGTTCGGCGGCGCCGTCCTGCTCGCGGTGCAGCCCTGGCGCGGCCGGCTGGACGTGGAGCGGCTGGCGCCGCCGAAGTCCGTGCGTCTCGGCCTGCGGGAGATCATCCCGCTGGACGGCATGCGCGCGCATCCGCTGCTGCCCTTCATCTCCTTCACCGCCTTCGCCTACGGCGCAGGGCAGATGATCATGTTCACCTACACGGTCATCTTCCTGACCACCCGGGCCGGGCTGAGCCTCGTGGAAGCCGGCCAGGCCTTCGCGGTAATGCAGGCGACCAGCTTCGCCATGCGCATCTTCGCCGGCTGGCTGAACGACCGCTGGCGCCGCCCGCGCCCGCTGCTGGCGGGCTTCGGCGCGGTCACGGCGGTGGGCGTGACCCTGCTCGCCGGGGTCGGACCCGACACGGCCCATGCGGCGATCCTTGGCATCGCCGCGCTGTGCGGCGCGGCGGCCGCGGGCTGGAACGGCGTCTACCTGGCCGAGGTCGCGCGCATCGTGCCCCAGGACAAGGTGGCGGCCGCGACCGGCGCCACGGTCTTCTGCACCTATTTCGGGCTGGTGGTGGGGCCGGCGCTGTTCGGACTGGCCGTGGCCAGCCAGGGCTACGCCTTCGCCTATGGCGGACTGGCGCTGGCCTCGCTGATCGGCGCGGCGGCGGTCTTCGCCCGCAAGCCGGTGGCGTAGCCGATTTGTTGCCCTCGGACTTGATCCGAGGGCCTGTGCAACGGCGCATCCACAACTCAGGTCCTCGGGTCAGGCCCGAGGACGCCAGCAACATTCACCCGCCGCCGCAGAGCGGGCATTCGGGATCGGGTTTCACCTTGATGCGGCGGAAGCTGGCGGACAGGCCGTCATAGATCAGCAGCCGGCCGGTCAGTCCCTCGCCCAGATCCAGCAGTTCCTTGATCGTCTCGGTCGCCTGCAGGCTGCCCATCACGCCGACGATGGCGCCCAGCACGCCGTCGCGGGCGCAGGTCTGTTCCTCCGGGGGGATGTCGCGGTAGAGGCAGCGGTAGCAGGGATTCTCCGGCTCCCAGCCGCGCCAGGTGGCGATCTGGCCGTCGAACCGCAGCACCGCCGCCGAAACCAGCGGCCGGCGCGCGGCGAAACAGGCGTCATGTACGGCGAAGCGGGTGGCGAAATTGTCCGAGCCGTCGCAGACGATGTCGTAGCCCTCGACCAGGTCGCCGGCGTTGGCGCCCTCGATGCGGGTGCGGTGTTCGACGATGCGGACGTCGGGGTTGATGCGGCGCACCGCGCGGACGGCGCTCTCGGTCTTGGCGAGGCCGAGATCGTCGCCGCCGTGCAGGACCTGGCGTTGCAGGTTCGACAGGGCGACCGTGTCGTCGTCGACGACGCCGATGGTGCCCACGCCCGCGGCGGCGAGATACATGATCAGCGGCGAGCCCAGTCCGCCGGCGCCGATCGCCAGCACCTTCGCGCGGAGCAGCTTCTGCTGGCCGGCGCCGCCGACCTCCTTCAGGACGATGTGACGGGCGTAACGCTCGATCTGGGCGTCATCCATGGCGCTCAGCCGTCCAGGGGCACGTCGGCGATACCGCGATAGGCGCTGCGCAGGGCCTCCGACCAGCGGTGCCGGATATCCTCGAAATACGGATCGCCCTCGGCGATGCGGCGCTCGATATGCTCGCCCGGATGGTCGCGGCGATAGACCATGAGGTCCAGCGGCAGGCCCACGGACATGTTGGAGCGCAGCGTCGAATCCATGGAAATCAGGCAGACCTTCGCCGCCTCCTTCACCGGCACTCCGAAGGTCATCACCCGATCGAGGATCGGCTTGCCGTACTTGGTCTCGCCGATCTGGAAGAAGGGCGTGTCCTCCGTCGCCTCGATGAAATTGCCCTCGGCGTAGATCTGGTAGAGCCTGAGCTTGCGCCCGGCGATCTGGCCGCCCAGCAGGAACGTGGCGTTGAAGCCGTGCGCGCCCTGTTCCAGCGACGGGCCGTCGACCTCGCGGACGTCGCGGATCGCCGCGCCGACCAGACGGGCGACGGCGAACATGCTGGGGGCGCCGAGAATGGTCTCCCCGGGATCGACCGAGTTGTCCTCCATCCGCTCTTCCAGCAGTCCGACCACGGCCTGGGTGACGGCGAGATTGCCCGCCGACATCAGCGCCACCAGCCGCTCGCCCGGACGCTTCCAGATCTTGAGCTTCCGGAAGGTGGAAATGTGGTCGATCCCGGCATTGGTGCGGGTGTCGGCCAGCATCACCAGCCCTTCGGCCGTCAACGTCCCGACGCAATAGGTCACTGCGGCGCATCCTCCGAGCATGAACAGGAAACAGGCCGCCTGATTAACGCAATCCGGCGGATTACGCCACGGATTGTGACTGGCTCTGGGTCTCGCCCTGCTCCTCCGGCACCAGCAGGAAGTCCCGCTGTATCTGCGCGCCGATCTCGATGTTGCGGTCGACGACACTGGTCAGGAACTCGTGCAGGCCGATCAGGTTGAAGATCTCGTCGATGGTGCCGTACTTGATCTGCGCGTGGACGCGGCCGGCCATTCTCAGGCTGGGCAGCGAGCGGCCGTAGTCGCCCGACAGATCCTCCAGGTTCCGCATGATCTCGTCATAGCAGCTCCGGATCGACCGCGGCATCTCGTCCCTGAGAATCAGCAATTCCGCCACGCGGATGGACCGGACCGCTTCGCCGAACAGCCGCCGGTAGTTGACATGCGCCGAAACCGACTGGAGCAGCGCCGTCCACTGATAGTAGTCGGCGGCGCCGCCGAGCGGCACGCCCTCCGGCAGGATCAGGTGGTACTTCACATCCAGGATCCGCGCAGTGGAATCGGCGCGTTCGACGAAGGTGCCGATGCGCAGGAAGTTGTAGAGGTCGTCGCGGATCATGGTGCCGGCGATGGCGCCGCGCACCAGATGGGAGCGCTGCTTCACCCAGTCGAAGAACTCCGAACGGCCGCGGCGCTCCATGGCCTCGACATCCATGTCCCGGATGCCGTGCCAGGTGTCGTTGACCGCCTCCCACAGTTCCCGCGTGATGGTATGCCGCTGGGCGCGCATGCTTTCGCGCGCGTTCTTCAGGCAGTTGTAGATGCTGGAGGGATTGTCACCGTCGAAGGCGATGAAATGGATGGCGTCGGCCTCGGTGACGGACTTGTATTTCTCGAGGTAGAGCGGCTCGGTGCCCGAAGCGATCAGGACCGAAAGCCACTCCCCGCCGTCCTCCGCCTTCATCGGCATCAGCGACATGCGCACGGCCACTTCCATCAGGCGGGCAAGGTTCTCGGCGCGCTCGACATAGCGGGAGGCCCAGTAGACGTCGTCTGCGGTACGGCTCAGCATCTCAGTCCTCCAGCACCCAGGTGTCCTTCGTGCCGCCGCCCTGGCTGGAATTGACCACCAGCGAGCCCTTCTTCATGGCCACGCGCGTCAACCCGCCCGGCACGATGCGGACCTCGTCCGCTCCCGTCAGCACGAACGGCCGGAGGTCGACATGCCGCGGCGCCACGCCTTCCTCGACGAAGGTGGGGCAGGTCGACAGCGCCAGCGTCGGCTGGGCGATGAAGCCGTCCGGATCCGCTTCGATGCGTTTCAGGTAGGTTTCCTGCTCGGCCTTCGTCGACTTCGGCCCCACCAGCATGCCGTAGCCGCCGGAGCCGTGGACCTCCTTCACCACCAGTTCGCCCAGGTTTTCGCGGATGTATTTCAGGTCGTCCGCCCGGCGGCCCATATAGGTCGGCACGTTCTTCAGCGTCGGCTCCTCGCCGAGGTAGAACCGCACCATCTCCGGCACGTAGACGTAGATCGCCTTGTCGTCGGCGACGCCGTTGCCGATGCCATTGGCGATCGCGACGTTGCCGGCGCGATAGGCCTCGACCAGGCCGCGCACGCCCAGCATGGATTCGGGATTGAAGGCGTCCGGGTCCAGGAAGGCGTCGTCGATGCGGCGATAGATGACGTCGACCCGCTTCGGGCCGCGGGTCGTACGCATGTAGACGACGTTCTCGCTGACGAAGAGATCCGCGCCCTCGACCAGTTCGACACCCATCCGGTCGGCCAGGAAAGCGTGCTCGAAATAGGCCGAGTTGAAGCGGCCCGGCGTCAGCACCACCACCTGCGGCGTACCGGTCTGATTGGGCGAGACCGACATCAGACTCTGTCGCAGCTCGTCCGGATAGTGGTCCACGGGCCGGACGCGGTGGCGCATGAACAGCTCCGGGAACAGGCGCATCTCGGCTTCCCGATTGCCCAGCATGTAGGACACGCCCGACGGCGTGCGGACATTGTCCTCGAGGACCACGAACTCGCCATCGACGCAGACCATGTCGACGCCGGCGATGTGCGCGTGAACGCCGGCGGGGGGCTCGATCCCCCGCATCTGCGGCAGGTAGGCGTCGTTGGCCTCGATGATCTCCCCGGGCACCACGCCCGAGGCGATGATCTCCTGGGCGCCATAGATATCGGAAAGGAAGGCGTTGATGGCGCGGACGCGCTGCTCCATGCCCCTGGCCATCTCGTCCCACTGCGTGCCGGTCAGGACGCGGGGAACGATGTCATAGGGTATCAGCCGCTCGGGATCCCCGCCCTCGCCATAGACCGCGAAGGTGATCCCCAGCCGGCGGAAGAGGAACTCCGCCTCCTGCCGCTTCTGTTCGAAGAGCTCGGTGGGCGTCCGTTCCAGCCAGTCGCGGAGATTGGCGTAGGCCGCGCGGACGTCCCCTTCCGGCGTCCACATCTCGTCGAAGGTCGCGGAACTGTCTTCTGTCATTGGCCCCCCTTCATCTCAAAGGACGTGGCTGCCGGCCGCCGCCCTTCAACGGGCAACAACGTCGCACGCGAACTTCGGGACCATGATTCCATGCGCCGCCGCGCTTGTCGTGGCGCAATTTTGGGCAGTGTCAGAACTCGAGCTGCATGTAGGCGACATTCAGCCAGCGCTCGAACTTGAAGCCGATGCGCCGGGCGACGCCGAACGGCGCGAAACCGGCCGCGCTGTGCAGCGCCACGGAAGCGCGATTGACCCCGGGGTCGCCGATGACCGCGATCACGCTGCGGAAGCCGTCGGCGCGCAGCCGGTCCAGCAGGGCCGCGAGCAGCAACCGTCCGGCGCCGTGGCCGGTCGCGCCCGGATGGAGGTAGATGGAATCCTCGGCCGTGAAGCGATAGGCCGGCCGTGGCCGGTAGGCGCCCGCATAGGCGTAGCCGATGACCTCGCCCTGCCGCTCCGCCGTCAGATAGGGAAATCCCCCCTCCCGATAGCCGGCGAAGCGCCGGCGCATCTCGGCCTGCGAGGGCGCCTCCAGTTCGAACGACGCCGTACCCGTCTCGACCCAGTGGGCGTAGATGGCGGTGATCGCGGCCATGTCGTCATCGCGGGTGTCGCGTACCCGCACGTCGCCTGCGGCCGGCGGCGTCAGTTCGCGTTCCATGGCGCCATGCCGTGCAGCCGGAGTTCCTGGAAAGCCCGGTCGGGGAAGACCGTCGGCAGTTCCCCGATCAGGACCTCCCCGCCCAGTTCCTCCCCCAGTCGCGTCAGGGCGCGGCGGTCGCCATCGTCCAGGCCGGCCAGGGCCTTGTCCAGAGGGTGCAGCACAAGGATCGGACTGAAGAACCGTCTGGGCCGGCCCGGCCGTATCAGGCCGCGGAGCAGGCGGGCCGCCGCCGGCAGGTCCACGGGCACGCCATAGGAATTGAAGGCCGCCTGTTCGTCGTCCGTCCAGGTTCGCCCGGCCTCGAAGACACGGCTTACCGGGCTGCCACGGAAGATCTCCACCCGTGCGCCGGCCTGACGCAACCGGACATAGATGATGTCGCGATAGCGCCGCGGCAGCCGCACCTCCAGCCGGGGCAGCACCGCGACGAGGATGATCAGAATGCCGAGGACGGCGACGGCGACGAAGATCGACGGCACGGACGCTCCTATGCCCGGGGATGATCGCGATGGTTGCCGATCCCGGCGGCGGCCGCAAGTTTCGCCGTCACATGATTGCCGGCGGCCATGGACCTTTGGCACACTGCGAATCCGTACGGCGCAAGGGGAGGTTTCCATGGCGGGCAGAAACAGGGCCATGATCGTGACGGCGCAGCCAGAGGCCTCTGAAGCCGGCGCCGAAGTGCTGATGCGCGGCGGCAACGCCGTCGACGCGGCCATGGCGGCGGCCTTGGTGCAGGGCGTGGTCGACCCGCAGATGTGCGGCATCGCCGGCTTCGGCTCCTGTCAGATCTACATGCCCCGGCGCGGCGTCCACACTTTCATCGACTTCCACGGCAAGACGCCGAAGGCGGCCCGGCCCGACATGTGGACCGACATCATCGAGGGCGAGACGCGCGACGGCTTCGGCTTCGTGCTGAAGGACAAGGTCAACGACCTCGGTTATCAGGCGGTGACCACGCCGGGCAGCCTGAAGGCCTATCACGAGGCGACGAGCGAGTTCGGCACCTGGGACTGGGCCGACATCTGCGCACCCGCCGTGGCCCAGGCGGAACAGGGCTTCATCGTCCGCCCGCATGTGGACTTCTGGTGGCATTCGGGGGCCAGCTTCGGCCGCGCCGACGTCACCGACCGGCTCGCCTTCTCGAAAACCGGGCGTGAGGCCTATTTCCGCGCCGACGGCTCGATCAAGCGGATCGGCGACCACGTCGCCAACCCCGACCTGGCGAAGACGCTGAAGCTGATCGCCGAGAAGGGGCCGGAAGTGTTCTACGAGGGCGAGATCGCCGAACGCATCGCCGAGGATTTCCGCGCCAATGGCGGCCTGCTGTCCTTTGACGACCTGAAGGATTACCGCACGACGCGGCTCGATCCGCTGCGCTTCGCCTATCGCGGCTGGGAACTCGCCACCAATCATCCGCCGGGCGGCGGCATCATGCTCAACGAGATGATGAACATCCTCGGTCACTTCGACCTCGCGGAAATCGGCCACAACACGGTCGAGTACATTCGCGTCGTCGCCGAGGCGATGAAGGTCGCGACCTCCGACAAGGACAATCACGTCGGCGATCCGGCCTTCTACGACGTGCCGGTCGAGCGGCTGACCTCCGACCTGCACGCCGAGGCGGCCGCGCGCCGCATCAAGGCGGGCAAAATGCACCATGTCGAGCGCATCGGCATGGAGGAATCGAAGCAGACCACCCACGTCGCCGTGATCGACGCCGACGGCAACGCTGTGACCATGACCCATTCGCTGGGCATGCCGTCGGGCGTCATCACCGACGGTCTCGGCTTCATGTACAACGGCTGCATGGCGGTCTTCGACCCGAGGCCCGGCCGCGCCGGCTCGATCGCGCCCGGCAAGTCGCGTTTCAGTTCGGTCTGCCCGACGCTCGGCTTTTGCGACGGCGATCTGCGGCTGGCCATCGGCGCACCCGGCGGCACCCAGATCGCCATGGGAGTGATGCAGGCGACGCTGAACGTCATAGACCACGGCATGACCATGACCGAGGCCGTCTCGGCCCCGCGTTTCTCCGCCACCTCCGACATCATCGATATCACCAACCGCATCCCCCGCTACGTCCAGCGGGAACTGATAGAACTGGGCTACGAGGTGGTTCGCAACCCGCTCAACTTCGACATCGGCGCCGTGCACGGCATCCGGCTGACCGAGGACGGCCGGCTCGATGGCGGGGCCGATCCCGGCCATGACGGCGTCGCTATCGGTGTCGAATAGGCGCGGCCCACCGACGCAGCCGGCGGTGATCTTCCTGTGACCGGCCTTCCTCCGCGGAAATCCGCACCCATCTGCGTGTCAGTATGGCGTCCCGGTCGTAGCGCAGGAGGTGTAGATGAGGATCCTGGTTCTGGTACTGATGTGTCTGGCCCCGCTGCTGGCGAAAGCCGGCGGGCTGCCGCCGGAAGGCGAAGTCCGCACCCACAGGGGCGTCGACCTGGTCGGCACCACCTATGCCGACCGTGACAGCGAGGATTTCTTCCGCGTCGCCGGGATGGCGGTCGACATGGTCCGCTCCCTGCCCCGGGCGGAGTGGAACCGCAGCGGACTGATCCGCAGGATCATCTACAACCCGCCTTCGAAATACCGCGACATCGACGACGAGACCGCGCACTTCACCGGCGTCTACTACCCCGAGCCCATGAACAGGTGGCCGGCACCCATGCTGATGAACCGCAGCGCCCGGTACGCCTCCGCCCTCGAACTGGCGCTGGCCATCGTCAGCGCCGGCATCCTGGCCGAGGACCACCGGAAATATGTCGACATGTCCGGCAGCGCGGCCGGGCGCGAGAGCGGCGAATACCGCCAGCTCCGCCTGCTGATGACCAAGTCGGCGTCCGCGGATGTCCAGCTCTCGGCGGACTGCCGGAACCTCGTCGCAGTCTACAATGCGCTGCGCATCCTCAACCCGCAGTCGATGGAACTCAATCAGCGGGTCCGCGAGATCAACAACCGCGGCTGCCGCTGACCGCCGTGCGGCTCAGGCGCCGTTCGTCTCCTCGACGATCCATTGCAGGTAGTCGTCGTTCACCATCGTGATCGGCAGGCCGATGATCGCGGGCGTCTCGTAGGGATGCAGTTCCCTGACCGCCGCGACGAGCCGGTCGAACAGCGCGGCGCGGGTCTTCAGCACCAGAGGCACCTCCGGCTCCCGCTCCACCTTGCCCTTCCAGTGATACGCACTCTCGATCGGCGCCATGACATTGGCGCAGGCGGCCAGACGCCTCTCGATCACGGCATCGGCGACCCTGTCCGCCGCGGCCTTGTCGGGGCAGTTGATCCAGACGTCGACAGCTTCCGCCTTCATGCCAGACCTTCGGGCGCCCGGAAGCCGCTCATGATCTGCTCCAGCATGGCCGCGACCGCGAGCGTGCGGCGGTCGCCCATCTCCGGTCCGACGATCTGCACGCCGACGGGCAAACCATCCTCCGAGGGCCCGGCCGGATAGACCGTCGCCGGCAGGTAGCTGACGCCGGTGAAGCCGGCCCAGAAGAGCTGCTGGAAATAGGGTACCGACCGGCCATTCACCGTGAGCTGGCGGGCGTTGAGATCCTCGGATTCGTCGTGCGGGAAGGCCGGCACCGAGGCAACGGGGCAGAGCAGCACGTCATAGCGGTCGAAGAACGCCGCCCAGGCCCAGCGCATCCGCGTCCGCGCCTCGTTAAGCCGCGCCCAGTCGCGGTGACGCATGGTCTGGGCGCGCAGCAGCATGGCGCGCCCGCTGGCGTCGTCGTCGGGCAGGGCATCGAGCTGCCTCAGGTTCTCCGTGAACACGTCCTCGGGCTGCCGCGCCGCCAGAGCGGCGTGGAGAAGCTGCATATAGGTCTCGTGGCACTCCCTCGGCTCGAAATCGGGCCGGGCCTTGTCGTCCACTTCGGCGCCCGCATCGGCCAGCGCCTTCGCCGCCGCCTCGATCCGCGCCTTCACGCGGTTGTCGACCGGCGCCATCGGATCGTCGGACCAGAGCGCCACCTTCAGTCCCTTCGCGCCGTGGTAGCCCGGCTGCGGCAGGTCGAGCTTCCAGCCCGGCGCATGCGGCCGGTCCGCGCCCGCCGTCAGGTCCAGCGCCAGTTCCAGATCGGCCGCCGACCGCGCCAGCGGCCCGACGACGGAGATATCGGTCGGCGTCAGCGCCCCGGCGAGGGAATGCCCGCGCATGGGCACGATTCCCCACGTCGGCTTGTGGCCGAAGACGCCGCTGTAATGCGCGGGGTTGCGGATCGAACCGCCGATGTCGGAGCCGTATTCCAGCGCCGAGAAGCCGGCCGCCAGCGCCGCCGCGCCGCCGCCCGAGGAGCCGCCGGGCGTATGGCCGGCCCGCCAGGGGTTGTGGGTGGTGCCGTAGACCGGGTTGTAGCTCTGGAAATCGGCGAGCATGACGGGGATGTTGGTCTTGCCGAAGATCACCGCGCCGGCGTCCTTCAGGCGCTTCACGACCACGCTGTCGGCCTTCGCGCGGTTGTCGCGGAACGCCTCGACGCCCCAGCAGGTCGGCAGCCCCTCGATGTCGAAGCTCTCCTTCACCGTCATCGGCAGGCCGTGCAGCGCGCCCCAGTTCTCGCCCCTGGCGCGGGCCGCGTCGGCGTCCCGGGCCCGGTCGCGGGCGCGATCGAAGTCACGGACCACGACGGCGTTGATGGCGTTGTCGTGACGCTCGACGCGGCCGATGTAGTGATCGAGCAGTTCCAGCGCGCCGACCTCGCCGCGGGCGATGGCCCCGCTCAGTTCCCGCGCCGTCTTCCAGGCCATGCCGGTCATCGTTCCCTCCCGCGCTGCCGGTTTCGGCACGCATCATTGCAGAATGCGAAGCATTCCGACCAGTTCCGATGCGCCGAACCCCGAAATCAGGAGCGCAGCCAGGCCCAGGCCTGATCCTCGTCGTCGCGGTCGAAGGAACGGATTTCCATGGGCAGGACGTGTTCGGCGGCCTCCACGGCGCGCTTCATCCAGTCGCTGGCCCCGACCAGGGCGTATCTGCGCACGTGCCGGATCGCGCCGATCTTCGCCGAGAACAGCGAGCCCGAGACCAGCATCGCCGGGTCGAAGCCCTCGTAGTCCTGCAGGCGGACGAACAGGTCGATACGCCGGCCGCTGGCGGTCGCTTCGCGCAGCGGCCCGACGATCGTGTCGATATCGCCCGGCGTGACGCGGCCATTGATCTCGAAGGCCAGCACGCCTTCCTCGCGCGGCTCGATCCGCCGGACCGCCTTCCGGGGTTGCGCCGGCGCCGCCGGGACATCGGAAGCGAAGGCCATCGCGGCGTCGCGCGAGGCCGGATCGTAGGCGCGGAACTCGACCGCGGCGACCGAACGGTTGAGGAAACGTACGATCGCGCTGACGAACTTCTTGTCGGAGACGGCGGCAACATGGGGGAAACGCTCCCACATCGACAACATCTCCATCTCGAAGCGGATGTCCTCGGCGATGGCGTCGCCGGTAACGTCGGACAGGCCGGTCAGGTCCACGAACAGGCCGAGGGTCTCGTGCCGCTCCAGCCTGGCGCGGCAGGCGCTTTCGATGGACTGGATGTCCTCCCGCGTGACCGTGCCCGAAAGCTCGATGGCGAGAACGTCGTCGGGGGCGTCGAGGATGGCGTACATGGCGGAATTCCCGTGCTGCCGTTGCTGACAGGCAGGGATATGCGCTCACGGGCCGCGGCGTTCAATGCGCCCGCCGGAAAAGAAAGGCCCCCGCCCCGGCAGGGATCCGGGACGAGGGCCGGAAGGCAATCGGGGGATCACGCGGAACCGATTTCGTGATCCCCCGACCGCAGGGTGGGTCTCAAGGCAATGGCCCGGCCGTTGGTGTCCCACCCAGCGGCTCTTTGTAAGGTCAGGCCGGCGGCACTCGGGCGTGAGAACAATACCGCCGGCCTGAAACGCCCCCGACCCCGATCGGTGGCGCGTTCTGTCCTTCGTCGCTGTCGGCTCGTGGTCCGCGCTGACCGGCAAGGCCTTCGGCGCTTGCCGTGAAACGCGTGACATGGGAACAATCAATCAATTCCAGATTGCGCCCGCCGACTGCGTGGAGGGGGCCCGAAGCGAAAGCGGGATATGTGATCTTCGCCATGTGCCACCCTCCGATAAGCTGTCACCCCGTCAACAACCCACCCCGCCGGCCTATTCGGTTACCCTATGAGCGAAGATGATCACGAAAGCGTGAGCGACGGACTGGCGGCGAATCTTCCCCGCCTCTGGCGCTATGCGCTCGTGCTCAGCCGCGATCACGCGACCGCCGAGGATCTGGTGCAGGCGACCTGCCTGCGGGCCCTGGAGCGCCGGGATCAGTACCGCACGGGCACCAACCTCCGGGCCTGGCTGTTCACCATCCTGTCCTCGATCTGGAAGAATCATCTCCGCGCCGAGCGGGTGCGGCAGGGAGCGGGTTTCGCCGACCCGGAAACCGCGCTGGTCGCCGACGGCGAGGGCGAGATGGAAATGAATAATCTGCTGCGGCGAGTGTTGATTGAGGTCGAAAGACTGCCGGAAGCGCAGCGGCAGACCGTCACCCTGGTCTATGCGGAGGGGTTTACCTACCGTGAAGCTGCGCGAATTCTGGACGTCCCCATCGGAACCATCATGTCCCGGCTTGCCACGGCACGATCCATGCCTGCAGGCCTGAAGGAGTCGCCGTCCGCGACCCCGCCTATGGAGGAAGACGAGCGGGAATGACCGCCAGTGCCGACAATGCGATGCTTGGGGACGAGGAGCTTGTCGCCTTCCTCGATGGCGAACTGCCGCTGGAAGAGCGCCGCCGGGTCAACCGCGCCCTCGCCGAATCGGCCGATGCGCGCCAGCGGCTGGAGCGACTTCGCACCGGCGACCGCCCCTTCCGGGAAGCCTTCGACCTGCTGGAGCGGCAGGCGCCGATGGACCGGCTGCGTCCCATGCTGGCCGACGCCGAGCGCCGCGCCGGCGCGTCAGCATCCCCCGCCGCCGACAGCCGCGCGCCGATGGCCGCGGCCGCCGCCATCCTGCTGGCTCTGGTCGGCGGCTTCGCCGGCGGCATGCTGCTGCAGCCGGAACCGGCCGAAGTGGCCCGGACCGCACCGGTCGAAGCGCCAGCGGAGCGCGGCTGGCGACAGGCCGTCGCAGATTACCAGAGCCTGTTCACGACCGAATCCCTCACACCATATCAGGGCGGCGATTCCGGTATCGAGCTGGCAAGCGCCACGGTCGGCCTGGAGCTGAAACGGCTGGCGCAGAACACGGACGAGCTCAATTTCCGGCGCGTGCAGGTGCTGCGCTTCAACGGCAAGCCGCTGATCCAGTTCGCCTTTCTCAGCGCCGACGGCATTCCGGTATCATTCTGCGTCATTCCGTCAGGCAACGAGCCCGCGCCGGAGAGCTTCGAGACCCGCAACGACATGGGCGTGGTCCACTGGGTCGATGACGGCTTCGGCTACATGGTCATCGGCGGCATGCCGCAGGAGCGCCTCTTCGACGTCGCGCACCAACTGAAGATGCGCCTGCCGGCCTGAACCGTCGGCGGGGCCGGTTCCTGCGAAGATTCCAGAGCATTCCACTGGTTGATTGAACCGACCCTCCAATTTCCTCCCCCATCAAGGGGGAGGTGGCTGCGCAGCAGCCGGAGGGGGGAAGGCCGGAGGCCATTTCGGCTTCGCCGATTCACCCCCACCCCGACCCTCCCCCATCAAGGGGGAGGGAGAGGGCTTCAATCAGATGTCGTAATGCACAGCTAATCCGTGGTCACGGCGTCATCCGCCGCCGGCGCATTTTCGGCGGCGGGGGATTCGGCGTTTTCCGGCATCCGGCACCCGATGGCCCAGAGCCCGTAGACCGGATGTTCCAGCGAGTTCAGGGACGGCATGGACGCCAGCATCCAGCCGTCGAAGACCACGGCGCGCGGCCGGTCGACGGCGTCGTCCTCGACGTGCAGCAGGACGAAGGATTCAGGCTGTTCGAACAACGGGCGGCTGCGGCAATAACGGGCGGTGATCTCCAGCGTGCCGAAACGCATGGTCTCGCCGATCGGGATTTCCAGGTCGGTGGTTGCGGCGGTGATCTTGTCGAGCACGCGCAGCACGGCGGTGTGACCGACCGGACGGTCGGGCGACGGGGCGGGCTGCGCGACGGCGGCGGCGGCGAGCAGGCTCAGCCCGGCAAGGACGCCGAGAAGCGCAGTCTGACGTAGTCGGCGGTCCATCTTCCCTCGCTGTCGCAGAGGCTGGGCCTCAGCAGTTCCACGGCCTCGGCGCGGGCCTCGGCGCGCTGGTCGGCCGGCAGGGCCTTGAAGAACGCCTCGCCAAATGTGTCCATCCAGCCGCCGACATCGGTCGGCAGCGGGGTCGGACGCGGTATCAGTTCGGCGGTGTGGACCTCGAAACCCTGCGCCGTCAGCAGGGATCCATATTCCTCGGGCGTGGGGAAATACCATGGCGAGAACGAGGCGCCATCGAGGCCGCGCGCATTGAGCACCGCGATCATGGCGGTCTTGCAGGCGGCGACGTTGGTATGGCCGCCGAACTCGCCGACGAACCGCCCGCCCGGCTTCAGCGCCCGTTTCACGCCGGCGATGACCTCGGCGGGCCGCAGCATCCAGTGCAATGCGGCATTGGAGAACACGGCGTCGAACTCCGCCTCGAAATTCAGCGCGTGACCGTCCATGACATGCGCATCCAGGCCCTTTTCCCGGGCGACGCGGATCATGTCCTCGCCGGCGTCGACGCCAACGACCTCGCAACCCATTTCCACGAGCTTCTCGGTCAGATAGCCGTCGCCGCAGCCGAGATCGAGGATGCGCTCGCCGCTCTGCGGCCGCAGCAGTTCCACCACGGGCATGCCCAGGACCGGAACGAATCCGGCGTTCTTCTGGTAGCGGTCGGACTGCCAGTCCTGCGGCTGCCCGCTCATTCCGACTTGCCGCTGGAATAGATCGCCTGGCCGACCAGATCGATCAGGTTCACCGCCCCCTGGGCAAAGCGGAAATTGTCGCCCGCCTCCATGTTGTCGATCCCCCCGCCCGGTTCGACCGAAAGATAGGAATCGCCCATCAGGCCCTCGGTCAGGATCCGGATGGCCGAATCGTCGGGAATGTCGACGCCCTTGCGCACGTTGATGCGCACGACGGCGAGCAGGCTGGACGGTTCCAGTTCGGTGGACATGACGGAACCGATCTTGATGCCGCTCATGCGCACGTCGGCGCCGACGTTCAGGCCGTCGATCTTGTCGAACTTGGCCGTCAGCGGAAAGCCGGACGTGGGCGCGATATCCGCGGTCCGGTAGGCGAAGATGATGAAGATCGCGGCGATGGCGAGAACCACCGCGCCGATCACTGTCTCGAGGACATTGCTGACCATGATCCGCGCTCCTTACCGGTCGGGCGACCAGGCTTCATAGTCGGCGTCCGACGCATCCCGTTCCGCCCGGCGCGTGACATGACCCTTCGGGCGGTAGGCGTGCGGCGTACCCGTCAGGTTCGGCTCATGCGGCCTTTCCCAGTCATAGACGATCGAATCGCCCTCCTTCGGGACTTCGTCGATAGTGTGGTGCAGCCAGGCGTTCCACATCGGCGGCACCTTCGAGCCCTCGTCGATCCCCTTGTAGACGACCCAGCGGCGGCCCGCTTCCTTGCGGTCCTCGTAGTAGGCGTTGCCGAACTGGTCCTCGCCGACCTTCCTGCCGCGCCGCCAGGTCATGAAACGGGTGAACATGTTGGGCATGAGCTTTCGGGACTCCCTGATGCGTGGGGCGGAATATGCCGAAAGGCTCCGGCGGCGGCAAGTACGCCCGCCCGGGGCTATGACGCAATATCGACGGCATGGGTATAGCCACCCTGACCGTCGGGAGCGAAATCAACCTGCACGCGCACTTCGCGCCCGCAGATGCGCACGGTCCAGATCTCCCGCCACAGGCGGTCGGCCAGCGGCGCATCGCCGGTGCTGCCCAGCCAGCGCCGGAATTGCGTATCGACGATGTGCCGCGCCGAGCTCCGGCAATCGCCGTCCAGCCGCGCGCCGGCGATGGCGAAGACGGCCGGCGTCGCCCTCACCTGCAATCGCCCGTCGGCCTTCGACGATCCCGGCAGCAGCACGGTCATGAACGGGCTCGCGCCCTCGCCCGCCGTCACCAGCACGTTGTGCAGCGCCGGCTCGCCGCAGCGGTCGATGCGCACCTGTTCGCGCCACTGTCCGCCGGTCGGTATGGGCAGGCCGGGTTCGAAGGACGGCTCGGCGATGATGCGCAGTTCCTGCCGCCGCATGCCCTTCAGCACCTGCACGCACTGCGGCGCCAGCCGGGTCTCCAGCCGGGCGATGCTGCGGCCCATCTCGTTGAGATAGGCCGGCGCGTTGACATATGCGCGGAAAGGCCCAACCCAGTCCGGTTCCGCCGCGGCGGCCAGTGCGGGCAGAAGGCAGGCCAGCGCTGCCAGCAGGCGGCGCATCAGGCGGCCGAGAGGCGCTCCAGCGCGGCGTTGAGCTTGGTGCGGGCCGCCGCCGCGTCCTCGCGGCGCTCCCGCTCCTGCTCGACCACGTGTTCGGGTGCGCGGGAGACGAAGTTCTCGTTGGCGAGCTTCTTCTCGATGCGCGCGATCTCGCCGTCCAGCTTCTCGATCTCCTTCGACAGCCGCGTCTTCTCGGCGCCGATGTCGATGACGTCGGCCAGCGGCAGCACCACCCGCATGCCGTCGACGACCGTCTCCGCGCCGCCGGCGCCGTCGGGCATGGCGAACACCAGTTCCGACAGCCGGGCCAGGCGGGAGATCATCTGCCGGTTGCGCTCGATCCGCGACTTACGTTCGTCGTCCGCATCGGGAAAGTGGGCGACGATCTGGGCGCCGGGCGGGACGTTGGTCTCGGCCCGGACGGAGCGGATCTCGGAGATCAGGTCGATGACGAAGCCGAATTCCTTCTCGGCTTCCGCATCCGCGAAATCGATGGCCGGCCAGTCGAGGGCCGAGACCGAACCTTCGCCGCCGGTGCGCTGCCAGAGCTCCTCGGTGACGAAGGGTGTGAAGGGATGCATCATCGCCAGGATGCGGTTCAACGCCCAACCTGCGGTTGCGCGCGTCTCGCCGGAGACCTCGGCGTCGTTGGACTGCAGCGCCGGCTTGGCCAGTTCCAGATACCAGTCGCAGAAGGTGTTCCAGACGAAGCGGTAGGCGGCGCCGGCCGCCTCGTTGAAACGGAAGGCCTCCAGTTCGCGGTCGATCGCCTGGGCCGCACGCGCCGCTTCGGCCGCGATCCAGCGGTTCACCGGCTGGGTCAGGGCCGCAGGGTCGAATTCCGCCGGCTCTGCGCACTGGTTCATCTCGCAGAAACGCGCGGCGTTCCATATCTTGGTGGCGAAGTTGCGGTAGCCGGCGACCCGCTGTGGCGAAAGCTTGATGTCGCGGCCCTGTGCGGCCATCGCCGTCAGCGTGAAGCGCAGTGCGTCGGCGCCGTATTCGTCGATCAGGTCCAACGGGTCGATGACGTTGCCCTTCGACTTGGACATCTTCTGGCCCTTCTCGTCGCGGACCAGGGCATGGATGTAGACCGTGTGGAACGGAATCCCGTCCATGAAGTGAAGACCCATCATGATCATCCTGGCGACCCAGAAGAAGATGATGTCGAAGCCGGTGATCAGCACGTCGGTCGGGTAGTAGCGTTTGAGCTCCGGCGTCTCGTCGGGCCAGCCCAGCGTCGAGAACGGCCACAGTGCGGACGAGAACCAGGTATCCAGGACGTCCTCGTCGCGGGTCAGCTCGACCTTGCGGCCATAGTGCTTCTCCGCCGCGGCTCCCGCCTCTTCCTCGGTGTGCTCGACGAAGATCGCGCCGTCGGGTCCGTACCAGGCCGGAATCTGGTGGCCCCACCAGAGCTGGCGGCTGACGCACCAGGGCTGGATGTTGCGCATCCACTCGAAATAGGTGTTCTCCCAGTTCTTCGGGACGAACTGGATGCGGCCTGTCTCGACGGCCTCGATGGCGGGCTTCGCCAGCGTGGCCGCATCGACGAACCACTGGTCGGTGAGCCACGGTTCGATGACGACGCCGGAGCGGTCGCCATAGGGCACCGTGTGGGTGATCTCGTCGATCTGCTCCAGCAGGCCTTCGGCCTCCAGATCGGCGATGACCTTCTCGCGCGCGGCGAAACGCTCCAGACCGCGATAGGCCTCGGGCACATTGTCGTTCAGGACCGCGTGCTCGTCGAAGATGTTGACCATCTCGGCGTCGTGGCGCTTGCCGACCTCGAAGTCGTTGAAGTCGTGGGCCGGCGTGATCTTCACCGCGCCGGAGCCCTGTTCGGGATCGGCGTATTCGTCGGCGACGATCGGGATGCGGCGGCCGACCAGCGGCAGGATGACGTGCTTGCCGATCAGGCCGGTGTAGCGCTCGTCGTCCGGGTGGACCGCCACGCAGGTGTCGCCCAGCATCGTCTCCGGCCGGGTGGTCGCGACGGTGATGAAGGCGCCGTCCTCGCCCTCGACCGGATAGCGGAAGTGCCACATGTGGCCCTTCACTTCGCGGTTCTCCACCTCCAGGTCGGAGATCGCGGTCAGCAGCTTCGGATCCCAGTTGACCAGCCGCTTGTCGCGGTAGATCAGATCCTGTCTGTAGAGGTCGACGAAGACCTTGCGGACGGCAGCGGAAAGCCCCTCGTCCATGGTGAAGCGCTCGCGGTCCCAGTCGCAGGACGCGCCCAGGCGGCGGAGCTGGTTGGTGATGGTGCCGCCCGACTCCTCCTTCCATTCCCAGACGCGCTCGACGAAGGCCTCCCGGCCCATGTCGCGGCGGTTCTTCCCCTGCTCGGCGAGCTGGCGTTCCACGACCATCTGGGTGGCGATGCCGGCGTGGTCCGTGCCCGGCTGCCACAGCGCATCGCGCCCCTTCATGCGCCGCCAGCGCATCAGGACGTCCTGCAGCGTGTTGTTGAGCGCGTGGCCCATGTGCAGGCTGCCGGTGACGTTCGGCGGCGGGATCACGATGGTGAAGGGATCGCCGTCCACCTGACCGCAGCGGAACAGGCCGCCCTGTTCCCAGTCGCGATAGAGCCGCTGTTCGACCTCCTGGGGCCGATAGGTCTTGTCCAGCATCGCCGAACCCGCCGTTTCCGATTGAACTGACACCATCCGCGGCGCGTCCGCGCCGGGATGCAGGGTACTAGGGCGCAGGACGCCAGGGCGTCAAGTGGAAGGGCGGCTAGCGCTTGCTGTCGTCGACCTCGCCGGCGAGCTTGGCGATCTCGCGTTCGACGATACGCTGGACGATGGCGGGCAGGTTCTTGTCCAGCCATTCCTTCAGCATCGGCCGCAGCAGCTCCTTGGTGATGTCTTCCAGACTGCGGTGGGTCGGCACGGAAATGTCGCGCTGGGACGAAACCCGGTGGGTGAGCGCGGCGAGCGAGGCTGCCGATTCGGCGGCGGTGACGTCGGAGATCAGACGATCGGTGATCGTCTGCGGCGACAGCGGCGGGGCCGGCGCTTCCATGCGGTCGTCCGCCGCGCCGCCCGTCAGGTCGGTGTCGGAATCCTCGTCCTCGACCATGTCGGTCAGTTCGAGAACCTCTTCCTCTTCGGGCTCCGGCGCGGGCGCGGGCTCGGGCTCCGGTTCGGGCGCGAATACCGGCTCCGGCTCGGGCTCGGGCTCCGGTTCCGGATCGGAGTCCGGCTCGGAGTTCAGCATCTCCTCGACGGAGTCCTCTTCCTCGGCCGCATCCGGCTTCGGCTGTTCTTCCTCGTCGTCTTCGGAAATGATCCGCCGGATGGAGGCGAGAATCTCCTCCATTGTCGGTTCGTTCTGGGCGTTGGCGTCGCTCATGATCTTTCCGTGTTCAATGACGGCCGTCGGTCGCGCGGCGTCCGGAATGGCCAGCGTTGCACGGATGACGCTAAAGCTTGGTTAACGCCCCCGCAATGCTCACTCGGCCCGCGGCTGGGTGCCCCACCACTGATCGCGGACCTGCCTGTAGTGGACATCGGGGTCGTAGGCTTCGACCGCGAGACCAAGCACCGCGACGCTGAGACGCCCGACGGCGTCCAGCAGCTGATAGGCCCCGACATACTCGTCGCGCTCCGCCTGAACCAGCGCGACCTGCGAATCCAGCAGGTCCTGTTCGGCGTCGAGCACGTCCAGCGTGGTGCGCGAGCCGACCTGCGCCTCCTGGATCACGCCTTCCAGCGCGATCTCGTTGGCGCGCACTTCGGCGCGGCCGGCCACGATCCGGGCGCGCGCGGTCTCCAGCGCTTCCCAGGCCTGGGTCACGCCTTCGCCGACCAGCCGGCGGGTCTCCTGCACTTCCAGCATGCGCTGGCTGTGCACATTCTTCTGCTGGCGCACGCCGCTGTGGACGGCCCCGGCCTGGTAGATCGGCACCGTCAGCACGCCGCGCAGACGCAGCGTGGTGTCGTCGTCGCCGGCCTGGGTGCTGTTGCGCGAATGGGTCGCCAGCGCCTCCACGTCGACCTGGGGCAGAAGCTGGCCATAGGTCGCGCGGATGTCGTGCTCCGCCGAGTCGGCAGTGTTGACCGCGACCAGCAGATCCGGATTTTCCGCGTAGGCGATCTCCAGCGCCAGCTTCTCGCTGGGCGGCACGTCGGGCAGCGGCGGCGGCGGCTGCAACTGATCGGGCATGTTGCCGACGACACGCTCATAGGCCGCGCGCGAGGCGATCAGGTTGCCCTCGGCCTGCGCCCGGTCGGCCGCGGCGCGCGACAGCGCCGCCCGCGCCTGGGCCACATCGGTGCGGGTGATCTCGCCAACGTCGAAACGGTCCTGCGCCGCCTCGAGCTGACGCCCCAGCCGCTCCTCGTTGTTCAGGTTGAGCTGCACGATCGCCTGGTTGAGCAGCACTTCCATGTAGACGGTGACGGCGTCCAGCAGGATGTCCTGCTCGGTGGAACTCAGATTGGCGCGGCCGGCCAGCACCAGCGCCTCGGCGGAATTGACCTCGGCCGGCGTGGTGCCGCCGTCATAGACCGGCTGGGTCAGGTTCAGCGTGGTGCTGAGAGGCACGGTGGTGTCCGAACTCGAAACGCCGCGGACCTCCTGATCGCTGAACTGGACGGCGCCGTCGGCCGTGGCCACGACGGTGGGCCGCCAGCCCGCCAGCGCCTGGTTGACGTTCTCGTCGACGGCGCGGAGGTTGGCGCGTTCGGCGGCCAGTGTCGGATTGGTCGTGTAGGCGGCGATCAGGGCTTCACGCAGGGTCTCGGCCGCCGCCGGCCCGGCAAGGGCCGTCAGCAGGGCAGCGCCGGAGACCGCGCCTAGTAGCGCGCGATTGACGGGTCGATTTCGAGCGACCATCTGTCGATGCCCCCTTCCATGTTGGTGACATTGCCGAAACCCTGCTGTCGCAGGTAGTTGACCGCCTGCATGCTGCGGCCGCCATGGTGACAGTTGATGACCACGGGCCGGTCCCGCGGCACCTCGGCCACGCGCTGGGGCAGACTCTTCAGCGGGATCAGGAGGGCGTCCTCGATATGACCCTGGTCGAACTCCCAAGGCTCGCGCACATCGATGATCGCGGCGCCCTTCGCGCGCATGTCGGCGGCCTCGGGGACCGTCACCTCCAAAGGCAGTTCGGGAGCGCTCAAAACACGAAACTCTTCTTCTTCTCGAAGCCGGGCAGGACGGGCGTCGCCGCGTCGAAGATCGTGCGCCGGCCGATCCCGCCCACGCGGGTGAAGATGATCAGCTTGCCGATGCCGCCCTCGCGCAGCACCGTCATCAGCCGCCCGCCTTCGGCGAGCTGGTCCAGCAGGGTCTCCGGCACTTCGGCCACCGCACCTTCCAGTATGATCACGTCGAAGGGGCCCTGGTCGGGAATGCCCTGCGCCAGTTCGCCCTCGACCACCGCCACGTTGGCGATGCCCAGGCCCGCCAGCGTCTCGGTGGCGCGGCGGACGAATTCCGGATCCTGCTCCAGCGCGATCACCGTGCCGGCCAGCGCCGCGGCCACGGCCGCGCCGTAGCCCGTGGTGCAGCCGACCACCAGCACCGTATCGTCGGCCTCGATGCGGGCGTCCTGCAGCATGCGCGCCAGCACCATCGGCTCCATCATGTAGCGGCCATCGCCCAGCGGCAGGTCCTCGTCGACATAGGCGATGCCGCGCAGTTCCTTGGGCACGAAGGCCTCTCTCGGCACGCGATCGATCGCCTCGATCAGACGCTCGTCGATCAGCCGGTTCGGCCGGAGCTGGCTGTTGATCATGGCCTGGCGGGCGGCCTCGTAATCCAGACTTGTGGACATTCACCCTTTCCCGGAAGCGCGCGGACCCCTCGGATCCACGGAAAACTCATGCAATTCGTGGCGTTATAAGGTGCGCGGGATCGCCGCGCAATGCGACCGGAACGCAACACCGCTTCCCGCTTGACCCGCCCCGGAGCGGGGCCTATACCGCAGCCCGCCCACTCATTGGTACGGCGCGGTGGCGGAGTGGTGACGCAACGGACTGCAAATCCGTGTACACCGGTTCGATTCCGGTCCGCGCCTCCAGCCTTTCCATCAGTCCAGTGGCCCGGCATCCGGGACGCAGCGGGTTGAATGCCGGGGCGGTCTCTCTCAAGTGAAATGCAGACGGGGTCGCCCGGCCCCGAAGGGGGCGCGGACGCGCGGCGGCGGAGCCGCCATTGGCCGTGGCAGCCGTTCTCCATCGCGGCGGGGCGGAGAGCCCCGCTCCGGATTCCCCGTTCCGGATTCCCCGCTCCCCCGGCAACCACCGCAGGAACCTCATGTCATGATGCCACCCAGAAGAACCGCACCATTCAATCCCCGCGGTTTCTGGCATTGGCGCCATGCGCCCGTTGTGGTGATGCTCGCCGCGGCGGTCGCGGCCACCCTGCCGCCCTACCTCATTGCAACATGGCCTGCTCCCCTCGAAGCGTTCTGGGCCTGGCTGAACCGGGGCCATGGCGCGGACGGAGTCACGAACGGCGCCACGCTGCGCAATCTGGGGCTGATCCTGCTCGGGCTGATCGCCCTGCCGCTGCTGGTCTGGCGCAGCGTCACCGCCCACCGCCAGGCCCACCGGCAATTCCGGCAGCTCGAGTCGGGCCAGCGCGGCAACCGCTACGGCCGGCTTCAGGATGCCGCCGGGATGCTGGGCGCGGACTCCCGACAGGAGCGGATGGCCGCGATGTTCGTCCTCGACGAACTCCGCTGCGAGGATCCCGCCGCCTACCACGTCCCGGTCATGCGCCTGCTGACGGCCTGCTTTCAGGACATGCGCGGCCCGGAGAGGCCGCCCAAAGGTGAGCCGTCCGCCGGCGGCGCCGGGAGCCTCTACACCGCAGACGAAAAGCGCCTGCTGTTCCGCACGCTCGGCACACGCGACGACAGGATGAAACGCGCCGAGCGGGCCGCCGGCTATCACCCCGAACTGCGCGGCGCCCGCATCCCCGCGCCGCTTGCCTGCCACTTCCTCGATTTCTCCGACTTCGATTTCGCGAAGATGGACCTGTCCGGGATCCGGTTCGAGGGCTGCGATTTCTCCCGCGCCGGCCTCGATCGCTGCGGACTGCGCCATTGCGCCTTCTTCCGCGGCGCAATGAAGGGCGTCCACATGACCGGCAACGCCATCGACGGCGCGACGTTCCACAGGGTGGAGGGGCTGAGCCCGAGACGGCTCCGGCACAACGCCTATGACTGCGAAGACGGCCTGCCGGCAGCGTTCATCGACGCCACGACCGGCGAGGAGCAGCCGGTCGATGTCACTCCGGCCCCGGAGACAGCCGCCGACAGGACCGCCGCGGAGCCCGCCTGATCCTGCCGGCGATCGTGGCGACACTGGCGCCGGCGCAGCGATCGCGCGGCTGTCGCCGATGCCGCGGCGCGGCCGGGGACGGTGGGATTTTTCGCTGGCCAATCCATGGGGCCTTTGTTATATCGCCGCTCCGCCACGGCTGGTCCTCGGTAGCTCAGTTGGTAGAGCAAGCGGCTGTTAACCGCTGGGTCGTAGGTTCGAGTCCTACCCGGGGAGCCAACCGGCGGCTTTTTTCCGATCATCTCCACGTCGGCCTGAGCGAGGCGTTGCACCCTCCGCCGGGCAGAATCCGTCGGAGCTTTCGGTCGACTTCCTCGGGGCACTCCGCTCGCACGCGACAGGCGGACGCGCCCGCCTCGGGTTGAAGCCCCTGATCCGACTGAAGAAATCAGAAGCAGGCCGGGTGCGCCTCCACACTCAAGCCCGGTCCCGCGGCCGATGACGGTCCCTGCGCGATGGCGTGCAGCCGTCGTTGGCCGTTGCAACGCTGCACCGGCCACCCGCCACCGCGCCAATCGTCCGCCGCGCCGTCACAGCCGGTCGGCCACCGCCTCCATGAAGGCGTCGCGGACGCCGATCTCCCGCAGGTGCGCGACCGTCTCCCGCACATAGTCGACATTGCGGCCGCTGTGGCCTTCGGCGCATCGCACCGTCTCCACCGCCGTCTCCACGCTGATGCGGTCGGCATATTGCGGGTTGGCGCGGTCGACGGTGAAGGTCAGGCCTTGCACCGCGCCGCCGTCGGCGAGGTCGAGGCGGACATGGGTGGGCACGTAGACCGGCGTCACCATCTCCCGGGCCGCGAGGTAATCGAAGGCGGCCTGCGCTTCATCCTCGGGCACGCGGTAGGCCGCCCCGATGCAGGAGCCGCCGCGGTCCAGGCCCATCACCAGCCCCGGCGCGTGCTGCAGCCCGCGGTGATGCCAGGACCAGACGCAGAGCCGGCGGTGCCGGCCGCGCAGCAGCGCCTGCTGGCGCTCGGCGTGTTCGAAGCCGGGCCGCCACATCAGCGAGCCGTAGCCGAAGACCCAGAGGTCGCCCCGGGGCAGGTCGAATGCGCTCACGCCGCCTTCAGCCGCTCCCGTCCGTGGGGCGCGTCGAAGTCGATTTCCGGACCGATGGAAACGACGCGCGCCGGGTTCACCCAGGGATGGCTGTAGTAGTAGTGCCAGCGGATGTGCTCCATGTTCACCGTCTCGGCGACGCCGGGCCACTGGTAGAGCTCACGCGTCAGGCCGAACAGGTTGGGGAACTCGATCAGCCGGTTTCGGTTGCACTTGAAGTGGCCGTGATAGACGTGGTCGAAGCGGATCATGGTCGGGAACAGCCGCCAGTCGGCCTCGGTGACGCGGTCGCCGGCGAGATAGCGCTGCTTCGAGAGCCGGTCCTCCAGCCAGTCCATGGTGTCGAACAGCTCGGTGACCGCCTCCTCATAGGCGTCCTGGGTCCGCGCGAAGCCGGAGCGGTAGACGCCGTTGTTGACGGTCTCGTAGACGCGTTCGTTGACGAGATCGATCTCGTTGCGGAGATCCTCGGGATAGTAGTCGTCGGTGTTGCCGGTGAGATCGTCGAACGCCGAATTCAGCATCCGGATGATCTCCGCGCTCTCGTTGGAAACGATGCGGCCCGTCTTCCTGTCCCAGAGCACCGGCACGCTGACCCGGCCGGTGTAGGCCGGGTCGTTGGCGGTGTAGACCTGATGCAGATAGGTGAAGCCGTTGACCGGGTCGCCCGTCGCGCCCTCGAAGTCCTTCGTCAGTTCCCAGCCGTTCTCCAGCATCAGCGGATGGACCACGGAAAAGGAAATGTGATCGGCCAGCCCCTTCAGCTTGCGGAAGATCAGCGTGCGGTGGGCCCAGGGACAGGCATAGGAGACATAGAGGTGATAGCGCCCGGATTCGGGCGGGAATTCGCCGCCCTTCCCGATCCAGTTGCGCAGCTGGGCGTCCTTGCGGACGAACTCGCCTTTCTTGCCCGGCTCGCGGGGCTTGTCGCGCCAGACGCCGTTTTCCAGCAGGCCCATCGCAGATCTCCCATGTCGTTTCTCGTTTCCGTTCATCTGGGACGGTAACGCTTGGCGGCCAGAGGCGCGCGTGGAAGAATTCGGTTTCCGGATGGAAACGGAACGGAGCCCATGCACGACCTGACGGCCATGGCGGTGTTCGCCGCGATCGCGGAGGCGATGAGCTTCAGCCAGGCGGCGGAGCGGCTCAACCTCTCGAAGTCGGCGGTCTCCAAGCAGCTCGCGCGGCTGGAGGAGCGGCTGGGCGCCAGGCTGGTCAACCGCACGACGCGCCAGATCAGCCTGACGGAGGTCGGCGAGATCTACTACGGCTTCTGCGCCCGCATCCTGAAGGACGCGGAGGCCGCCGACATGGCCGTGGCCCAGCTGCAGGCCGCGCCGCGCGGGCGGCTGCGCGTCAACGCGCCGATGAGCTTCGGCACCATGCACCTCGCGCCAGCGGTGGCGAGCTTCATGGCCGAATACCCGGACATCCATGTCGAGCTGGAGTTGACGGACAGCTTCATCGACCTGATCGACAGCGGTTTCGATCTGGCCATCCGTATCACGCAGATGGCGGATTCCAGCCTGATCGCGCGCCGGCTGGCGCCCTCGCGCAACCGGGTGATGGCGAGCCCCGCCTATCTGGAGAAGTTCGGCCGGCCGGAACATCCGGGGGACCTGAAGCGTCACCGCTGTCTGATCTACGCCAATTCGTCGGAGACGAGCTTCTGGACCTTCCGCCAGGGCGGCGACAGCCAGCAGGTCGCCGTCGACGGGCCGCTCCGCTCCAACAATGGCGAGATCCTGCGCGACGCGGCCATCGCCGGGGCCGGGCTGTCGATCCAGCCGCTGTTCATCGCCTGGCAGGCGGTGCGCCGGGGCGAACTCGTGCCCGTGCTGGAGGACTGGACGATCCGCGAGCTCTCGATCCAGGCGGTCTATCCCCACCGCCGCCACCTCTCGCCAAAGGTCCGCGCCTTCATCGACCACCTGGCCGGCTGCTTCGGCGACCCGCCCTACTGGGAAGGATAGGAGTTCGGTGTCGTGCCCGCCCCCCGAACGGGGTCATGCCCGCCTGGTGCGGGCATCCGGCTACCCAACGACTCGCGGCGAAGCCGCGCCGGACCCCCGCACAAGGCGGGGGTGACATTGAGAACCCGGGCCCCTACGCCGCCGGACGCGCCGCGCAGGCGAAGTAGTTCACGTCCAGGTCCTTCGCGTCGAGCGACCAGCCGGCCAGCGGCGAGTAGACCAGGCCCGTCAGGTCAGTGACCTCCAGCCCGGCATCCCGGCACCAGCGGGCGAGTTCGGACGGCTTCACGAACTTGTCGTGGCTGTGCGTGCCGCGCGGCACCCAGCCCAGCACGTACTCCGCGCCGACGATGGCGAGCGCGAAGGACTTCGCGGTGCGGTTCAGCGTGGAGAAGACCACGAGCCCGCCGGGTTTCACGAGGCTCGCGAGCGACTGCACGAACAGCGGCGGATCCGCGACATGCTCGATGATTTCCAGCGCGAGGACGGCGTCGAAGCGTTCGCCCTTTTCGGCCAGGACCTCGGCCGTGCCGTGGCGGTAGTCGATCTTCAGCCCCGCTTCCGCGGCGTGCAGGCGCGCCGCCTCGATGTTCTTCGCCGCCGCGTCGACGCCGGTGACTTCGGCGCCGAGGCGCGCCAGCGGCTCCGAGACCAGACCGCCGCCGCAACCGATGTCGAGCACGGAAAGCCCCGTCAGCGACGCGGCGCCGGCGCCGCGCCCGGAATGCCGCGCCAACCGGTCGGCCAGATAGCGCATGCGCGCGGGCGTCAGGCGATGCAGCGGCTTCATGGGTCCGTCCGGATCCCACCAGTCCTCCGCCATCGCGGCGAAACGCTCGATCTCGTCCGGGTCGACCGTGGTCGAGGTCATGGCTGCTTTTCCTACCGGCTGGTAACACGGAAGCGCCCTTGCGGGCCGTCCCGTGCAAAGTTAAGAGGTGCCCGCGCCCGGCCGCAAGGGCGCCGGTTTCAGCATCATCCATCCACGTCGAGCGGCTTGGGATAATATGGCGCGCATCGTCATGAAATTCGGCGGCACGTCCGTCGGCGACATCGATCGGATCAAGGCGGCCGCCCTGCGCGTCAAGCGGGAAGTCGAGGCCGGCAACGAGGTCGCGGTCGTGGTCTCGGCCATGTCGGGGGAAACCAACCGGCTGGTCGATCTGGCGCGGGCCGCCTCGCCCATGCACGACGCCCGCGAATACGACGTCGTCGTCGCTTCCGGCGAGCAGGTCACCATCGGCCTGATGGCGATGGCGCTGCAGGCGGTCGGCGTCCATGCACGCTCCTGGCTGGGCTGGCAGGTGCCCGTGCACACCACCGACGTGCACAGCTCGGCCCGCATCACCGGCATCGACACCGACGAGATCGTCCGCCGCTTCGGCGAGGGCCAGGTCGCGGTGGTCGCCGGCTTTCAGGGCGTGGCGCCGAACGGCCGGATCACCACGCTGGGCCGCGGCGGTTCCGACACCTCCGCCGTGGCGCTCGCGGCGGCGCTGAAGGCCGACCGCTGCGACATCTACACCGACGTCGACGGCGTCTATACCACCGACCCGCGCATCGTGCCCGCGGCGCGCAAGCTGGCCCGCATCACCTACGAGGAGATGCTGGAGCTGGCCTCGCTGGGCGCCAAGGTGCTGCAGACCCGTTCGGTGGAATTGGCCATGAATCACGGCGTCCGCATACATGTGCGGTCGAGTTTCAGCGACGAGCCCGGCACACTGGTCGTCGACGAGGAGGAAATCGTGGAACAGCAGATGGTCAACGGCGTGACCTACGCCCCCAACGAGGCCAAGATCACGCTCCGCAAGGTCGCCGACCGCCCGGGCGTTTCCGCCGGCATCTTCGGGCCGCTGGCCGACGCCAACATCAATGTCGACATGATCGTCCAGAACGTCTCGGAGGACGGCGCCACGACCGACCTGACCTTCACCGTGCCGCGCGACAGCCTGGACCGGGCGCTGAAGGTGCTGGACGGCGTCAGGGACGAGGTCCAGTGGAGCGAGCTGACCTCCGACCCCAATGTGGTCAAGGTCTCCATCGTCGGCGTCGGCATGCGCAGCCATGTGGGCGTCGCCAAGACCATGTTCCGCGCGCTGGCCGAGAAGGGCATCAACATCCAGGTCATCACCACGTCGGAGATCAAGGTCAGCGTGCTGATCGGCGCGGACTACACGGAACTGGCGGTCAGGGCGCTGCACAGCGCGTTCGAACTCGACGCGGCCTGACAGGGGGCCGGAAGGGAGGACGACATCGGCACAGGGGCGATATCGCCGTGAGCGGCGGACAGGCCATGACCGGGCCGCGCTTCCTGATGCGCCGCTTCCGCGAGATCATGCGGAGCGGCATGACGCCGGAGGAACGCCTGGAGCAGGTCGTCCGCCTGATCGCCGGCGCCATGGTCGCCGAAGTCTGCTCGGTCTACCTGATGCAGCCCGGCGGCGTGCTGGAGCTCTACGCGACCGAGGGCCTGAAGCGTGAGGCCATCCACCAGACCCGCCTGAACGTGGGCGCCGGCATCGTCGGCCATATCGCCGCGCTCTCGAAGCCGCTCCGGCTGCGCGACGCGCGCTCCCACACCCAGTACGAGTACCGGCCCGAGACGGGCGAGGAAGCGTTCCGCTCCATGCTGGGCGTGCCGATCCTCTACGCCAACAAGGTGGTCGGCGTTCTGGTGGTGCAGAACGTCAAGGAACGCAACTACACCGACGAGGAGGAAGAGGCGCTGGAGACGGTGGCCATGGGCTTCGCCGAGATGGTCGGCGTCGGCGCCCTGGTCTCCCCCAACGTGCTGGCGGAATCGGTCACCGCGACCAAGCGCGCGGCGCGGCTGACCGGCCGGCCCCTCTCGGACGGCTTCGCCATGGGCACGGCGGTGCTGCACGCGCCCCGGATCGAGATCACCCGGACCATCGCCGACGACATCGGCCAGGAGCTGGAGGACCTCAACGCCGCCATCGTCGACATCCAGTCCCAGATCGACGAGATGCTGTCCCAGCCGGTGCTGGCCGCCGGCGAATCGCGGGAGGTCATGGAAGCCTTCCGCATGTTCGCGCACGATCCGGGCTGGCAGCGCCGGATGCGGGAAGCCGTGGAAGCCGGCCTGACCGCCCAGGCTGCCGTCAAGCGCATCCACGACCAGACCCGGGCCCGCTTCCGCCAGGTGCCGGACCCCTATATCCGGGCGCGGATGGCCGACATGGACGACCTGGCCAACCGCCTGATCAACCGGCTTCAGGGCGGCCTGAACACCCTGAACGAGGAACTGCCCGACGACATCGTTCTGGTTGCCCGCGACATGGGGCCCGCGGAGATCCTGGATTTCGGCGAGGACAAGCTGAAGGCCGTGGTGCTGGAGGAGGGCTCGTCGGGCTCTCACATGGCCATCGTGGCGCGCGCCATGAACATCCCCGTCATCGGCAATGTCCGCGGCGCCACCGAGCAGATCGACACCGGCGACCCCATCATCGTCGACGGCGAGCACGCCCAGGTCTTCATCCGCCCCGACCAGAACGTCATCGACGCCTTCGACGAGATCGAAAGCGTGCGCGCGCAGGAGAAGGCGCGCTGGGCGGCGCTGAAGGACGTGCCCGCGGTCTCCAGGGACGGCGTCGCCATCGAGCTGCTGGCCAATGCCGGGCTGCTGCTGGACATGCGCCATCTCGATCAGACCGGCGCCGCAGGCGTCGGGCTGTTCCGCACCGAGCTGCACTTCATGGTGCGCGGGCGCCTGCCCCGGGTGCGCGAGCAGACCGAGTACTACCGCGCGGTGCGCGAGCTCTGCAACGGTCGCCGGCTGGTGTTCCGGACCCTGGACGTCGGCGGCGACAAGCTGCTCCCCTACATGAAGCGGGAAAAGGAGGAGAACCCGGCCATGGGCTGGCGGGCGATCCGCATCTCGCTGGACCATCCGGGCCTGTTCCGCATGCAGATCCGCGCCCTGCTGCACGCCAGCGCCGGCGAGGAACTGGACATCATGTTCCCGATGGTCGCCGACATCGCCGAGTTCAAGGCCGCGCGCGAGGTGCTGCAGCGTGAACTGGACTGGGCCCGCAGGCGCGGCCATCCGCTGCCTGTCCATATCCGCGTGGGCGTGATGCTGGAGGTGCCGGCGCTGGTCTGGCGGCTGCCGGCGCTGCTGCCGCTGGTGGACTTCATCTCCGTCGGGTCCAACGACCTGATGCAGTTCATGTATGCGGTCGACCGGGGCAGCGCGCGCGTCGCCGACCGCTATGACCCGCTGAGTTCGGCCTTCCTGTCGGTGCTGCGGCGCATCGCGCGCCAGTGCGAGCAGGCCGAGGTGCCCTTCTCGATCTGCGGCGAGATGGCCGGCCGGCCCGTGGAGGCGCTGGCGCTGCTGGCGCTCGGCTTCCGCCAGCTCTCCATGCGCGCCAACGCCATCGGCCCGATCAAGGAGCTGGTGCTCGCCACCGATATCGCGGCGCTGCGCAAGGAGATGAACGGCTGGCTGGGCCGCGACGACCGCACGCTCCGGCCGATGCTGCAGGACTACGCCGCCCGCCACCAGATCGAGGTGTAGGAGAGGCCGGCCCCGGTGGGGCGCGGAGTCAGTGGCTGCCCTTGCCCAGCACCTGGCGGACGGTCCACCAGAGTATCTTCAGGTCCAGCCAGAGGCTTTGCTCCCGCACATAGCGCAGGTCCAGGGCTGTGCGTTCTCCCGGCCCCGCCTCGTTGCGGACCAGGGCCTGGGCAAGACCGGTGATGCCGGGCCTGACCCGGTGGCGCTCGCGCCATTCCTCGGGCGCATAGAGTTCCTCCTGCGCCGGCACGTCGGGGCGCGGGCCGACCAGGCTCATCGAGCCCCCGAGCACGTTCAGGAGCTGCGGCAGCTCGTCGATGCTGGTGCGACGGATGAAGCGCCCGATCCGGGTGATGCGGGGGTCGCCCTGCGCGGTGGAGTAACCGCCGATGCGGTCGGCGTCGGCGACCATGGAGCGGAACTTCAGCATCCGGAACGGCCGGCCGCCGCGGCCGATGCGGACCTGGCGGTAGAGCGCGCCGCCGGGGCTGGTCGACGCCACGGCCAGCGCGACCGCCAGCAGCAGCGGCGACAGCGCCAGCAGGGCGGCGAGCGAGACGGCGATGTCGAAGGCGCGCTTCACGGGACGAGTACAGCTCCATTTCCGCCAGCCGAGCGCAGCGCTGCCTCAATGAGTCCCATGGTACGGCGCGCCGAAGCCCGGTCGGTGGCCTCGGCCCCACCATCGAGAACCGCGCGATGAAGATCGCGAATCGGATCGTCTCGGTCGGCGACCAACGCGACGACAGGCTCGTCGTTTCGCCTGACGAATCCGGCTACAAGGTCGACCTCGAAAGTCTCGTCGGCAGTGTTCACGATCATTCGTCGGCGGCCCGCTCGGTCAAGATAGTTCAGTTCCACGGTCGCCGCGCCGCAACGCTCGAAACGGCAGAGCAACGCGAAATGGTCGTCGGTGTCGATCTCCAGACGGCTGCTCCTTCCGCCTAACGCGGCGACGCTGGTCCAGCCGCCGAACAGCCAGTCGAGAAGGTCGAGTTCGTGACTCAGATCGTTCAGCGCCCCGCCGCCAGCATTTCTGCGCGCCGACTCCGTTTCCCGGTAGTCCCGACCGGGCCGCCATGTGGGCAGATACTGACCGACATAGGCCTGCACCGTGATCGCGGTCGCACCGGCCAGCTCCGTCTTCAGCCATCGCAGCGCCGGGTGGAAGCGGAGTTGATATGCGATGCGGATATCCAGTTCAGGCAGATTCTCCAGCGACTGGCCCGGCGACGACAGCGGCTTTTCGACCAACACCGGCCCCGTGTGTCCGGCCTCGGCCAACGCCTGGAGATCTTCCAGGTGCCGCGCTGTCTCACCAGCAATGACAGCGTAGTCCGCCGACCCGTCCGCCAGCGCCGCAGCCACCGAGCGATGGGCGTCGGACGCATGGCGACTGACCTGGGTCACATCGAAGCCCAACCTGGCAAGGATTGCGGAGTGCCGCTGTCCGATGGAGCCTGCACCCACAACCAGAGCCCGGCCACCGATTTGCTGTTTCTGATCGGTCATTTCCCCGCTAGTCATAATGCGAATTCCGGTGGGGGCGAAGATGATCCGTGAAATGATGTCCCTTGAAGGCCGCGTTGCGCTTGTTTCCGGCGGCGCCGGCCATATCGGGCAGGCAATCGCCACGGGCTTGACGGAACTGGGCGCAGCCGTGGCGCTGCTCGACCGAGCCGACGAAGTCAACGAGATCGCCGCAGGTCTGGACAGGGCGAGCGGCCACGTCGTCGATCTTTCCGACGAAAGGGCCACGCGCCGCGCACTGGTCGATGCCGCCGAGAGGCACGGCCGAATGGACATCCTGATCAACAACGCCGCCTTCGTCGGCACTTCCGATTTGACCGGTTGGGCCGAGCCGTTCGAAGGTCAGTCCACCGAGACCTGGCGCAAGGCCATCGAAGTCAACCTGACCGCCGCATTCGCCCTCTGCCAGGAGGCGACGCCGCATCTGCGGGCTTCAGGTTCCGGCGCGATCCTGAATGTCGCATCCATCTATGGCGCGCTGGGGCCGGACTGGTCGTTCTACGAAGGAACGCAGATGGCCAACCCCGCGGCCTACGCTGCGTCGAAGGGCGGCCTGATCCAGTTGACCCGCTGGCTCGCGACCACCCTGGCGCCGGAAATCCGTGTCAACGCCATCTGCCCCGGCGGGGTCGGCCGCGGCCAGCCGGAGAGTTTCGTGAAGCGCTATGAAGCCCGCACACCGCTCGGCCGCATGGCGAACGAGAACGATATCGCAGGCGCGGTGGTGTTCCTCGTCTCGGATACGGCTCGATATATCACCGGCCAGGTGCTGATGGTCGATGGCGGCTTCTCGGCCTGGTAAGGCTGCGCGAGATTGCGGCGGGACCGTGTTTCGGGTAATCCCATCACAACGTATAATCAAGGAGACGCGTGCATGAGCAGCGATGTGCTTAAAGGCAACTTCGAACCTAGGAAACGGGTCGTCTCGCCAGAGCGGGAAGAGACCTTGGAAGACCGCTTCGAGATGGAGGCGAAGAAGCGCCTTGGCGGTTCCATCGCCTATGTCTCGAAAAAGAAAGTCACCTGGGACGCGGACAAGAAGTAGGGCCGCCGGATGCCAGGGGAGCGTCAGGGACGCCTGCTCAAACAGCTTCAGAACGAGATGGCGTCGATGACGTCAGCCCGGACTATGGACATGTGTCTCGCGAATGTGGAGGTCAACGAACCGCACTACCGCAATGGCCGGTCATTGAAGGAGCTTCGGGATCTCGGGCTCGGCGAGGGCGACAGCGCCGTGGTGATCGCCGCCGGTCCGTCACTGCGCCGGCGCGACCCGGTGCCGACCCTGGTCGAGACGGGCTATCGCGGCGCCACGGTGATAACCGAAAGCGCGCTGTCGCATTGTCTGCGGCAGGGGCTGGTGCCCACCTGCGCAGTGTCGGTCGATCCCCATCCGCTGCGTATCGTGCGATGGTTCGGGGACCCGGATCTGGATGATGGCCGGATGGCAGCGGACGACTATTTTCGGCGCCAGGAGCAGGACCCGAGCTTTGCTGACGAGAAGCGCAAGAACGATGAACTGCTCGCCCTGATGGAGGAGTTCGGGCCCCGCATCCACATCGCGCTGGGCACGACTTCGTCACCCGACGTGGTGAAGCGGGTGCACGAGATCGGCATGCAGGTCTTCTGGTTCAATCCGATGCTGGACGACCCGGACGAGCCAGGCAGCGTGACGGCGGAGTTGCAGCGTCGCAACGGTCTGCCCTGCATGAACGCCGGCGGAAATGTAGGCGGCGCTTGCTGGATGCTGGCCCATGCGGTGCTCGGCAAGGCCCGGGTGGCGGTCACCGGCATGGATTTCGGCTACTACGCCGATACGCCGCTCATCAACACACAGTACTACTACGAGGCGCTGAATCTCGCCGGAGAAGCGCATGTCGAGGACCTCTACGTCGACATCTACAACCCTCATCTCGACGAATGGTACTTTACCGACCCGGCCTATTACTGGTACCGCTCCGCCTTCATCGAGATGACCGATGATGCCGACTGCGAAACTTGGAACTGCAGTGGCGGTGGAACGCTGTTCAGCGACCGGATCAATTGGGCGCCGCTGGAGAAATTTCTGGCGGAGGCCGGCTGACAGCGACGCCCCCATCCGAAAGGCGGTCGAACATGGCCAAGATACTTTTCATCAATCCCGTCGTCCGGGAGGAGGACGTGCCGCGCCACGTGCCCTACGGCATCGCGCTGCTGGCGGCGATCGTCATGGAGAAGGGCCACCAGGTCCAGGTCTATGACGAGAACGCCTGGCGGCTGGGCACCGAAACACTGGGTGATGTCTGCCGCGCCGACGATTGGGACATCATCGCCTATGGTGGGATCACGACGACATACAACTCGATCAAACGCCTGACGAAGATCGCTCGGCGGGAAGCGCCGTCGGCCGTGCAGGTAATGGGCGGAGGCATCCTCACCTCGATTCCGCGCGAGATCATGACGTGGCTGCCTGAAGTGGATGTCGGCTGCGTCGGCGAGGGCTTCGTGACCTTTCCCGAGATCTGCGACATGGTCGACCGGGGCGGCCGCGAGTTCTGGAACATCCAGGGCACCATCTCGCGCGTGCCGGGCCAGGGCCTGAAGCTGTCCCAGATGCGCCAGCTCATCGACGACCTGGACAACCTCCCCTTCCCCGCTTGGGATCTGTTCCCGCTGGAGGAGGTCTATTTCAAGAACAGCCAGGCGCTGTTTTCCGAGGAAGGCATGCTGGCCTCGCGACGGCTGGACATCAACGCCAGCTATGGCTGCTCGCTGATCTGCCGTTTCTGCTATCACCTCGGCATCGCCGGCGACATGCGCTACGAGGTGAACGATGCCGGCGAGACCCAGGTCGCCTTCGACAAGCCGGGCACCTACACCCGCAGCATCCGCTACCACTCGCCCGACTACGTGGCCGAGCTGGTGAAGCACGCCTACGACAAGTACAAGATCAATTTCGTCGGGTTCCTGGACGAGAACCTGATGACCATGGACAAGTACTCCGGCCGCACCTGGATGAAGGATATCTGCGACCGCTGGCATGACTATGGCTTCGCGCCGCGCAACCAGCGCGACGACGGCACCTGGGACGGCATTCACTGGTCCGGAACCAGCCACGCCACGCTCTGCACCAAGGACGTCTTGCAGACCATGCGCGCCGCCGGCTGCTCGCACCTGGTCTATGGCTACGAATCCTTCGCGCCGCACGTGCTGAAGACCATCGGCAAGGGCGCCACGCGGGAGTCCAACATCCGCAGCTTCTTCTGGACCCTGGATGCCGGCATCCGGCCGATCCCCAACCAGATCATCGGCTTCCCGAACGAGGACTTCGATTCCATCCGCATGTCGATGGACGCCTGGGACGAGCTGGGAATCGTGGTCAAGCCGCACTTCGCAACGCCCTATCCGGGCTCGGAGTGGTTCACCACCTACCGCAAGCGGATCGAGGGCCAGTACGATGGCAATCTGGAGCAATTCATCATCGATCTGGGCGATGCTTCGTCGATATCGGCGGTGATCAGCCACAACTTCAATGCCATCGAGCTGCTGGGTCTGCGCGAGGCGATGCTGGCCCGCGACAAGCGGCGTATCGACGAATACGAGAAGATCTGGCGGCGCAATCACGACATCGCGGAGGGCGAGCCCTCGACCCTGCTGGGTGAGCGCATGACCGCCGCCTTCCTGCGCGACGAAGAGAAGGTGAAGTCTGCGATCGAGAATTCCTCGGCGCAGGACGCCGTGGTCTGAGCGCGGGCGCATGATCGGCGAACACCGCGTTCTGGCGGTCCTCTGCGGTCGGGGCGGGTCCAAGGGCCTGCCCCGGAAGAATGTACTCGACCTCGGTGGCAAGCCGGTAATCGCCTGGTCTGTCGAGGCGGCGCACGCTTCCCGGCTGCTCGACCGCTGTGTTGTTTCCACCGACGACGAGGAGATCGCCGATGCGGCGCGGAACGCCGGCGGCGACGTGCCGTTTCTCCGCCCCGCCGAGTTGGCGACGGATACGGCGCCGGTGACCGAGGCGATGATTCACGCCGTCGAAAACCTGCCCGAAAGATACGACATCGTGGTGCTGCTGCACGCGACCTCTCCCTTCCGGACCGGCGGCGACATCGACGATTGCATTTCCATGCTGGTTGAGACCGGCGCGGAAACATGCGTCACCTTTTCGGAGATGATAAAGCCCCCTAGCTACATAGTGCAGATTGACGAGCGCAGCCGCATGCGACCGCTGGAGGTCTCCGGACTGCTCCGTCGGCGCCAGGAGACGGTGAAGCATTATCTGCCCAACGCTGCCGTCTACGCAGTCTGGACCGACTTCCTGCTTCGAGAGCGCAAGGTCTATTCCAAGGATACGGCGGCACTTGTCACGCCGCACGAGCGCGCCATCGACATCGACGGACCACTCGATCTCGAGATCGCCCGCGGCCTGCTCACTCGCCCCGGCTTCCCGCCAGCAAATGATGCGTAATGCACAGAACAACATAAGAGGCGGCGTGACACGGCAGGGGCGCACGATCTGGATCACCGGGCTTTCGGGCGCAGGCAAGTCAACGCTGGCCCGCGCGCTGGTCGACCGGTTACGCCGCGCGGGACAACCGGTGCTGCTGCTCGACGGCGATGAACTGCGCGCAGTGCTCGGTCCGGACGCGACGGCGGCGCCGAGCCACACGCGTGATTCACGACTGGCGCTGGCGTTGCGCTATGCGCGCCTCTGTCAGCTGATCACAAGCCAGGGAAACGACGTGGTGATCGCGACGATCTCCCTCTTCGGAGAGGTGCACGCCTGGAACCGGGCGAACCTGAGCGACTATTTCGAAGTCTTTCTCGACGTGCCTCTGGACGAATTGCGGCGGCGCGATCCGAAGGGCATCTATAGCCGTTTCGACAGCGGCGAGATCAGCAGCGTCTCCGGACTAGACGTGGCGGTCGACTACCCGGACGCGCCCGACATGCACCTGCCCTGGGATCCAGAACGGTCCGTCGAAGCGACGCTTGAAGCGGTTCTGGAACGGCTGGGCCGGCGCTGAGGCAGGCGGACGCCGGGCTGCCTAACGCAGCCGGGCGATCCAGATGTTCGTCCGGTACGGCACCTGGATAGAACCACTGGGCGATCATGCTGTTGACTTAGACGAGCCTAAGAAACTGTTGCTCGATAGTAACCTCCTCACTGGGCCATGCTTGTCGCCGAAGTAACTTCGGCCAACAAGACTGCGATACGCTGGACCGCATCGGGCGGACAGTCGAAGGCGTCGTCCGCATCCACCGCCCTGCGCTTCCGAACAAGGCAGGCCGCGACAGCGGCCTCAAGGTCCGCGTCGTGACGGACGACATGTGCAACGGGACTGCGGTCATAAGGCAGTATGCTCTTCTCCCCCGTCGAGTCCCAGACCACCAGCGACACGCCGTTGAAAATGGCGAGCAGCCCTACCGTCGAGCGGAAAACGATCACCGCATCGGAAGCCTTGACGACGGAGACAATATCCTCGTCGCGCAGCAGAAGCACCCTTTCGGCGACCGCCGGGAATTCGCGACGGAATTCGTCCAGACCAATGGAAGGATGCAGCTTGACCGCGAAGCGCCAGCGATCTGCGGTTTTCGCTGCCAGTTCCCCGATGACCCGCACCTGTGACGCCAGATGTCCACGATGGCCCGGCGTCATGTACGTCACCAATGGTCTCGAATCCGTCGGTAGCTCGAGCGGGACGGCGTCTTGGAACTCCCGACGCCAGTGCGCGAAGACCGGCTGACCAGTGACACGGACAGAATGTGACGGCAGACCCGCCTTGAGCATCCGCGCGCGAACAAAGTCGTTCAGCACGCCTATTTGGGAGGGACGGTCGTCGGAGGCGATTTGCACACAGTTCTCCTCCAGCGGCCGCTCCCCCAGCATGCCGTAGCCGTAGTGATCCTCGATCAGAATACCAGGAACGCCCCGGGCCCGGGCCACACGCATCGCCGCCAATTCCATGCGGACCAAACAGGTGACGACGACAGCGGCCGGCCGCTCCTGCTCGAACACACGGTCGAGAAAGCGCGTCGGCTGGAAAACGCGGCGGCCCTCGCGGCCATAGGCCTCGCGCGCCGCAGTCTCGCCCCGTTCCGCGATCAGGTCAGTCATTGACACGCCCAAATAGGCACAAGACTCTTCGAACGATACGCCCGAGGACGGCTCCCAAAAAGGCTCCGCGAGTTCGCGGCCAATCTGAAGCGCATCCTCGTAGCCCGCCATCGGCAGATAGTCCGACACCTGCCGGTAAGGCACCTTATGCGGGCGGAGAATCTGAGGCGCGTTGGTTAAAGCCAGCACCAGGGGATCGAATCGCGGGTCGGCCCGCAATAACGGATAGACATGACGGACGATGTCGGCGTGGCCACCGCCATAGGTCACGAACAGGATGCGCCGGGCACTCATTCCTCGGCCGGCCAGCGCGCCAGTTCAATGCCAGCGTCCAACAGTTTCTGTCGAGCACTGGGGAGCCCTGAGCCGACGAAATTGAACAGGTTCGCTGTCGCTACGGCGTCGATCTCCAGCGCCGCCAGCGCGGTTTGCAGGTGCAGGTGGTTGCCGGCGCCGCCGGCCATGATGACCGGGATTTCCAGTCTATCGGGCAGAAACGCGAGCGCGTCCATGTCATATCCCTGCCCGGTGCCGTCCTGGTTGATCGAGTTAAGATAGATCTCGCCAACTCCCAAGTCGACAACTTGGCGCAGATGCGCGGCAAGATCGTTCTCCAGCTGCCGCGCTCCGTTCTCAACATGGACGGCGTACTCGCCATTCTTCTCCCGCCGGTAGTCGACTGAGGCGATGACACACTGCGCCCCGAAGGTCCGCACCAGCAGCCGCACAAAGTCCGGGTCGTCGGCGAGCGCCGTATTCACCACCAGCTTGTCGGCGCCGGCGGCCGTCATCATCCGCGCCTGTTCTTTGGTGCGCAGCCCGCCGCCCAGCGCCACCGGCATGAAGCAGCCTCTGGCCACTGCCCGTGCCTGTTCACAGAAGCGCTCGGTGTCCGCGCTCTCCCGACTGGCGTCGAGGATGACAAGCTCGTCGATCGAGGTGGAGATATTGGAGAAGCCGTAGTTGCGGTTGAGCCAGTTCACGTCGCCGACTTTCTGCAGCCTGAAGTTTCGGCTCAGCATAAAGTGCCCGCGGTCGTGGATCAGCGTAAAGATCAGGCGCTTCTTCAGCATCAGAAAAACTCAATGAAGTTGCGCAGGACTTTGAGCCCGTTGGTCTGACTCTTTTCGACGTGGAACTGCGTACCACATACGTGGCCGCGCTCCACCGCAACAGTGAAGCTCTCGCCGTGGCTGCAAACGCCGGCCACCGCGTCCGGATCGACCCCGGTCATTCGGTAGCTGTGGGTAAAGTAGAAGTCGGCCGCCTCGCCCAGTCCCCGCATCAGCCGGCTTTCCCGCGGGAACCGCACGGTGTTGAAGCCAACATGGGGAATCTTGAGCCGTTTCTCCCAGTCCTCGTCAAAACGAAAGCGCCGCACCTCACCGCCGACATAGCCTAATCCGCGGCTCTCGCGGCCTTCTTCACCGGCGTCGCTGAGAACCTGCATGCCGACACAGATACCCAGCAGCGGAACGCCCTCGTCATCGACCTTCTCGCGGATCGCCGCCTCGAATCCGCGTCCGCGGATATTCGCCATGGCGTGGCCGTAGGCACCAACGCCGGGCAGGACAAGCTTGGTTGCCCATCTGAGTTCTTCCGGCGCAGTCGCTACCTTCACCGGAGCACCCAAGTGTTCGAAGGCGCTCACGACCGAGCCGAGATTGCCTGCCCCATAGTCGATGATGGTGATCATCGCAACCGCCTCATTCGACCTCGAATTTCGGCGCCCAGCGGTTGTTGGACTTGCGGAACAGGTCGCGGTTGACCCAGCGGTCGAGCACCGCGTCGAATTCCTCCTGGGTCATCCGGTAGTAGTCCAGATAAGTTTCGATGAATTCTTCAGGATACTGTCCGTCATACATCCGGACCAGATGCACCGCCTGCTCGCGCGTCATCGCGCCGCGCCGTATCTCAATGCCAGCGTCCTGCAGCGCGCGGCCGAAGCCGAATTTCAGATACATCAGATAGGTGTGGAGCGCGTAGAGTGCCTGATCGTTCTGGGCGAAGTTCGTGAAGGTGCCAGAGTTCGCCATGTCCACCTCCTTCAGTCCGCAATATTCCTTGGCGACCAGATAGTTGCGGTAGGAATCCCAAGGCTCGAAATAACTGAGGTGGGTCAGCGTGAGCTGATGGTCGCCAAACTCCTTGTCGGTCGGGAACTTCCAGAAATAGAGGTCGCCGTCCGGTACCTCGAGCAGTGAGCTGACCTTGTCATAGCCACGCTCCAGATAGACGCGCTTGATGTATTCCACATCGAAGAACGGCCGATTCATTGTCTCGGTGGAGCCGCCGTATTCGATATCGCCATCCTCGGCATACATGACCAGGGGGATATTGAAGTTGAGCGCCGTGCGAATCACTGACGAAAGGATGGCAATCAGCCAGCCGTAATAGGGGAAGCCCTTCTCGATGAAACCGTACTTGTTGTAGAGCTGCATCGTCCGCGCGTTCGGCGTGACGTGGACATGGTCGTAGCCGCTCTCGATGAACGCCTTCAGGTTCTCGTTGCCGATCTCCATCTCCAGCGGCGGACGGACGGTCACCGTCAGCGGGTTCATTCCGTATTCGTGCTTCATCTTGTAGGCGACGTACGAGCCGTCCTTCCCGCCGCTGACCGGCACGAGAACGTCGAATCCCCCTGTCGTGGAACGGTGCTTCTCCAGCAGATCGCGCAGCTGCTGCTGTCTCGGGCCCCAGTCCATGGTCTTCTTGGCTTCCATCCACTGGCAGGCGTTGCACCACCCCCGTTCGTCCCACTCGATCCGGGGACGGGTCGACATGTTGAGGCAGTTCTTGCACCAGAAGACGTCAGCGGTCATGGAAGCGGGAGTCCGTTGCAGTTCTCTATGAGGGAAACCGGGGCCGTCAGTAACCCCAACGGCCGTTCACGTCCAGAAACCAGTTGAGGATTTGATGAAGGAAGCGTGGTTGTGTCGCCTGATCGCCGCATCGCCGCATCGCCGCATCGCCGCATCGCCGCATCCTGCGACCTTACAACATGGTCGTCAAAAGACTACTCGGGTGCTAGACGATCAGGCACGCTTCCAGGAGGGAGCTGCCGGCCCACGGCCTCGCAGAGGCAAAACGTACTTGCTTGTCCGAAGCGCAAATCCATGAACGACATTCTGCCCATACTTTCCAAGCCGCCATTGCACGATGATGTCGTCCTGATCGACGGGTTGGCCCGTTCCGGCAAAAAGCTGACTTGCCGGCTGACCTGCTGGCTGGAGGACATGGATTTTTTCCAGTATATCTTCTGGGTTGAGCGTTTCAGCTATCTGCACTTGCTTGGCGCCATCCGAACCGACGTCGCTGTCAGCAACATCCAGGCCGCGATCGACGAAGCAATCTATTCGCGCTCCATTGGCCGGATGATGAATACACGGCTGTCGGATGCTTCCTCCGTTCTCAGTTCACCAGAACCTGAACTCTATCAGCAACGCGCCCGTGAACCGGACGGTTCTGTGGCGATGGAAAAGGTAAGAACCGCCAGACGGATGATGCCATTTCAGACACACTATCTGATGGCAAATCCTGGACCTTCCATGCAGGCGGTCAGGACACTGAAGATGCTGCATGTGTCCCGGCACCCAATTGCCATTGCCGAAGACTGGTTACGCCGTGGTTGGGGCGACCGCTATGGTGTCGATCCGATCGCATTTGAAGTACTGGTCGAGAAGAATGGCCAGACCGTCCCTTGGTTCGCAGCCTTTAGTGACGACGACTACGCTGCGATGAAGCCATCTGAACGCTGTATCGCAAATGTAATCGACCTGCAGGCGATGAACGACAGTGGGTTTGAAACGCTCAACGGCGCAGAGAAGGCCCGTGTGTATCGCTTCTGTTTTGAAGACCTGCTTTCCTCCACCGACGATATGGTCACCGATATCGCCAGTTTTCTTGGAAGAAAGCCCAGGTACGACCTAGGACTTGTGCTGGAGGAACAGAAACTGCCAAACCGAGGTGCAGCAGGGCCATACGATCACGAACTCGCGAAACTAATGCTAACCGCGTCAGAGCCATTTGTTGCACGGCTGGCAAAGGCCTCGCGGGCGTACGAGGCCCGTTGGGGGCTGGAGCCGACTATGTTTCCGGAGTACCGAAACAGATGAGCGATCAAGTCTATCGCACTTATTTCGAGGCCGAGGCCGAACAGTGGATGGACGAAAGCTACAAGGGCGATGCGTCCGTCTATCCCACGGCCGAACACCGCGCCCGTATCGTGCTGCGCCACGCAGGACAGGCCGGGCGTTCCCTGCGAATTGCCGATCTGGGATGCGGCGGCGGCGGCGTTTCCATTCCGCTGGCGCGCGCAGGCCACACCGTGGTCGGCGTGGACCGGTCCGAGGCTATGCTGGAGCTGGCGCGCGACAGTACCAATGGGCAGGACGCGGAGGTCGCCGCACGGTTGGAGTTCAAGCTCGGTGATGTGCTCGATCCGCCTGTCGATCCCGAATCTTTTGACATGGTAATTGCCATGGGTCTGATCGGATACCTAGAAGACGAGTCCCTGCTTTTTCAAGTGGCATACAAGTTGTTGGCGGATCGGGGCGAACTGTTGGTCTCCTGCCGGAATCGCCTGTTCAACCTGAACAGCCTTAGCTGGCGTACCCGGCGGGAGTTCGGCAAGGACGATATCGACGCCCTGCTTGCGGAGATGGAAGGCTGCTACAAGCCCGTGTCTAATAGCAGCCTGGTCGCCTTCCTTGCCCGGCTGGATGCCGTTGTGCGCGACCTGCGCGAGCAACTGGATGACCAGATTAAATCTGGCGATGACAGTCCGGCTTCTGCGATGGTCAATCTCTTCGAGCCAGCGGCGGATCGCATTGAAGCGCGTCAACAGACCCCTGCATTGATGGCAGCCCTTGCCAAAGCGAACGGGTTCGGGATGGGCAAGGTCTGGGGTGTTCATCCACACATGCTTGATCCCAACGCCAATGGGTTGCTACCTGCAGGTGCCTTCGTCGCCTTTTCGAAGGCGATGGAAGCACTGGACGAGGAACCAGTCAGTCTCGCTTGGTCGTCGGTCTTCATCGGGCAGTATGTAAAGCGCTGATCGCGTACCATTTGGCCAAACCGCGAGCGCCGCATGAAACTGCCCTTCGGCGAAAGAACCAATCTCTGGATCCACCGCCGCTACCGGGAACTGCTTTGGCCGAACTACGGCCTGCACAGCCTCTACCTGGCGGCGCGGGGGCGGCGTGTCGAGCCGTCGTGCGCGGATCTCACGGTCGAGGGCTTCGGCCGCTCCGGCAACACTTATGTCGTCCACGCCCTGGAACTGAGCCAGCAGCGCCCGCTGCGCATCATCAGCCACTTCCACTACCCGATCGCGGTCGGGCGCCCGGCGCGCGCGGGAGTGCCGGTTTGCCTCGTGCTGCGGCATCCGCTCGACAGCATCGCGTCCTACTGCCAGTACAGCGACTGGTCGCCCCAGCGCTTCATCGACGATTTCGTGGCCTATCACACTTATGTCCGGCCCTATCTCGACAGCATCTGCGTCGCTCGGTTCGAGGATTTCACGGTCGACTTCAACTGCCTGGTCCGGGCCATGAACGGCGTCTACGGACCGATCCTGGACGAGGTCGAGGACCAGAACGGGTTCAGCGACCGGGTGTTCCGTCGGATCGAAGCCCGCCAGCCCGGCGGGCGCGTCGACGAGCTCCGCGTCCACCGGCCGTCGGAACTGCGGCGACGCCGCAAGCCGGAGATCGTTGCCGACATCGAGGCGAACTACGGTCGCGGCATGGCCGAGGTGATGGCGCTCTACGACGTCTACCGCCAGCGCGCCGAAGCGCTGCAGCCGGCATGACTGCCAACCCGCCAGCCGGTGCGGCCGCGGGAAGCCGCCGGTGCTGAAGTCGGTCCTGAAATCCGGATTCGCCGTCGCCGCGGCCGTCCTCCTCGGCCGGGTGCTAGGCTTTGGGCGCGACGCCACCGTGGCCGCGACCTTCGGCATCGACCGATCGGCCGACATCGCGGTCTTCCTCATCGGATTGCCGGACTTTCTGATCAACGTTCTCGGCGCGGGCGGGTTCACCGCCATTCTGGTCGTCCACTACCGCCAGAAGCCGGCGGAGGCGGCGCGGCTGATGTTCCAGGCCGGCCTAGCCGTATTGCTGGGGGTCGGCGCGCTGGCGCTGGTCCTGATCGCCCTGCGCGGCGGTCTGGTCGACGCCCTGGCGCCCGGCTTCGACGCCGCGGCCCGCGAGCGCACCGTCGACCTGCTGCCGCTGGTCCTGCTGTCGGCGCCGATCGCGGCCATGACCGGCGCATCGATCGGCTTCCTGCAGGCGAAGGGCCGCTTTTTTGTCGCCGCCTGCGGCGCGGCCATCATCAACACGGTGCTGATCGCGGCCATGCTCGGCGCGCAGCCCGGCCGGACGCTGAGTGTGCTGGCCGCGGCCATCCTCGCTGGCGCGCTGCTGCGCTGGCTGGTGCAGGCCGCCGTGATCGGGCGCGAAGGGATCGGCGGGATCGCCTTCCGGCCCTGGCTGGTCGACCGCTCCCTGATGAAGGCCTTCGTCCGGGCCGCGGCAACCGAGGCGGTCGTCTTCTTCTATCCCTTCGCGCTCCGCGCCATCGCCACGCTGTTCGGCGTCGGCGCCCTCGCATCGGTCAACTACGCGACCAAGCTGGTGCAGTTGCCGCTGGGCGTCGTCGTCATGACCCTGACGACGATCCTCCTGCCCCAGCTTGCGGGCCTCGCCCCGCGGGAAAGGAATGCCGCCGACCTGGGCCCGTTCCGCCGTCTGGCCGTTCATGGCCAGTTCTGGATCCTAGTGCTGAGCGCGATGGCGGTCGCCGTCCTCGTGGTGCACGGCAGCTGGCTGGTCCGGCTGGCCTTCGGCTGGGGCGAGATCGGCCCGGACGGCCTCGCCGCCATCGCCAGTTTCACCGCGGTCTTCAGCCTCAGCCTGCTGCCGATGGGGTTGAACGTCTTCCTGCGCCGCGCTCTCAATGCGCTGGGTGAGACAAAGTCTCCAATGTCGGCGGAAATCGCCGGCTTCGCAACCTTCATAGCGAGTGCATTCGCGGTCATCGCCGCGGATGGTCCGCTGGAGGCCGTACTGCTCTGCGCCGCTGGGGGTTGCTTCGTCTCCATGGTCATGCTGCTCGCTGCCATGTCGCAGCGCGGCGTGCCGCTCGTGCAGGAGTTCCGCCGTCCCGGCCTCTGGGCGGCCGTGGTTCTGTCGGCGCTGGCGACGGCCGCGCCGGGCCTGATTCTGGAGCGGCTGGCCCCCGGCCACGCCTGGCTGCCCGCTATCGCCATCGCCCTCGGCGGATTGGCCGGCCTATGCGCGGCGCTGGCGGTGAACCGCGAGGCGCGGGCGGCGGTCAGGACCCTTTTGCCGCGCCGTCAGTAGCTGTTGAGCTTGCGGAAGACCGCGGGCGTCAGGTCCACGGTCTCCAGGAAGCCGGCGATGCGCGGCGCGGTCCGTCCGTCACCCCAGAGATTGGTGTACTCGCCGCGCCCTGCCGCCAGCGCCTGCCGGATTCCCGCCGCCAGAGACGCCGGCCTGTAGTCCGGAACGTCGATCACGTTGGCGTTGCGCAGGCGTGCATTCTGGCGGTCGCCGACATTGACGCAGGGAATGCCCAGGCTGGCCGATTCGATAACGCCGCTGGAGGAATTGCCGATCAGCAGATCGGCCGCCGCCAGCCAGTCGAGATATGCGGGGCGCGACAGGTGCGTCTCCCGGCGCAGCGCCACCGGCGATACTTCCGCGAAGCGGTCCGCCGCCCGGCGCACGGCGACGCCGCCGGCGTCCGAATTCGGGGCCAGCAGCAGCATCTGCAGACCCTCGGCCGCCACAGCCGCGAGCACCGCCGTCATCTGCTGGCCGCCGGCGGCGGCGTCCTGGACGACGGGATGAAACAGCACCACGGCCACCGGCCGCGCCGGATCCAGCCCGGCCTCGGCGCAGAGCGCCGCGCGGTCGCGGCCGCCGCGTGCGCCGATGTCGTCCAGCCCCGGCGCGCCCACCACCCGGATGCGCCAGTCTTCCTCGCCCATGCGCCGCAGCCGTTCGGCGGCATCCTCGGTCGCGGCGAGATGGAGGTGACAAAGCTTGGAAATCGCGTGACGCACGGGCTCGTCGACGGTGCCCGACCGCTCGCCGCCATGTATGTGGACGCCGGCGGCGCCCGCGTGCAGGGCAGCGATGGCGCCGGCCAGCATCTCGCCGCGGTCGCCCAGCAGCAGCACCATGTCCGGGCGCTCGGCAGCGAAGGAGCGGGACAGCGCGACCACCATCCGCCCGATGGCCGCACTCATCGTCCCGGCGTCGTCCATTTCCCCGTCGTCGGCGTGCTCCGCCGGCACCAGGTCGCGGATGGTGAATCCGCTCGCCTCGATCTCGCTCACGGTGCGGCCATGACCGGGCGAGAGATGCATGCCCGTCACCACCAGCGAGAGATCCAGGCCGGCACGGCCATCGATCTCGGCCAGCGTCCGCCGCATCAGTCCGAAATCCGCCCGCGTGCCGGTGACGTAGACCACGCGCCGGGTCATGGCTGAAGATCGTTCCATTCGATCGGCGCCCCCGCGCGGCCGGCCGCCTTCAGCCGCCGGCCCGCCAATTCGTCCAGGTGCCGGGGATGCAGTCCCGTCTCCGGCCGCAGCACGGCGATGTCACCGGGCGTCAGCACGTGACCGGCTGGCAGGTCGCGCTTCAGCTTCAGGCCCCGACGGGCGACGGCGCGGGTCTCGAGTTCGTCGGGCTGCGGTATCTTCTCGCCGCTGCCCAGCGCCTGCGCCACTTCGCGGATGCCGGCGGCCATCGCCGCAAAGTCGTCCGGCTCCAGGGAGGCGGCGTGATCCGGCCCGGCCATGGTCCGGTCCAGGGTGAGGTGCTTTTCGATCGCCACCGCACCGAGCGCCACCGCCGCCAGCGCCGCCGCGGCGCCCAGCGTGTGATCGGAATAGCCCACCGCCCCGCCATAACGCTCCCGCAAGGTCGTGATCGCCCGCAGGTTGGCCTGCTCGACCGGGGTCGGATAGGCGGAGACGCAATGAAGGATGGTCAGCCGGTCCCGGACGGGCGCCAGAGCCGCGACGGCCTCGTCGATCTCGGCGAGATCGGCCATGCCCGTCGACAGGATCACGGGCCGTCCATAGGCCGCCACCTGGCGCAGCAGCGGCAGATTGGTGACATCGCCGGAACCGATCTTGAAGCGGTCCACGCCCAGCTCGGCAAGAGTCTCGGCCGATCCGGCATCGAATGGCGTCGACAGGAATTCGATCCCCAGTTCGCCGCAGCAATCGTAGAGCGCGGCGAGCGCCGCCGCGGGCAGGGCGAGACGGCGCAGCATCTCGCGCTGATCGTCGATCCCTGTCGCCCGCTTCTGGTAGGCCGCGGTGGCGGCGTCGGCGGCGACCAGCGCATCCGGATCGAAGGTCTGGAACTTGACCGCGTCGGCGCCGGCGCGGGCGGCCGCGCGCACCAGTTCCAGGGCCAGTTCCGGGTCGCCATTGTGATTGACGCCGGCCTCGGCGATCACGAGGACGTCCGGCGGCGATGCGGTGTCGGCAGCGTTCATGGCGGCAGGGTTGTGGGCCGCACCGTTCCTGTCAACGCGCCTGTCGATCCATGTTCGCGTAAACCCGCCGCAACAGGGTCTTGAGCCGCGCCACCTCCTCCGCCCCCAGCCCTTCCAGCGCGCGCGCCTCGTAGTCCATGGCAAGCGGTATGAGCTCGGCGGCGATGCGGCGGCCGGCGTCGGTCCGGACGACGCGGACCACGCGCTGATCGGCGTCCCTGCGGACGCGCTCCACCAGCCCCTTGCGCTCCATCTGCTGCACCAGCCGGGTCAGCGTCGAACCCTCGATGGAGGTCGCCTCCGAGAGTTCGCCCATGCGCAGCGGGCCGCGGTCGTTCACCGCCGCCAGCACCCGCCACATCTGCAGGCTGACGCCGCGCCGCCGGGTCTCCGCCGAGAAGGCCTCGGCGATGCGGCTGCCGGCGCGGTTCAGCAGATAGGGAAAATAGTCGTCCAGATGCAGGTTCTGGTCCTGCGCCGCCCGGCTCATGCCGCCCGGATCGCCGTGTGGGCGCCCTCGAAGGCCGGCGCGATCTCCTCCATGAAGCGCTGCATCTGCTCCTTGACCATCGAATGGGGCTTCTGGCCGTAGTTGAAGTAGAGAATGACCTCCGAGATTCCCGCGGCCTCGACCGCCTTCAGGTCTTCGATGATCTTCTCCCGGCTGCCGACCAGCACCGATTTCGAGGTCAGCGCCTCCGGTTTCATCTCGTTGAGCAGGCGGACGATCTCGTTGAAGTACTTGTAGGTCGGCGGCGTCTTCGCCGGGTCGGCGGGAAAGGCGTCGATCAGCGCCTTCTGGAAATAGTTGATCAGCGACTGCCGGCCATAGGCGTCTTCCTCGGGCGTGTCGGCGATGTGGATGAAATAGCTGCACATGGCCTGACGCGCCGGCCGGTCGTGCTTCTGTTCGCATTCCTCGCGATAGGCCTGCACCGCCTCGGCGAGGCTGCCGTAGACCATCGCCGCGGCGAAGGGCGCGTAGATGATGTTCCAGTCGCGCCGCGCCGCCAGTTCCATCGACGGACGGGAAAAGCAGGCGACATAGGGCCGGAGCGGATCCTGCACCGGCTTCGGGCGGACATCGACATCCTCGAAATTGTAGAAGCGGCCCTTGTGGGAGAATTTTCCCTTCTCGGTCCAGCACTTCCAGACCACGTCGAGGCCTTCGGCGAAGATCTCCGCGCTTTCCTCGAAGGGCGCGCCGAAGGGATCGTATTCCTTGCGGTCATAGCCGCGGCCGGCGGCGAAGTCGACGCGCCCGCCCGACAGCAGGTCCAGCGTCGCCCAGTCCTCGGCCACCTGGATGGGATTGTGCACCGGCAGCAGCACCACCGCCGGCGCCAGCCGGATGCGTTTCGTCGCGCCGGCGACCTGGGCCAGCAGCATGTGCGGGCTGGCGTTGACGCCCAGCAGGTTGAAATGGTGCTCGCCGATCCAGGCGGAATTCAGACCCACCTCCTCGGCGTAGAGCGACTGTTCGTAGATCTCGCGGATGAACTGCTCGGGGCTCCGCGGATTGTCCGGATAGCGGTTGTCCGAAAGCGTGAAATAGCCGAAGTCCATGACCCTGCCTCCCTGTCTCCTGACGCAAGGTAATTTGCAAATACAATAATTGCAAATGCAATTGATGGCGGCAATTGGGGCGGCCGCTCAGTCCACGGGTCTGGCGCGGACGTCTGTCACGGCGTTCCAGCCGCCCGGCGTGCGGGCGAAGACGGTGTCAGCCGGCTCGTGTGTCACCATCATGTGGGTCGCATTGGCATGGACAAGGCCACCGGCCCCGTCGGCGATCATGCAGTGGCCGGGAAAATAGACCACGTCGCCGCGTTCCAGGCCCTCTGGGCCCTTGGGCACCGGCTTCGCAGCGCCCAGTTCCCTGGCCTGCATGTCCGAATCGCGCGGCGGCAGGAAACCACAGGCCTGGAAGGCCACCTGCACCAGACCGGAACAGTCGAGCCCCAGGCTGGAGCGCCCGCCCCACAGATAGGGCGCGCCGAGATTGCGCAGTGCCACGGCGACGACATCGGTCTCCGGCTCGTCCAGCGGGCGAAGATGGTCGGCGATGACGAAGCGACCGTCGGCCAGGCGTGCGAACCGGCCGGAGACATCCGTCACCGCGACCCGCGCGCCGAGCGTGAGACGCCCGGCGGGCGGCAGCTTGATGCTCGCTTCTGGAAACAGATGGCTGAGCCGCGACCGCACCATGTGCGTGGGCGTCGGCCCGGCTTCGGCCAGGTCGGTTTCGGCGACGTAGCCGACATAGCCGTCCAGGGCGCCCTGTGCCCAGGCCCAGCCGGCCTCGGCGGCATAGACGTCGACCGGCTCGCCGTGGAGCAGTTCGGAGATCTGCATGGCGCCGGGGTCGGGCTGCCGGCGGATCGAGGCGGTTTCGGCCACGACCGTGCGGCGTACGGGATCGGCATAGCGCGGCGCCGAAACGCGCTCTCTCAGATAACCGGCGGCAAGGTCGGCGCGAAACGGATGACGGCGGCTGTCGAGGCCGTCAGCCATAGGACCGCCGATCGTCCTCCTCGGCCGCGCGGACCAGATCCGCGAAAGCGGAAAGGAAGGCGACGCCGGCGTCCGTGCGCTGCACCAGCACGTTGCGCCGGTCCTCCTCGTCCCGCAGCCGCCGGGTCAGCCCCTTGGACCCCAGGGCGTCGAGTGCGCGGCTCACCGCAGGCTTGGAAATGTTGAGTGTCTCGGCCAGGCCACGCACCGTGTGAGGGCCGCCGCGCAGGTAGACATTCATCAGGATGGCGAGCTGCCGTGTCGACAGATCGGGCTCGTCGGATGCGACGAATCCGGTCAGGGCGCTGCACCAGACCGAGAGATTGCCAAGGTTCTGCCCCGTGTCTCCCATGGTCGCGCCGCCCTTCCGCCGTTGCCGTTTCGGGGGCGAAGCTGTCACAGGCCCATTGCCCCGGCAACTGATTTTAGTTCGCAGGCGTACGTTTTCCCGCGCATGGCAGGTCTGTCCTGATTCGATGCTTGAAATTGAGGCAGACTGCACGGATGGCTCGACCGATCGTGCCTGCGGATGGTTCAATCCGGGACGTTTCAATGGGGGGAAGCACATGGCGCGCATCGGCGAGGGCATCGGCCGCAAGGAGGATCTGCGCTTCGTCACCGGCCGAGGCCGCTACACCGCGGACATCGAGGCGCCGGACGCATTGCACGCCGTCTTCGTCCGTTCGCCGGTCGCCTTCGGACGAATCGCGGGCATCGACAGCGCCGCCGCCGCGGCCGCGCCGGGCGTCGCCGCGGTGCTCACGGGCCGGGAAGCGGCGGCGGACGGCCTGGGTCATATCCCCACCGGCGCCCCCGTCACCAACCGCGACGGCAGCCCCATGCATCAGGCGCGGCGGCCCGTCCTGCCCGAGGCACAGGTCCACCATGTGGGGCAGCCGCTGGCCCTCGTGCTGGCCCGGACCCGGTCCGAGGCCCTGGCCGCGGCGGAGCTGGTCGAGATCGACATCGAGGAATCGCCTCCCGCGCTGGAATGCGCCCGCGCGCCCGCGATCCATGACGGCATCCCTGAAAACATGGCGTTCGACTGGGAAGCCGGCGACTTCGAGGCCGCATCGGAAGCGGTGGAGAACGCGCCGCACAATGTCCGGATGCGCTTCCACCAGAACCGCATGGTGGGCGGCGCGCTCGAGGGGCTCGCCACGCTGGCGGAATACGACGCCGGGGCCGGACAGGTCGTGCTGACGGCAGCGACGCAGGGCGCGCACGCGCTCAAGGTCATGCTGACGAAGTTCGCCCTGAACTGGCCGCGCGAACGCTTGCGCGTGATCGTGCCCGATGTCGGCGGCGGCTTCGGCCCGAAGGGCTTCGTCTATCAGGAGCAGGCGGCGGTGGCCTGGGCCTGCTGGCGGCTGAAACAGCCCGTACGGTGGGTATCGGAACGCGCCGAGAGCTTCGTCTCGGAGGTCCATGCCCGCGACCAGTTCGTCACCGCCCGGATGGGCTTCGATGACGAGGGCCGCATCCTCGCCGTCACCATGGACGTGGACGCCGACATGGGCGCCTTCCTCTCGGGCTTTGCCCCCGGCGTGCCGACCGACGGCATGGCGAAGGTGCTGACCGGCCTCTACGACGTGCCGGCGGCGGGACTCAGGGTGCGCGGCTTCTACACCAACACCGTGCCGGTCGACGCCTATCGCGGCGCGGGCAAGCCGCCGGCGATCTATTGCCTGGAACGGCTGGTCGACCTCGCGGCGGGCGAAATCGGCATGGATCCGGTCGAGATCCGCCGGCGCAATCTGGTCCGCGCGGCAGCCCTGCCCTACACCACGGCCACGGGGAAGGTGCTCGATGCCGGCGGCGACTACGCCGCGGCGCTGCAATCGACGGCGCAGGCGCTCGACTGGGACCTGGCCCGCCGGGACGGCGCCATCCGCCGCGGCGTGGGCATCTGCTGCAACCTGCACCCCATCGGCGGCTCGTCGGCGGAGACCAGCCGCGTGACCGTCTCCGGCGATGGCCGGATCGTGGCCTGGACCGGCACCCAGTCCACCGGCCAGGGCCACGAGACCATTTTCGCCCAGGTGCTGGCCGACCGCCTCGGCGTGCCGATCGACCGGATCGACGTCCGCCAGGGCGACACGGCGCAACTCCGGCGCGGCGGCGGTACCGGCGGCTCCTCCTCGACCGTGATCTCGGGCTCGACATTGACGCGGACCGCCGACGAGGTGATCCGGCTGGGCAAGGCGCGCGCGGCGGACCTGCTGGAAGCCTCCGCCACCGACATCGAGTACGCCGGCGGCCATTTCAGCGTCACCGGCACCGACCGCCGCGTGAGCCTGTTCGACGTGGCCGGCGATGACGGCCTGGAGGCCGAGCAGGACTTCGCCGACCAGGTCTCGGCCTTCCCCTATGGCGCCGTCGGCGCGGAGGTGGAGATCGACACGGAGACGGGCGCGATCCGGCTCCTGAAGCTCGTCTCCTGCGACGACGCGGGCCGCATCATCAATCCGGTGCTGCTGGCCGGCCAGTCCCACGGCGCGCTGGTCCAGGGCGCGGGCCAGGCGCTCTGGGAACACGCCGCTTACGACCTGGAGACGGGTCAGCTCGTCGCCGGTACCTTCATGGATTACGCCATGCCGCGCGCCGCCGACCTGCCGGCGATCGGTGCGGAATTCATCGAGACGCTCTCGCCCACCAATATCCTGGGCGCGCGCGGCATCGGAGAGATGGGCGCCAACGGCGCGCCGGTCGCCATCGCCAACGCTGTCTACGACGCGCTGAAGGGACTGGACGTCACCGGTCTGGAGCCGCCCTTCACGCCCCATCGCGTATGGCGGGCGATCCGCGCGGCGCAGGCCGGCTAGATCGTTCCGCTGTTTGATTGCACCGCCACCCACTCGGCGTGTCACCCCCGCCTATGTGCGGGGGTCCGGAGCGGCTTCGCCGCAAGTCGATGATCCAGGCCGGATGCCCGCACAAGGCGGGCATGACACCGTTCGGGGGTGGGCATGACACCGAAGCTCCCGTGGCGATTCAATCTACCCGAGGATTGCTCTAACTCACCGCGCCGCGGCGGCGGTAGGTCAGCGCCTCGGCGATGTGGGCGCGGGCGATGGTCTCCGCGCCGGCGAGGTCGGCGATGGTCCGCGCGACGCGGATGACGCGGGTATAGCCGCGGGCCGAGAGTTTCAGCCGTTCGGCGGCATCTGTGAGCAGGGTCTGGGCCGCGGGTTCCGGCGTCGCGACCTCGGCCAGCGCCTCCCCGTCCACTTCCGCGTTGGTGCGGGCGTCGATGCCGAGCGTCTCGCCGCGGCAGGCCTGAATGCGCCGCGCCTCGGCGACGCGCCGGGCGACCTCCGCGGAGCCTTCCGCCGCCGGCGGCAGGGTCAGGTCGGCCGCCGAGACCGCCGGCACGTCGATGGCGAGATCGATGCGGTCGATCAGCGGGCCGGATATCTTCGCCTGATAGTCAGCGGCGCAGCGCGGCGCGCGGCTGCAGGCGCGCTCGGCGTCATCCAGGTGGCCGCAGCGGCAGGGATTCATGGCGGCGACGAGCTGCACGCGCGCCGGATAGGTGACGTGGGCGTTGGCGCGGGCGACGACCGCCTCCGCCGTCTCCAGCGGCTGGCGGAGCGATTCCAGCGCCGGCCGCGGGAACTCCGGCAGTTCGTCCAGGAACAGCACGCCCCGGTGCGCCAGACTGATTTCCCCCGGGCGGACGCGGAGGCCGCCGCCGACCAGCGCCGGCGTCGACGTCGAATGATGCGGGTTGCGGAACGGCCGGCGGCGGGAGAGCCGCCCCTCGGCCAGTTCGCCGGCCAGGCTGCGGATCATGGAGACTTCCAGCGCCTCCCCCGCCGAGAGCGGCGGCAGCAGTCCGGGCAGGCGCGCCGCCAGCATCGACTTGCCGGAGCCCGGCGGGCCGATCATCAGCATGTTGTGGCCGCCGGCGGCGGCGATCTCCAGGGCGCGTTTGGCGCTCTCCTGGCCCTTGATGTCGCGCAGGTCCGGGCCGGTGGCGTCGGTCTCCACCGGTCCCGGCTTCGGCGGCTGCAGCACCTGCGCACCCTTGAAGTGGTTGACGATGGCCAGCAGGTCCGGCGCCGCGACGATGTCGAGATCGCCGGCCCAGGCCGCCTCCCCGCCGCAGGCCGCCGGGCAGATCAGACCCATGCCGCGTTCGGCGGCGGCCACGCCGGCGGGCAGCACCCCGGCAACCGGCGCGATCTGGCCGTCCAGCGCCAGTTCGCCCAGCGCCATGAAACGCGCCATCTCGTCGGCCGGCAGCACGTCCATCGCCGTCAGCAGCGCCAGCGCAATGGGCAGGTCGTAATGGCTGCCTTCCTTCGGCAGGTCGGCGGGCGAGAGATTCACGGTGATGCGTTTGGGCGGCAGGCCGAGTCCGATGGCGTCGAGGGCCGAACGCACCCGCTCCTTGCTCTCCGCCACCGCCTTGTCGGGCAGGCCGACGATGGCCGTCGCCGGCATCTGCGGCGAGATCTGCACCTGCACGTCGACGAGACGCGCGCGGAACCCCTGAAAGGCGACTGTGGCGATGCGGGCAACCATGACGGCGGCGATTGTAGGCAGGATGCTTTCAGAACGAAAGCAGAACTTTATCCGGATCTGTCAGCGGCGGCGGATCCACGCCCAGCCAGACGCAGGCCTCGTCCATGGATTCGTAGACATGGGAATCGATCGGCAGGTTCCGGTATTCCGCGACCTGGGCGTAGAGCCGGGCGATGGGCAGGTTGTGGCGGTCGTCCATCACCAGCGCGGTGCGGCGGCGTTCGTGGATGACCGCCTGTTCCACCAGACCTTCGACGATGTCGCGGATCTCCGGCAGGGTGATCTCGCTCATGTCGGCGTCGCGCAGATCCCAGAGCGTCAGATTGGTCGGGCAATTGGCTTCCCGCCAACGATTGGCGTCGACAACCTGGGATCCCAGCAGCATGCCGATGCCCGTGAAGATGACGAGATCGTGCCCCGGAAGATGCTCCAGCGTCAGCTGCCCCATTTCGGCTCCCCTGGCAGGCAGCCCGCACGCCGTGCGGGCGGCGCATCGTTCTTCATGCAATCGGAGCAGAAACCGGCGCGGGTTACAATGCAGTGAACGCGCCGGGGTGATCAGCGTCCTTCGGGAAACGGGTTGCCGACGCCCAGCCACGCCCAGGCGGACTCGAGATCGAAGAACACTTCATAGATCACCGGCGAGTCGCGCGTTTCGGAGAGGGCGTCGAAAAGGCGGGCGAGCAGCATGTCGGCCTCGCTGTCGACCACCAGGGCCGTTCGCGGGTCCGGCCGGCTGGCCGCGGCCTCACGCGAGCGCGCCGCCACGCGCTTCAGATCCTCGACGTCGAGGCCGCTGAGATCGGCGCGGCGCAGGTCCCAGACGGCGCGCGGCGTGGCGTGGCGGCCGAAATGCGCATCGCCCGCATCGAGAAAGTCCTCGAACGTGACCCTGCCGCGCATGATGAAGAGGACGACACCGGCGTCGGCATCATGGCGCGTCTCCACATTCTTCATTCTACCGGCCCCACACTCCAACGAGCCACCGCCGCCATAGTGGCCCATGCGCCGGCGGACGAAAGCGATATCTGCGAACGAAGTCTCGAACGGATGCGACAGCCTGTCCGGGGGTGGCCCCGGTTGAAGCCGGCCGCCGTGCCGTCGAGGTAGAGGGCGCGAACGAACGATGCCTCGCGCCGCCGTCCCGAAACGGACGCAGGCGGAGGCCAAGTAGAGTAACGCGAGTAGAGGAACAACAAGATGATCAAGCAACTCCTGGCCGCGACCGCGCTGGCCACCACACTCGCAACCGTTCCCGCGATTGCGCAGCAGCAGAACCAGAACGAGAACCAGAACCGGACGCCGCAGGCGACGCAGCAGGACCGCGCCATGAATCAGGAGGTCCGCCAGTCCGTCCGCGAGATGGAACGCGCCGAGCGGAACCTCCGCCAGGCCGCCGAACGCGGTGTGGAGAAGGGCAGCCCGGAAGCCCGCGAACTGCAGAAGGAAGCCCGCGCGGCGTTCCAGAACCTGGACCGCGTGCTGGCCCGCATGGAGGGCGGTCAGATCAAGGCGACCGACGCCGAGATCGTGGCCCGCGGACGCGCCAATCTGAAACAGACCATGCAGGACATGGAAGACGACATCGACGTGATCATTCTGGCCGACGCCCTGAACGCCGGGCAGCAGACGCTGATGCGCGCGTCCGGACAGGACCGCGTGGGCATGAACGGCCGCAAGGGCGGCGCTGAAGTGACTGCCGGCGCGAAGGCCGATGCCGAAGCCGGCCCGCGCACCGCGGCCGAAGGCGAGGATGCCGAACTGGTGGTGGAGCAGCCGCCCGCGCAGGTCGAGGTCGAACAGACGCCGCCGCGGATCACCGTGGTCGATCCGGAGCCCCGGGTGATCGTCGAGCAGGACCGCCCCGAGGTCAGCGTCAACCAGGCCAAGCCCGAGGTGAAGGTGCAGAAGGCGCAGCCCGAGATCGAGGTTGAGAGCGGCGGCAAGGCCGAGGTCACCATCAAGGAGACCGAACTGCCCGAGGACGTCGCCGTGAAGGCCCAGAACGACGAGGCCGAAACCGAGACCGAGACGGTGACGGTCGCCGAGCGCACCGAGAAGACGGTCCAGGAAGGCCAGCGCGGCGAGGTCCAGATCCAGCAGGACTCCTCGGAGGTCGAGGTCGAGCCGGGTGAGGCCGACGTGCAGGTCGTCGAGGGCGATCCCAATGTGACCGTCGAACAGCAGGCGCCCGACGTCGCCGTGAACCAGCCGCGGCCGGAAGTCAGCGTCGACCAGCCGGCGCCCGAGGTCGAGATCGAGGGCGAGACCGACGCGCAGGTCAGCGTCAGGGAAGCCGACCGTTCGGCAACCGAACAGCAGTCCGGGCAGCAGGCCATGCAGTCCGGGCAGCAGGCCATGGATCAGAGCGGCCAGACCGGGCAGCAGGAAGAAGAGCTCGAGGTCGCTGTGGTCGAAGGCGACGCCGATGCCTCCGTCGAGGGTGGCGCCGGCATGGAGACCGGCATGAGCGATACCGACGCTGAAGCCACTGCCGAGGCCGAGGCCGCAGCGGGCGCCTCCGGCGACCGGATGGTCCGCGAAACCGACCGCGCCGCCGAGGGCCGGATCGACGAGTTCAACGAGGAATGGGAACTGGTCGAAGCCGAGGACAATCAGGTCGTCGGCATGGACGTCTACTCCTCCCGCGGCGACGAGGTCGGCGAGATCGAACGGGTTCTGCGTGACGAGAACGGCCAGATCGACGAGGTCGTGGTCGAGTTCGGCGGCTTCCTGGGTCTCGGCGATGAAGAAGTCGTCGTGCCGCAGGACCGCATGCGGATGGAGCCGGGCAATGACCGCGTCATCGTCGAGATGACCGAGGAAGAGCTCGAGCAGCTTCCCGAATATGTCGGGTGATCACCCGCAGTCGGCGTGAAGCCCTGGGGCGTCGGGTTCGACCCGGCGGCGCCCCTTTTTTTCTGCCATGACGGTCAGCCGGACTTGTCGAAGGCGTTCTCCACGCCGAACCACGCGAAGGCCGGCGGCAGATGGTAGAAGACGCGATGCTCGATCGGCGAACGCCCGGTTTCGGACAGCGCATCATATACCTTGCCGAGCAGGTAATTGGTCTCGTCCCGCATCACCAGGGCTGTCCGTGGTTCCCGGCGCGCGGCGCTGGCCGCCGCGGAACGGCGGGAAATTTCCATCAGGTCCGGAACGCTCAACGCATTGAGATCGACGCGGCGGAAATCCCAGATGGCGAAGCGGCAGGTCGGGTGCTCCTGGAAATGACGCTCCAGCGCTTCGAAGATGGCGGCGGCGGACGTCTGTCCCCAGAGGCGGAACATGACCACGTCGGTCGCCGGGTCGTACCGCGCCTCCACATGCGCCAGATCGGAACCCATTCCCACACCCACGGCTTCGGTTGCACAACTGCCCGCAGTCTATCCTCAATGTGGCAATCGTCCCAGCGCGCGGACGCATGGCTGGTTCACGTCCCCGCGCGGCGCCCGGAGGTTCAGTGCGTCGGCGCGGCCGCCAGCATCAGCCGCCGGTTCATCCGGATCATGTCGCGGACCTCCCGCACATAGGCCAGGCCGCGTTCCGAATAGCGCGCCAGTCCGCCGGCGAGCGCGAGCCCCGTGGGTTCCTCCAGCTCCGCGCGGAGGCGCGCCCGCTCCGTGCGGAGATCGCCATAGGCGGGCTGGGTGTTGATGTTGTGCAGATAGGCCCGGACCGAGCGGTTCACGCTGCCGAAGGTCGCGACCTCATGAGCCTTGCCCGCGGCGCGGCGCAGCGGGACCAGCCCGCAGCCCTCCCGGAAACACCACTGGCCGAACATGTTGTTGCCCGACCGCGCGAAGCGGGACTGGCCCCAGCCCGACTCCTTCGCCGCCTGGGCCAGCACCAGGGTGATCGGCACCGTGTCGACGCGGGCTAGCAGTTCGTCCCACTCCCGGCCCGTCCAGTCCACGCCGTAGCGCGCCGCCGCCTCCTCCACCCAGCCGCCGGACTTCCCCGCCTGGCTCGCCGCCAGCAGGCGCCCGCGCAGCTTGGCAATGCGCGCGTTCTCGGCGCGGACGATGGGCCGCAAGGTGTCGAAGAAGATCCGCTTCCGGGTCACCGCATCGATATCGGGCGGATAGAGTATGTCGGCGGCCACGATCACCGGCGCGCCGTGGCCCTCGTCCAGCGTGGCGTAGTGGCGCTGGGCGCTCCACAGCGACATGACGGCGACGAACAGGCCGAGCGCGATGAGACAGGTCGAGTTTCGCATGGGGACCGACCATCCGGCGGGCATGCGGCGGAATCAAGGCCTCAGTATGCGTACTCGGTGAATACGCGGTTGATGTCGCCGCCCCAGGGGCCTTCGTATTTCTGCAGCAGTTCCTGGGCCAGCGAGCGGTTGTCGTCGACGAGCTGGCGCAGGGTGCCGAGGAAGTGGCGCTCGTCCTGGCCCATGGAATCGTTCGTCGCCCGCGCCTGGAGTCCCTTGTCGGCGATGCAGAGCATGTCAGCGGCGAGGTCGCGCACGGTGCGCCCATCCGGGCTCGGCGCGTCGAAGCCCAGCTTCGGCACCTCGGCGCGGAGGCGATCCACATCGGCCGGCGTCCATCCCTTGATCAAATCGAGCGCCGCGTTCTGCGCCCGCTCGTCATAGAGCAGACCGACCCAGAGCGCCGGCAGGGCGCAGATCCGGGCCCACGGGCCGCCGTCGGCACCGCGCATCTCCAGGAACTTCTTCATCCGCACTTCGGTGAAGATGGTCGTCAGATGGTTGTCCCAGTCCTTCATCGTCGGCTTCTCGCCGGGCCGGGCCGGCAGGCGGCCGTCGAGGAAGTCGCGGAAGGACTGCCCCGCCGCGTTCACGTACTGCCCGTCGCGGTGGATGAAGTACATCGGCACGTCGAGGGCGTAGTCGACATAGCGCTCGAAGCCGAAACCGTCCTCGAAGACGAAGGGCAGGTTGCCGCAGCGCTCCGGATCTGTGTCGGTCCAGACCTGGCTGCGCAGGCTGAGCAGTCCGCCGGGCTTGCCCTCCTTGAACGGCGAGGCGGCGAACAGCGCCGTCGCCACCGGCTGCAGCGCCATGCCGATCCGGAACTTCTCGCGCATGTCGGCTTCGGAGCCGAAGTCCAGGTTCACCTGGATGGTGCAGGTGCGGTACATCATGTCGAGGCCCAGATTGCCCTTCGTCGGCATGTAGGCCTTCATGATGTCGTAGCGGGCCTTCGGCATGGTGTCGAAGTCCTCGCGCCGCCCGGTCGGGTGGAAGCCGAGGCCCAGGAAGCCGACGCCGATCTCGGCGGCGACCTCCTTCACCTGGGCCAGGTGCGTGTTCACCTCAGCACAGGTCTCGTGCAGCGTCTTCAGCGGCGCGCCGGAGAGCTCGAACTGCCCGCCCGGCTCCAGGCTGATGGTCTGACCGTCCATGTGCAGGGCGATGACATAGCCGCCCTCGACGATCGGCTCCCAGCCAAATCGGGCCAGGCCGTCGAACATGGCCTTCACGCCCTTCGGGCCCTCATAGGGAATGGGCTGCAGCGTCTCCAGATCGAAGCCGAACTTCTCGTGCTCCGTGCCGATCCGCCAGTTCTCGCGCGGCTTCGACCCGCTCTCGATATAGGCCACGAGCTGATCGCGGCTCTCGACCACGGTGGTGGAGAGGGTTCGCCCCTCCTCCGAATCGATCATGGTCGACATGTATGGCTCCGTCTTGGCTCCCCAGGTTCGCCGAACCTAGGGCGGATTCGTGAAAAAAGGAATCAGGGCGCATCGTCGCTCTGGCCGCCGTCGCCTCCCCGCCAGTCGCCGAGATGCGCCTGCCAGAGCGCGAGCGCGGCGAAGCAGGCGGTATCGGCGCGCAGCAGCCGGGGCCCCAGGCTGACCGGCAGCGCCTGCGGCAGGGCCCGGACCAGGTCCTGTTCCGCCGGTGCGAAGCCGCCTTCCGGCCCGATCAGCACCGCCCATCTGCCGCCCGGTTCCGCCGCCGCCAAAGCCCGCGCGACCGGCGCGGCGCCGGCGCGTTCGTCGGCATAGAGCAGCCGCCGGTCCGCCGGCCAGCGGGCGATCGCGTCGCCGAGAGGCTCGGGCTCGCGCACCAGCGGCAGGGTCAGCCGCTCGCACTGCTCGGCCGCCTCGACGGCGTTGGCCTGAAGCCGTTCGACATTGACGCGGGCGACCACCGTGCGCTCGGTCAGCACGGGCCGGATCTCGGCGCAGCCCAGTTCCGACGCCTTCTCGGCGATGGCGTCGACGCGGCGGCCCTTGATCGGCGCGAACAGCAGCCAGAGATCGGGTTCCACCGCCTGGCGCCTGAGGTGCTCGCCGACGGACAGCGTCATGCGGTTCTTCGAGACCTGATCGACCGCCGCGCGCCACTCGCCGTCGCGGCCGTTGAACAGCTTCACCGCCGCGCCCGCGCCCAGCCGCATGACATTGCGCAGATAGTGCGCCTGGTGCTTCTGCAGTTCGATCTCGACGCCGGGGCCGAGATCGGCGTCCACATGCAGTCGGGGTTCGGTCATCGGCTGTCCTTCCGGGGGAGCGTTCGTCATCGAATAGGCCGCGACGCCGGACGGCGCAACCGGGGCGGCGGGGCATGCACTGACGCTGGCGCATGGCTCCATCACAGGCAGACACTGTGAAATTGCCTCCGTCCGCCCTATTATCGGGGGCAGAGCAAGTTCACGCTGGATCTGGGAGGAATCCGATGAGTGCAGCCGCCGAGGCCGCGACCCCGAACGAGGACATCCTGCTGCGGGAGGACCGCGGCGGGATCGCCTGGATCACCCTCAACCGCCCCAACGCCTTCAACAGCCTGTCGCGCCCGCTGATCGCGCGGCTGCAGGAGGAGCTGGACCGCATGGCCGACGACCCGTCGGTGCGGGTCATCGTGCTCGCCGGCGCGGGCCGGGGCTTCTGCGCCGGCCACGACCTGCGGGAAGTGCGCGGCAACCAGGACAACCAGCCCTTCATCAAGGAACTGGTCGGCGCCTGCTCCAACATGATGCAGACGATCGTCCATCACCCGAAGCCGGTGATCGCACGCGTGCACGGCATCGCCACCGCCGCAGGCTGCCAGCTGGTGGCCAGCTGCGACCTCGCCATCGCCGAGGACGGCGCGCGCTTCGCGACGCCGGGCGTCAATATCGGCCTGTTCTGCCATACGCCAATGGTGGCGCTGTCGCGCAACGTCTCGCGCAAGCACGCCATGGAGATGCTGCTGACCGGGGAGATGATGGAGGCCGACGACGCCGTCCGCTTCGGCCTGATCAACCGCGCCGTCCCGGCCGGGAAGCTGGACGAGGCGGTGATGGAGATGGCGGGCCGGATCGCCTCCAAGTCCTCCTACACGCTGAAGATCGGCAAGCGCGCCTTCTACGACCAGCTGGAACAGCCGGACCTGAAGAGCGCCTATGACCACGCCTCTATCACCATGGTGGAGAACATGGCCGCGCGCGACGCCGCCGAGGGCATCCAGGCCTTCATCGACAAGCGCGAGCCCCAGTGGGAGGACCGCTGAGGCCATGGCCGACACCGCAGCCCCCGCCACGCCGGACGAAGTCTATCCGGACGACGAGATCCGCCGCGTCCTGCGCGATACGAAGACCATCGCCATGGTCGGCGCCTCGGCCAACTGGAACCGGCCCAGCTATTTCGCCATGAAGTACCTGCAGGCGAAGGGCTACCGCGTCATCCCGGTGAACCCGAAAGAGGCGGCGGCGGGCAACGAGATCCTGGGCGAGAAGGCCGTGGCCTCGCTGGCCGAGATCGGCGTACCCGTCGACATGGTCGACTGCTTCCGCAATTCGGACGCCATCCCGCCCATCGCCGACGACGCCATCGGCATCGGCGCGAAGACGCTCTGGCTGCAGCTCGGCGTGCGCCATGACGGCGCGGCGGAGAAGGCCCGCGCCGCCGGGCTCACCGTGATCCAGAACCGCTGCCCGAAGATCGAGTACGGCCGCCTCTCGGGCGAGATCGGCTGGATGGGCGTCAACACCGGCGTCATCTCGTCGAGGCGGAGCCGGCGGGTGTAGCCCGCAGCTCCATCGCGGCGGGCCAAGGGGAGGAAACCGCCATGAAACACGACCGCATCGTCGAACCCGTCAGCCTGCGGAACGCGGAGCCGGAGGCCCGCGCCGTCCTTGATCGCCTCCGCAAGGACTGGGCGAAGGTGCCCGTCTCCTTCGCCTTCATGGCCGCCCAGCCGAAGGCGCTCGACGCCTTCGCCACCTACGCGAAGGAAGTCATCTACAACGGCCCGCTGGACCCGAAGATCCGCGAACTCGCCTATCTCCGCACGGCGCAGCTCGCCGGCTGCAGGCTCTGCGTCGCCAATCACACGGCGGCGGCGCGGGACGCCGGCGTCGAGGACGCGAAGATCGAGAACATCGACCGTTCCGCCGACAGCGGCGCCTTCAGCGATCTCGAGAAAGCCGTGCTGCGCTTCGCCGAGCACGTGGCGTCGAAACCGGGCAAGGCGCCCGCCGACCTGCTGGCGGAACTGCACGCAGGGCTCGGCAATGACGGCGTGGTGGCGCTGACCCAGGTGATCGGCCTCGCCAACCTGTTCTCGCGCTTCAACAACGCGCTGCACACCTATTCGGACGCCGATATCGGGTAGCCGGGGCGTTTCTTGCCACACAGTATAATTACCGTGTGGCAAGGTCGTTCCAACCCGCCGCATTGCGCTTTGCCCCCTGCCCCGCCATGCTCCGGGCGTCGGCAATCGGGGGAGGGACGGCATGAGCGGACAGAAGAGCGACTACGGCTTCGAGACCATCGCGATCCACGCGGGCGCGGCGCCGGACCCGACCACCGGCGCGCGGGTGACGCCGATCTACCAGACGACCTCCTACGTCTTCGAGGACGTCGACCAGGCGGCAAGCCTGTTCAACCTGCAGACCTTCGGCAATATCTACTCGAGGCTCACCAACCCGACCGTCTCGGTGCTGGAGGAGCGGGTGGCGACCATGGAGGGCGGCGCGGCCGGCCTCGCCGTCGCCTCGGGCCACGCGGCACAGATGGTGCTGATGTTCTCGCTCATGGAGCCGGGCGACGAGTTCATCGCCTCGACCAAGCTCTATGGCGGCTCCATCACCCAGTTCGGCGTCAGCTTCAAGAAGATGGGCTGGACCTGCCACTTCGCCGATCCCGACGACCCCGACAGCTTCAAACCGCTGATCAACGAGAAGACGAAGGCGATCTTCATCGAGAGCGCGTCGAACCCGGGCGGCGTCATCGCCGATATCGAAGCGTTCGCGAAGATCGCCCATGACGCGGGCCTGCCCCTGATCGTCGACAACACCTGCGCAACGCCCTGGGGCTGCCGTCCGATCGAGTGGGGCGCGGATGTGGTCGTGCACTCGGCGACCAAGTACCTGGGCGGCCACGGTAACTCGGTGGGCGGCGTGATCGTGGAGAGTGGCGAGTTCGACTGGTCGGCCAGCGGAAAATTTCCCGCCATCGCCGCGCCCTGCGAGGCCTATCACGGGCTGAACTTCCACGAGACCTTCGGCCGCTTCGCGCTGACCGCCTATGGCCGCGCAGTGGCGCTGCGCGATCTCGGCCCCGCGCTCAGTCCGTTCAACGCCTTCCTGCTGCTCACGGGCATCGAGACCCTGCCGCTGCGCATGGAGCGCCACGGCCAGAACGCCATCAGGGTCGCCGAATATCTCGCCGCCCACGACAAGGTGTCCTGGGTCAGCTTCGCCGGCCTGCCCGGCAGCCGCTACAATGCGCTGCAGAAGAAATACCTGCCGAAGGGCGCGCCGCCGCTGTTCACCTTCGGGCTCAAGGGCGGCTTCGACGCCGGCGTGAAGCTGGTGGAGAGCGTCAACATCCTCTCCCACCTCGCCAACATCGGCGACACGCGGAGCCTGATCCTGCACCCGGCGTCGACCACGCACCGCCAGCTCACCGAGGAACAGCAGGAGGCCGCCGGCGCCGGTCCCGACGTGGTGCGGCTCTCGGTCGGCATCGAGACCGTCGAGGACATCATCGCCGATCTGGATCAGGGGCTGGCTCAACTGTAGCCGGCTACACCTGGGCCCTGCGTCATTGCCCGGTTCCGGATTACCCGCCCCGGGACTCGATCCCGGGGCTCAGCACGATATCGCCGCCCCACTGGGTCCCGCGATCAAGTCACGGGACCGGCAGGTGTTGTCGTCGCGTGTCTCCTTGAGGACGGCGGGCTGGCCGGCCCTACCATCCCCAGCCCGCCTGTGCCGTCTCACCCGCCCCTTGCCACGAAATACGGATTCTCGAAACCGGGCTTGCCGTAGCGGAGCGGCTGGCCGACTTCGCCGGACACGTCGCCGCCCGCGATAACCTGGATCTTGCCGCCCGCTGCCATCAGCACGGCGTGGCCTGCGGCGATGTCCCATTCCATGGTGCGGCCGAGCCGGGGGTACATGTCGGCCTGGCCCTCGGCCACCCGGCAGAGCTTCAGCGAGGAACCCGCGGAGACCAGTTCCAGCACCGGCACGTCCTTCAGATAGTCGTCCGTCGCCTGGTCGCGGTGGGAACGGCTGGCGACGACGACGAAACCGTCATGATCGGCGGGCCGCACCGTGATCGGCTCCGGCTCGCCCCCGACCGCGCGCCGCCAGGCCGCGCCCGGCCAGGCGCCCCAGTAGGTCTGGCCCAGCGCCGGCAGGTGCACCGCGCCGGCCACCGGCTCGGTCTGCTCGATCAGGGCGATGTTGACCGTGAATTCGCCATTGCGGTTGATGAATTCCTTCGTGCCGTCCAGCGGATCGACGAGGAAGAAGCGCCCCCCGGCGATATCCGGCACCTCGCCGGCGGCGACCGCTTCCTCGGCGACCACGGGGATGCCGGTCCCCAGCGCCGCCAGCCGCTCCAGGATCAGCGCTTCCGCCTTCTCGTCGGCGTCGGTGACGGGCGAACTGTCGTCCTTGGAGCGGGTCTCGAAATCGGAATTGTAGATATCGAGGATGAGCCGTCCGGCCTCCTCGGTGATGTCGGCGAGTTGCCGCGCCAGTTCCGCCCGGTCGATGATCATCAGCGTCCCCCCGCCACGTCCACCAGCGCGCCGTTCACATAGGACGAATCCTCCGACATCAGCCAGAGCGCGGCCTTCGCCACCTCCTCGGCGCTGCCGGCGCGCTTCATCGGCACGCTGTCCTTGAACCGTTCCACCCGGTCCGCCGCGCCGGCGCTGGCATGAATTTCGGTGTCGATCAGGCCCGGCCGGATCGCGTTCACGCGAATCCCCTGATCGCCCAGTTCCTTCGCCATGCCGATGGTCATGGAATCCATCGCGCCCTTGGAGGCGGCGTAGTCGATGAACTCGCCCGGCGAGCCGAGACGGGCCGCAGCCGAGGACATGTTGACGATCACGCCGCCCTTGCCGTCATGGGCGGTCGACATGCGCAGCACGGCCTCGCGGACGCAGAGGAAAGCGCCGGTGACGTTGACGGCCAGCATGCGGTTGATGCGCTCGGCGTCCAGTTCCTCGACCTTGCCGACCTTGCCGACGATGCCGGCATTGTTGACCAGCGCGGTGATGGTGCCGAGTTCCTGGTCGACCAGGCGGAACATGGACTTCACATCCGACTCCTGCGCCACATCGGCGCCGCAGATGATGGCCTTGCCGCCGGCGGCCTCGACCAGCTCCGCCACGTTCTGCGCGGCCTCGCGGTCGCTCTGGTAGTTGACGCAGACCGAATAGCCGGCCTTGCCGGCCAGCCGGCAGATCTCGGCGCCGATACCGCGGCTGCCGCCGGTGACGATCACAACTCCGGCCATTCGCTCCCCTCCATGCAACGGGCGTCGGAGCAAATCACCGCCCCCGGTGGCGGTCAAGGCTGGCCGAGCGGGCGCGAACGCGCCACATTCGGGCAATGCCGGAAACGCCCGCATATCTCGTCCGTCCCGATCCCGGGGACGTCCGCCTGACCCGGCGCATGGCCGGCGTCGACCATGCCGGTCAGCCGGTGGCGCAGGACGTGACCGTGGAGCGGGCGCTGACGCTGTTCCTCAACGGCCAGGAAATCGTCACCATGATGACGATCGGCGACTATCCCGACTGTCTGGCCGTCGGCTACCTGCTGAACCAGAACATGCTGAAGCCCGACGACGAGATCCGCAGTCTCGAGGTCGACGACGACAAGGGCCACATCTTCGTCCGTACCGCACGCCGCACCGATTTCGAGTTCAAGCTGAAGAAGCGGACATTGACCTCCGGCTGCGCCCAGGGCACCGCCTTCGGCGACGTCATGGAGAAGTTCGACAAGGTGCGCCTGCCGGCCGATGCCGAACTGCGCACCTCCTGGCTCTACGCCCTGACGAAATCGATCAACACCACGCCGTCGCTCTACCTGCAGGCAGGCGCGATCCACGGTTGCGTGCTGTGCGAACGGGACCGGCCGCTGATCTACATGGAGGACGTCGGCCGCCACAACGCCGTCGACAAGATCGCCGGTTACATGCGCCTCAACGATATCGGGTCGATCGGCAAGCTGTTCTACACAACGGGACGGCTGACCTCGGAAATGGTCATCAAGACCGTGCAGATGGAAATCCCGATCCTGATCTCGCGCTCCGGCTTCACGGCCTCTGGCGTCGAGCTGGCGCGGCGCGCTGGCCTGACCCTCATCGGGCGGGCGAAGGGAAAGCGGTTCGTCTGCCTCGCCGGCGAGGAACGGATCGTCTTCGACAGCGATCCGGACGCGGTGGCCGACGAACCCGATAAGCTGAACCGCAAGGGCGCCCGGTGAAGCCCGTCGGCGTCATCCTGGCCGGCGGGCTGGCGCGGCGCATGGGCGGCGGCCAGAAGGCGTTGCTGGGGCTGGGCGGACGCCCGCTGGTCGCGCACGCCATCGCCCGGCTGACGCCACAGGTCGCGGCGCTGGCGCTCAACGTGAATGCGGAAATGGCCGCCTATGAGCGCTTCGGACTGCCACTGGTCGCCGACACGGTGCCCGGTTTCGCGGGGCCGCTGGCCGGCATCCTGGCCGGCATGGACTGGGCCGCCGGGGCGCATCCCGAGGCCAGCCTCCTGCTCTCGGCGCCGACCGACGCGCCGTTCCTGCCCGACGACATGGCCGCGCGCCTGGGCGCGGCATTGACCGACGAAGGGGCGGCGGTCGCCGTCTGCGCCAGCGGCGGCCGCCATCACCCGGTGGCGGCGCTCTGGCGGATGGACCTGCGTGAACCCCTCCGAGAGGCGCTGACGGCGCGGGACATCCGCAAGATCGACCGCTTCACCGCCGAACACCGCGTCGCCATGGTCGAGTGGCCGGCGACACCGTCGGACCCGTTCTTCAACGTCAACCGGCCCGAGGATCTGGCGCGCGCCGAGGCACTTTTGGGGTGACCGGCGAGGCCCCGTTGGGCTATGCCGCAGGCGACAGTTTCACCCGAGACGGATAGTGCCTTCATGTCCTCCGATCCGGACGCCCCGCCGGTCAATATCTGCACCCTGAAATGGGGCGACCGCTACGGTCCCGACTTCGTCAACCGGCTCTACGGCGCGGTCCAGCGTAACCTGACGCGGCCTTTCCGCTTCCTGTGCTTCACCGACGACGGGGCGGGGCTCAGGCCCGAGGTCGAGGCCCATCCGCTGCCGCCGATCGAGCTGCCCGCAAGCCACCAGCGCACGACCTGGCTGAAGCTGGGGCTGTTCATGGACGGGCTGGCGGACATGCAGGGCGACTGCATGTTCCTCGATCTGGACCTGCTGATCGTCGACAATATCGACTGCTTCTTCGACTACATGCCGGGCAAGCGCTGCATCATCCACAACTGGGTGCTCGGTCATCACGTCTTCAAGAAGCGCCCGGACGTCGGCAATTCATCCGTGTTCCGCTGGCGGGCGGGCACGACGCAGTTCATCGTCGACAAGTTCTACGCCGAGGCCGAATGGGCGATGGCCAACTTCAAGCCGCCGCAGACCTATCTGACCTACGGGCTGGGCGAGAAGCACTGGTGGCCCGAGGCATGGGTCCGCAGCTTCAAGCGCCACGCGATCCCGCCCTTCCCGCTCAATCTGGTGCAGGCGCCGAAGATGCCGGCGGACACGAAGATTCTCGTCTTCCACGGCCGGCCGGATCCCGACGAGGCCCTGAGCGGCTATGATGCGAAGCGCCTGCATCGCCGCACGCGGCCCGCGCCCTGGATCGCCGACTACTGGGACGATCCGGAGGATCGGCCGGGCCGATGATCCGCCGCCTGAAACGCCGCCTGGGCATCCGCTTCTCGACCAAGGCGCTGAAGCGCAACCCCGGCGTCTACCTGCGCCAGTTGCTGCGCCGTCACCGCAGCTTCCCGGACCTGGTGGCCGGACTGGCGGCAACCCGGCCGGTCGCCATCGTCCAGGTCGGCGCCAATGACGGATCGTCCAACGACCCGCTGGGCGAGATGATCCTGCACCGGCCGGAACGCGTTTCCAGGGCGCTGCTGATCGAGCCGCAGCAATCGGCTTTCAAACGGCTCGCCGCGCGCTATGCCAAAGCGCCCCACGTCACCTGCCTGAACGCCGCCATCGACCGGGAGCCAGGCGAACGGGCGATCTATTCCATGGACATGGCGGCGGCGAGCGAAAGGCTGGGCAGGCGGATCTCCGACGGTCTGGCGTCGTTCTCGCGTCCGCATCTGGAAAACGCATTCCGGAATGCCGACCCGGCGATTTCCGACGCCGAACTGGATCAGCTGATCACGGAAACGCCGGTCCCGGTCACGACGATCCGGCAGGCGATGGAGACCGCCGGCATGAGAGACGCGGACGTGCTGCTGGTCGACACCGAAGGTTTCGACGCCGAGATCATGGCCATGGCCCTGGAAGCCGGCCTCAGACCGGCGCTGCTACAGTTCGAGCACGCCCACCTGGACGCCGCGACGCGGCGCGCGCTGGCCGGCCGTCTGCGACGGGAAGGCTACCGGCTCTGGGCCAGCCACCTGGACATGTGGGGTCAGCGCGTCGGGACGGGCACGTCGCCGCGGTAGTCGTAGAAGCCGCGGTTGGCCTTGCGGCCCAGCCAGCCGGCCTCGACATACTTCACCAGCAGCGGGCACGGGCGGTACTTGGTGTCCGCCAGACCGTCATAGAGCACCTGCATGACCGACAGGCAGGTATCCAGGCCGATGAAATCCGCCAGTTCCAGCGGCCCCATCGGATGGTTCGCCCCCAGCTTCATCGCCGTGTCGATGGCGTCGACCGAGCCCACGCCTTCGTAGAGGGTGTAGACCGCCTCGTTGATCATCGGCAGCAGGATGCGGTTGACGATGAAGGCCGGAAAGTCCTCCGCCGCCGTCGAGGTCTTGCCGAGGTTTTTCACGACCTCGCGAACCGCATTGAAGGTCGTGTCCTCGGTGGCGATGCCGCGGATCAGCTCCACCAGCTTCATCATCGGCACCGGGTTCATGAAGTGCATGCCCATGAACCGCTCGGGCCGGTCGGTGATCGAGGCCAGCCGCGTGATCGAGATCGAGGAGGTGTTGGAGGCGATCAGCGTCTCCGGCCCCAGATGCTCGGTCAGCTTCTGGAAGATGCTCTTCTTGAGCGCCTCGTCCTCGGTCGCCGCCTCGATCACCAGATCGGCCTTGCCGACCTCGGCGAGCTCCAGCGTTGGCCGGATCCGGGCCAGGGTGTCAGCCCGGTCGACGTCGGAGATCTTGTTGCGCGCGGCCTGGCGGGCCAGATTGCCCTCGATGGTTTCCAGCGCCGCATCCAGCCGCCCCTGGTCGATGTCGTTGAGTATGACGTCGTAGCCGGCGAGCGCGCAAACGTGCGCGATGCCGTTGCCCATCTGACCGGCGCCGATGATGCCGATCGAACGGATTGAGGCGGTATCGCTCATTCTTCAGACTTTCCCACTTGCGGACGGGATGCGGCGACCGGTCAAAGCTTCGATTCGAGCTCCGGCACCGCCTGGAAGAGGTCCGCCACGAGGCCGTAGTCGGCAACCTGGAAGATCGGCGCTTCCTCGTCCTTGTTGATGGCGACGATGACCTTGGAGTCCTTCATGCCCGCCAGATGCTGGATCGCGCCGGAGATGCCGACGGCGATGTAGAGTTCCGGCGCGACGACCTTGCCGGTCTGACCGACCTGCATGTCGTTCGGCACGAAGCCGGCGTCGACCGCGGCGCGGCTGGCGCCCACGGCGGCGCCCAGCTTGTCGGCCACCTTGTAGAGCATCTCGAAGTTCTCGCCGTTCTGCATGCCGCGGCCGCCCGAGACGACGATCTTGGCCGTGGCGAGATCCGGGCGATCGGATTCGGAGAGGCGCTCGCCGACGAAGGACGACAGGCCCGGATCGTCGGCCGCCGCGATCTGCTCGACGCTGGCCGATCCGCCCTCGGCCTCAGCCTTGGCGAAGGTGGTGGTGCGCACGGTGATGACCTTGATCCCGTCGGAGGACTGCACGGTCGCCATGGCGTTGCCGGCGTAGATCGGCCGCACGAAGGTATCGGCGCTTTCGACCTCGACGATGTCGGAGATCTGCTGGACGTCCAGCAGCGCGGCGACCCGCGGCAGGATGTTCTTGCCGGAGGTGGTGGACGGCGCGACGATGTGGCCGTAGTCGCCGGCCAAGCTGACGATCAGCGCCGCCCGGTTCTCGGCCAGCGAATGCTCCAGCCCGGCGTCGTCGGCGTGCAGCACCTTGCCGACGCCCGCGACCTTGGCCGCGGCCTCGGCGACGCCGCCCGCATTGTGGCCCATGACCAGCACGGTGACGTCGCTGTCCATCGCCTTCGCGGCGGTGACGGTGGCCAGGGTGGCCGGATTGAGTTCGTTGTTGTCGTGTTCGGCGATAACGAGAACAGCCATCAGATCACCCCCGCTTCGTTCTTCAGCTTGTCGACCAGCTCGTCGATGCTCTCGACCTTGACGCCGCCCTGGCGCTTCGCCGGCTCGTTGACCTTCAGCGTCTTCAGCCGCGGCGCGATGTCGATACCCAGATCTTCAGGCGTCTTCGTGTCGATCGGCTTCTTCTTCGCCTTCATGATGTTCGGCAGGCTGGCGTAGCGGGGCTCGTTGAGCCGCAGGTCGGTGGTCACGATCATCGGCATCTTCAGCTTGATCGTCTGCAGGCCGCCGTCGACCTCGCGGGTGACCTCGGCCTCGCCGCCCTCGATCTTGACCTCGGAGGCGAAGGTGCCCTGCGCCCAGCCCAGCAGCGCGGCCAGCATCTGACCGGTCTGGTTGCTGTCGTCATCGATCGCCTGCTTGCCGAGAATCACCAGGTCGGGCTTCTCCTCGTCCACCAGCGCCTTCAGGATCTTGGCCACCGCGAGCGGCTGCACCTCGTCGTCCGATTTCACCAGGATGCCACGGTCCGCGCCCATGGCGAGGGCGGTGCGGATCGTCTCCTGGGCCTGTTGCACGCCGATGGAGACCGCGACGACCTCCTCCGCCGTGCCGGCCTCCTTCAGACGGACCGCTTCCTCGACGGCGATTTCGTCGAAGGGGTTCATGGACATCTTGACGTTGGCGAGTTCTACCCCGCTCTGATCGGCCTTCACGCGCACCTTGACGTTGTAGTCAACGACGCGCTTGACAGCGACGAGTACCTTCATCTCCCGACATCTCCAGGGTGCATCCCACGGTAATTACGGCGCGAGACATTCTTGGGTGTCTTGTCGTCCCGCCCGGAGCTAAAAAAACCATCCGCGGCGAAGGCGCAACCCCCCGGGATGGTGCGGCGCACAATAGTTGGGCGGTTTTGGGCTGTCAACGAACCGTCACGGACGGCCCGGCGGCATATCCGCCCAGGCCGCGGAACCATGCGCCCGGCGGCGTTTCCGGTTTCAGTTCTGACGGTCCCCGCCGGCGGCCATCATCTGGAGCATGTCCCGGAGCGCGTCGGAAGCCGCGGTGCCGAGACTGGTCTGCATGGCCTGCATGAGCGTGGCCATCACCGCCGCCGAGAAGACCTCCCGGCCGAGCCCGGCCTCGGTGCATTCCTCCAGCGCCGCGTCCAGGTGCCGCGTCACGATCTCGGCGGCCTGGGACAACTGGCCCTGCACCTGCTCGTCGGGAAGCTCGTCCATCGGTTCGGTTCTCCTGGAATGCAACGCGGCCGCCCGCCCTGCGAGCCGCCCTGCCGGGACCATCGCAAAGGGCCGCGGGACGCGCAAGCGCGCCGTGCGGGCTCATCCCGGCCCCTCGCGAGGCCTTCGATTTCGTGGCATAATACCCATATCAGGCCGGATCGCATGTGCAGGTGGGGTTATCGCCCTTGGAACCATACGCACGCGCGGATCGCCGCCAGAACCGGCCGACCAGGCCGGCGGCGCGCGTGAAGTTGTGAAAGCAATAGGGGCCAAGAATGACGAACAAGAACGGCCACTGGTCGCCCGACGACATCGCCTGGGAACAGTTCGACCCTTCCCGGGTGGATTCCGACATACTGGCGGTGATCCGCGCCGCCAGCCTGGTCGAACGCAATTCAGCCGACTACGTCGCCTATCTGAAGCGGGTCATCTCCGACGATCCGGAATTCCGCGCCGCCGCCGAGCAGTGGGGCCACGAGGAGCACCAGCACGGCATCGTGCTGGGACGCTGGGCGGAGATGGCGGATCCGGACTTCGACTTCGAGACCGCCTTCCGCCGCTTCACCGACGGCTATCGCATTCCCCTCGACGCCGAGGCGTCGGTGCGCGGCTCCCGGGCCGGCGAGATGGTCGCCCGCTGCGTCGTGGAGGCGGGCACGAGCTCGTTCTACGCCGCGCTGCGCGACGCCACCGACGAGCCCGTGCTGAAGGACATCTGCGACCGTATCTCGAAGGACGAGATCCGCCACTACCGGATGTTCCAGGACTATTTCCAGCGCTACCAGGAGCGCGAGCACCTGGGCCGTCCGCGCCGGGCCTGGATCGCGGCCACGCGCTTCCTGGAGGCGGAGGACGACGAACTCTCCTTCGCCTATTACTGCGCCAACATGCCGCCCGAGGAGGAGTACGACCGCTCCGAGGCGGGCCGGGCCTACGCGCGCACGGCGCTGGGCTGCTACCGGCGCGATCACCTGGGCAAGGCGGTCAAGCTGATCCTGAAGGCCGCCGGCCTGCCGCCGCACGGACGGCTGGGCGACCTCGCCTTCCAGGCGACCTGGCTGTTCCTGAAGGTCCGCACCAGGGGACAGCTCGCCGCCTGAGGCAGACGTTCAGCCTTCGCCGGGCCAGCCCCACCAGCGCCGGAACGCCGCGCCCATGACCAGTTCCAGGTCAGCGCCCTTCAGCCAGTCCATCTCCTCGGTGAACAGCGTCACGCATTCCCGCCAGGAGCACGGCATCTTGGAGATGTCCGTACCCCAGAACATGCGCTCCGGCCCGAAGGCCTCGAAGATCCGGCGCAGATAGTCCTGCATGATCGGGAAGGGATAGGCCTCGCCCGAATAGCCCGGCGCGCCCGTGGCCTTGACCGCGACATTGGGATGGCGCGCGAGTTCCAGCAGTTGCGGCATGTGTTCCATCGCCGCGTGGTCCTTCAGCTTCGTGAAGCCCCCGCGCCCGCCCAGATGGTCGATGGTGAGCCTCAGACCGGGGTGCCGCGCCGCCACCTCGCCGAACTCGGCCAGCGTATCGGTCGCCAGCACCGCGACGGGCACGCCGGCCTCTTCCGCCGCCCGCCAGAGCCAGCCATGGCGGTCCTCCCGCAGCGCCGCGACCGCGTCGTCCCCCATGAAGACGTAGCGCAGCCCGAGCACGCCGGGCGCGTCGCGCACGGCGGCGATCTTCGCCGGCGTCGCCGGATCGTCCAGCTTCAGCGTCTTCATCATGGCGAAGCGGCCCGGATGGTCCGCGATGGCCCGCGCCGCCATGTCGTATGAGCCGGGATCCCAGCCCGGCGGGTGGATGACGGCGGCGTCGACGCCCGCCTCGTCCATCAGCACGATGGCCTGTTCCGCGTCGAAGCGGGTCACCTGCCAGTGCGCGTCGTTGACCGGCAGGCCGCTGCCCCAGATGTGGATCTGCGCGTCGACGATCTCCATTCAGCAGCTCGGCTTCTGCGGGAAGGGCGTGAGCTGGATCTCGTGGCTCCAGCAGGACCGGTCCTGGCCATGCAGGTACCAGAAGGCCTCGGCGATCTTCTCGGGATTTATGACGATGTCGGGATTGTCGCGCGCCTTGGGCAGGGCGCGGGTGCCGGGCGAATCGATCAGCCCGTCGATCACCACATTGGCGACGTGCACGCCGTGCTCGGAATATTCCTCGGTCAGCACCTGGGAGAGCGTGCGCATCATCACGCGCGGATAGTAGAGGCTCTCGCCGGTGTGGCGCTTGCGCCCGCGCAGCGAGGCGGCGTTGTTGGAGAACAGGAAGCTGCCCCGTCCCCGCGCCCGCATGGCCGGCAGCACCTCCTTCGCCACCAGGAACGGGCCGCGGCAGGAGACGGCCATGGCGGTGTCGAAGATGGCTGTCGGCATGTTCTCCAGCAGCTCCATCTCCTTCGGCAGTTCCCGCCCGTCCGGATAGCCGGCGTTGTAGATCAGGATCTCCGGGTCGCCCCATTCGGCGCGGATGCGCGCGAAGGCGCTGGCGATGCTCTCGTCCCGGGAAAGATCCATCTCCACGACCGAGACCGCGCCGCCCTGGCCGCGGATGGTCTCCGCCAGGTCGTCGGCGTTGGCGGCGGTCCGCGTGGTGAGGATCACGTGGCAGCCCTCGGTGGCGAACTTCTGGGCCACCGCCCCGCCGACGCCATAGCGCGCGAATTCGGGCAGGGCGGAATCGTCGACCTCGTGGCCGTGGATCAGCTTCGTCATGTGGCCGTCGCGGCGCCACTTGGTCGTCGCGCCGACGATCACGGCGATGGGTTTCTCGGTCATGGAACAGCCCTCCCTGCCCCGGAGTGTGCGTGGAGCGCACGCAAATTCAAAGGCCCGACCTTGGCGGCCCGGTCGGCTACGCCAACCGCCTGCACGTGGAGGCCTCGCCGCTCCGCGACCGGTTGCAGGTCCTGCCGCCGCCCGCGCCGGTCAACGCCCGGAACTTCCAGATGACCTGACGCCGCCGCAACGAGGCGGATTCAGGGCTGCTCTGGCTCAAGGGCCTGATCCGCGAGACGCTGGCGGAAAGACGGGCGGAACTGGGGGTTTGAGGGGTGGAGGTTTGGTGCGCCTCGGAGGAGATAAGTTCGAACCTCCTGATTCAGGTGCTGGACGGCTGCAGCGTCATGCTCCGCGCCTTACCCGACGAAACCAGTTTATCCGACCCTTAAGCGGTAAATGACGGTGATGTTGCTGCCAAGCTATTAGCAAAGCTTCCTGCGAATTACGCATTCCGCAAGATGTGTATTGTACTACAACACCATCTTGGCAAGGGGTGGGTGCCGCCCCCCGTTGCATCCCCCCTGCCTGTAGCGCTTCCCGGGCATCGAGCCAATCCAGCGCCAGAGAATCGTCTTGCCGTTTCATCACGCGCATACTCAGGTCGGTGCACCACCACTTTGGGGGAACCTCTAAGCTCCCACGAAGACCTCCATGGCTCTCCCGAGAAGCCAAAGGGCGTTCCTGTCCCTTGGAACCCTGGCCAACCCTCCGCCGATTGAATGCCGCCAGCGTTTCTCCACAAATCATCAATACCGTGAACAAACCACGACAGGTTCCTTCAAAAATGGTAGAATCCGCATCTGTCAAACCTAGAGAACCAAATTTATGCCAAGCTACACTCACACCAAACTAATTAAGCAAATAGAGCAGCTTGATGATCTCCCGTCGGAGCCAGGAACTCTAAGTACGTGGGTTCAAGCTGGTCAGCACCTACAATTTCTTCAGAATAACGCAACTTCAGACGAAATTGTGATCTACGGATCTGGTCCTTATTCATTCGTATATTCTATTGTTGTTCCCAATAAACAGTTGGTCTCGGACCCCCTGGAAGACCTCCTTAGTTGGAGCTGTAATCCATACACTAGTATCGCTAGCTATGTTTATGGCGGTGGTCGCGAGGACGTTTGGATTGAACGCGAGGAGACTACTCGTGGTTCAAAAGCGCTTAATGAAGGCAGGGACCTTATTTTTGGACGTACATTTGAAGGTTGGACCGGCAGTGACCGCGACTATTTTGAAGTCAGCCAAGAATATTCCCATCTAGCGGGAATTCACTGGCGCCCAGAATACAAAGCTTATTGCAGGTTTGATGAAAACGGTGACATTCAACACGTCGTATCGATCTCTGTACGAGACGATAATGATGTCTCACTTGTTTCTTTTGAATGGAAGACATTAGAAATGTATCTAGCAATAGCAGACTGCAGCCTAGTGAGAATGTTTGATTTTACTCTACTAAATAGAAAGTCGTTCTCAGGCTGGCCCGACGGCCCGGAGCAAATTATTCGCGAGTCAAATGATTTTCTGTACCGTCAAAAAATCTCGGGTAATAGTACGTATACGAGAGGTGTTCAAATCATCAAGATTCGGCGTGCCGCTGAAGAAATTATGCTAGAATTTAAAAATAGTGGCGTGCGAGAGAGCAATGAGAATTATGTTGAGTTTATCGCGGAAGACTGGCGCAATGGCCGAGTTACTAGAATTTCTACAAACCCAATGGCTACAACAAATTATTTTGTGGCAAAGGAAAATAATCTCCCATTTGAACTATCACCAGCCTTCTTTCGACCAGAAGTACTTTCAAAGTATAAAACGGATCGGGAAAAATATACGTTGGGTGAGCGCGATATACGCTGTCGATCATCGTGGCATCTTAGGGGATATGACGTAAATAAAGCAGGACAGGTACACGCATATATTTGTGATCTTCAGAAGCTGCCATATTCAGAACAGCTCCATTGGCTCGTTTACAATGAGGCTCCAAAAGAAAGCATATCAGAGCGTGCATTCACAAATGATTTTAAAGGCCAATTCGTTACCTACACCCCTCCAAGGGAAGCTGTGCTGTCTATACTGCGGCGCTGGAAAGATAGACGTACAGAATGGTGGAGACTTCGTGACAAGACTCTTTTAGATAGAGCAAACCCTCCCCTCACATCGAGTAAGGACGAGTGGGGAGATGCAATGATGGACTTATCAAAGCTTGTGACTGAAGGATTCATCATTAAATTTATTCGGAAAAAACTAGATGATTTGTCTATTGATTATGACAACAAGGAAATGAGTATTGTATTGCTAGAGAAGTATTTAAATAGCCGTCTTGATTCAAGTGAAATTGTTCAGCTTACCGGACTAAGAACAATTCAATCAATCCGTACAAAAATAAAGGGGCATGCAAGCGGTCGAGAAAGTGAACGCATCGCTAAAGAGGCAATATCGTCTTTTAGTAGTTTTGCAAAACATTTCGATCATATTTGCGAGATGTTGGCTATCGAACTGGAAATGATAGATCGCGAATTTTCAGATAATTAAGTGAGCGACCTCAGTACTTTTTTCGCCAAAATGTATTAAGGGGCTTCGCCCCTCGCGTGCGCAAGGAATCCGAACGTCTCCCCGCTATGCGGGGTCCCTCGTTCGGAGCCTCCTTGCGCTTGCTACCCCCATCCTCGCCGGAAGGCAAGGTTGCGTGTGCAACCCACAAGAACAGTTAGAACCAGCTGGAACGCCTCTTCTGTTCTGGTGGGGTAAATGGTGCGCCCTGCAGGACTCGAACCTGCGACCCCAAGCTTAGAAGGCTCGTGCTCTATCCAGCTGAGCTAAGGGCGCTCCGGGCCGGACTATAGCGATTCACGGCCGCCCCCGCGCGGGGGAAATCGACGCGCCCGGGCGCAGGCGCGCCGAGGTCCAGCCCCGGGTTCCCGGCCCGTCCCGGGACTTGATCCCGGGACCCACAACGGAGGCGCTGTCGGACTGGGCCCCGGGGTCGAGCCCCGGGGCGCGTCAAGGAGGGTGGCACTCAGAAAGGCGCGAGCCGACCATGCGAACTGCCCTCGGGCAACCACCCGAGGGTCCCTCGCGCGCCAACCGGTACGCCCTCCCCCCACCTCCCGCAGCCTGCTATAGTCGGGGCAACATCCGTCACCGGGGAGGCGCGCGATGAAACTCACCGACGAACAGCTGAGGCAATTCGACGAGCTGGGCTATGTGATGCTGCCGGACGTCTTCGGCCAGGACGAGATGGACGCCGTCACCGCCGACCTGCCGCGCATCTACGGGCTGGAGCGCGAGGAGGTCTGGCGCGAGAGCACCGGCGCCGTGCGCACCGCCTTCGCCGCGCACCGCTATTCCGAGCCCTTCGACCTGATCGGCCGCCATCCGCGGCTGGTCGAGCCGGTCCGCCAGCTGCTCGGCGGCGACGTCTACATCCACCAGTACAAGATCAACGCCAAGGCGGCCTTCGACGGCGACGTCTGGCAGTGGCACCAGGACTATGGCACCTGGGCGCGCGACGACGGCATGCCCGAGCCGCGCGCCATGAACATCGCGCTGTTCCTGGACGACGTGACCGAGTTCAACGGCCCGCTCTGGATCATTCCGGGCAGCCACAGGGAAGGCGTGCTGGAGGCCGGCCATGACCTGAAGACGACGTCCTACCCGCTGTGGACCCTGGACAAGGCGACCATCACCCGGCTGGCCAGGGAACGCGGTATCTTCTCCGCCAAGGGGAAGGCGGGCTCGGTGCTGATGTTCCATTCCAACATCGTCCACGCCAGCAGCCCGAACATCGGGCCGTGGGGGCGGACGATCGTCTATCTCTCGCTCTGCCACGTCGACAATCACATCCGCGAATTCAAGCGGCCGGAATGGATCGCGCACCGCGACTTTACGGCGATCGAGACGGCCGACGACGACTGCCTGCTGAAACTCCCGGGTGCCACGGTGGCGGCCGAGTGAACGCCGGGCCGGTCGAGGGCTTCATCGAGCGGCTGGAACGGCCGGCGACGGGCGCGGGGCCGCTGAACGGCCTGAGCTTCGGGCTGAAGGATCTCTACGACATCCGGGGCCGGACCGCCGGCTGCGGCAACCCCGACTGGGCGCGGACGCACGAACCGGCAGCGGCCGACGCGCCGGTGCTGCAGGCGCTGCTGGACGCGGGCGCGGCGCTGGCCGGAGTCACCCACACCGACGAGCTGGCCTACAGCCTGAACGGCGAGAACCATCACTACGGCACACCCGCCAACCCTGCCGCGCCGGCGCGGATTCCCGGCGGCTCGTCGTCGGGCTCGGCCTCGGTGACGGCGGCGGGGCTGGCGGATTTCGCCATCGGCTCCGACACCGGCGGCTCGGTGCGCGTGCCGGCGGCCTATTGCGGGCTGTTCGGCATCCGCACCACCCACGGGCGGATCAGCCTGGCCGGCTGCATGCCGCTGGCGCCGAGCTACGACACCTGCGGCTGGTTCGCGCGCGACGCGGCGATGCTGGCGCGGGTCGGCCGGGTGCTGCTGGACCAGAAGACCCCCGATGCGCCGCAGCCACGCTGGCTGATCGACCCGGCGCTGTTCCGGCTGTGCGACGACGAGACCGCGGCGGCGCTGGAGGCCGCGGCCGGCATGCTGGGCGGCACCGGCGTGGTCCCGGCCAAGGCCGACACGGGCTTCGACCCGGAAAGCTGGAAGGAGGCCTTCCGCATCCTGCAGGCGGCGGAGATCTGGCGCGTCCACGGCGACTGGGTCACGGCCACGCAGCCCGAATTCGGCCCCGGCGTACGCGACCGCTTCCGGATGGCGGAGAGCATCACCGAAGCGGAGGTCGCCGGGGTCCGGCCGGTGCGCGACCGTGTGCGGCGGACCATGACGGACCTGCTGGGCCGCGACGGGGTGCTGCTGGCGCCGACTGCGCCGGGCCCGGCGCCGGTGCGCGGCTGGGACCCGGCGCTGCTGGACGACTTCCGCTACCGCATCATCGCCCTGACCGCGCTCGCCGGCCATGCCGGGCTGCCGCAGGTGACGATCCCGGCGGGGCTGTCGGGCGGCGCGCCGGTCGGGCTCTCGCTCATCGGCCCGCGCGACGGCGACGCCATGCTGCTGGCGCTGGCGGAACGGCTCTCCGAGGCGTTGCTGACGGCGGCCTGAGGGCCGGCATCGCAACGGCGTCCTTGCCCGGTTCAGCAGGCGCGCGGGCCGGCCATGCCAACCCCCGCGCGCCCGTTCCGCTTCCTGGAGCAGTCCTCGGTAAGATTGAATCGCCAGTGAAGCTTCGGTGTCATGCCCGCCTCCGAACAGCGTCATGCCCGCCTTGTGCGGGCATCCGGCCCGAGATCACGACTTGCGGCGAAGCCGCTCCGGACCCCCGCACAGAGGCGGGGGTGACACGCTGAGTGAGTGGCGGTTCAATCAAACATCGGAACGATCTAGAGAACTCGCTTGTAGGCGAAGTTGTCGGCGTAGGCGCGGAGCTTCATCTTGCGCTCGCGCGGCTCGAAGACCTGGGCGTCGATGCCGTGCTTTTCGGCGTAGGCGACCGCCTCTTCCCTGGTCTCGAAGTCCAGGCGCACCTGGCTCTGGGTATCGGCGAGCGACGTCCAGCCCATCAGCGGGTCGGGATGGCGGGCGGTGTCGGCCCGGAACTCCAGCCGCCAGTTCTTCGTGTTGGCCCGGCCGGACTGCATCGCGGTCTTGGTCGGTTTGAAAATGCGTGCGCTCATCGTCATGCCCTTCGAATGCCCGCCTGGTCGGGGCGATTGGATTCGAACCAACGACCTCCGGTACCCAAAACCGGTGCGCTACCAGACTGCGCTACGCCCCGGACACAGACAGCTTCCAGATAGCCGAGCCCCCGGGACGGCGCAAGCGCCACGGTCAGTCGAGATTGCCGAAGACCTCGTGACGCACCGTGTCTCCGACCTGGATCTCGAGCTGACGGGCGAGGCCGCCATTGATCTCCAGCACAGCCAGGATCTCGCCCTTCGACGGGATCGCGGTTTCGTCGTGCGGCCGCGCCTGAGGATGGATATGGGTGATCTCCCCGCTTTCGTCGATGAAGATCAGGTCCAGGGGGATCAGCGTGTTCTTCATCCAGAAGCTGACACGCTGCGGCTTGCCGAAGTCGAACAGCATGCCATGCGCGTCTTCCAGCATCGGACGGAACATCAGCCCGCGGCTGCGTTCGCGGGCGCTGTCGGCAACCTCCACCATCAGGTGCCGGTCGCCGCTGACGGTCTGCACGATGAGCGGCGATCGGTACTCGTCGGCCGCCGCCCCGAAGGCGAACACGACGAACAGCACGGCCAGAAATCTACGCAAGGGCGGTCTCCTTCGGTCGGGGGCCGTCGGCGGGCAGCGGATCGGCCAGCGTCGTGAACCAGTGCTCCGGCGGATTGCGCCCGGCGGCGCGCCGCCAGCTCAGTCCGCGAAGCACGGCTTCTGCACCTTCGGGCAGGCGGCTCGGCCGGGCATAGCCGGCGATCACGCCCCAGATGCCCGTCCAGCAGCGGGCCACGGACCAGGGATTGTAACCCCCGCCGCCCAGCACGATCATCTTTTCCGCGGCACGGTCCAGTTGCCGGACCGCACGCCACAAGGCCCGGTTGGAGAGCTCCAGGCGGCTCAGCGGATCGTCGGCCAGGGCGTCGGCGCCTGCCTGGACGATCACCACCTGCGGATCGAACGCCCGCACGCGGGGCAGGGCGCCGGTTTCGAAAGCGGCGCGGAACGCGGCGTCGCCGGCGCCCCTGGGCAAAGCAAGATTGACCGTGGTCGCGTCGTGGCGCTGCTCGGTCGCGGCGTCATGCGGCCAGCGCCCGTGCTCGTGCAGGGAGACCGTCAGCACCGACGGATCGGCGTGCAGCGCATCCTCGACTCCGTCGCAGTGATGGGCGTCGAGATCAACATAGGCGATGCGCTTCACGCCCCGGTCCTTCAGCCTGAGGATGCACAGCACCGGATCGTTGAAGAAGCAGAAGCCCGACGCCCGGTCGGGACGCCCGTGATGGGTGCCGCCGGCCGGGGTGTATATCCGGTCGGCGCGGTCGCCCGCGATCAGCTCCGCGGCCAGCAGGCTCGCCCCGGCGGCGGTGGCCGGCCGGCGGAAGACCTCGCCGAAGACCGGGTTCTCCAGCCGGCCGATATTGTAGCGCTCGCGCAGCTCCGCGTCAGCGCGCTGTTCGCGCTCGGCGCGCTGCACCGCGGCGACATAGGCCGGATCGTGAAAGCGGCAGAGTTCATCGACCGTGGCGGTCGGGCTGTCGAGATAAGCGTCCTCGGGCAGCCAGTGCAGCGCCCGCGCCAGGTCCATCACCGTGGAGACGCGCGGGATGGCGAGCGGGTGGCGCCGGCCGTAGCGCGAGGCGCGGTAGATCTCGCTGCCGATGAAGTAGGTGCGCGCCCTCATGCTGCCCCGTGACGAAACTGAAACCGGCTCGACTTCGATCGCATCTTTCCTATGATGGCGCAATCCGGGGGAGCCGCAAGGGCGCGGCTGAGAGGTTCCGAGAACGCGACGGAACGACCCCTTGAACCTGATCCGGACAGACGGCCATGCCGTCCATGCCGGCGTAGGGAAGGAAAGGTTCCGATGGCCTCTGGCCACACGCCCCGGGGCGCCGCGCCCGGGCTGGCGATACGCGATGTAGGCGTCGCCTATGGCGGCCGCCCCATACTCGACAGGCTGGATCTCGACCTGGCGGGCGCCGAGACGACCGTGCTGCTGGGTATGAGCGGCGTCGGCAAGTCGACCCTGCTGCGCCGCATCGCCGGCCTGCTCGACGGCCCGGGCGCGATCCTGGCCCATGACGGCCAGCCGCTGGCCGGACGGATCGCCTTCATGGCCCAGTCGGACCTGCTGCTGCCCTGGCTCACGGTGGCCGGGAATGTCGCCCTGGGCCACCGGCTGCGCGGCACACAACCCGACCCCGAGCGCATCGGCGAGATGCTGGCGACCGTCGGCCTGGCCGACGCGGCGGCGAAGCGGCCGGCGCAGCTCTCGGGCGGCATGCGCCAGCGGGCGGCGCTGGCCCGCACCCTGATGGAGGACCGGCCGGTCGTCCTGGTGGACGAACCCTATTCGGCCGTCGACGCCCTGACCCGGCTGCGGCTGCAGGACCTGGGACTGCGGCTTCTCGCCGGCCGCACCGTCGTGATGGTGACTCACGAGCCGTTCGAGGCCATCCGCCTGGCGGACCGGATCATCGTCCTCGCCGGCGCGCCCGCGCGGCCTGTTCTGGATATCCGCCCCGAAAGCGGCAAACCCCGCGCGCCCGACAGCGTCGAGGCGCAGACGCTGTGGCGGCAAATCGTCGAGGCGCTGGGCGTGGAGCGGGCGGCATGAAGCCTCTGGCCAGCGCCCTGCTGACCCTTGCCGTGCTGGTCGCGGCCTGGGCGCTCTATGTCGATCTGTCGGGCATCGAGCCCTTCCTGTTGCCGGGACCGCTGCGCGTGATGGAGACCCTGCTCGCCCGCCACGCCCTGATCCTGGAGCATCTCGGCACGACGGCGCTGGAGATCGTACTCGGCCTCTTGCTGGGCACGGCGATCGGCTGCGCCTCGGCATTGCTGGTGCACAGCCTGCCGCTGGCGCGCCGCTTCGGTCTGCCGGTGCTGATCGCCTCCCAGGCGTTGCCGGTCTTCGCCCTGGCGCCGCTGCTGGTGCTCTGGCTCGGCTACGGCATCTGGTCGAAGGTCGCCATGGCCACGCTGATCATCTTCTTTCCCGTCACCACCGCATTCCTGGACGGCCTGCGCCGTACGGATCCCGGCTGGATCGAACTGGCGCGGACCATGGACGCAGGCCGGCTGGCGCTGATCTGGCGCATCCGCATCCCGGCCGCGCTGCCGGCGCTCGGCTCCGGCCTCAGGGTGGCGGCCGGCGTTGCGCCCATCGGCGCGGTGGTCGGCGAATGGGTCGGCTCCAGCGCCGGCCTCGGTTACCTGATGCTGCACGCCAATGCGCGGATGCAGATCGACCTGATGTTTGCCGCGTTGTTCGTGCTCGCGCTCTTCGCCGTGCTGCTCTGGCTCGCGGTCGACCGCCTGCTGCGCCTCGCCCTGCCCTGGCAGCCCGACAGCTTCGCTTCCGATCAAGGAGAACCGAAACGATGAAACGCCTGATCCTCGCCGCCTGCGCCGCCCTGGCACTCTCGACCGGGGCGGCCAGCGCCCAGAAAATGACCGTGCTGCTGGACTGGTTCGTCAATCCCGATCACGGCCCGCTCTACGTGGCGCAGGCGCTGGGCGAGTTCGAGAAGCGCGGCCTCGAGGTCGAGTTCATCGCCCCCGCGGATCCCAACGACCCGCCCAAGCTGGTGGCCGCGAAGCAGGCGGAAATCGCCATCTCCTATCAGCCGCAGCTGCACCTGCAGGTCGACCAGGGCCTGCCGCTGAGGCGCATCGGCACGCTGGTGGCGACCCCGCTCAACGCGCTGGTGGTGCTGGCCGACGGGCCCATCCGGTCTATCGCGGATCTCAAGGGGCGCAAGGTCGGCTTCTCCGTGGGCGGCTTCGAGGACGCGATGCTCTCGGCCATGCTCACGCGCCACGGCCTGACGATGGACGACATCAAGCTGGTGAACGTGAACTTCTCGCTCTCGCCCTCGCTGATCTCCGGCCAGGTCGACGCGGTGATCGGCGCCTTCCGCAATTTCGAGCTCAACCAGATGGACATCGTCGGCCGCCCCGGCCGCGCCTTCTATGTCGAGGCCGAAGGCGTACCGGCCTATGACGAGCTGATCCTGGTGGCCCACGAGGCGACGCTGGACGACCCGCGCTATCTGGCGTTCCTCGAGGCCATCGAGGCCGCGGTCCAGTACATGGTCAACGAACCGGAGGAAGCCTGGGCGCTGTTCCTGCAGCAGAACCCGGACCTGGACGACGAACTCAACCGCCGCGCCTGGGCCGACACGCTGCCCCGCTTCGCGCTGCGTCCGCGGGCGCTGGACCGCCGCCGCTACGACGAGTTCGCGAAGTTCCTGAAGCACCAGGGCCTGATCGGGGAAGCGAAACCGGCCGAGGCCTATGCGGTGGAGCTGCGGTAGCCTCCCGCGCCCAGGACGGGCCGCAAGGCCCGATCCGGGGTCCATGCCTGAGCCCTGGCGCAGACGCGGCGCGGCCGGATGGGCTCAGGCGTGGGTCCCGCGCCGCCGCTCATGCGCCGCGCAGGACTCGGCACCGGGCAAGCTACGCTCTCAGATCAATACCCACGATCGCTTCCAGCTCGCCCAGGGCCTGCTCCGGGCCGGCGACCTTGATCGTCTGCATGCCGAGCTGGCGCGCCGGTTTCAGGTTGACGCCGAGATCGTCGAGATAGACGGCCGCTTCGGCCGCCACGCCCAGCTCGCCCAGGGCATGCTGGTAGATCTTCGGGTCCGGCTTGCGCACGCCGACCTTGGAGCTTTCCACGATCAGCTCGAAACGGGACATGACATCGGCTACCGCCGCCGCGGTTTCCTCGTCGGCCGAAATGCCGGGGCCCTGACCGGCGCGGACATTGTTGGTGATGCAGGCACAGCGGATGCCGTGCGCCAGGATGCGATCCAGGGCGCGGACCATCTCCGGGCGCACCGTGCCGGAAAGCAGCGCGACGATTTCCTTGCCGCGGACCTCGTGACCGGCGGCGGCGGCTTCGGCCAGAAAGGCCTCGTCGAACTCGTCCAGGGAGATTTCGGAGCGCTCGAAGCGCGCCCAGGCGTTGGCATCGGGATTCGTGGCGTTGATCGTGCGGATGAAATCCTTCGGCAGGCCGCGCTCCGTCTCGAACGTCGCGAACCGGTCGAAGGGGCTGGTGGTGAACACGCCCCCGAAATCCCAGATCACCGCCTCGATGCCCATACGCCTCAGTCCTCCCCTTCGACGGGCTCGGCGAGGAAATGCCGGCCCTGCTGATCCTCCACCTCGACGACCCAGAGGTCCGGGTCCGTCGCCAGGCGGCGGCGAATATAGCTTTCCGCATCCGCGTCGGATACCGCCTCCGGACCGGTGGATTTCATCCAGATCCGCTCCCCGTCCATATAGCCGGGCGAAAGCACCATGCGGCCGCCTTCGGGCCGCTCGATCTTGAGCAGCACGCTGCCCGCCTCCTCATGACCCCGCTGGACGAGATAGGCGAACCCGCCATGCAGACGCACTGTCTTCATGTAGGCCGAGACCCAGATGTCGGCGCGCAGGCGCGGCGTCATCGAATCCGCCTGCGATGGACAGACACGCCACGCGGCGGCATGCTTCCGGGCAACGGATGAAGCCGGACGGTTCTGGGGAGGGCGACGATCATGGCGGATATCGAATACCGGGGCGCGAAGCAGCTTGTCGAGGCCATGCGTGCCAAAGAATTCGGTTCGGGCGAACTGCTGGACCACTATCTGGGGCGCGTCGAGGCCCATAACGGGACGATCAACGCCGTCGTCGCCACCGATATCGAGGCGGCGCGGGCAAGGGCGGAAGCCGCGGACGCGGCCACCGCGCGCGGCGAGAGCTGGGGACCGCTGCACGGCCTGCCCATCACGATCAAGGATACCTTCGAGGTCGTCGGCATGCCCTGCACCGCCGGCGCGCCGGAACTGAAGGACCATGTGCCGGCACGTCACGCCACCTCGGTGGAGCGGCTGATCGAGGCCGGCGCCATCGTCTACGGCAAGACCAACACGCCGATCTGGGCGGGCGACCTGCAGAGCTACAACGACGTCTACGGCACGACCAACAATCCCTGGGACCTGGGCCGCGCGCCGGGCGGATCGTCGGGCGGGTCGGCGGCGTCGCTGGCATCCGGGTTCACCGCACTGGAACTCGGCTCCGACATCGGCGGTTCGATCCGCAATCCGGCCCATTTCTGCGGGGTCACGGGCCTGAAGCCCAGCTTTGGTATCGTCCCGATCCGCGGCCACATCCCCGGCCCGCCCGGCAATCTGAGCGGCGCGGACATCGGCGTGGCCGGCCCCCTGGCGCGCAATGTCGAGGACCTGGAGCTGGCGCTTGACGTGCTGGCCGGCGCTGACGAGTTCGACGCGCCCGGCTGGAAGCTCGACCTGGCGAAACCGCGGCGGGAGCGCGTCGCGGACTATCGCGTCGCCGTCTGGTCGGACGATGCCTTCTGCGAGGTCGACCGGGAGATCGCGGCCCTGATCGAACAGGCCGGCGACGCCCTGGCCAGCGCTGGCGCCACGGTCGCCCGCGACGCACGGCCGGATATCGATATGGCGGAGAGCCACGAGATCTACTACTCGCTGCTGGCGGGCGAACTGGGCGCGGGTCTGCCGGAAGGGCTGCGCCGCCGGCTGCGCGACAGCCCGCCCGATGCGGACGACAACTCTCACGCCGGCATCTTCGCGCGCGCCGCGGTGATGGACCACGCCGCCTGGATCGCGCTGAACGAGCGCCGCGCCCGGCTGCGGGAGGTCTGGCGGCAGTTCTTCGGCGAGCACGACGTGCTGCTCTGTCCGGTGATGCCGCGCTCGGCGATCCCCCACGACCATTCGAAGGACTTCCAGGGCCGCAAGGTGACCATCAACGGCAAGTCCCGCGACTACACGGACATGATCGTCTGGTGCGGCATGACCTGCGGCGCCTACCTGCCGGCTGCGGTGGTGCCGATCGGGATGACAAGCGAGGGTCTGCCCGTCGGCGTCCAGATCGTCGCCAACTTCCTGGAGGACCGCACGGCGCTGGACGTGGCCCGCCATCTGGAGGCGGCTCTGGGCGGCTTCCGGCGGCCGCCGATGTTCGCGTGAGAACCGCCATCCCGGGCGGCGGCGGTCAAGGCGGCGCGACCGTGCCGCCTCCCTGCCCATGATTTACGGTTCATCAAGTCTTTACCGCTAGATTGCGGATGGTCGGGGCGTGGCAAAGCGCGCGCCGGCCAGGGCAGATCGTGCGGATACCGCGCCAGCGGCAGGAGCGGACGTGAAATTTCTCGACCTCAGCATGCTGAAGATCATGCTCATTGACGACAATCGTCACATGAGATCGCTGCTGACGCAGATCCTGCGGTCGATCGGCGTGCGCGAGATCGTCCAGGCCGAGGACGGAGCGAGCGGTTTCCAGCTGCTCCACAAGACCCGCTACGACATCGTCATCGTCGACCACCAGATGGCGCCGATCACCGGCACCGAATTCACCCGCCTGGTCCGGGTCAGCGAGGACAGCCCGAACCCGTTCGTGCCGATCCTGATGATCACCGGCTACGCCGACAAGCACACCATCATCAACGCCACCAACGCCGGCGTGAACGATATCGTCGTCAAACCCGTGTCCGCCAAGGTCGTCTCGACGCGCCTGGCCGACCTCATCCTGAATCCGAAGAATTTCGTGCGTACCAAGGACTATTTCGGACCCGACCGCCGCGAGGGCGGCGGCATTGTACCCACCGGCGGCATCGGCATCCTGGCCATGGAAAGCCTGGCCGACACCGGCGAACGCCGGCGCGCCGTGGATCGGCTGGACAGCCTGGCCACAGACCAGATCGAAGCGGAAATGTTGGCGGCCGACCGGCCCGACGACGACGATTCCATGATCCGGACGGCGGGAGGCTGAGATGGCCAGACGCGGCATGCTCGACCTCTCCAACCTGTCGATGCTGATCGTCGACGACAACAAGCCCACGCGGACCATGCTGAGCCGCATGCTCCGCAGCATGGGCGTGCGCGACATCTTCGAGGCGGAAACCGCGGAGCAGGCGCTGGCCGACATGCGCGGCGCCCTGCCCGACATCCTGCTGCTGGATCACAGGATGGAGGGCATGGACGGCATCAGCCTGGCCAGGTTCCTGCGCACCGCAGGCGACTCGCCCAACCCCTACCTGCCCATCATCATGGTTTCGGCGCACAGCGAACAGAAGAACGTCGTCGCCGCCCGCGAGGCCGGCATCAACGAGTATGTCGCCAAACCGGTCTCCGTCGCGATCCTGGCCGACCGGCTGAGCGCGGTGATCGAACGCGCCCGTCCCTTCGTGAAGACCGAGGACTATTTCGGACCCGACCGCCGCCGCCGCAGGAATCCGCCGGAGGACGCGCCCCGCCGCCGCGCTTCCGACCGGGAGGCCGTCGAGGTGGAGGACGAGGACGCCGCCTGACCGGCGGCCGATCCCGCACCGCCCTGTCAATCCGCCGGCGCTTTGCTATGTTTCCGGCCATGGAGCAGCTCAAGAACAAGCGCGAGATCATCGACCGCCGGAGCATCGGCGCCGATCTGCGCCGTCTGGCCGAAACGCACGAGGGCGACGGTCTGCGCCAGGCCGTGTTCGAACGCCTGCGCGACGCCCTGGCCGAGGGCCGCCAGACGATCGAGCAGCGGTTCCTGGAGGGCGAGCCGGGCGATGTGGCCGCGCGCGCCATGTCCTATCTGGTCGACCAGATCATCACCATGCTCTACGACCACGCCGTCGAGGATGTCTTTGCGGCAGCCAATCCGACCGACGGCGAACAACTCTCGGTCGTCGCCGTCGGCGGCTACGGCCGGGGGCAGATGGCGCCGTTCTCCGACGTCGATCTGCTGTTCCTGATGCCCTACAAGCAGACCGCCTGGTCGGAGAGCGTGATCGAGTACATGCTCTACATGCTCTGGGACCTGAAGCTGAAGGTCGGGCACGCCAGCCGCACCGTCGACGACTGCATCCGCATGGCGAAGCAGGACACGACCATCCGCACGGCCCTGCTGGAAGCCCGCTACGTCTATGGCAACCAGCCCCTCTACACCGAGTTGAAACGCCGCTTCCAGAAGGACGTCGTCGCCGGTTCCGGCATCGATTACGTCGAGCTGAAACTGGCCGAACGCGACGAGCGCCACCAGCGCTTCGGCGATTCCCGCTATGTCAACGAGCCCAACCTGAAGGAGGGCAAGGGAGGCATGCGGGACCTCCATACGCTGTTCTGGGTCGCCAAGTATCTCTACCAGGTCGACCGGGTCTCGGAACTGGTCGAGAAAGGCGTCATCAGCCAGGGCGAATACCGCAAGTTCGTCAAGGCCGAGCGCTTCCTGTGGACGGTGCGTTTCCACCTGCACCTGCTCGCCAACCGGCCCGAGGAGCGGCTGACCTTCGACGTCCAGACCAACCTGGCGAAGCGGCTCGGCTATACCGATCATGCCGGCGCGCAGGCCATCGAGCGGTTCATGAAACACTACCTGCTGACCGCGCGGGATGTCGGCGACCTGACCCGGGTGATCTGCACCGCGATCGAACAGGAGAACCAGCGCAAGCCGTTGCTGCGCCTGCCGCGGCTGGGGCTCAGGACGCGCGAGATCGACGGTTTCGTGGCCGAGGGCGGCCGGCTTGACGTGACCGACAAGGAGCAGTTCGCGGAGAAACCGGCGGACATGGTCCGGATCTTCCGCGTGGCCCAACACGAAGATCTGGACATCCACCCCAATGCGCTCCGGCTGATGCGCCGTCACCGCAAGAAGATCACCCGGCCGGTGCGCCAGGATCCGGTCGCCAACCGCGCCTTCATGGATATCCTGACCGGCGACAATGAGCCGGAAATCCATCTCCGGCGCATGAACGAGGCCGGAGTGCTGGGTCAGTTCATCACCGATTTCGGCCGCGTCGTCGCCCAGACGCAGCACGACATGTACCACCACTACACCGTCGACGAGCACACCATCCGCGCCGTCGGCCTGCTCTGGCAGATCGAGCAGGGCAAGCTGAAGCAGGACCACCCGCTCTCGGCCGAGATCATTCACAAGGTGTTGTCGCGCGAAGTGCTCTACGTTGCGGTCTTCCTGCACGACATCGCCAAGGGCCGCGGCGGCGACCACTCCGTGCTCGGCGAGCGCGTGGCCAAGAAGCTCTGCCCCAGGCTCGGCATGAGCGCGGCGGAGACCGAGACGGTCGCCTGGCTGGTGCGCTGGCACCTGCTGATGTCGGCGACCGCCTTCAAGCGCGACCTAGCCGACCCGAAGACCATCGCCGATTTTGTCGGCGCAGTGCAGAGTCCGGAGCGGCTGCGGCTGCTGCTGGTGCTGACCGTCGCCGACATCCGCGCCGTCGGTCCCGGGGTATGGAACGGCTGGAAGGGTCAGTTGCTGCGCGACCTCTACTACCGCGCCGAGGACGCCATGTCCGGCGACATGATCGGCCGCGCCTCCCGCGAGCGGATCAAGCAGGCGCGCCAGAATCTGGCCGAGCGGCTGAAGGACTGGCCGACCAGGCAGCTCGACAGCCATCTGGAGCGCTTCTACGACGGCTATTGGCTGGGTCTGGATATCGAGACCCAGGCTTGGCACGCGGAGATCATGCGCCGCGCCGACGAGCAGAAGAAGCATATCGAGATCGAGGCCCGATCCGACAAGTTCAAGGCGATGACGGAGATCGTCATCTACGCTACCGACCATCCGGGGCTGTTCGCGCGCATCGCCGGCGCCATGGCGGTGGCCGGCGTCAACATCGTCGACGCGCGCATCTTCACCACCCATGACGGGATGGCCGTCGACAGCTTCATCGTCCAGGACGCCGAGGAAGGGCCGCTTACCGATCCCGAGCGGCTGGAGAAGATGAAGAGCGCCATCCGCAAGACCCTTTCGGGCGAGATGCGGCCGACGCGGGTCATCGCCGACCGCAAACCGAACTACGCCCAGCGGACCCAGATCTTCACCGTGGAGCCGGTGGTCTTCATCGACAACAACGCCTCCAACACGTGGACAGTGATCGAGGTCAATGGCCGCGACCGGCTGGGGTTCGTCCACGACGTGGCCTGGGCGCTGTTCGACCTCTCGCTGAACCTCGGCCGGGCCCGGATCGCCACCTATGGCGAGCGCGCCGTCGACGTCTTCTACGTCCGCGACATGTTCGGTCTGAAGGTCGAGGACCGCGCGAAGCAGGAGCGCATCCGCCGCCGCCTGACCGAGGCGATCCAGCCCCCGACGCCGGCCCGGGGCGGCGGCAGCAAGGCCGCCTGACGGACATCCCCGGCATTTCTCGAGGTCACTGGACATCATGCCCGGACAGCGAGACATTGGCCGGGTCATGCAGATGCGGATCAAGCAGCAGAAGTGGTGGCCGCCGGGCGCGTGAGGCCAGACGCCTCCCGCGAACCCCTGGACGCCACCTTTCCGCAAACGAGCCCCGTCATGACCGATTTCGCCTTCGCGCTGGAGCCCGACGGGCTTCTGCTTCGTTCACCCGATGGAGCCAGCCGCCGCCTCCCCTGGCTCTGGCTGCGCGACAACGAACCCGCCGCCTTTCACCCCGTCACCCAGGAACGCAGCTTCGACCTGCTGTCGGTGCCGCCGGACATCCGCCCCGAAAGGGCGGAGATCCGCGGCGGCGAGATCCTGATCCACTGGCCGGACCTGCCCGGTCCCCGCGCCTATCGACTGGACTGGCTGCTGGCCCGGGCGCCGGGCCGCCGCCGGCCGGACCCGGCCGACATCGCGCCGGTGGCTTGGGCGAACGATCACGCAGTGGCGCGCTTCGAGGCGGCGGCGCTCGCCGGCGATGAAGGCCTGGGCCGGATGCTGTCGCAATTGAAGCGCAACGGCCTGGTCGTGATCGGCGGGCTGGACGGCGACGAGGACGGCATGGCGCTGGGGCGGCGCATCGGCTTTCTGCGCGAGACGAATTTCGGCGTCATCTTCGAGGTGATCTCCCGGCCCGATCCCAACAACCAGGCCTACACGCACGACGAACTGGGCCTGCACACGGACCTGCCCAACCAGCATCTGGTGCCCGGCTACCAGTTCCTGCACTGTCTGGCCAACGAGGCCACGGGCGGCGATTCCGTCTTCGCCGACGGTTTCCGTATCCTGGAGGATCTGCGCGCCGCGGCGCCGGCGGCCTGCCGGCTGCTGGCCGAGGTCGACGTTCCCTTCCGCTTCCGCGACCGCGAGACCGACCTGCGCATCCGTCGGCCGCTGGTGGAGCCGGACGCCGCCGGCCGTCCCGTCAGGCTGGCGTTCAATCCGGGAATCCTGGACATTGTCGACATGGAACCCGGGATCGTCGGCGACTGGTATCGCGCCTACCGCAGCCTGAAGGCGCTGGTGGAAAGCCATTCCTGCCGGCTGCAGGTGAGGCTGAAGTCCGGCGAGATGGCGGTGTTCGACAACTCGCGCATCCTGCACGGCCGCACGGCGTTCGATCCGAACACCGGCCGGCGGCGGCTGCGCGGCTATTACGTCGACCGCGGCGAACTGGACAGCCGCATCCGCGTCCTGCACGGCGCGCAGTTCGAATGAGGCCGCTGCCCGCCGATCTGCGGGTCGTCCGCCATGGCCGCGCGCGGCGGATCAAGCTCAGGCTGGACAGCGTCGACGGCGCACCCGTGCTCGTCCTGCCGCCCGGCGTGTCCCGCCGCTCCGGCGAGGCCTTCGTGCGCCAGAATCTGGACTGGCTGGCCGAAAGGCGCGCCGCGCGCCCTGCGGCACTCCCGTTCCGCGACGGGCTGGAAATCCCCTTCCAGGACGACCGGCTGGCCATCGTGCACAGGGCCGATGGCCGCTTCGGCGTCCGCCGCAACGGGGCGCTGCTGGAAGTCGCCGGCGGGGGCGAACACCTCAACCGCCGGGTGACCGACTGGCTGAAGGCCGAGGCCCGGCGGCGGCTGGGCGCAGCGAGCCGCGGCTACGCCGAAGAGATCGGCGTCCGGATCGCGCGGCTTCGGATCGCCGACCAGAAGAGCCGCTGGGGAAGCTGTTCGGCGCGGGCGGTACTCTCCTTCAACTGGCGTCTGGTGCTGGCGCCGGCGACGGTGCTCGATTTCGTCGCCGCCCACGAGACGGCGCACCTGAAGGAAATGAATCACGGGCCGCGTTTCCACGCCCTGGTGGCGCGGCTGCACCCGGACCCAGAGGGCGCGGACGCCTGGCTGAAGGCGCACGGCGCCTCGCTGCGCATCTGGGGCCGGGCCGAGTAGGCCGTTCCACAGGCTCACCCGATGGACCTCGACATCCAGCGAAAGAAAATCCCGCACTCCCTGGCGTCCTGGGGCTCGACCCCAGGACCCAGTGCAGCCGCCTCGCTGGGCCCTTGGATCAAGTCCAAGGGCGCCAGGTCGATTGCCCTTTCGTCATTCCGGGACGGCGACGGAAGAGCCAGTTCAGCTGCAGCGCGGCCGGTTCAGATGCAGACGCACCTCAGCGGGTCGAAGCCGTTGAAGCCGTTGGAGGCGTAGGTCGCCGTGTAGGCGCCGGTCGATTCGATCATCACCGTCTCGCCGATCTCGATCGAGACCGGCAGCAGGTACGGCTCCTTCTCGTACATCACGTCGACCGAGTCGCAGGTCGGCCCCGCCAGCACCACCGGCGCCAGTTCCTCGCCGTCATGGTCGGTGCGGATCGGATAGCGGATGGCCTCGTCGATGGTCTCGGCCAGGCCGCCGAACTTGCCGATGTCGAGATAGACCCAGCGCACGGGATCGTCGTCGTCCTTCTTCGAGATCAGCACGATCTCGGAGCGGATGATGCCCGCGTCGCCGACCAGGCCGCGGCCCGGCTCAATGATGGTCTGCGGGATGCGGTTGCCGAAGTGGCGCTTCAGCGAGCCGGTGATCGCCTGGCCGTACATCTCCACCTGGGGCACGTCGCGAAGATAGCGGGCGGGGAAGCCCCCGCCCAGGTTGACCATCTTCATCTCGATGCCCTGCTCGCCGAGCTGGCGGAACAGGTCCGCGCAGGTCGCAAGCGCACCGTCCCACATGCCCGGATTGGGCTGCTGGGAACCGACATGGAAGGCCAGGCCATGGGCCTCGAGACCCAGCTCGTGCGCGCGGCGCATCAGCCGGCCGGCCATGGCCGGCGCGCAGCCGAACTTCTTCGACAGGGGCCAGTCGGCGCCCTCGCCGTCGCAGAGCAGGCGGCAGACCACGCGGCTGCCCGGCGCCACGCGGGCGATCTTCTCCAGCTCGGCGTCGCAGTCGAAGGCGAACTGCCGCACACCCAGGTCGAAGGCCGTGGCGATGTCGCGCTCGCGCTTGATGGTGTTGGAGTAGCTGACCCGGTCCGGCGTCGCGCCGGCGGCCAGGGCCATGCGGATCTCGGCCACCGAGGCCGCGTCGAAGCAGCTCCCCAGCCCGGCCAGCAGCTCCAGGATCGCCGGCGCCGGGTTCGCCTTGATGGCGTAGAACACCCGCGTGTCCGGCATGGCGTGCGCGAACGCCTGATAGTTGTCGCGCACCCGCTCCAGATCCATCACCAGGCACGGCGCCTCATGGGCCGTGCGCTCCAGATAATCGTGAATCCGCTGTGTCATTGCAGACCCCCGAACCTTTCCATAAAGAAGCCGACCGGCGTGCCGGCGGCCGGGCGATACCCGCCCTTGAACCAACAACTCAGGCTGTCACTGGCGGCTCAGGCCGCGTCGAGCAGTTCCTGGACGTAACCCGGCAGGGCGAAGGCCGCCCTGTGTACCTCCGGGGTGTAGTAACGCGTGGAAAGCCCCGCCTTCCGGTACCGGTCGGCAAGGGTCTCGACGGCGACCCGGCGCAGCGACGTGTCGTCCGTGCCGAATCCGAAGGCCATGGGGCCGCCGACATAGGTCGGCACCGTGGCCAGATAACATGTGCGGTCGGCAAACAGCTGACCGAAGGCGCGCATGGTGCCGGTGAGTTCCGCACCCTGCAGGAACGGCACGCCGTTCTGCGTCACCAGCACCCCGCCGGGGTTCAGGCGCCGCCGGGCGTGACCGTAGAAGTGGTCGGTGAACAGCACCTCGCCCGGCCCGACCGGATCGGTGGAATCGACGATGATCACGTCGAATGTCCGCTCCGTATCGCGCACGAACTCGGCCCCGTCCGCGATCACCAGCTCCAGCCGCGGATCGTCGAAGGCCCCGTCGGAGACCTTCGGCAGGTACTCCTGCGAGAAGGTCACGACGCCCTCGTCGATCTCGACCATGGTCACCCGCTCGACGGAGCGATGCCGCACGACTTCGCGCAGCATGCCGCCGTCGCCGCCGCCGACGATCAGCACCGAGCGGACCTCGCCATGGGCCAGCAGCGGCACATGGGTCAGCATCTCGTGGTAGATGAACTCGTCGGCTTCCGTGACCTGGGTCACGCCGTCGAGCGCCAGCATGCGGCCGAACTTCGGGTTCTCGTAGAGCACGAGATCCTGCTGCCCGACCGGCCGGCGGTACAGAACGCGGTCTGCCCGGAAGGACGATCGAAGGCCGTCATGCAGCGCTTCGGTCACCCATTCGGTCATCCCACCATGCCCTTCCCGCGGCGGATTTCCGCGACCTCGACCATGCCCGCACGGAACGCCTTCTTCAGCACCGGCACGGCCTTCTGCGGCTCGGCGTCGCCGCACATGAAGACGTCGAGCGCGGCATAGCCGTATTCCGGCCAGGAATGGATCGAGATGTGGCTCTCCGCCAGGATCGCAACGCCCGACACGCCGCCATTGGGCGTGAAGTGATGCAGGTCGATCGACAGCAGCGTCGCGCCGGCCGCCTCGACGCAGGCCCGAAGGGTCTTGTCGATGTGCTTGATGTCGTCCAGGCCCTCGGCCTCGCGGACGTCGATCAGCAGATGCGTGCCGGCGAAGCACTCGCCGTCGCGCACGATGAAGAAATCCTTGCGCGCCTCGTCGGCGCGGTCGTCGAGATCCAGGCCCTCGTCCAGAACCTGAGAGGTCGTGAAGTCCATATGCGGGGTCCCCCTTGACGCAAATGACAGTGAGCCACGGCCCGGGGGTTGACGGGCGGTGGCCGGCGTATGGTCCAGCAGGTGGAGATGCTCAGCGGAACTGAGCGGCGGTTATCCCGATACCGGGCCTTGTGCCGCCTCTGACTTCAGCGAAGTCAGGTCTGTCGTCGCATGAACGGCATAGCATTTCTCCATCAGCCCCCGGCCCCAGCGGCCAGGCACATTCAAAGCCAAACAGAGACGCTCACGCCGTGACCGAGTCCCATCTAAGGGAAGCCCGTGCGATTGCGTTCGAAAGCGCGATCTAATGGTCCGCGGGTCCGCTGTCAAGACGGTTACGTTCGCAATTGCAAAAAGATAAGGTGCCGCCTTTCGCGTGCGGCCCGCCAGGCGCGGCCACGGTCCCGGACAACACGGCTGGAGGGAAACTTGGGCGAACTAGCGAGGCGTCATTTCGAACGTCAGGGCGAGGCCTGCGGGCGGCTCGGCTCGCCCTTCATGGCCCGCCTGCTGCCGCTGGCGGCGGCCCGGCTGACGCCGGAGACGGACCTCGGCCGCGCGGTGCTCGACTGGCCGGACGAACGCATGTTCGAGGACGCGCTGTCGCTGCGCTTCGCCGGCGCGCTGCACGCCCTGGTGCTGTCGGGCCGGGCGCCGGAGCTGGCCGATCACTACCCGCCCCGCGCGGCCGCGGAAGCCGGGGACGACGACGCCCTGTGGGCGGCGGTCGAGGCGGCGATGGCCGGCTATGGCGACTTCCTGGGCGAGTTCCTGCGCCACCCGCCGCAGACCAACGAGACGGCCCGCGCGGCGGCCCTGATGCTGGGTTTCCAGGACGCGGCGCGGCGCGGCGGGCGGCCGTTGCACATGCTGGAGATCGGCGCCAGCGCCGGACTCAACCAGAACTGGGACCGCTTCCGCTACGACCTGGGCGGCGCCGGCTGGGGACCGGCGGACTCCGCCGTCCGGCTGGCCCCCGAATGGCGCGGGCCGCCGCCCGCCCTGGGGCCGGTGGAGATCGCCGCCAGCTTCGCCTGCGACCTGCGCCCCCTCGACGTCCGCGACCCGGCGCAGATGCTGCGGCTCCGCGCCTATGTCTGGCCGGACCAGCAGCCGCGGCTGCAGCGCCTGGATGGCGCCATCGAGATCGCGAAGGCGCGCGCCACCCGCGTCGCCCGCGCCGACGCCGTCGACTGGATCGGGGCCAGCCTGCAGCGCCGGCCGAAGGACCGCACGACGGTGATCTTCCATTCGATCTTCTGGCAGTACCTGCCGCACGAGAGCCAGCAGGCGCTGCGCTCGGCCATCGAGGTCACGGGCGACCTGGCCGAGGCGGACGCGCCGCTCGCCTGGGTCCGGATGGAGCCCTGGCGCGAGGATCCCTGGAAGGCGGCGCTCTACGTCAACCTGTGGCCCGGCGGGGAGACGCGGGTGCTCGCGCACTGCGACTATCACGGCCGCTGGATCGAGCCCCTGGAGGAAGCCACGGGCGCCGCCGCCTGAGGCCCCGATCAGGCCCGCCCGCCCGCGCGCCGGCCGGTCCGAGGGGTCCAACGCCACGATTGCACGGCGTCGCGCTTTCCGCTATTTCGTGGGGCCGCGCCGCAACGCGCCAGCGGACCCGTAGCTCAGCTGGATAGAGCGCTGCCCTCCGAAGGCAGAGGTCACAGGTTCGAATCCTGTCGGGTCCGCCAATGTTTTCAAAGGATTACTGGAAATGACCAGCCCTTTGTTCTTTTCGGGTAAGCGCAGGGTAAGCAAGGCGAGCACGGACTTGCCAGGTGCGATGCCGCTGCCCTCGCCCCACGCGACGCTTTCTCTATCTGTTGGACCGGCTCACGGGCGACGTGAATACCATTTAAGGTAGGCCATTTGAGATGTTTAGACGTCATCGCGACAGGTCGGACTTAATCGCTGCATATCAAGAGTACGGAGCGTCAATTCGGCAGGCAAAGAAAGATCAATGGGCTGGTATTTACTATTCACTACTTATTTTTTCCGCCATTATCGCCTATATGCATCAAAATTCTACTGCTGCATGCGGATATTATGAACCGTTACCCTGGATTGTCTGGATATCTTATTTGTTTGTTATCATCTTTTCCATATTCAATCTGTGGAACTTGCATTATAACATCATGCTATATCGCAAACGAGCGGGATGCGTAGGGCGTTTTATGAGTACAGAATTTCGCAAGATTGTCGCGTCGGATGATATCGAAAATATTTCAAGGGGCCATGAATTTCCATTCTTGTTTTCTATGTTTTTACTATTTACGGGATGGTTCGCTTTCAAAGAATTGGGCATCAAAATATACTTGTCAAAAAGTGATTTCTATATTGACGGCAATGACTGGTTTTCATTTACAGTTCTTATTTTGGGCGGATTGCTCGGATGGGTCGCCGCTAAATATTTCTGCGGCGGCAGGCGGCTCGCCTCCAAACCAAAGAGTGGAGGTAAATCCGTATAGAAACTTGATTCGCAAATGCAACTCTACAATCTATATTTAGATTCTCTCGGCTGCGTATTCGGCATGCTAATTTACTCCCACCAACAACCTGGGCTTCACCAATACATTGTTGAAGACTCTTGGCTACGCCACCGTCATTGTCAGGCCCAACGCATCAGTAATCAGCTAAGCGATGAGCTTGGTGACGAAGAATTGCGGCCTCCTCGGCTACGAAGTGCGAAAAGAATGTGGGAATTCGACACCGCCATGACGCTTTTCGTTGTTCCGCAGGCCGAGTCACTCAGTCCGTCCTGCCGCATTTCCTAAATCTGAAGGCAACATTCACGCAAATCGCAATTTGATTTTCTGTGACTGCTGGGCTTGAAAGATTGATCTTATAAATAAAAATCAAACTATTCTACTGACTCTACCAGTCGAAAGGAAATTTCCGCGATTCAGGCGCTTTGTTTAAATTTTTTCGAGGTCGTGCTTTAGGTGATGAGTCGAGAGCTTGTTTTTTCATCATTTTTTCTAATTTTTTTCCAATATACAGACTCATTAATAATTCCGTAGCTAAAAATAGAAAGACAATCAAATTAATCCAGCCCCAGGTTTCATAGTGAAATTCAATCGGAACAAACGGCTGATAGAGGACAACGATGATTGCGTGTGCTATGCACAATGAACCGAATCGCCCCGTCATCTGGACGAGCTGCCAAGCCCAGAGCACCGCAGCCACCGACACGAAAATGCGCATCAGCGTGAAATACCCGTCCGGCATATCGGGCGAATCTGGAAATCTTCCCATATCAAAGCCGTGATAACTAAAAAAACTATCTACGACTACGATACCGATCATCACTATTGAAATTATTCGAAACGAAAATGTGAGCATCCTGTCCTCAATTTTTGCCAGCCTGTTCACAAAAACAATCACGTGCCAAACTAGCGACCCTACTCACACCGGTACGTGACCGTGCCGTCCAGGGCGTTGTCGGGGACCAGGCGGGCGGTCTTGCCGTACTCGGCGCAGTGCTCGGCCGCGCGCGCCGCGGTTTCCTTGTCCTGCCAGAGCGCGATCTCGTCGAAGCGAACGAATTCGCTGTTGCCGAATTCCGGTTCCGGGTGGCCGCAGGCGGCGAGCCCGGCGGCGACGGCCGCCAGCGCGGCGATGGTGATGACGCGGTTCATGCTGCCCCTCTCCTGTCGTTCGTGTCCCCCGAAGCTAACCCGGCGCGGGCGGTCGGGAAAGCCGCGCGCCTCTCAGGCCCCCTTGGCCGCCTGCCAGCGGTCGAGAATGCCGCGGGCGTCGTTCCGCGCCGGGTCGAGCGCCTCGTCATGGTTGTCGCGCACGGCCGTCAGCTCGACGACATAGCCGTTGGGATCGCGGAAATAGATCGAATCGATGAAGCCGTGATCGGAGATGCCGCGCGTCTCGATGCCGGCGGCGCGGCCTTTCGCCATCATCGGCTCCAGCACCTCCCGCGGCACCTTCAGCGCGATGTGCAGATCGAAATCGTGCTGGTCCTTGAACTCGAAGGGCTGCTCCGGCGCCTCGAAGAAGGCGAGGCAGGAGCCATCCTCCATCCGGAAGAAGGTGTGCAGCACGTCCGCCGAGCGGCCCGTCTGGGTGCGCTCGATCCAGAGCGAGCCGACCAGCGGCAGGCCCAGGAAATCCTCGTAGAAGGCGCGGGTCTCCTCGGAGTCGCGGCAGCGCCAGGCGTTGTGGTGCAGGCCCTGGATCATCGTCGGTCCCTCCGTTCGCTGCGTCGGACTGTCCGCCCATGATACCGCGTTCCGCCCCGGCGGGACAGGACCGAGGCGGCGGTTCCCCCCGCCGAGCCCGTGCCCTATCATCGCAAACTGTCAGGTAGTGGAGACGCGCGTTGCATCGACTGGCCCCATCCTGCGCCGCGGCGCTCGCCTGCCTGGGCTGGACAGCCGCGCAGCCCGCGGCGGCGGACCCGCCGTCCGATGGCATAATCCACGAGGCGAAGATCGGCCTGCTGCACCACGACACGGGCGGCCTGTGGAGCGGCTTCCGCCGCGAGGACGGGCTGGATATCAGCCTGGAGCTGCAGTTCTCGCCCCACTGGGAGGTGCTCGGCGGGCGGCTGCGGCCTGCGCTGGGCGCCACCATCAACACCGCCGGCGACACCTCCAAGGCCTATCTCGACGCCCGCTGGCAGTACGATTTCGAGGCCGGACCCTTCGTCGCCTTCGGCCTCGGCGCGGCAGTCCACAACGGCGATCTCGCGCCGCGGAGCGCCGACCGCAAGGCGCTGGGCTCGCGGGTGCTGTTCCACATCCCCCTGGAGATCGGTTTCCGCTTCGCCGGCCGCCACAGCGTCTCGGCCTATTTCGATCATGTTTCCAACGGCTTCCTCGCCGACTTCAACGAGGGCCAGGACACCATCGGCGTGCGCTACGGCATCCGGTTCTAGGGCGTTCCGCCAGAGCAATCCTCGGCTGGATAGAATCTATTGAAGTCCTCGGGCTTGACCCGAGGACCCGTGTCGTGGCGCGGACAAGCGCACAGGCCCTCGGATCAAGTCCGAGGGCGCCAATGCTGAGCGGTTCATTCAAACACGACCGCTCCGGGCCGCGGGCGAGACGGCGCGCGGGAAAATTTCCGCACGCCCCTTCACGAATCCTCAACCGATACCAGATATGGGCGTCTTCCGGCTTCCCCTCCAGCTTCGAGTGTCCCGCCATGTCCGATACCGGAACCCGTTCCGACCGCGCCGCCCGCGTCGAGGCGATCCTCTCCCAGGGCGTCATCCTGACGCTCGCCGCCGGCGTGCTGGCGCTGTTCGTCCTGGGCCTCGACGGCGGCAAGCCGCATGCGCCCGCCGCCCCCGCCCCGTCCGGCGCGACGGCGCCCGACCGCGGCTAGTCCGCAGCCGCCGGCGCCGGCTTCATCCCGCCTTCGGCCGCCTTTTCCGCCAGCACGTCCTGCAGGTCGGCCTCCGAGATCAGGCCGAGCCCGGCGGCGTGGCGCGCCATCTCGAAGCTGTCGTCGGCGAGGACCAGCGGACTGTGGCCGTCCGCGTCCAGGCGGCGGGCCAGTTCCTCGACCGCGCGGTCGCGCTTCGGGCGGGTGACGTCGCGGATGTAGACCGCCGCGACCCGGCCGGGATGGTCGCGCACGATGCGGGCGTAGATCTCCGGATCGTGCTGGCCGCTGTCGCCGATCAGCACCACGCGGTAGTCGGGGTAGATCGCCAGCATGGCCTCGATCAGGCCGCGCTTGTGATCGACGGCGCGGCGCGGCAGGGGCCGCTGCAGCGTCAGGCCCCAGTCGCGCAGGAACAGCACCGGCCCTTCGGGGATCCGGTGCAGGCGGAAGAAGGTCTCCAGCACCTCGTAGAGGCTCCAGGGCCCGCGCGAGACATAGACCATCGGGTTGCGCTCCTCGCCCGAGGGTCCGCGGTGCAGCGCCTGATAGAAGGCGGCGACGCCGGGAAAGGCGGTTCGGCTCTCAGCGCCGGCGACGAACAGCCGCCAGAGCATGGCCAGGGTGTTGCCGACGCCGGTGAACATCACCGTGTCGTCGATGTCGCTGATCACCAGATGCCGCGCGGCGGGCGGCGGCACGAAGACATGCGCCTCGTCTTCGACCGTCTCCCCCCTGTGGTTCAGGGAAAGCTTCATGGCGTGCCACATCCCGTCCCGCGGCAGCGGCCGGGCGGGCTTCAGCCGCACCGCGAAGAAGCCGGACCGGTCGGCAGTAACCCGCGCCGTGGCGCCGGCGAACCGGGCCTCGAGTTCGGCATGGCGGTAGCCGCGGCGCAGGAAGCGGCGCAGCACGTCGACCAGATCGCGGCTGGCCGGGTCGGACCGTTCCCCCAGCCCGAAGGGCGGCTGGCGCAGGACGCGGCCCAGCACCATGACCTCCCCGCCATTGCCGCAGCCGCGCCAGGCCTGGATGACGGGACCGCCGCGCCCCCCGCTGGTCCGCGCGGGCCGCGCGAGGCGGCGGATCAGACGGCGGAGCGCGCTCATGGACGGCCGGTCCTGCGGGTGGCAGCGACGATCGCGGGCCTGCGGTGAATGGTTCGGACCATTGATTCCAGCTAGGCGGCCGGCGCGCCGTTGCAATGCCCCCGGGGCCGATGCGCCGCATGGCGCGGGCGCGGAGGCAACGCTATTGGCGGGCCATGGAGCCCATCGTCAACATCGTCCTGCCGGTCTTCGCCATCGTCGCCGCGGGCTATCTCTGCGGCCGGCGCGGCCTGCTGGGCGACGACAGTTCGCGCGCACTCAACAGCTTCGTCTACTGGGTGGCGCTGCCGGCGCTGCTGTTCCGCGCCATGGCGACCGTGGACCTGGACAGCATCCACGAGCCCGATTTCCTGTTGGGTTTCGCGGGCGCGATCATCCTTCTCTGGACGGCTTCCATCCTGGTGGCGAAGTTCGTCTTCGGGCGCAGCCTGGCGGAGGCCGCGCTCCACGGCATGAACGGCGTCTACGGCAATACCGGCTACATGGGCATTCCGCTGGCCATCGCCGCCTGGGGCGAGGCGGCGGCGCTGCCGGCGATCATGGCGACGGTGATCGCCGCGCTCATCGTCGGCGTGGCCATCTTCCTGATCGAGGCCGGCGGCCGCGGCGCGGCAAGTCCCGGCCGGGTGGCGCTGACCGCCGCCGGCGCGGTGGTGAAGAACCCGATGATCGCCGCGCCGGTGCTGGGGCTTCTCTGGGCCGCCGGCCGGCTCGATCTGCCGGTTCCCGTGGACGCCTTCACCGGCATCCCGGGCGCGGCGGCCGGACCCTGCGCGCTGTTCGCCATCGGGCTGTTCATGGTCGGCAAGCCGACCAGCGAGGGGCGCATCGAGGTCGGCGTCATGACCGCCACCAAGCTGCTGGTCCAGCCGGCGCTGACGGCGGTTCTGGTCTTCCTCGTCTTCCCTGCCGATCCGCTCTGGGCCAAGGTCGCGGTGCTGATGGCGGCGCTGCCGACGGGCGCGGGCAGCTTCGTGCTGGCGCAGGCCTACGGGATCTACGTGCTGCGCACGTCCTCCGTGATCCTGGCCAGCACGGTGCTGTCGGTGGCGACGGTCTCCGTCATCTTCCTCTGCTTTCCGCCTGGCGTCTGAACCGGCCGGTCAGTAGGAAAGCGCCGCCGCGCGGCGCAGATAGCCGCCGCCAGACAACGCGCCCAGCATGAAATGGGCGACATCGGCGCGGGAGACCTTCAACTGCAGCCGGTCCGCCGCCGAGAGCGCGCCGTGACGGTAGTCGCCGGTGAGATCGCCGTCGGTGAAGGCGCCCGGCCGCACCAGGGTCCAGTCGAGATCGCTCTCGCGCACCGCCTGCTCCTGCGTCTGATGGTCGGCATAGGCCGCCCGCAGCAGCAGGCCGAACATGATCCGCTTCCAGAAGAAGTTCAGCAGGTGACGGCTGTCCCCCGCGCCGAGCGTGGAAAGGCAGACCAGCCGCTTCGGGCCGTGCCGTTCCATGGCGGCAATGATGTTGCGGGTCCCCGCCGCGCGCACATTGCCGTGCCGGCCGGCGCCCAGGGCGACCACCACCGCATCCTGGCCATGCACCGCGCGGGCCACGGCCTCCGCATCCAGCACGTCGCTCAGTTGGTGGACGAGATTCGGGTTCTCCGGTTCGCGCGCCGGCGCCGTGCGCTGGAAGGCGGTGACGCGATGCCCTTCGGCCAGGGCCTGGCGGACGACGTGACGGCCGATCGAGCCGGTGGCGCCGAAGACGATGATGTTCATTTTCCTGCTCCATGTCCGGTCACTTGACACTGTGTCAATTGACATCGTGTCAATTAGAGATGACTTTACAGCATGTCAAGTCCCGATCCCGACACGAAGACCCGGATATTCCGGGCCGCGATCGAGCTGCTGGAAAGCGGCGAGACCGCCAGGCTGCGCATGGCCGACATCGCCCGGAAGGCGGGCGTCTCGCGCCAGGCGCTCTATCTCCACTTCGACAGCCGCGCCGACCTGCTGGTGGCGGCGACGCGCTTCCAGGACGAGGAGAAGGGCACGGCACGGCGTCTTGCCCCCAGCCGCACGGCGCAGACCGGCGCCGAACGGCTGGACGCCTTCGTCGCCGCCTGGACGGCCTACATTCCGGAGGTCTATCCGGCGGCGCGGGCGCTGCTGGCGATCTACGAGTCAGACCCCGAGGCGGCCGCGGCGTGGGACCAGCGAATGGCGGACATGAAGGAAGGCTGCGCCGCGGCCATCGGGGCGCTGGCGCGCGACGGCATGCTTTCGCCGGGTTTCACGGCGGACGCGGCAACGGACATGCTCTGGATCCTGCTGTCCGTACGGAACTGGGAACTGCTGGTGCTCAGGAGCGGCTGGTCGCAGCCGACCTATGAGGCGACCCTGCTGGCCAGCGCGCGCAAGCTGTTCGTGGCGGGACCGGAGTGACGGGCAGGGCCGGCAGACCCTCAGTCGGCGTGGATCGCGAGCACCGACGGCATCCCCTCGCCGAGCTTCAACCACTCGGCCGACGCAGAGACCCGCCAGAGCTCGCCGTTGTCGGTGCCGACCAGCACGCCACCCGGACGTTCCGGATCGGTGGTGAGGCCGTGAAAGTTCGGCGCGGAAGGCGTATGGGCTTCGTCGCAGAGCGAGCGCCAGCTCCCGCCGCCGTCCTCGGAGCGGTAGAGCATGGCCCCCGCTCCGCCTTCGTCCCTGTAGTGGGAGAACGCCGTCGGCGCGCTGGCCACCGTCAGCGCCACGCCGCCGCGGCCGTCGACGCACATGGGCCGGGCATAGCGCGGCGTGATGCCCTTCCAGGCATAGGCCCAGTTCCGCCCGCCATCGTCGGAGCGGAAGACGCCGGCATTGCCCTCCACCATCTCCGCAATGCCGTCGAAGCGGCCATAGCCGGTTGAGGCGTAGACGACGCCCGGCTGTGCCGGATCCGCGAACATCATGTGCAGATCCGGATTGCCGCCGGGCATGACGAGGTTCCAGCTCCGGCCGCGGTCCTCGCTCAGCATGATGCCGCCGACCTCGACGCCCACGGCGATCCGCTGCGGGTCGTCCGGATCGACGACGATGGCCCGCGCCCGGCCGGGCAGCGGCGGATCGATCGGCACGCACCAGCGCGCCGCCTCCGGCGATTGCGTGAAGCTCTCGATTTCGGACCAGCTTTCGCCGCCATCCTCGCTGCGGAACAGGCCCGCCGGCTGGGTGCCGGCGTAGATCGCGCCGTCACCGGCCTGGCGGATCTGCCAGATTTCCCTGTCCGCCAGCGCCGCGCAGCGCCAGCTCCCGCCGTCGTCATCGGAGATCCACAGGCCTTCCCCGGTGCCGGCCATCAGCCGGCCGCCGGCGCGGACAATGTCGCGCACGCCGCGCGCCGTGAGCGTCTGGACCGGCGCCCCGCCATTGATCCGGAAGATGCCCCTGCTGGTTCCCGCCAGAATGTCCATGACCGCTCTCCCCTTGATTGCCGCCGCGGCCCATCATAGCAGAGCGGCGCGCGCTCTGGATTATTTGCGCCGCGCGTGGCATCACGCGCGCTCGACCGAGCGCAGAAAGGCAGACGGCAGATGACCGACATCCGGCGGGCCCTGATCACCGGCATCACGGGGCAGGACGGCTCCTACCTGGCGGAGCTGCTGCTGGCCAAGGGCTACGAGGTCCACGGCATCGTCCGGCGCGCGTCGACCTTCACCACCGAGCGCATCGACCACATCTACCAGGATCCGCACGAAAGCCATCTGAGACTGAAGCTGCACTATGGCGACCTCTCCGACGGCACGGGACTCAGGCGTGTCCTCGAGATGGCGCGGCCCGACGAGGTCTACAATCTGGGCGCCCAGAGCCATGTCCGCGTGAGCTTCGATCAGCCCGAATACACCGCCGACATTGTCGGCACCGGCACGCTGCGGCTGCTGGAGGCTCTGCGCGACTACACCCAGAACACCGGCCGGCAGGTGAAGCTCTACCAGGCCGGCAGCTCGGAAATGTTCGGCGCCGCGCCGCCGCCGCAGGGCGAGACGACGGCCTTCTATCCGCGCAGTCCCTATGCCGTCGGCAAGGTCGCCGGCTACTGGTTCTCGGTGAACTACCGCGAGGCTTACGGCCTTTTCGTGGCCAACGGCATTCTCTTCAACCACGAGAGCCCGCGCCGCGGCGAGACCTTCGTCACGCGCAAGATCACGCGCGCTGTCGGACGCATCAAGATGGGCCTGCAGGACAAGCTGTTCCTCGGCAATCTGAACGCGAAGCGCGACTGGGGCTTCGCCGGCGACTTCGTCGAGGGCATGTGGCGGATGCTGCAGCAGGACGAGCCGGACGATTATGTCCTCGCCACCGGCGAGGCGCATTCGGTGCGCGAATTCCTGGATCTCGCCTTCGCCCATGCCGGCCTGGCGCCCGAGGCGCATGTGGAGTTCGATCCGCGCTATCTGCGGCCGACCGAGGTCGACCACCTTTTGGGCGATCCGTCGAAGGCGCGGGAGAAGCTGGGCTGGACGCCGAAGGTCGGCTTCGAGGAACTGGTGCGCATGATGGTCGACAACGACATGGAGCTGGCGCGGCGGGAACGGACACTGAAGGACGCCGGCCACCTGGTGTCGACCCAGGCGGAGCGCTGAACATGACCGCTCCCGGCAGGGACGATCCGATCTACGTCGCCGGCCACCGCGGCCTTGTCGGCTCGGCGGTGCTGCGCGATCTGGAGGCCGCGGGCTACGGCAACCTCATCACCCGCACCTCGGGGGAACTGGACCTGCGCGAGCAGCAGGCCGTGCGCGACTTCTTCGGCACCGAGAAGCCGGCCTGGGTGGTCTGCGCGGCGGCGAAGGTCGGCGGCATCGTCGCCAACAACGACTATCCGGGCGAGTTCATCCACGACAACCTCGCCATTCAGACCAACGTCATCGAGAACTGCCGCGCGGCCGGCGTGCAGAAGCTGATCTATCTCGGCTCCACCTGCATCTATCCGAAGATGGCGCCCCAGCCAATCCGGGAGGAGCATCTGCTGACCGGCCCGCTGGAGCCGACCAACGAGGCCTACGCCATCGCCAAGATCGCCGGGCTGAAGATGTGTGAGGCCTACCGCAAGCAGTACGGCCTGCAGTCGGTCACGCTGATGGCAACCAATCTCTACGGACCCGGCGACAATTTCGACCTGGAACGCAGTCACGTCATCCCGGCGCTGATGCGCAAGGCCCACGAGGCGAAGCTGGCCAGCGCGGCGGCGATGGAGGTCTGGGGCACCGGCAGCCCGCTCCGCGAATTTCTCCATGTCGACGACATGGCCGCGGCCGTGCGCTTCTGCCTGGAGAACGACGTGCCCCATTCCATGGTCAATGTCGGCACCGGCGACGAGATCTCGATCGCCGGTCTGACCCGGCTGATCTGCGAGGTGGTGGGATTCGAGGGCGAATTGCGCTTCGACACGACGAAGCCCGACGGCACGCCGCGCAAGCTGGCCGACTCCTCGCGGTTGCGGGAACTCGGCTGGCGCCCGGCGACCGGCCTGCGCGAGGGGCTGGCGGCAACCTATGACTGGATGCTGAACACCGCCGACCTGCGCCTCAGCGCCAGCGCCTGATATTGGCGCGCCGCCAGCGCGACTTCCCCAGCATGTAGCGGAGCAGCGCCGCCGGCTGCCTGCGGAACAGCATGTGACGGCTGAGGATCTCGGGCCGGCCCGGGCCGGCCGGCAGGTCGGCGGCGCTCTCGACCACCTCGCCGACGAAGTTCGGAATGGTCCACTCTTCCATCACGCGCCGCCGCGCCTCGACGATCGCCGGCAGGCGCCGTTCATATTCGCCCGCCGCCATCGCTTTCCGGATGACCGCCGCGGCGCCCGCCGGATCGTCGATGTCGATGGGGATGAAGCTTTCGGGCGGGAAGTAATCCCCGGCATTGGGACAGCCGGCGTAGAACGGCAGGCAATAGCCGAGAAAGGCGTCGGAGAGCTTCTCCGTCCAGTGATGGGGGCCGATGTGGTTCTCGACGGCGACGTGGTAGCGGGAGACATCCAGCGCCTCCGCCTTCTTCTCCACCGGCCGGAAGTGACGTCCGTAGTGCTCCATGTCCGGCACTGCCTTCGACAGCGCCTCCAGGAAGACGTAACGGCGGTAGTTGAGCGTGTGCTTCGCCTGCTTGGGGGACATGAAGGTGGAGAGCCCGATGGTCTTCTCCGGCGGGGCGGGGTGGCGCGCCGCATCCGCCACGCCGCCATAGTACCAGATGCCGACCGGGGGCATGTCGCGCCGGCCCGGATGGGCGAGGGCCGACGGTTCGTGACTGGTCAGCACGTGGGCGAACTGCGCCAGGTAGTCGGGACCGTAATAGCGGATCGACGACGGCTCGTAGGTCATCAGGATGGTATTCGACGGCGGGCAAGCGAGAACCTCGCGGTTGAGGCTCAGCTTCTCGCCGCTGCGGCGCGGCAGGTCGTCATAGACAACGAACCAGTCATAGTCCCGCGCCGCCGGGTCGAGGACGAACTCATGGCCGGGATAGCGCCGCGGCAGGTCGGTGAAATGCGCCGGCTCGAGGCGATTCTTGGCGACGATCTTGATGCGGACGCTGCGTGACATGCGGGGAACTCGGGCCGGCCGGGACAGGGCCCGTTGTCATAGAACAAGATCGCGACCGTTGGAACAGGCCGGCGCCTGCCGGAGGCCCAAGCATGCGCGACCGGTACAGGTCCCGATTCGTGAACGTGCCTTCAGTCAAATATTAACGTATTGTTTACTTCAAGATCGCAGAGTCCAGAACGGGTAGGCGTGATCAACAAGATGCATGATAAATCAAGGGATACCACGCCCGGTTCGGTAAGTGCTGCATCGCCGGTCCAGTACGGCGCCACCGAATACGCGGCAATACGGAAACTCACGCTGGTTTTTCGGGACAGCGAGCTCGAGTCCCGTTTTCGCCACGAACAGCTTCAGCGTTCCCTGCCCGTCATCCGCCTGGCGCTGTTCTGCGGCATCGTCCTCTATGCCCTGTTCGGTGTTCTCGACTGGTACCTGATCGAGCGCAATCTCGACATCGTGCTGGCGATCCGCTTCTGTTTCGGCATCGGTCTGATGTCGATCTTCGTGGGTCTCACCTATTCCCGGCGCTTCCTCGACTACGCCCAGATCGTCCTGTCGCTGGCCATGCTCTCGGCGGGACTCGCCATCGTCGCCATGACCGCGATCATCGACAGGCCGGCGGCGGAGACCTACTACGCCGGGCTGATCATGGTGATCATCTACGCCGCGACGCTGGTGCGCATACGTTTCGTGCACGTCATCGCGGTCTCCCTGATCATCGCCGCCGCCTACTTCGCCGTGGCGACGCTGATCAACCCCATCCCCCGATGGGCGCTGGTCAGCAACATGTTCTTCCTCACGATGACCGTCGGCGTGGGCATCTTCGCCTCCTACGCCCTCGAACTGTCGTCACGCCAGAAGTTCGCCCACACCGTCGCGCTGGAAAACGCGACGGATGTCGCGATCCGGCTGAGGAACGAAGCCGTATCCGCCAACAACGCAAAGACCGAGTTCCTGGCCACCATGAGCCACGAACTGCGGACCCCTCTCAACGCCGTCCTTGGATTCTCGGAAGTCATGAAAGCTGAAATGTTCGGACCGATCGGATCGCCCCGCTACAGGGAATACGCCAGCGACATTCACAACAGCGCTGAGCACCTGCTGGCGATCATCAACGACATCCTCGACATCACCAAGGCGGACGCGGGCCGCATGGAGCTGGAGGAGAACGATGTCGACGCCAGCAACATCCTGCGCAACGCCATCCGCATCTGCTACGACCTGGCGGCCAAGAAGGGTGTGCGCGTCACCACCGAGTTCCCCGAATGGACGCCGGTAGTGCGGGTCGACAAGCGCCTGATGCAGCAGGTCGTGGTCAACCTGCTGTCCAACGCCATCAAGTTCACGCCTTCGGCCGGCGAGGTGAACGCACGTCTCTACTTCGAGGACGGCGGCGCCTGCCGCATCGCCATCACCGACACCGGCATCGGCATTCCGGCCGAGGATCAGGAGCGCGTCTTCGAACCCTTCACCCAGCTCCAGGACGCCTTTGCGCGCGACCATGGCGGCACAGGGCTCGGCCTGCCGCTGGTGCGGCGGATCACGGAACTGCACGGCGGCCAGGTATGGCTCAGCAGCCGTCTGGGCGAAGGCACGCAGGTGGTGGTGGAACTGCCGAAGTCCCGCACTGCCGGCTTCGCCGAACTTCAGGACACGCCGGTGCGGACGCTGAAGTCCGCCTGAGCGCGCTCAGGCCGCGTCCGGCCGGCGGAGCTGCAGCATCCAGACGCGGCCGGTGCGATCGGGCCGGACCGTCACCTCGGCGCCCGCGCAATCGGCGGCGAGACGCTGCATCTCCTCGCGGCTGCGGTAGATGACGTTCCAGTCGGCGATGAATTCCATCGGCCAGTAATTGCTCAAGGCGCTGTCGGCCATGTTGCCGATCATCAGCAGCCCGCCCGGCTCGACATGACCATAGAGGCCGGCGATCAGCCGCTGCGCCTGGCGCTCGCGGAAATAATCGACCAAGCCCACCGCATAGATCATGTCCTGCGGACCCAGCGCCTCGGCGACGGCGCGGCCGGACAGGAGTTGCCGGAAGGAAAGGTGCAGGCAGTTGACGCTGGCCTGGCCGCCCAGCCGCGCCAGATTCGGCATTGCCTCCTCGTAGGCGTGGGCCAGCGCCTCCTCCTCCTGGTCGATCAGGGTGAAGGCGGCAGCGCCGTCCAGGCGCGAGGCCTGCAGGATGTTCTGGACCTCCTTGGCGGGACCACAGCCGAGGCTGGCGATGCGCGCCACCTCGCCCGCCTTCGCGCGCCGCCGGATGGTTTCCGCGATGGACTGCTGCACCAGCACCATGCGGGTGGCGATGCATTCGGCGACCTCCAGACCGAGACGATGGAGAAGCTGACCGTAGGGATCCTTCCCCTCCCGCGCCCAGGCGTAGACCATGCGCATGATCTTGAAGTCGCCCGGATAGCCCAGCGGCTTCTCGAAGCTGCGCTGCCAGATCGGCCCGTCCATGAATTCCGGCGTCAGCACCTGCTCGGTGAAACGCTTGATCGCCCGGACCTGGGCGCTGTCGTGGGCGAACGCCCCGACAATGTCCTCGCCGCGCTGCCACAGGGTCTTCCAGTCGCGCAGGAGCCCGGCCTCGCAGGCGCGGTAGGCATCCTCCATGTCCTCGGGCGGAATCGGCGCATGGCCATTCGCCCGCACCCGGAAACGGGCGAGCAGCGCCTTCTGGCGGCGCAGCAGGTGGATCACGTCGGCGCACAGCGTCCGATAGGCGCCCGGCACCGCCTCGAGTTCGACGTCCGCGGGCCGATCGAGATCGAACTTGAGCAAAAGCTGTTCGTGGCGCCGGATCAGAGCCGCCATGTCCAGGAAGTCGTCCACGAAACGGATGCCAACGAGCTGGCCGCGCGCGGCCTCCTCGACGCGGCAGATCAGGCCGGGACTGCTGAACGCCGTCTCGCCGCCGAGCGTGATCTCGACGGGCACGCTGTCACCGGCGCGTTCCGACCAGTCGGCATTGGCGTCGCCGTCGATCAGGGCGATGCCCGACATGGAGAGATTCTCGATCTGGACCGGCCGCCCGTCCAGACGGGCGACCGCCAGCTCCGAGGAGAATACTTCGGCTGCCCGGAGTCGCCTGGCGCGATAATACACGCTCCGACCGCTGCCGCCGGCCAGGCTCTCGTAGTGCTTCATTACCCCTCACCATGCCCCCATGGAAACTCGTTTCAATTCTCAACCAAAAATTAACCATGAGTACAAGAGTTAGTTGCAACCTATTGGATTCGCATTGGCGAATATCTGTGGCCGGACGCAAGAATTCACGCCCCCCGGACGCGCGAATTCACGCGCCGACCAGCCGGGCCGGCGCCGGGAAATCAGGGGCTCAGGATACCGGTGGCGGCGAGGCGGCCGCTACCAGCTGTTGCGCAACTCGCGCAGCTTCAGGAACACCTCGCGCGGGCTCGGCTCCTTCGGCAGATCCGGGAATTTCTCGCGCAGGGCGTCGATCACGCTCCGGCTGCGCAGACGGAAGAAGGTGTTGACCTCCTTCTCCAGCGCCAGCGTGGTCAGCATCGCCTCGGCCGGATCCTGGCCCTCGACCTCGCCCAGCAGCGACTTCGCCCTGGCGTTGTCGGGCTCACGGTCCAGGGTGAACTGCAGATTGTTGGTAATGTAGTCGTGCCCCGGATAGATCAGCGTGTCCTCGGGCAGCCGGTCGAGCTGGTTGACGAAGGTGTCGTAGAGCTCATCGGGGTGGCCGCCATTGTGGCAATTGCCGGCCCCGGCGTTGAAAAGGGTGTCGCCGCTGATCAGCGCCGGCTGATCCGTCTTCGTCAGCAGGCAGACATGGCACATGGTGTGGCCGGGCGTATCGAGGGCTTCGATGTCGACGGTGCGGCCGACCTTGATCACGTCGCCGGCCTTCAGGCCGCGGTCCATGCCACGGATCTTGTCCTTGGCGTTGGCGTGGGCCAGCAGCTTCGCGCCCGTCGCCTCGATCACCTGGCGGTTGCCGCCGGTGTGATCAGGATGTTCATGGGTGTTCAGCACCTGGGTGATGTCCCAGCCCTTCTCCTTCGCGCGGGCCAGGCATTTCTCATGGTCCAGCGGATCGATGGCCATCGCCTCGCCGGTCTCGGGGCAGGCGATCAGGTAGTTGAAGTTCCGATAGGCGTTGCCGGTCCAGATCTGCTCGACGATCATCGCGATGGGCCTCCTGACCGTGTCGGTTCGCTTTGCTTGCAGTCCAACATGGCGCGGGGGCACAGTCAGTGCAAATCTTTCAACGGCGCGGGGGAGCAGGCGGCCATGGGCGACAGGATCAGCATCGAAATCTCGGACGGCGTCGCCGACGTCAGGCTCGCCCGGCCCGAGAAGATGAACGCCCTGGACCGCGATATGTTCCAGGCCCTGAACGACGCGGCGGCCCGCCTCGCCGATACGAAGGGCCTGCGCGCCGTGACGCTCTCCGGCGAGGGCCGGGCCTTCTGCGCCGGACTCGACTTCGGCAGCTTCCAGCAGATGGGCGACGGCGACCGCGAACTGGTCAACCGGCTGACCGACCGCACACACGGTCTGGCCAACCACGCCCAGAATGTCGCCTGGGCCTGGCGGGAACTGCCTGTCCCGGTCATCGCGGCCGTGCACGGCGTCGCCTTCGGCGGCGGCTGCCAGATCGCGCTGGGCGCCGACGTCCGTCTGATCGCGCCGGACGCGCGCATGTCGGTGATGGAGATCAAGTGGGGCCTGGTGCCCGACATGGCGGGGCTGGCGCTGATGCGCGGCCTGATCCGCGACGACGTCGCCCGGGAACTGACCTACACGGGCCGGCAGGTCACGGGGCAGGACGCTGTCGATCTCGGCCTCGCAACCCGGGTTGAAGCCGACCCGCGCGCGGCGGCGCTGGCCATGGCGCGAGAGATCGCATCGAAGAGCCCGGACGCCGTGCGCGCCGCCAAGCGGCTGCTCAATCTCGCCGCCGACGGCGACGCTGCGGCGATCCTGCTGGCCGAGTCCGCCGAGCAGGAGAAGCTGATCAGCAGCGCCAACCAGGTCGAGGCGGTGAAGGCCGGCCTGGCCGGACGCGACCCCCGTTTCGAGGATGTGGCATGAACCAGCAGACGCAGATTTCCAAACTCCCCGATCCGGCCGAGGGTATGGACTTCGAAACGCTCGTCGCCACGCGCCGCAGCGTGCGGGGCTATCGCAAGGATCCAGTCCCGCGCGAGCTGATCGAGGAAATCATCACCCTCGCCAAGTTCGCGCCCTCGTCCATGAACACCCAGCCCTGGCATGTTCACGTGCTCACGGGCGCGGCGCTGGACGAGGTCCGCCGGCGCAACATGGAAGCCATGTCGGCCGGCGCCGAGGTGAAGCGGGACATCAACACCCACGGCGCCTATGAGGGCATCCACCGCTTCCGTCAGGTCGACATCGCCAAGCGCCTGTTCGCCGCCATGGGCATCGAACGCGACGACAAGGACGGGCGGCAGGACTGGGTGCTGCGCGGCTTCCGCCAGTTCGACGCGCCGGTCTCCCTGATCCTGACCTACGACCGCGATCTCGACCCGGGCGCCGTGGTGCATTTCGACATGGGCGCCATCGCCTACGGCATCGTCCTGGCCGCCTGGTCGAAGGGCCTCGGCTGCGTCACCAACGGCCAGGGCATCATGCGCTCCGACATCGTCCGCGACGTCATCGGCGTGCCGGACGAGGAGGTGATCATGACGGCCATCGCCATGGGCTGGCCCGACGACGGCTTCGCCGCCAACCATGTCCGCTCCGACCGGGAGCCGAACGAGAACTTCGTCCGCTACCACGGCTTCGACTGACGGCCGCCATGCCTGTGGGGCGGGTTCACGGGCCGGCGCGGCCATGGTTGAATGCGTCTTTCAACGAAGGGGAGCGTTGAAGCCATGAGCCATCCGAAGCGCGAGGCGGACCTGGACGTCCTGATCGTGGGCGCCGGTTTCGCCGGCATGTACATGCTCTACCGGACCCGCAAGCTGGGCCTGAAGGGCCGCGTGTTCGAGCGCGGCAACGGCGTCGGCGGCACCTGGTACTGGAACCGCTATCCCGGCGCGCGCTGCGATGTGGAAAGCATGCAGTACTCCATGCAGTTCGATCCGGACCTGGAGCAGGAATGGGAGTGGACGGAGCGCTACGCCCCGCAGCCCGAAATCCTCGACTACGCCAACCACATCGCCGACCGCTACGATCTCAGGTCCGGCATCCGCCTGTCCTGCCCGGTCCGGGCGGCGCATTTCGACGAGAAGGCGGCGCTCTGGCGGGTCACCGTCGGCGACGGCAACGGTTCGGGCGAGACGCTAACCGCCCGCTTTGTGGTGATGGCCACGGGCTGCCTCTCCCAGCCCAACAAGCCAGGCGTCGAGGGCATGGAGGATTACCGGGGGCCGATCTACCACACCGGCGAATGGCCGAAGGAAGGCGTCGACTTCACCGGCCAGCGCGTCGGCATCGTCGGCACCGGCTCCTCGGCCATCCAGTCGATCCCGATCATCGCCGAGCAGGCGGCGCATCTCACTGTCTTCCAGCGCACGCCGAACTACGCCGTACCCGCCCACAACGGGCCCATAGACCGGGACATGGTGGAGCAGATCAAGGCGAACTACCGCGAACTGCGCGAGAAGGCCAAGACCATGCCGGCCGGCATCGCCTTCGACCTGCGCGACGTCTCCGCTTTCGAGGCCGACGACACCGAACGCCGCCGTCAGTTCCAGAGCCGCTGGGACTATGGCGGCCTCACCTTCCTCGGCTGTTTCAACGACCTGCTGCTGGACGAGGAAGCGAACCGCTTCGCCGCGGAGTTCGTGCGCGAGAAGATCCGCGAGATCGTCAAGGATCCGGCGACCGCGGAGATGCTCTGTCCCGACAACATCATCGGCTGCAAGCGCCTGTGTGTGGACACCGGCTACTACCGGACCTTCAACCGCGGCAATGTCAGCCTGGTCGACATCGCCGAAACCCCGGTCGAACGGCTGACCGAGAGCGGGCTGAGAGTGGACGGCCGCGACTACGCGTTCGACGCCATCGTCTTCGCCACCGGCTTCGACGCCATGACCGGCGCGCTGCTCAACATCGACATCCGGGGCCGCGGCAGCGAACGCCTGCGGGACAAGTGGGACGGCGGCCCGCGCAACTATCTCGGCCTGTCCATGCACGGCTTCCCCAACCTGTTCACGGTCACAGGGCCGGGCAGCCCGTCGGTGCTGACCAACATGCTGCCCTCCATCGAGCAGCATGTGGAGTGGATCGCCGATTGCATCGGGCACATGGACGCGAACGGCCGCGACCTCATCGAGCCGGAGCCGGAGGCCGAGGATTCCTGGGTGGACCATGTCAACGAGGTTTCCGGCCTGTCGCTGCGCTCGACCTGCAGTTCCTGGTATGTGGGCGCCAACGTGCCCGGCAAGCCCCGGGTCTTCATGCCCTATATCGGCGGGTTCCCCGCCTATGCCGAGAAGATCCGCGACGTCGTCGCCAACGGCTATGAGGGCTTCCGTCTCTCGACCGCGGCGTGAGACGCGGGCCCTCGCGGTTCCTTCAGGCAGAAAAAAATCGGCGTGCGGCAAGCAGTGGCCATCGGTCCGACCGCAGGGGCGGCAATGGCTGACCCCGCGTGCGGCAATGGTTGACGCATCGTAAACCAACATCGCGGCGGCCGTCGCCGTTCGTTTTCTCGCCCTGATCGGCAAACGACAGAACAGACGGATCAGTATTGGCGCGACGTACCTCGAATATTTGAACAGAAACCAAAGGTCAAAACGCCGAGTCCGAAGATATTCATGCGCCAAATCAGGCGCCTGCTGGGTCAGCAAAGCTGTCCTACGACATCGATTTCTCTCGGAGCGACATGCACATATCTAATCCAGGCAAGGGTCTTATGATCCTCGCGCTTGACTAACGGTCCGGCAATGAGAAGGATTTGGCATGGGCCATTCCGAGGGCGCGCCGCGATGTTCAGTTCCGCGCGCGTTCCGGCGTTGAGCATCGGCCCTCGAGCGACAGGGCGGGGCCGGTCGATCAGGCCAGGATCCAAAGACGGGCGGAAACACACCGAAGAGCCCGACCGAGCTAACTGGGAGACATCATGGACAAGAGAACCGAATCCGAACTCATCGAGCGCATGGCTCGTGAAGCGAAGCAGGGCCGACTGTCGCGCCGGGATTTCATGCACTACGCCCTCGCCGCCGGCGTCACCGCATCGACCGCAGCGGGCCTCTGGACCACCAAGGTCGCCCATGCGCAGCCCAAGAAGGGCGGCACCTTCCGTCTCGGCACCCATGACGGCAACACCTCCGACACGCACGATCCGGGCACCTATCTCAGCTTCTCGGTCATCCAGCTGGCGCACACCTACCGCAGTTATCTGACGCTGATCACGCCGACCAACGAGCTCGGCCCGGACATCGCCACTTCCTGGGAAGCGACGCCCGACGCCAAGAACTGGACGTTCAAGCTGAACAAGAACGCGTCCTTCCACGACGGCCGGCCCTTCACCGCCGAGGACGCCATCGCCTCGCTGAACCATCACCGCGGCGAGAAATCGACTTCCGCGGCCAAGGCGCTACTGAAGGACGTGGACGACATCGTCAAGGACGATGACCACACGATCACGGTCAAGCTTGCGACCGGCAATGCCGACCTGCCCTGGCTGATGACCGACTACCACCTGGCCATGTGCCCGGCGAACGAGGACGGCACCATCGACTGGCAGTCCGGCCTCGGCACGGGCCCCTACAAGATCGTCAGCCACGAGTTCGGCGTCGGCACCTCGCTGGAACGCCACGAGGGCTGGCATCTGGACGGCGCCTATTTCGACAATGTCGAGATGCTGGTGCTGAACGACCCGAACGCGCGCCAGACCGCCCTGGTCACCGGCGACGTGGACGCGGTCACCCAGCTCGAGCTCAAGACGCTGGCGCTGCTGCAGCGTTCGCCGGACATCGAGATCGACAACGTGCCCAGCGCCGCGGCGATCACCATGCCCATGTTCTGCGACCAGGCGCCGTTCGACGACGTCAACGTCCGCAACGCGCTGAAACTGGCCATGAACCGCGAGGAGATCATCCAGAAGATCGCCTTCGGCACGGCCATTCCGGGCAACGACTTCCACGTCGCGCCGAACATGCCCTACCACCCCGACGACATTCCGCAGCGGACCTTCGATCCCGACCAGGCGAAGTCGCTGCTGAAGAAGGCGGGCGCGGAGAACCTCTCGGTGGACCTGCGCGTGGCCGACAGCGTCTATTCCGGCGCAGTCGACCTCTGCGTGCTCTACGCCGAGCAGGCGAAGCAGGCGGGCATCGACATCAATGTCGTGCGGGAGCCGAACGACGGCTACTACTCCGACGTCTGGCTGAAGAAGCCGTTCTGCATGGTGCAGTGGGGCGCCCGTCCGACGCCGGACGTGATGTTCTCGCTGGCCTACAAGGACGACGCCGCCTGGAACGAGAGCCACTGGCAGAACGAGCGCTTCAACGTGCTGCTCCGCCAGGCCAAGGCCGAACTCGACCAGGCGAAACGTGCGGAGATGTACCGGGAAATGTGCCAGCTCGCCCGCGACGACGGCGGCACCATCATTCCGATGTTCACCAACTTCGTCTACGCGCGGCGCAAGAACGTCCGCCACTCGGGCAACCTGGCGGCAAGCTGGCAGTGCGACGGCGCGCGCGCCTGCAGCCGCTGGTGGTTCGCCTGATTGAGGCGAAGGAGATCCGGCGTCGGGGGGCGCCGGATCTCCGCCGCGGTGCGGCGCGCCGGCAACGCCGGGGCGCCGGACCGCGCCATTCTTTTGATCATTTGCCAACCGCACGGTCGCGCTGACCGCAGCGGCATGAGGGACAGGGCCCGCCGAGGCGGCGCCCGGATCGGAGGGGCAAGATGGGCGATGTAGTCAAGATCGTTCTCAAACGACTGGGACTCGGGTTACTGACGTTGTTCGTCATCTCGATCCTGATTTTCGGCGCCGTGGAACTGCTCCCCGGCGACATCGCGGAAGCGGTGCTGGGACAGGGCGCGACCGAGGAGAACGTCGCGGCGATGCGGGAGGCGCTGGGACTCAACCAGCCGGCGCCGTTGCGCTATCTGGACTGGCTCTCGGGCGCCGTCGTCGGCGACTTCGGCGTCTCGCTGGTTTCCGGCGCGAGCGTCAGCGAAACCATCGCGCCGCGCTTCGGCAACACGCTGTTCCTGGCGGCCTATGCGGCGATCATCGCCGTGCCCTTCGCGATCATGCTGGGCGTCCTCGTCGCGCTGCTGCGCAACTCGGTCTTCGACCGGGTGGCCAACGTGCTGACGCTGACCTCGATCTCCTCGCCGGAGTTCTTCCTGGGCTACATCCTGATCCTCTACCTGGCGGTGAAAACGGGCTATTTCCCCGCGATCGCCAAGCTGAGCGACGACATGAGCTTCTGGGAGGTGCTGAACAGGACGTTCCTGCCGGCCCTGACCATGGTGCTGGTGGTGACGGCGCACATGATGCGCATGACCCGCGCGACCATCATCAGCCTGCTGTCCTCGCCCTATATCGAGATGGCGCGGCTGAAGGGCACGCCGGCGTGGAAGGTGATCGTCCATCACGCCCTGCCCAACGCCTGGGCGCCGATCATCAACGTCGTGGCGCTGAACCTCGCCTACCTGATCACCGGCGTGGTGCTGGTGGAAGTGGTGTTCGTCTATCCAGGCATCGGCCAGTTGCTCGTCGACGCGGTCACCAAGCGCGACTTCCCCGTGGTGCAGGCCTGCTGCCTCATCTTCGCGGCGACCTTCATCCTGCTCAATCTCGCGGCCGACGTCGGGGCGATCCTGACCAATCCGCGTCTGCGGCATCCGAAGTGAGAGGCGAGCCATGAACTATTTCGTCATCGGTTATTACGCGCTCCTCATCGGAGCTTCCTGCGGGGCTGCGTACTACAAGCAGCGCTCGGCCTTCCTGCTGCTGTTCTCGCTGACGCTGGCGTCGTTCGTCATGGGCATCGTCGGCGGCGAGTCGGCGCTGTGGACCGTGACCATCGGGGCCGGCCTGCTGGCCCTTGCGGCGGGCACCTCCTACGCCTTCCGCGAGTTCCTGATAATCATCGCCGGGCCGGAGACGGCGAAGATGCTGCGCACCGCGCCGCTGACCGCGGCCTTCGGACTGTTCGTCATTTTCGTCTATGCGATCCTGGGCATCTTCGCCCCGATCATCGCGCCGTTCGGCGAATCGGAGGTGATCTCCCAGGCGTTCGCGCCGGCGGATGACGTGATGCTGCTGGGCGCCGACCAGCTCGGCCGCGACATGTTCAGCCGCATCGTCTACGGCGCGCGCAACACGGTCGGCCTGGCGCTGACCGCCACTCTGCTGGCGTTCTTCATGGGCGCGTTTGCCGGCCTGCTGGCGGCGACGCGGGGCGGCTGGTTCGATCAGTTCATGGGCCGCGTGGCCGACATCATCATGTCGATCCCGTCGCTGATCTTCGCCCTGCTGCTGCTGTCGATCTTCGGCACCAGCGTGCCGGTGCTGATCGTCATCGTCGCCATCATCTACAGCCCGCGCGTCTTCCGCCTCACCCGGGCGGTGGCCGGCAACGTCGTGGTGATGGACTATATCGAGGCGGCGCGGCTGCGCGGCGAGGGCATGTGGTACCTGATCCGCCGGGAGATCCTGCCCAACTCGACGGCGCCCCTGATCGCCGAGTTCGGCCTGGAGTTCTGCTTCGTCTTCCTGCTGGTCGCGGGCCTCTCCTTCCTCGGCCTCGGCATCCAGCCACCGACGGCGGACTGGGGCTCGATGGTGCGTGAGAACGCGACGCTGATCTCCTTCGGCGAGATCACCCCGCTCATTCCCGCCGCCGCGATCGCCTTGCTGACCGTGGCGGTCAATTTCGTGGTCGACTGGATGCTGTACCGCTCGTCCGGCCTGAAGGAGTAGTTGCGATGAATGACAAGAAGAAGGACGTGCTTCTGGAGATCGAGGGCCTTCGCATCGAGGGCTATGCCGACGAGAAGTGGATCGAGATCGTCCACGGCATCGATCTCACCCTGCATCGCGGCGAGGTCATGGGCCTGATCGGGGAATCCGGCGCGGGCAAGTCCACCATCGGCCTCGCGGCCATGGGGTTCACCCGCGATGGCTGCCGCATCTCCGGCGGCTCGGTCGAGTTCGACGGCATGGAGCTGACGACGTCGACCGAGTCGGAGCGACAGGCGTTGCGCGGCTCCCGCATCGCCTATGTCGCCCAGTCCGCGGCGGCCTCGTTCAACCCGGCTCACAAGCTGATCGACCAGCACACCGAAGCGCCGGTGCACTACCGCATCAACAAGCGGCTGCAGGCCCAGGAAGACGCCATGGAGCTCTATGAGCGCCTGCGCCTGCCCAACCCGCGCGAGATCGGCTTCCGCTATCCGCACCAGGTCTCGGGCGGCCAGCTCCAGCGCGCCATGACGGCCATGGCGATGGCCTGCAGGCCCGACCTGATCATCTTCGACGAGCCCACCACGGCGCTGGACGTGACCACGCAGATCGAGGTGCTGGCCGCGATCCGCGACATCGTCGACCAGTTCAACACCGCAGCGATCTACATCACCCACGACCTCGCGGTGGTCGCGCAGATGGCTGACACCATCAAGGTGCTGCTGAAGGGCGACGAGGTCGAGCAGGCGCCGACGGCGGAAATGCTCGACAACCCGAAGGAGGACTACACCAAGAGCCTCTGGGCGGTGCGCAGCTTCAAGCGCGAGCAGAAGTCCCGGCCCGGCGGCGACGCCGTGCCGGTGGTCTCGGTGCAGGACATCGACGCCGCCTATGGCACGACGAAGGTGCTGGAGGATGTCTCCTTCGACGTCTATTCCGGCATGACGGTCGCGGTCGTTGGTGAATCCGGCTCGGGCAAGTCCACCACGGCCCGCTGCATCACCGGCCTGCTGCCGCCGACCAAGGGCAAGATCCTGTTCAAGGGCGAGGAGCTGCCGCCAAGCTACAAGCAGCGCACCAAGGACCAGCTCCGCCAGGCGCAGATGATCTACCAGATGGCCGACACGGCGTTGAACCCGAAGGTGCGCATCAGCGAGATCATCGGCCGCCCGGCGCAGTTCTACAGCGGCCTGAAGGGCACGGCGCTGAAGAGCCGGGTGGACGAACTGCTCGACCTGATCGAACTGGAGCCGTCGAAGTTCTACAACCGCTATCCGCCGGAGCTCTCGGGCGGCCAGAAGCAGCGCATCGGCATCGCGCGGGCGCTGGCGGCGGAGCCGTCGTTCATCATCTGCGACGAGGTCACCAGCGCGCTGGACCAGCTCGTCGCCGAAGGCATCCTGCGGCTGCTGGACCGCCTGCAGCGGGAGCTGGACCTGGCCTACATGTTCATCACCCACGATCTGGCGACGGTGCGCTCCATCGCCGACGAGGTCGTGGTCATGAAACAGGGCCGCGTGGTGGAGCAGGGACCGAAGACGGAGATGTTCACCCCGCCGCACCATCCCTATACGGACCTGCTGCTCTCATCGGTGCCGGAGATGGATCCGGACTGGCTGACAACGGTGCTGGAGGAGCGCGGCGTCGACAATGTCGGCGAGGCCGCAACGACATGAACCGAAAACCGGGTAGGTCCCCCAGGGCCTTCAGACGGCGTCGGGAAGCGTGTCGCTTTCGGGTCGGCCCGTCCGGCCGCTGCGTCCGAAGCGGCTGCGGCTGAACCGCTCGGCGAGATTTTCAAGCCGTTTGAGCCGCCGGTCCAGCGCCGACATGGTGCGCGAGAGGTCGTCGCTGTCGTCGTCGAGAAACGTCCGGAAGGCATCGCCATAGGCCAGCGCCAGAGCGCGCGCGCGCATGCGCCCGAGAGGGCCGCCCGACGATACGCCGGCAGCCTCGAGAGCGAGCTTCATCGAGCGCATTCCGGGCTCCGCGGCCAGCGTCAGCGCGCCGAGCGGATCCGCGGGCAGGGACGTGAGGACGGCGCGGAGCCCCTCCCGATGCGGCCTGAGGTTGTCGAAACGGGCCATCAGCAGCGCGAACAGGCGATCGCGCACGCCCTCCTCGCGCCAGTCTTCGTCGACCGCAGCCAGCATCGCCGCATCCGCCCTGCGCGCCATTTCCCGGATGACGCCATGGCGGCTGTCCACCGCGGCGACAACCTCGCCGACCTCCAGCCCTGCCTCCTCGGCGATGTCGTAGAGACTGACATTTCGCCAGCCGGACAGGCCCGCCAGGGTCATGGCGGCCTGGATGCACTTGCCGGCGTCGTCGCGTTTGCGGGGCATGGTCTTCTCCTGCGTCATACGGACTGCACACTTATCTGGTGATATCCGCGGCGGCTTGAAGCTTTCAGCCCTTCTCCCGGGCCTCCCAGACCTGCTTCTTGCGGTAGATCGTGGACGGGCTGACGCCGAGCAGGGAGGCGGCGCGGGCGATATTGCCCTGGCAGAATTCCACCGCCTGCTCGATGGCCTCGCGCTCGACGTCCTCCAGCGGCCGGATGTCGGCCTCGGTGCGCGGGGCCGCAGCCGGCGCCGGCGCCGCGATGTCAGGGGCCGCGCCCGGCGCCGACGCAGGCCGGCCGGCCTTGATCGCCGGCGGCATCATCTCCGCCGTCACTTCGTCGCCATCGTAGAGCACGGTGATGGAGCGGACGATGTTCTGCAGTTCCCGGATATTTCCGGGCCAGTGATAGGCCGTCATCGCCGCCGCCGCATCGGCGCTGAAGCGGCAGAATTCCTTGCGCTCTTCCTCGGCAAACTGCTGCAGGAAGCGTTCGGCGATCAGCATGATGTCGTCGCCGCGCTCCCTCAGCGGCGGCAGGCCGAGGGGAATGACGTGCAGGCGATAGAACAGATCCTCGCGGAAGCGCCCTTCCCGGACGGCCTCCATGGGGTCCTGGTTGGTGGCGCAGACGAAACGCACGTCGACATGGCGCGTGCGGCTGTCGCCGACCTTCTCGAAGCTGCCGGTCTGGACGAAGCGCAGCAGCTTGCTCTGCAGGTCCAGGTCCATCTCGCAGATCTCGTCGAGGAACAGCGTACCATTGTGGGACCGCGAGGCCGCACCCTCCCGGTCCTGGACGGCGCCAGTGAAGGCCCCGCGCACATGGCCGAAAATCTCGCTCTCGATCAGCCCCTTCGGAATCGCGGCGCAGTTGATGGCGACCATCGGCCCGGCGGCCCGCGGGCTCAGCGCATGGACGGCGTGGGCGGCCAGTTCCTTGCCGGTGCCCGATTCGCCCACCACGAAGACGGTGGCCTTGCTGGCCGCGGCCATCTTCAGTGTCTTGTAGACCTGCTGCATGGCGCCCGAGCCGCCGACGAAGCCATGGAACTCGTTGCCGTCGTCAGCGGCTTCCTGCAGTTCCCCGGTCTCCACCCGCCGCCCCAGATCGGTGGCGTTGCGCAGGGTCAGCACCAGCCGCTCCTTGTTGAACGGCTTGACCAGAAAGTCATAGGCGCCGAGGCGCATCGCCTCGACCGCGATGTTGATGGAGCCATGGGCGGTGATCACCACCACCGGCGTCTTGTCGCCGCGATGCTGCAGACGCTTCAGGATCTCCATGCCGTCCATGTCGGGCAGCCTGAGATCGAGCAGCACGGCGTCGAACCGGCGCTGTTCCAGTTCCTGCACGGCCTCGCCGCCGGTTTCCGCCGTCGTCAGTTCGAAGGGTTCGTCGGCGAGATAGTGTTCATAGGCGCGGATCAGAGATCGGCTGTCCTCGATCAGCAGTACGCGTCGATTGCCGCCTTCCGTCATCGCCGGGGACCGTCCACCATGCCGTTGATTGGGCGACGACTATTGCCGAGCACGGGCCGTGTTTCAAACGCAATCTTCGCAAAATGCAAAAAAGAAGGGCCGCTGTCCCGGGAGACAACGGCCCTCGCCGTGCAAGACGATCCGATGGCTCAGACGCCCGAGAAGCGGCGCCACTGATCGGCCTGATCCTTGAAGCCGTTCATGAGCGGCTCGAAGGAGCGGGTAAACATGTCCTGATACTTGTCGTTCAGCGCCGTGAGATGCTGGCTGTAGGCTTTGGCCGCATCCTCGAAATAGTTCTGCTGCGCCTTGATCAGGTCGGCCGGCGACTCGATCTGGCTGAGCTCGTTGACGAAATCCATGTTGTCGTCGATCCGCATGCGCACGAACTCCGCGATCGACTCCCCGATCTCGTTGGAGAGCGACAGCGCCGCGGTTGCCGCGTGGTCGGTGGCCCTGGCGGAGCTTTGCGCCGTGGCCGCGGCGGCCTTCGCCGGGGTCGGCTTCCTGGCGGCGGAGGGCTTCGCAGCGGGGGCAGTCTTCTTCGGCGCGGCCGGCTTCGCGGCGGCGGCCTTCTTCGGCGCAGCCTTCCGCGCGGTGGCGGCGGTCTTCTTCGGCGCGGCCTTCTGCGCAGTCGCCGCAGCCGGCTTCGTCGCCGCCGCCGTCTTCGCAACGGTCGTCTCGGCCGTCTTCGCGGTATCGGTGACAACGGCCTTCGCGGTATCGGCGGCAGTCTCGGCGGCCTTGGAAGCCGTCTCGGCGGTCTTCACGTCCGCCTGCTCGGATTTGTTCTGGTCAGTCATCGAAATGTCCCATGTCCTGATGAACGACGGGCGGGCGTCGCACGCCCTGCGCTTCGTCGTTCAGACATAGGCATTTCTATCGCAGTGCACAATGATATTTATTGCACTGCGACAAAGCGGATCCGCCGCTCAGGCGGGCGCCTCCGAACGCCCCCCATGCGCGGCCGACCAGCCGATGGGATTGTTCAGGAACTTCTCCACCTCGTCGAGCGTCCGGGCCTCGAAATAGCCGCTGGCCCGGGCCGCATCCAGCACGTCCCACCAGGTGGCGAGATGGTGGAGTTCGACTCCCGCCTTCTCGAAGTTCGCCGCCGCATGGGGGAAGATGGCGTAATAGAAGACGACAAAGGCGTGATCGACTTTGGCGCCGGCCTTCCGGATGGCGTCGCAGAAATTGACCTTCGAGCCGCCGTCGGAGGTCAGATCCTCCACCAGCAGAACCCGGTCGCCTTCGTTGAGCTCGCCCTCGATCTGCGCCATCCGGCCGAAGCCCTTCGGCTTCTTGCGGACATACTGCATGGGCAGCATCAGGTGATCGGCGATCCAGGCGGCGTAGGGAATTCCCGCTGTCTCGCCGCCGGCGACACTGTCGAAACTTTCGAAACCGACTTCACGGCCGAGATTCTCCCCGGCCAGTTCGACGATCTTCCGGCGTACGCGCGGGAAGGAAATCAGCCGGCGACAGTCGATGTAGACGGGACTGGCCCAGCCCGCGGTGAAGATGAACGGCTTGTCCGCATTGAAATGCACGGAGTTCGTTTCGATCAGCATCCGGCTGACCAGACGCGCCGCTTCGATCGCCATGGGGTGGTCTCGTTCGGGCTTCATCCCATATCCCCTCCTGTCACGCCAACGGGCCGGTTATAGTCGCCGCGCCCGCTTCCCTCAAAGCCCGGAATGAGCCAGACCATGACGATTTCTCCGCCAGTCGCCGAACGCCGCCCGCACATGCTGGCCGCCCACGGGGTGGAGCGCGACGATCCCTACCACTGGCTGCGCGACGAGAACTGGCGCGAGGTGATGCGCGATCCGTCGGTTCTGCGGCAGGACATCCGCGACTATCTGGAAGCCGAAAACGCCTACACCGAAGCGATGCTGGCCGACGTCGCCGACCTGCGCGGGAAGCTGTTCGAGGAACTGAAGGGCCGCATCAAGGCCGACGATTCGTCCCCGCCGCTGCCGGACGGGCCCTTCGCCTACTATGTCCGCTTCGAGGAGGCCGGCGAGCATCCGCTCTATTGCCGGCAGCCGCGCGAGGGCGGCCCCGAAGAAATCCTGCTGGATGGCGACGCGCTGTCGAAGGAGCACGCCTTCTACCGTCTCGGCGCAGTACGTCAGTCCTTCGACCACAGGCTGCTGGCCTGGGCCGAGGACGTGAAGGGTTCCGAACTCTATCGGGTCAGGGTGCGCGACGTCGATTCGGGTGCGGTCATCGACGAAGGCCCGGAAGGCACACACGGCAACATCGTCTGGGCGAAGGACAACGCCCATTACTTCTATACCGCGCTGAACGAGGATCTGCGCCCGGACCGGGTCTACTGCCATCGCATCGGCGACGGTCCGTCGAAGGACCGTCTCGTCTATCACGAGACCGACAACGGCTATTACCTGGGGGTCGACGAGGGCGACAGCCGGGAACTGGTCTACATCGTCTCCCACGCTTCCGAGACCACCGAGGTGCGGATTCTCCCCGCCGACCGACCCGACGCCGATCCCGTCGTGATCGCGCCGCGGCGCGAGGGCCATGAATACGACGTCACCGATCAGGGCGGACGGCTGATCATCCGCACCAACCGCGACGGCGCCGTTGACTTCAAGCTGATGGAGACGCCGCTGGCGGCGCCGGGCGAGGAGAACTGGCGCGAACTCGTGCCGGCGCGCGAAGGCGTGCTGCTGCGCGGCGTCACGGCATTTTCGGGCTGGCTGGCGCGCCTGGAGACCGTGGACGCCCTGCCCCGCATCGTCATCACCGACACGGCGACGAACGAAAGCCACGAAATCGCCTTCGACGAGGAGGCCTATTCGCTCGGCATCGGCGGCGGGCAGGAGTACGAGAGCGGCCGCCTGCGGTTCTCCTACTCCTCGCCCACGACGCCGGAACGGGTGTTCGACTACGACATGGTCGTGCGGGAGCGGGAACTGCTGAAGGAGCAGGAAATCCCCTCCGGCCACGATCCGGCCGACTACGTCGTCCGGCGCATCCAGGCGAAGGCCCATGACGGCGAGGAGATCCCGGTGACCGTCCTCCATCGCGCCGACGCGCGGCTGGACGGGACCGAACCGCTGATGCTCTACGGCTACGGCTCCTACGGCATCTCCATCCCGGCGAGCTTCAGCCCGCACCGCTTCAGCCTGGTCGACCGCGGTTTCGTCTACGCCATCGCCCATATCCGCGGCGGCATGGAGAAGGGCTACCGCTGGTACCTCGACGGCAAGCTGGAGAAGAAGACCAACACCTTCCGCGACTTCATTTCCGCCGCCGAAGCCCTGATCGGACGCGGTTGGGCCCGGGCCGGCGAGATCGCCATCCACGGCGGCAGCGCCGGCGGCATGCTGGTCGGCGCGGTCGCCAACATGCGCCCCGACCTGTGGAAGGCCGTCGTCGCCGAGGTGCCGTTCGTCGACTGTCTGACGACGATCCTGGACGACAGCCTGCCGCTGACCCCGCCCGAATGGACCGAATGGGGCAACCCGATCACGACGAAGGCGGTCCACGACCTGATGCTGTCCTACAGCCCCTACGACAATGTCGAGGCGAAGGCCTATCCGGCGATGCTGATCAATGGCGGGCTGACGGACCCGCGCGTGACCTACTGGGAGCCGTCGAAATGGGCGGCGAAGCTGCGCGCGAGCAAGACCGACGACAATCTGCTGCTGCTGAAGATCAACATGGAATCGGGCCATGGCGGCTCGGCCGGCCGCTTCGACAAGCTGAAGGAAGTGGCGCTGAACCACGTCTTCCTGCTCAAGGTCTTCGACAGGACATGAGACGGAGTTGATTTCCGCCCCGGCCCGAACACATCAACGCCCATGACCGCGAGTGAACCGACCCACGTGAAACTGCCCAACCGGGGCGTCCTCAGCGTCGCCGGGGCGGAGGCCGAGAGCTTCCTGCAGAACCTCGTCTCCAACAACGTCGCGCCGGCATCGCCGGAGACCGGAGTCTACGCCACGCTGCTGACGCCGCAGGGCAAGTTCCTGCACGACTTCTTCGTCGTCCGCGACGCCGCAGGCACGATCCTCCTCGACTGCGAGGCCGACCGTCTGGAGGACCTGAAGCGGCGGCTGACCCTCTACAAGCTGCGTGCGAAGGTCGAACTTGCGGACGTGAGCGCCGACTGGGCCGTCGTCGCCCTGCTTGCGGGCAGCGCCGGCGCGCCGATCGAATTCCAGGATCCCCGCCACGCCGACATGGGCCGCCGCGCGTTGCGGCCGGCCGGCGCGGAAATCCCCGGCGAGGAGCGGCCCTTCGCCGACTACGAGCGCCGGCGGCTGGAATGCGGCGTGCCCGACGGCAGCCGCGACATGGAGGTCGAACGCTCCTTCCTGCTGGAGAACCGCATCGACGAGTTCCACGGCATCGACTTCAAGAAGGGCTGCTATGTCGGCCAGGAGCTGACGGCGCGCACCAAGTACCGCGGCAATGTCCGCAAGCGCCTGACGCCGGTGACGGTGGATGGTGAACTGCCCGAACCCGGAACCCCGGTCACGATCGACGGCAAGGAAGTCGGCGCTGTGCGCTCGGGCCTCGGCGACCGGGCGCTGGCCATGCTGCGGATCGAGCGGCCCGAAGGCGAGCTCCGGGCCGGAGAGACGCGGCTTACGCCCCTCTGAACACCCGCCTCAGCGCCGCCGCATAGTCGTCGAGAGCCGCCTGGGCCATGGCGACCGGCTTGATCATCCGCATGAAACCGTGAACCACCGTCGGATATTCGATCAGTTCCACCGTCACCCCGGCTTCGCGCAGGCGGTCGGCATAGGCCACGCCCTCGTCGCGCAGCGGATCATAGCCGGCGACCTGCACCAGCGCCGGCGGCAGACCGGCGAGATCGCCGGCCAGCAGCGGCGAGGCGTCGGGGTTCTTTCGCGCCCCGGCGTCGGGCACGTACATCGAACTCACCAGGTCGATCGCCGCCTTCGTCAGGAAATAGCCCTCGGCGTTCTCGACCAGCGATCCGCCCTCGGCGGTGAAGTCGGTGGCCGGATAGATCAGCGCCTGGAAAACAGGCTGCACCCCACCGGCATCGCGCAGGCGGCGCGCGATCACCGCCGCCAGATTGCCGCCGGCGCTGTCGCCGCCGACGGCGAGGCGCGCCGGATCGACGTCCAGCCGCCGCGCGTTCTCCGCGATGTAGCGCCAGGCATGTTCGCAGTCCTCGACCGCCGCCGGAAAACGATGCTCCGGCGCCAGACGGTAGTCGACGGCGATCACGACGGCGTCCGAGCGCGCGGCCACGATGCGGCAGAGCGCGTCATGCGATTCCAGATCGCCCATGACCCAGCCGCCGCCGTGGAAGAAGACCAGCGCCGGCGCCACGGCCGGCGCGAAGCGCGGACGATAGATGCGGATCGGCACGTCCGGCTGCCTTGCCCCGTCGCCGGGCGCCGTCGAGTTCTCGACCGAGGCGAGATCGGGCGTCGGCGGGTTGAAGGCCGGATTGGCGGCGTTGTAGCCGGCGCGCATCTGGTGATGGTCCGGCTTGTCGATGCCGCCGCCCCCGGCGGCCAGGCCGTCCAGCAGCGCCTGGCAGTCGGCGTCCAGCGGCGGTCGGCTGTTGCGCGGGCTGTCCATGTCCTCGTCTCCCCTCAGCTCAGCGGTATCATGACATGCTCGGCATAGGCCGGGCGCTGCTGCAGCCGCTCGTAATAGGCCGCGACATGGCCCAGGTCCGGCCGCTCCATCGGCAGGTGCAGCCAGCGGTGAACCAGCGCGCCGACGGGAATGTCGCCCATGGTCATCGCACCGCCGGCGACCCATTCGTTGCGGCCGAGATGGTCGTCGAGTACGCCCATGTGACCGTTGAGCCGCCGCGCCGCGTCACCGATGGCGATCCAGTCCCGCTCGGCTTCCGGCGTGCGGATCAGCCCTAGGAACACCGTCACCAGGTCGGCGATCAGGCTCGAGTTCTGCCAGTCCATCCAGCGGTCGGCCAGGCTGCGCGCCGCCGGGTCGTCGGCCCAGAGCTCGCCGGCCGAGTGTGTGGCGCAGAGATAGCGCACGATGGCGTTGCTTTCCCACACCACGACGCCGTCGTCGTCGATCACCGGCACCCGGCCATTGGGATTCATCGTCAGATAGGCGGGATCGTCCAGCCCGCCGAAGCTGCCGCCGGCATCCTTGTGTTCGTGGGCAAGGCCCAGTTCGGCGACCGTCCACATGACCTTCTGGACATTGATCGAGTTCCGCCGGCCCCAGATTCTCAGCAAGGTTCCCTCCCCTGACGCTCTCAACCGCGCTTCAGGCGCTGTCTCACGATCGTGAATACCGTGAAGGTCCCGCAGATGGCGACCATGGCCCAGACGAAACCTTCCGGATCATGGTAGTCCATGCTGGCGCCGAGGACCATCGGCCCGGCCAATGCGCCGAAGCCATAGAGCGTGCCGAATGCGGCGTTGGCGGTCACCAGATCGGCGCCCGAGAACCGCTCGCCCTGGATCGCCATGGCGACGGTGTAGATCGACGCGGCCGCGCCGCCCCACAGGAACAGATCGAGCAGCCGCGCAGGCCGGCTGTCCATCAGGCCAGGCAGCAATATGATCAGAAACGTGGCCGTCGCAGCCAGGATGACCAGCAGCTTGATCCGGTCCATGCGGTCTGCCAGCCAGCCGACGGGAAACGCGAAGACCATGCCGCCGAAGACCACCGCCGAGATCAGGGTCACGGCCTCGGCGTCGCGGAGGCCGGACCGGCGGCCGAACACCGCCATCAGCGCCGTCGAGCCGTTCTCGATCATGGCGTAGAGCAGCATGGCGCCGGCCAGGGTGGGCGCGACCCAGAGATAGCGCCAGACGCTGAAACTGGGCCGGCCCTCGAAGACCGGCGCGACGACGGGCACGAAGGCCATCGGCAGCGCCGCCGCCGCCATGATCGCCGCCCCGGCGACGAAGGGTGTCCAGCCTTCCACGCCGACCACCCAGATCAGCAGCGGCCCGCTGGCGAAGGCGGCGGACAGCACGGTGTTGTAGAGCGCCATGACCCGGCCGCGATTGTGGTTCTGCGTGACCTGGTTGATCCAGCTTTCCGAGGTCACGAACAGCGCCGCGACGGCGACGCCCATGACGAAGCGGATGGGCAGCCAGATGTAGTAGTTCTGGAACGCCTTCAGCGCCAGCAACAGGGCGACGTCGGTCAGCACCGCCGCCAGGATCACCTTCTTCGCGCCGAGCCGGTTGACCCAGAGCGGAATGAACTGCGCGGTGATCAGGATCGCCAGGGGCGCCATTGCCGAATTGACCCCAATGGCGGTGCGGCTCCAGCCCTCGCCCTCCAGGATCAGCCCGACCAGCGGAAAGGTGAGGCCCAGCGCCATGGCGGCAACGGCGATGGAACTGATGGCGACGGTGACGCCGACGACGCGTTCGCGCCGCGCCAGCGCCGCCACGGTCATTCGGAATCCAGGTGCTGGTAACGGATGATCGGGGCGTTGTTCTGATAGGAAAAGATGGGAATCGCTTCGATCGAGGTGCCCCGCAGCCGGCGCAGCAGTTCCTCCAGCACGAACTCGGTGACGTCGGCGATGGGCATCGTCAGCGCCTCCCGCACCGGACGGAAGGCGAGATCCAGCAGTTCCCCCGAGCCGCCGAGCGGCGTTCCCGGGCCGCCATGCGCATGCGCCGCGTCGGCCACGAAGAAGCGCGCGTGGAACCGGATCGGCGAGGGCGGCGGCGTGATGGCGCGCGCCATGTAGTCCAGCGGCGCGAGGTCCGGCTTCAGCCGCTCTCCCTCCAGCTCGCCGAAGATGAAGCCCGTCTCCTCCCAGGTTTCCCGCACGGCGGCGACGGCAAGCCCGCGGGCCACGTCCTCTCCGACCTGTCTCGTCAGGCGGCTCTTCGGCTTCGGCGGCAGGTCACGCAGCACCTCCGCCATGCGGTCCTCCCGGTCCAGACGACCGCCGGGGAAGACATACATGTGCGGCATGAAGCGGTGCCGGCTGGCGCGCCGTCCCATAAGCACCTCGGCGTCCTCGCCCTCGCCCCGCAGGATGACCAGGGAGGCGGCGTCGCGCGGCCGGACGGGCCGCGTGCCCTGCCCGCTCATTCTTCCAGATCCAGATGCTTGCCGTGCAGATAGCGGAACAGCGGCACCTTGTGCTTGCCCGACCTGGGCGGCGGATTTTCCAGATTGTCCTCGATCGTGCGCAGGACGACGCCGGTGATCCGCGGGATCGGCAGCGTCAGCGCCTTCTCGATCGTCACCCAGTGAATGTCCAGCAGTTCGCCCGAGGATTCGATAACCTCGTTGGCCAGCCGGTCCGCATCGGCCATGAAGAAGCGCGCGTTGAAGCGGCGCGGCCGGTAGGGCGGCGTGATCGCGCGGTAGACATATTCGAGGGCTTCGAAGTCCGGCGCATGGCCGGTGGCGAAGAAATCGCGCCAGTTGCGCGGCACCGACTTTTCCGGTTCCGGGTCCGGCTTGCCCAGGATCAGGCCCGTCTCTTCGAAGGTTTCCCGGATCGCCGCCGCCGCCAGGGCGCGGACGCGCGCCGCCGTCGCGGCCTTTCCCAGATGGGCGGCGACGTGGGGCTGCAGATCGTTGGCGCCGCGCACCCGCCAGTCGGTGCGCTCGACACCGCCGCCGGGGAAGACCCAGTTGTTGGGCATGAAGCTGTGCTTGCCATGCCGTTCGCCCATCACGACTTCGATCTTCCTGCCCGCCTTGCGGTAGAGCACGAGCGTGGCGGCGTCGCGCGGGCGCAGCGCCTTCGTGCCGGGTTTTCTCAGATGCTTGTCGTTGTGGTCTTTCGGCGGTTCGGCCATGGTCTGATGCTCTCTCCCCTGCAAGCAGCGGGGCGAAAATGACCGCTGCAGGCGGGGTTGTCCAGTTGGCATGGCCGCATTGCGGCCCTGCGGAGGAAAGCTTCAGTCGCCCGGATTGAGCAGGGGCCCGTCGCCGGCGTCGAGGGCCGGCAGGTTGACGATGTCGCCGACGACCCGCGCCTTGCCCTCGGCGATCAGGCGTACGGCCAGGGGATAGATCCGGTGCTCGACCTCCAGCACGCGGCCGGCCAGCGTCTCGGGCGTGTCATCGGCCATCACCGGCACGGCGCCCTGCACGATGATCGGCCCTTCGTCCATCTCGGGCCGGATGAAGTGCACCGTGCAGCCGGTGATGCGGACCCCGGCCTCCAGCACGCGCTCGTGGACGTGCAGACCCTTGAAGGCCGGCAGCAACGAAGGATGGATGTTGATGATGCGGTCGCGCCACCGGTCGACGAAGGCCTTCGACAGGATGCGCAGGAAACCGGCGAGACAGACCAGGCCGACGTCGTGGGTCTCCAGCGCGGAAGCGACAGCCTGGTCGAATTTCGCCCGCGATTCGAATTCCCGGTGATCGATGACGAGGGTATGGATGCCGGCCTTGCGGGCGCGCTCCAGCCCCGCGGCCCCCTCCACGTTGGAAACGACCAGCGCGATCTCCGCCGGAAAGGCGTCTGCCGCACAGGCGTCGATCAGGGCCTGCAGATTGGTGCCGCGCCCCGATATCAGAACACCCAGCTTCAGACTTGCCACGCCTCGATCCCCGCGATCTCGACGCCGGGCGTGGCGGTGACCTCGCCCATGCGCCAGACCCGCTCCTTCTTGTACTTCAGGAACGCGATCACCTTCTCGGCCTCGGCCTCGGGCACGATGGCGACCATGCCGACGCCGCAGTTGAAGGTGCGCGCCATCTCGGCGGGCGTGACGCCGCCGGCCTTGGCCAGCCAGCGGAACACGGCCGGCAGCTCCCAGCTCGCCGCATCCAGCGCGACGCCCGTCCCGTCCGGCAGGACGCGCGGGATGTTGTCGGTCAGCCCGCCCCCGGTGATGTGCGCCAGCGCCCGCACCTGGTCCAGCTTGAGCGCCGAAAGCAACGGCTTCACGTAGATCCGGGTGGGGGTCAGCAGCGCCTCGCCCAGACTTGACGTATCGTCGAAGGGCGCCGGGGCCGCGATGTCCGCGCCGCTGTGTTCGACGATGCGGCGAATCAGGGAATAGCCGTTGGAATGCGGACCGCTGGACGCGATCCCCAGCACCGCGTCGCCCGGGCGGATGGCGTCGATGCGCGGCAGAACCCGGTCGCGCTCCACCGCGCCGACGCAGAACCCGGCCAGATCGTACTCGCCCGGGCGGTAAAGGCCGGGCATTTCCGCGGTCTCTCCGCCGATCAGGGCGCAGCCGGCCAGCCGGCAACCCTCGGCAATGCCGCGGACCACGTCCGCCGCCTGCTCGACCGACAGCTTGCCGGTGGCGAAATAATCCAGGAAGAACAGGGGCTCGGCGCCCTGTACCACCAGGTCGTTGACGCACATGGCCACCAGATCCTGGCCCACCGTGTCATGTCGGCCGACCTGCCCGGCCAGGGTCAGCTTGGTGCCGACGCCGTCGGTCGCCGCCACCAGAAGCGGATCGGCATATCCCGCGGCCTTCGGATCGAACAGCCCGCCAAAACCGCCCAGGGAACCGACGACGCCCGAACGGGCCGTCGAATCCGCATCGTTCCTGATGCGGTCCACCAGGTCCGCGCCGGCATCGACATCGACGCCGGCGTCGCGATATGTGAGGCCGTTGGTGATGACGTCCGTCCGCCCGCGGTTTAAGGTGCGCGGCGACTATTCCGTCAATGGAGCTGGATTGCAATGCCTGCCGGCGTCACCCGATTGGCTGTGCTGATATGCCTGATCCTTTCGGCCGCGGCGCCCGCCGCGGCGGCCGATCTGTTCACGGTCAGCGGCATTGCCGTCGAAGCCCGGGCCGAGAGCACCGAGGCGGCCAAGGTGCAGGCGCTGGTCAACGCCCGCCGGCAGGCGCTGGAGGCGCTGACCGCCAAACTGGCGCGGCGCGGGGACCAGGCGGCCGTGCAGTATCCGGACGACGCCGCCATCGACGCCATGATCGCCTCGACCCAGGTCGCGGACGAACAGACCGCGCCCGACGGCTATCGCGGCGTCTTCAGTTTCGAGTTCGAACCGGAGGCCGTGCGCGGCCTGCTGCGCCGGCAGCAGATCCCCTTCACCGAGGCGCGCTCCGGCCCGATGCTGGTGCTGCCGGTGCTGCGGACGGCCGGAGAACCGGCGCTCTGGGCAGACCCCAACCCCTGGCTGGAAGCATGGGAACGCTTCGACAGCAGCACCCGGCTGACCCCGATCCGCACGCCCTTCGGCGACGTCGAGGATGTCCTGTCCCTTTCGGCCGAACAGGCCCTGGCGGGAGACGAGGCCGCCATCGAGGCGCTGGCCGACCGCTATGGCGTGGAGACCGTGCTGGTGTTCGACGCGGCGCTGACCATCGATCAGGAAGCCGGCCGCACGGACATGGACGTCTCCATGATGAGTTACGGTCCCGACCCCTATCCGCTGGTCACCCGCGGCTTCAGCGCCGATACGACCGAGGACGTGCCGCTGTTCCTCGATCGGGCGGTGATCGAGATGGTCGGCGAGATCGAGGATCTCTGGAAGGAGGCGGCGATCGCCGGCGCCGACCGGGCGCAGCAGGCGCTGAGCGCTCTGGTGCCGCTCGGCTCGTTGGCCGACTGGGTCGACATTTCGGCCCGGATCGAGGCGATCCATCTCGTCCGCCGCCTGCACCTGGAAGCGCTGAACGCGCGCGGGGCGCTGGTCGCCATATACCATACCGGCGATGCCGAGCGGCTCGGGCGCGCCGCGCAACGGCAGGGTCTCGGCCTGGAGGAGCAGCCGGAAGGCTTCTGGATCATCACCTCCCGGGGCGGCCTCAGGTGACCGCAGGCCGCCAGACGGCCTGGTGGGCCGCCATCCTGATCGGTTTCGTTCTCTCGGTCTATCTGCTGCGGGACATGCTGCTGCCCTTCGTCGTGGGCATGGGCGTCGCCTATCTGTTCGACCCGCTGGCCGACCGGCTGGAGCGGATCGGTCTGAACCGGACCATGGCGACCACGGTCATCACGTGCTTCGCCTTCGTGCTGTTCCTCGTGATCCTCGTCGTACTCGTCCCCATGATCGTTGAGCAGTCGGCAGCGCTGCTGAACCAGATGCCGGAATACGCCAACCGGGCAGCAGAGATGATGCGCACCCTGGTCTACGACATCCAGCAGGCGGCCGAACTGCGCGGCGTGGAGGTATCGGAAGCGGAAAAGGAAGACGCGATCCGGCGCTATGCGGAGCAGGCCATCGACTTCTTCGGTCAACTGGCCGGAAACATGCTCCGTGGCGGCGTGGCGGTGCTCAACTTCGTCTCCCTTCTGGTCATCACCCCGGTCGTGGCCTTCTATCTGCTGCTGGACTGGGACCGGATGGTGGCCGCGATCGGCCGGTGGCTGCCGCGGGAGCATGCCGACGAGATCAAGACGGTCGCGCGCGAGATCGACCGCACCCTGGCCGGCTTCATCCGCGGCCAGGGCACGGTCTGCATCACGCTTGTCATCTACTACGCCGTGCTGCTGGAACTGACCGGACTCAACTTCGGCTTCCTGATCGGCCTCTTCTCGGGTCTGCTGTCCTTCATTCCCTTCGTCGGGGCCATTTTCGGCGCCGTCGCTTCGATCGGGCTCGCTGTCGTGCAGTTCGGCTTCGAAGGCATATGGCTCATCGTGGCGGTGGCCGTCATCTACGTCGTCGGCCAGTTGCTGGAAGCCTATGTCCTGACGCCGAAACTGGTGGGCAACAAGGTCGGACTGCATCCGGTCTGGGTGATGTTCGGCGTGCTGGCCGGCGGCGTGCTGTTCGGCTTCGTCGGCATGCTGCTGGCCCTGCCGGTCAGCGCCGTGATCGGCGTGCTGGCGCGTCACGGTCTGCAGCGCTACATGGCCAGCCGGCTCTACGATCCCGAGAACCCGGTATGACGGCGGCCCGGCAGCTCGGACTGGATTTCGGCGGCCGTCCGATCTACGCCCGCGACCACTATCTGCGCGCAGCCTGCAACGCCGCGGCGCACGACTGGGTGCTGCGCTGGCCGGACTGGCCGGCCCCGGCCATCGCCCTCTACGGCCCCGCGCGCAGCGGCAAGTCTCACCTGGCTCACATCTGGGCCGAGATCGCCGGCGCCCGGATCGTCGACGCCGACGATCTGACGCTGGAGAGCGTGGCCGAGTACGCCGGCGCGCCGGTGGCGCTGGAGCGCGCGGAACGCGTGGCCCAGCCCAGGGCACTGCTGCATCTCTACAACCTGCAGCGGGAGGCGCGGACGCACCTGCTGCTGCTGTCGCGGACCGCGCCGGCGCACTGGCCCCACGATCTGCCCGACCTCACCTCCCGGCTTCAGGCCGCGCCCGCGGTGGCGATCGATCAACCGGACGACGCGCTGTTCGGTCCGCTGCTGGTCAAGCTGGCCGCGGACCGCCAGCTTTCCATGCCACCGGAGGTGGTGCACTATCTGACCCAAAGGCTGGAACGCACCTTCGAAGCGGCCGAAACCACGATCTCGGCCATCGACCGCGCCGCGCTGGGCGGCAAGCGCGCGGTGACGGTGCCGCTGGCCGGGCAGGTAACAAGGGAACTCAGGGGGGAATAGCCATGGATCTCGGCATCAGGGGCCGCAGCGCCATCGTCTGCGCGGCCAGCAAGGGACTGGGGAAGGGCTGCGCCATGGCCCTGGCGGAGGAAGGCGTCGACGTCGTCATCACCGCCCGCAGCGAGGACGTGCTGGAAGCGACGGCGAAGGAAATCCGCGACCGCGCAGGCGTCAATGTCACGCCCGTCGCCGGCGACATCACCACCGAGGCCGGCCGCCGGGCCGCTCTGGCCGCCTGTCCCGATCCGGACATCCTGGTCAACAACGCCGGCGGACCGCCGCCGGGCAATTTCCGCGACTGGACGCGCGAGGACTGGATCAAGGCGCTCGACGCCAACATGATCACCGCCATCGAGCTCATCAAGGCAACTGTGGACGGCATGATGGACCGGGGCTTCGGGCGGATCGTCAACATCACCTCCCAGTCCGTGAAGCAGCCGATCGACATCCTTGGCCTCTCCAACGGCGCGCGGGCCGGATTGCACGGCTTCGTTGCAGGCGTCAGCCGCACCACCGTCCACCGCAATGTCACCATCAACAACCTGCTGCCCGGCCCTTTCGACACCGACCGGCTGAATTCCGGCTTTGCCTTCCGCGCACAGAAGGACGGGCGTCCGGCAGCCGAACACAAGGCCGAGGCGGCAGCCGTGAACCCATCGGGCCGTTTCGGCACGGCGGACGAATTCGGACGCGTCTGCGCCTTCATGTGTTCCGTCCATACCGGCTACATGACCGGTCAGAACGTCCTGCTTGACGGCGGCGCCTATCCGGGCACGTTCTAGGACAGATCCTCTCGAATGAACGAGGTAGCATGATGAAATTGAAGGACTTCCTGATCGCTGCCGCCGCGGTTGCGGTATTGGCCGCACCTGCCGCCGCTCAGATCGACCCGGTCATCGGCAAATGGTGGAACGTCAAGAAGACCGCGCATATCGAGATCGCGCCCTGCGGCGACAGTGTCTGCGGCAACATCGTCTGGATGCAGGAGCCGAACAACGCGGACGGCACGCCGAAACGCGACGTCAACAACGACGACGAAGCGCTGCGCGACCGCACGATCCAGGGCCTGCAGATCATCGGCGGCTTCGAGAAGGAAGGGCCCGGCGTCTGGGACGACGGCGAGATCTACAATCCCGAGGACGGCAACACCTACAGCTCCAACATGGCAATCCAGGAGAACGGCAACCTGGCGGTCGAGGGCTGCGTGCTGTTTCTCTGCAGGGAGCAGGTCTGGGAACCGGTCAAGGAGTAGACGCCGCGCGCCCGTTCAGGATTCCCGCATCGCCCGCCGGAGCGAGATGCGGATGGGCTCCAGCAGGTATTCGAGCGGAGTCTGCTCGCCGGTGACGATCATGACTTCGGCGGGCATGCCGGGCAGCAGTTCGGCGCCTTCCGGAAGCGGCGACAGGTCCGTCAGTTCCACCTGCGCCACATAGAAGGTTTCGCCGGTGCGCTCGTCCTGCAGCGCATCCGCGGAGACCGTGCGCACCCGTCCGTCGAGTATGGGATTCTCCGCGATCTTGAAGGCGGCGATACGCACCCGGGCCGGCAATCCGGCATGCACCACGTCGATGTCGGCCGGGCTCACCCGCGCCTCGACGGTCAGGCTCTCGCTGGCCGGCACGATGTCGAGCAGCGGTTGGCCCGGAGAGACGACACCACCCGTGGTGTTGACCTGAACATTGACGACGATGCCGGAGACGGGCGCGACGATTTCCGTACGGCGGATGACGTCATCGGCGGCGGAGAGCCTGTCCCGCAGGTCGGCGATCTCCGCCTGCACTTCCTGCATGCGGCCCACGACCTCGTTCAGGAAGCGGGTCCGGACATCCAGGATCGTCAGCTCGGTCTCGCCGATCTGGCGTTCGGCACGGGCGATGGCGGCGCGGTTGCGCGCCAGTTCGCCGCGCAGGGCCGCCTGCTGGCGCTGCAGGTCCAGCAGGCGCGGACGGCGGGCCAGCCCCTTCTCCACCAAGTCGGCGAGGCCCTGCTCCTCTTCCCGGATCAGTTCGAGCTGGCGCTCGACCGCCTGGATTTCCTCGCGCAGGCCGGTGATCTCCTCGCCGAACTGGCTGATGCGCTCGCGGTTTATGTTGGTCTGGCTGGTCAGGAAATTGCGCCGTTCCCCGAAGACCGTGCGCTCTCCCTCGATCAGCGCCTCTCGTTCCTGGCGGTCCGTCACCAGCTGCGTCAACGCTTCCGGGAACGCGATGCTCTCGGCCCGGTCGCGCTCAGCTTCCAGCCGCGCCCTCGCGGCCATGGCGGAGGCGAGACGACCGCGCAGCAGTTCGACCTCGGAGCGCGCCCGGATGTCGTCGAGGACGATGACGACCTCGCCCTGCGCGACCAGGTCGCCTTCCTTGACCCGAATCTCCCGCACGATGCCGCCTTCCAGGTGCTGCAGCGTCTTGCGCCGCCCCTCCACGATCACGGTGCCCGGCGCGATGGCCGCGCTCTGCAGCGGCACGAAGACGGCCCAGCCACCGATGCCGAGAAAGAACGCGGCCACGACAAGGCACCCGAACAGAGTGAGTCGCCCGATGCCCAGCTTCGGCTGACGGTCCAGCGGGTTCTCGCCGGCTGGCGCCGGCGCAGAATCAATGCGGCCCAGCGCCTGGCTCACTGGCCGGGCTCCACGGGATGCACCTGGCGGATCGCCGCGCGCTTCGCGTTCGCGCCGAATTTCGCCATCACCTTGTCGCGTTCGTCGAAATCGGTCACCCGGCCGTCCTGCATCACCATGATCCGGTCCACCGCCGCCAGCAGGGCGGGCTTGTGGGAAACCATCACAATGGTGTGGCCGGCCTCCTTCAGCGCAGTGATCGCCTGGACAAGGGCATCCTCGCCTTCCGCGTCCAGGCTGGCATTGGGCTCGTCCAGCACCAGCAGGCGCGGCCGCCCGAAGACCGCGCGGGCCAGAGCAATGCGCTGGCGCTGACCGCCGGAAAGATAGGCGCCCCGTTCGCCGATCGGCGTCTCGTAGGCCTGCGGCAGATGCAGGATCATGTCGTGGACGCCGGCGAGCTGCGCGGCCGCGACGACGTCGTCGTCATCGGCCTCGGCGAGACGGGCGATATTCTCCTTCACCGTTCCGTCGAACAGTTCCACGTCCTGGGGCAGGTAGCCGACATGGCGCGCCCGGTCGAGCGGATCCCAGACCGCCATGTCCGCGCCGTCGAGGCGGACGCCGCCGCGCTGCGGCAGGCGGGTGCCCACGATCACCCTGGCCAGCGTGGTCTTGCCGGAGCCGGTCGGGCCGATCAGTCCCACCGCCGTACCGGCCGGGACGCGGAACGACACGCCCTTCAGCACCGGCGTGTCGGCCGTCCGGGGCTGGTAGACGACATTGTCGGCGACCAGTTCGCCCTTCGGTTCGGGCAGGCGCGTGCCCTGCCCCAGCGCCGGGCGGTGCGCCAGCACTTCCTTCAGCCGCCGCCAGGCCGCCTGGGCGTTGATCAGGCCCTGCCAGGCGCTGATGGACTGCTCCACCGGCGCCAGGGCCCGCGACATCATGATCGACGCCGCGATCATCATGCCGGGCGTGATTTCGGCGCCCAGCACCAGCCACGCGCCGGTGCCGAGGATCGCCGATTGCAGGAACAGGCGCATGCCCTTGGCCACGGCGCCCAGCATCCCGGAACGGCCGCCGGCGCGGAGCTGCAAGGCCCGCCACTGCTCGGCGCCCTCGTCGATGCGCCGCGCCAGTGCCGGCATCATGCCCATGGCGGCGACCACGTCGGCATTGCGCACCGCCGCGTCGGCGGCGTTGAAGGTCTTCGCCGATGCGCCGGAAGCCTGCTGCAGCGCCTTGCGGGTACTGAGTTCGTTGACCAGCGCCAGCACGAACAGGAAGACCGCGCCGACGCTGGCGACGATGCCCAGCAGCGGATGCATGACGAACAGGATCAGAAGGAACAGCGGCGCCATCGGCGCATCGAACAGCGGGAAGATCGCCGGCGAAGCGAGATAGGAGCGCACGGCCGTGACGTCCCGCAGACCCTGCGCGGAGGCGCCGCTCTCGCTCAACGCCTGGGACACGCCGCCGGCCAGGGTGGGACCGAAAAGCTTGCGGTCCAGCCAGACCCCGACCCGCTGCGCCACCAGCGTGCGCACGCCCTCCAGCAGGGTGAAGACCGCCAGCGCCGCGAAGATGATGATGGTCAGCGCCGTCAGCGTGTCGACATTGCCGGTGTTGATCACCCGGTCGTAGATCTGGAGCATGTAGATGGGACCGGCCAGCATCAACAGGCTGGTGCAGATACTGAAGAGCCCGATGACCAGAAAGGCCCTGATGAAGACCGAGCGTGTCTGTTCCAGAGGAGATGACGTCATGGAAGCCCCTTGGACACGCATTTTCGATCCCCGCCCCCGAAGACCACGGGGCGTGCCCCGCAGCTCCGGATCGATAGCACAACACGGGGATGTTTAATATGTCGTTTTCCGGCCGGCAGACCGCCGCGCAACGGCCCGCCTGGCCATTGCCGCCGCCGGATAGTGCACGGGCAACGCTTCACCGAGGCCCGCCATGGCGATCAGCGTCTTCGACCTGTTCAAGGTCGGCATCGGCCCGTCGAGTTCCCACACGGTGGGGCCGATCTGGGCCGCGCACCGCTTTCTGCTCGCACTGGACAGCCGCGGGCTGTGCGACCGGGTCGAACGGGTGCGGGTGGAACTCTATGGTTCGCTGGCCCTGACCGGCCTCGGACACGCGACGGACAAGGCGCTGATGCTGGGGCTGGCGGGCGAGACGCCGGACGCGGTCGATCCCGACCTGGCCGACGCGGCAGTCGCGCGTATCCGCCGCGAGCGTCGCCTGTCACTGGCCGGCCGGCGGGAGATCGCGTTCGATCCGCGCCGCGATCTCGATTTCCGCGCCGAGCAGATCCTGCCCGAGCATCCCAACGGCATGATCTTCGTCGCCGAGGACGGGACCGGCGCCGAGCTACACCGTGAGACCCTGTTCTCCATCGGCGGCGGCTTCGTGCAGGATCTGGCCGAGATGCGCGGCGAGACGCCAATCCTGTCGGGCCACAATGCCGCCGTGCCCCACGAGTTCGCCAGCGCCGAGGAACTGCTGGCGCGCTGCGACGCTGCCGGCGCCTCCATCTCCCAGGTCATGCTGGAGAACGAACGCGTCCTCCACCCGGAAGGCGAAATCCGCGCGCGCCTGTTCCGCATCTGGGAAATGATGGAGTGCGCCATCGAGCGCGGCTGCCGGGAGGACGGCATCCTGCCAGGGGGACTGAAGGTAAAGCGCCGCGCCCGGGCCATCCGCGAAAGCCTGGTGGCGCGGCCGGAAGCCGGCATGCGCGATCCGCTGACGGTGATGGACTGGGTCAATCTCTACGCCCTGGCGGTGAACGAGGAGAACGCCGCCGGCGGCCGCGTCGTCACGGCGCCGACCAATGGCGCCGCCGGTGTGATCCCGGCGGTGCTCGCCTATTACGTCCGTTTCGTGCCGGGGGCGACAGACGACGGCGTCGCGCGCTTCATGCTGACGGCGGGGGCCATAGGCGCGCTCTACAAGATGAACGCCTCGATCTCGGCAGCGGAAGTCGGCTGCCAGGGCGAAGTGGGCGTCGCCTGCTCCATGGCGGCAGGCGCGCTGACCGAGGTGCTGGGCGGCACGCCGCGGCAGGCGGAGAACGCCGCCGAAATCGGCATGGAACACAATCTGGGCCTGACCTGCGACCCCATCGGCGGGCTGGTCCAGGTGCCCTGCATCGAGCGCAACACGATGGGTGCGGTGAAGGCGATCAATGCCGCGCGGCTGGCGCTCAAGGGCGACGGCCAGCATTTCGTCAGCCTGGATCAGGTGATCGACACGATGCGGGAGACCGGCCGCGACATGGCGGCGACGTACAAGGAAACCTCGCGCGGCGGGCTCGCACTGCGCATCCCCGTCGCCGTCACGGAGTGCTAGGGCGGAAACGCAAGCGCCTCGTCATTGCCCGGTTCATCCGGGCAATCCATCCATCTCGCGGTTCGATGGGCTGCCCGGACAAGCCGGGCAGCGACGGGAACGGGGTGGCAGCCGGTTACGGTTCGACCGGCTGATCTTCCTCGCCGCCGAAGCCGTGCATGCGGTTGGCCCATTGCAGGCCGATCACCGCACCCTTGAGCCGCGGCAACAGCCAGAGCGACGAGAGCACGAGCGACGGTATCCAGACGGCCCAGTGGACCCAGGTCTCCGGATGCCACGCCTGCTCGGTCATCAGCACCAGCGGAATCAGGATATGGCCGACCAGCAGGATGGTCAGATAGGGCGGCATGTCGTCGGCCCGGTGATGATGCAGCGCCGCGCCGCAGGACGGGCAATCGTCGCGCACCTTCACATAGGCCCGGTAGAGGCTGGCCTCACCGCAGCTCGGGCAGCGCTGTCCGAATCCGCGGCGTATCGCCTGCCAGACGGAACGCGGTTCCGGATCTTCGATGGTTTCAATGGTCATGGCGCAAATATCGGTCATGAGGCCGGAAAGGGGATGTGGCCGGCGGTCGCAGCGTTGCCGCCCCCCTGTCGCTGAATTACGCTGAGGCAATTGGGGAGAGAGGAGAAGCGGCCATGGCCCTCGCCAACGACTACCGCCTGATCGAGGTGACGCCCGTCCAGCCCGCCATCGGCGCGGAGATCCGCGGCGTCGACCTTGCCGACGGTCTGAGCCCCGACGCCTTCGCCGAGGTCAGGCGCGCCTTCCTGGAGAACCAGGTCCTGTTCTTCAAGCAGCAGTCGCCGATGACGCCTGAACGGCAGATCGAGATCGGCCGCATGTTCGGCGAACTGCATGTCCATCCGGCGGCGCCGCACCTGGACGGCCATCCGGAAGTCTTCGTCATCCACGCGCACCGGGATTCGAAGATCGTCAACGGCGGCGGCTGGCACACCGATGTGAGCTGCGAGGATGAACCGCCGGCGGCGACGATGCTGCAGCTCCATGTCCTGCCGTCCAGCGGGGGCGACACGCTGTTCTCCAGCATGTACGCGGCATATGAGGCGCTTTCGAAGCCCATGCAGCGCTTCCTGCTGGAGCTGACGGCGACCCACGATTCCGAGCATGTCTATCGCGGCCGCTACAAGGACCGTGGCGTCGACGACGCCGAGCGGACCTATCCGTCCGCCGTGCATCCGGTGGTCCGCACCCACCCGGAGACCGGCCGCAAGGCGCTCTACGTCAATGCCGGGTTCACCACGCATATCAATGAGCTGAGTTCGGCGGAAAGCAAGAACCTGCTGGGGTTCCTGTTCCGCCATGTCGAGAACCCGCTGTTCCAGGCCCGCCAGCGGTGGGCGGCGAACGACGTGGCGCTGTGGGACAACCGCTGCCTGCAGCACTTCGCGCTGTGGGACTACTGGCCGGAGGAGCGCAAGGGTCACCGCGTGACCATCAAGGGCGACCGCCCCTTTCTCGTGGCCTGAGCCGGGCGTTCAGGCCCGCTCGAAGCCGCGCCTGACCTCGTAGTCGGTGACCTTGCGGTCGAAATCTTCCTGTTCCCAGCGCGCGGCGCGGACATAGTGGTCGACGACCGTGTCACCGAAGGCGTGGCGCAGCATCTGCGAACGGCTGAGGCGCCGCTCCGCCTCGCGCAGCGTCCCCGGCACCCGACGCGCACGGCGCGCCTGGTAGGCGTTGCCGCGCAGGGCCGGCTCCAGCTCGAGTTCCTGCTCCAGCCCGGCGATGCCGGCGGCGATCAGGGCCGCGAGCGCCAGATAGGGATTGAGGTCGGCGCCGCCGATGCGGCATTCGACACGGATGCCGGAGCCGCCCGGCGCGACGACCCGGTAACCGGCGGTCCGGTTGTCGACCGACCAGACCGCGCGCGTCGGCGCGAACAGGTCCTCGGTGAAGCGCTTGTAGGAATTGACGTAGGGCGCGAGGAACCAGGTGATCTCCGCGGAATGGGCGAGCAGGCCCGCGAGCCAGGAGCGCATCACGCCCGACATGCCATGCTCGGCGTCCGCATCGAGAAAGACCGGCCGGCCGTCCAGGGTCTGGAGCGACTGGTGGATGTGGCTGGAGGAACCGGCGTGGTCATGGCTCCACTTGGCCATGAAGGTCACAGCCCGGCCCTGCGCCCAGGCGATTTCCTTGACCGCATTCTTGGTGACGACATGGTTGTCTGCGCAGGTCAGGGCGTCGGCGTAGCGGACGTTGATTTCCTCCTGACCCGCCTCCGCCTCGCCTTTGGAGCATTCGACGGGCACGCCCGCGCCGTAGAGGCCATTGCGCACCGCGCGCATCACCTCTTCTTCCTTGGTGGTCTGGAAGACGTGATAATCCTCGTTGTAGGCGCTGATCGGCGTCATGCCGCGCCAGTCGAGATCCCGCATGTCGTCCAGGCTCTCGCGGAAGAGAAAGAACTCCAGTTCCGTCGCCGCCATGGCCCGGTAGCCCATGGCCTCCAGCCGGGCGAGCTGGCGCTGCAGTACCGCGCGCGGGCTGTGCGGCACCGCCGCCTTGCCGTGATGATCCAGCACGTCGCAGAGCACAAGCGCCGTCCCCGGCAGCCAGGGGATGCGGCGCAGTGTCGCCAGGTCGGGCCGCATGACATAGTCGCCATAGCCCCCGGCCCAACTGGTCGCGGCGTAGCCCTGAACGGTCTGCATCTCCATGTCTGTCGCCAGCAGGTAGTTGCAGCTGTGGGTTTCCGCCCAGGCCTCGTCGACGAAATGCTGCGCGTGGAAGCGCTTGCCGACCAGCCGGCCCTGCATGTCGGTCTGGGCGGCGACGACCGTGTCGATCTCGCCGGTTTCCACCAGCCCCCGGAGCTGCTCGAAGTCCAGATTGCCCGCCATCGGCCCGTTCCCCTCGCTGCGCCTGACCCGACCAGCCTAGATCAATCCCCGGGGAGATTGAATCGCCACCGCTGTTTCCGTGTCATGCCCGCCCCCGTGCGGGCATCCGGTCAGGCTGTCGACTTGCGGCGAAGCCGCTCCGGACCCCCGCACAGAGGCGGGGGTGACACGCTGAGTGGGCGGCGGTTCAGTAAACGGTGGAATGACCCGGCCGGGTTTCGGCGCGGGGCGGAAACCTTCCGCGGGCCTCAGCCCATGTTGCGGCCCATGGTGTAGAATTCGTCGTTCGGCCGCATGGAACTGAAATTGGCGATGCGGTTCGACATGGCGAAGAAGGCCGCGATGGCGCCGATGTCCCAGATGTCGTCGTCGTCGAAGCCGTGTTCGCGCAGCGGCTCGAAGTCCGCGTCCCCGATCGCCCGCGAATCCAGCGCCACCTTCATGGCGAAGTCGAGCATCGCCCGCTGGCGCGGCGTGATGTCGGCCTTGCGGTAGTTGATCGCCACCTGGTCGGCGATCAACGGATTTTTCGCCCGGATGCGCAGGATCGCGCCATGGGCGACGACGCAGTACTGGCAGCCATTGGCCCCCGAGGTGGCGACGACGATCATCTCCCGGTCGGCCTTGGTGAGGCCGCCTTCCCGCTCCATCAACGCGTCGTGCATCGCGAAGAATGCGCGCAATTCCTCCGGCCGGTGCGCCATGCCGAGGAAGACGTTCGGCACGAAGCCCGACTTTTCCTGCACCTTCAGGATCATCTCGCGTATGTCTTCAGGCAGGTTGGCCAGCTGCGGCACCGGGAACCGGCTGATGCTCTTTTCACTCATTTTCGGCTCTCCCCTGTTCAATCCGTCCATGACAGCTATCGTAGCGGCCAATTCGCCCCGGACCGTTCGGTCCGCACGGGGCTTCGCAAGTTACTGGCATTTCCGGGAGGACACATGAAGCTGTTTCATACGCAGAACTCACCCTATGCGCGCCGCGCGCGCCTCGTTGCCCGCGCCTGCCGCCTGGACATCGAGGAAGTCGACATGTCGCCACTCGCCGAACGCGCCGGCGAATTGCTGGAGAACGGCCCCGGCGGCAAGGTGCCGGGGCTGCTGACCGACACCGGCGTCTTCATCTGCGAGACGCTGCTGATCACCCGTTACCTGAACGACGCGGCCGGCGGCAAGCTGACGCCGCGCGATGCGCAGGCGGCGGAGAAGGTCATGGAGCTGGAAGGGATCGGCTCGCTGCTGATGGATTCGCTTTTCCAGCGCTCCCACGAGAAGCGCCGCGAGGCGGGTGAGAAGTCCCAGGCCGTGATCGACAAGGAAGCCGAACGCGCCGCCCGCTGCTACGATGCGCTGAGCCAGCGGCTGACCCATCAGCCGACGGTGCTGAACCTCGGCACCATCGCCGCGATCTCCGCATTGGGCTACGCCGAATGGCGCCACGCCGACGACAACTGGCGCGAAGGCCGCCCCGGTCTCGCCGCCTGGTTCAACGAGATGATGGTCAATCCGGCCGTTACCGAGACCGCGCCGAAGTTCTGAACAATCAAATTGGGTCCGCGGGCCTGACCCGAGGACCTGTGAACCGGAAGCGCTTCGGCACAGGCCCTCGGATCGGGTTCGATGGCCGCAATCTCGGGTGCGTCGGCGCGCGGGCCGGCCCCGCCATCACCCGCGCGCCGACCTGCCTAGAACAGCCCTTCGATCTCGCCGGCGTCGTTGAGCATGATCTGCTCGGCCGCCGGTTCCCGAGGCAGGCCGGGCATCGTCATGATCTCGCCGCAGATCACCACGATGAAACCGGCGCCGGCCGATAGCCTGACCTCCCGGACCGGCACGGAATGGCCGTCGGGCGCCCCGCGCAGGTTCGGGTCGGTCGAGAAGCTGTACTGGGTCTTGGCCATGCAGATCGGCAGGTCGCCGAAGCCCTCGGCCTCCCACTTGCGCAGCTGGTCGCGGACCTTCTTGTCGGCCAGCACCTCGTCGGCGCGGTAGATGCGCTTGGCGATGGTCTCGATCTTCTGGAACAGCGGCATGTCGTCGGGATAGAGCGGGCTGAACTGCGCCATGCCGCTGTCGGCGATCTCGGCCACGCGCTCGGCCAGTTCCGTGATTCCTGCCGAACCCTGAGCCCAGTGGCGGCAGACGATAGCCTCGGAGCCCATCCATTCGACATAGTCCTTCACCGCCTGGATCTCGGCCTCGGTGTCGGTGACGAAGTGGTTGATCGCGACCACGGCCGGCACGCCGAAGGACTTCACGTTCTCGATGTGGCGGCCCAGATTGGCGCAGCCCTTCTCGACCGCCTCGACGTTCTCCCGGCCCAGGTCGTCCTTGCCGACGCCGCCGTTCATCTTCATCGCACGCACTGTGGCGACGATGACCACGGCGTCAGGCGACAGACCGGCCTTGCGGCACTTGATGTCGAAGAACTTCTCGGCGCCCAGGTCCGCGCCGAAACCGGCCTCGGTGACGACGTAATCAGCCAGCTTCAGCGCCGTGCGGGTGGCGGCGACGGAGTTGCAGCCATGGGCGATGTTGGCGAACGGCCCGCCGTGGACGAAGGCGGGATTGTTCTCCAGCGTCTGCACCAGGTTCGGCTGCATGGCGTCCTTCAGCAGCACCGTCATGGCGCCGTCGGCCTTCAGGTCGCGGCAATAGATCGGCTTCCGGTCGCGGGTGTAGGCGACGATGATGCCGCCCAGCCGCGCCTGCAGATCCTCCAGGTCGTTGGCCAGGCAGAGGATCGCCATGACCTCGGAGGCCACGGTGATGTCGAAGCCGCTCTCGCGCGGATAGCCGTTGCCGACGCCGCCCAGCGAATGCACCACCTGGCGGAGCGCGCGGTCGTTCATGTCCAGCACACGCCGCCAGGCGACGCGGCGGGCGTCGATGCCCAGCTTGTTGCCCCAGTGGATGTGGTTGTCGATCATCGCCGCCAGCAGGTTGTGCGCGGCGGTGATGGCGTGGAAGTCGCCGGTGAAGTGGAGGTTGATGTCCTCCATCGGGATCACCTGGGCATAGCCGCCGCCGGCGGCGCCGCCCTTCATGCCGAAGCACGGACCGAGCGAGGCCTCGCGGATGCAGATCGCCGCCTTGCGGCCGATGGCGTTGAGGCCGTCGCCGAGGCCCACGGTGGTCGTGGTCTTGCCCTCGCCCGCCGGGGTCGGGTTGACCGCAGTGACCAGGATCAGCTTGCCGTCCTCGCGGTCCTTCTGGGCGTTGATGAAGTCCTGGCTGATCTTCGCCTTGTCATGGCCGAAGGGCAGCAGCGCCTCGGATGGAATGCCGAGCCGCGCGCCGACTTCCTGGATGGGCTGTTTCGTCGCCGCGCGGGCGATCTCGATGTCGCTCTTGTGGGCCATGGCTCGCTGCTCCTGCTGGCGCCTGGTCGCCGCCCGCCCCGCCGGGTCGGCGTCACGGAACCTCGACTAAAGGATGTATGAAGGCGCGGCTTATTCCGCCGCGACAGCGCCTGCCGTTTTCTCGACGCGCACGGCAGAGAACTTGAACTCCGGGATCTTGCCATAAGGGTCGAGGGCCGGATTGGTCAGGATGTTGGCCGCCGCCTCGACGAAGGCGAAGGGCATGAAGACGTTGTCTTCCGAGATTGCGCGGTCGGCGCGGGCCATCACCAGAAGCGATCCCCGCCGGGTCGACAGCCGGACCATGTCGCCCGGCCCGACCCCCAGCCTGCGGAGCGTTTTCGGGTGCATCGAACAGCTGGCTTCGGGCTCAAGCCCGTCGAGCACCTGGGTGCGGCGGGTCATCGAACCCGTGTGCCAGTGCTCCAGTTGCCGCCCGGTGATCAGGATCATCGGGTACTCGGCGTCGGGCGTGTCGTCGGGCGGCACGATGGCGGCCGGCGTGAAGCGCGCGCGGCCCTCGGGACGCGGGAAGCCGTCGCCGAAGACGATGGGCTGGCCCGGATCGTCCGGGGACAGGCTGGGATAGGTCACCGCCTCCCGCTCCAGCCGCTCCCAGGTGATGTTGTCGAGCGATTTCATGGACCGCTTCATCTCGGCGAAGACGTCGCGCGGGTGGGCGTAGTCCCAGTCCAGGCCGAGGCGCCTGGCCAGTTCGACGGTGATCCACCAGTCCGACTTCGCCTGCCCCGGCGGCGCCACGGCGGGCCGGCCCATCTGCACCTGGCGGTTGGTATTGGTGACCGTACCGGCCTTCTCCGCCCAGGCGGTGGCCGGCAGGATGACATCGGCGTAATTCGCCGTCTCCGTCAGGAAGATATCCTGCACCACCAGGTGCTCCAGCTTTGCCAGCGCCTCACGGGCGTGCTCCACGTCCGGGTCGGACATGGCCGGATTCTCGCCCATGATGTACATGCCGCGGATCCGGCCGTCGTGGACCGCGTCCATGATCTCGACGACCGTCAGTCCCTTCTCGGCGGAGAAGTCGCCGGAAGCCCAGATATCGCGGAACAGCGAACGCACGCCCTCGTCGCCGACGGGCTGATAGTCGGGCAGGAACATCGGGATCAGCCCGGCGTCGGAAGCGCCCTGGACGTTGTTCTGGCCGCGCAGCGGGTGCAGGCCCGTCCCGGGCCGGCCCACATGGCCGCACATCAGCGCCAGCGAGATCAGGCAGCGGGAGTTGTCGGTGCCATGGATGTGCTGGCTGATGCCCATGCCCCAGAAGATCATGCCTGCGCGCGCGCCGGCGAAAGTCCGCGCCACCGTGCGCAGGGTCTCCGCCTCGACGCCGCAGATTTCGGCCATCTTCTCCGGCGGGAAGCCCTTCAGATGGGCCTTCATCGCCTCCCAGTTCTCGGTGAAGCCCTGGATGTACTGCTCGTCGTAGAGCCTCTCCTCGACGATCACGTGCATGATCGCATTCAGCATCGCCACGTCCGTGCCGGGCCGGAAGCGCAGCATGTGGGTGGCGTAGCGGCCCAGGCCGACGCCGCGCGGATCCATGACGATCAGCTTACCACCGCGCTTGGCGAACTGCTTGAAATACGTCGCCGCCACCGGATGGTTCTCGACCGGATTGGCGCCGATGACGATGGCGCAGTCGGCATTCTCGATCTCGTTGAAGGTCGCGGTGACCGCGCCGGAGCCGACATTCTCCATCAGCGCCGCGACCGACGAGGCGTGGCAGAGCCGGGTGCAGTGATCGACATTGTTGTGGCCGAAGCCCTGCCGGATCAGCTTCTGGAAAAGGTAGGCTTCCTCGTTCGAGCACTTGGCCGAGCCGAAGCCGGCCACCGCCGGGCCGCCTTGGTCCTTGCGCAGTTGTGCGAGCCCGCCGGCAGCGCGGTCCAGCGCCTCCTCCCAGGTGGCCTCGCGGAAATGCGTCGAGAGGTCGGCCGGATCGACGTTCAGCCCCTTGGGCGGCGCGTCCTCGCGGCGGATCAGCGGCGTCTTCAGCCGGTGGGGATGATCGACATAATCGAAGCCGAAGCGGCCCTTGACGCAGAGCCGCTGTTCGTTGGCCGGCCCGTCGACGCCGTCCACCCAGGCGATGCGGCCGTCGCGGAGCTTGAAGCTGAGCTGGCAGCCGACGCCGCAATAGGGGCAGACCGACTTCACTTCCTCGTCGAAGGCCGCGCTGTCGCCGTGACCGGCGGCATCGAGGGCCGTCGATTCCATCAGTGCGCCGGTGGGGCAGGCCTGCACGCATTCGCCGCAGGCAACGCAGGTGCTCTGGCCCATGGGATCGGCGAAATCGAAGACGATCTCCGCGTCATGACCGCGGAAGGCCATGCCGATGACGTCGTTGACCTGGACTTCCCGGCAGGCGCGGACGCAGAGATTGCAATGGATGCAAGCGTCCAGGTTGACGCGCATGGCGACATGGCTGTCGTCCAGCAGCGGCACGCGGTCCGGCGCCAGCGCGGGGAAGCGGCTTTCCGCGACGCCTTGCAGATCCGCCATCTTCCAGAAGTGCGAGGAGCGGTCGTGCGCCGCCTCGCGCGGCGGCTGGTCGGCCATCAGCATCTCGATCACCAGCTTCCGCGCCTTCGCGGCGCGGTCGGTCGCGGTCTGCACGACCATTCCCTCGGCGGGCGCGCGGATGCAGGAAGCGGCGAGATTCCGCTCGCCATCAATCTCGACCATGCAGGCGCGGCAATTGCCGTCGGCGCGATAGCCGGGCTGGTCGGCGTGGCACAGATGCGGGATCAGCGTTCCCTCGCGCCTGGCCACGTCCCAGATGCTTTCGCCCTCGGCCGCGGTGACGACCCGGCCGTCGAGCGTGAAGGAAACCGTCATGTCAGTGCCTTCCGTGCTTGCCGTGTCCGGCCCCGTAGCCCCGCAGCAGCGCATAGGCCTCGCGCTGGTGCGCGGTCAGCAGGGGCGTGACTTCCAGGTGGGCGCGCAGGTGCGTCTCCCGCAATTCCATCCGCAGGTCCGCCGCCTTCCGCAGCGCCACGACGAGTGTGTCCGGATCGGCGCGGCGGTCGCGGAACAGCGCATCCAGCTCCGCCTCCGCCTCGACCAGCCGCGCGCCGAGATCGCGCGCCTTCAACTGCATCCGCTCGAAGGCGGCGCGGATGACGGCGATCTGTTCGCCGCTGAGTTCCAGTTCCTCCTGCATGTCCAGCAGGTGCGACGGCCCCGGATAGCCGTTCAGCTCCGCCGGCCTCGCCATGCCCCGCCCCTCACCGGCGAGCAGGGCGGCAACATCACGTTCGCTGTAGCTGCTCACCGCCCGGTGCTGCTGCCCGGCATAGGGCTGCGCCTGATCGGCAGCGGCGGCGGCGGCAAAGGTCAGACAACCGAACGCGAAAAGGACGAGACGCATCAGACTTCCCCCGGAAAATGCTTCATCGTCAACCTTATCGGGTTCGGCGCGGCCTGGCCCAGACCGCAGATCGATGCGTCGGCCATGGCCTGGCAGAGGTCTTCCAGCAGGTCGCCGTCCCAGCGATCGGCCTCCATCAGCTTGACCGCCTTCTCGCAGCCGACGCGGCAGGGCGTGCACTGGCCGCAGCTCTCGTCCTCGAAGAAACGCAGCATGTTGAGCGCCGCGGCCCTGGCGCTGTCCTTGTCGGAAAGGACGACCACGGCGGCCGAGCCGATGAAACTGCCGTGAGGCTGCAGCATGTCGAAGTCGAGCGGCACGTCGTCCAGCGCCGCCGGCAGCAAGCCGGATGACGGCCCGCCGGGCTGGTAGGCCTTGAAGACATGGCCGTCGAGCATGCCGCCGGACGCCTCGATCAGATCGCGGATGGTGGAACCCGCGGGCAATAGTTTCACCCCCGGCTCCTTCACGCGGCCGGAAACCGAATAGGCGCGCAGCCCCTTGCGGCCGTTCTTCTCGACCGAGCTCAGAATCTCCGGACCCTCCCGGACGATGCGCGCGACCCAGTGGAGCGTCTCGACATTGTGGACAAGCGTCGGGCGGCCGAAGACGCCGAACTCGGCGACATAGGGCGGGCGGTGACGCGGCAGGCCGCGCTTGCCCTCGATGCTCTCGATCATCGCGCTCTCTTCGCCGCAGATATAGGCGCCCGCGCCACGACGGAGGTCAATATAGCCCGGCTCGATCAGCCGCGCCTTCTCCAGCGCGGCGATCTCCCGTCGCAGGATCTCGAGCACCGCCGGGTATTCGTCGCGCATGTAGATGAAGACCCGTTCCGCCTCGACCGCCCAGGCGGCGATCAGCGCGCCCTCCAGGAAGAGATGCGGCGTCCGCTCCAGGAAATAGCGATCCTTGAAGGTGCCGGGCTCGCCCTCGTCGCCGTTGACGGCGAGATAGCGCGGCCCCTCGTAGCCGCGGACGAAGGACCATTTGCGGCCCGAAGGGAAACCGGCGCCGCCCAGACCGCGAAGGCCGGACTCGAGCACCGTCTGCTGCACCTCGTCGGGCGACCGCGCGCCGCCGCGGAGGTCGGTCAGTTCCACATAGCCGCCCCTGGCGGTGTAGGCGGCGAGATTCTGGTAGTCGGGAATATGCGGGTAGACGTCGTTGGCCGTGATCGCCGCCTTCACCTTCACCGGTGTCGCGGCGTCGATATGGTTGTGGCCGATCTCCAGCGCCGGCGCGGTGTCGCAGCGGCCCATGCAGGGCGCGCGGACGACCCGGACCCGATCCGCGGGAAAATCGTCCGCCAGAGCCCGCATCAGACCCTGCGCGCCGGCCAGTTCGCAGGAAAGCGAGTCGCAGACCCGGATGGTCAGCGGCGGCGGCGGGGTCTCGCCCTCCTTCACCACGTCGAAATGGGCGTAGAAGGTGGCGACCTCGTAGACCTCGGCCTGGGCCAGTTTCATCTCCTCCGCCAGAGCGCGGAGATGGGCGGCCGAAAGATGGCCGAAGGCGTCCTGGATCAGGTGCAGATGCTCGATCAGCAGGTCGCGGCGGCGCGGCCGTTCGCCCAGCAGGCTACGCACCTCGGCCAGGGCGTCGTCGTCGAGCTGACGGCCCTTCGGCGTACGGCGCCCCTTGCCCTTTCCGGATTTCCAGACGCCCTTGCGTTCAGCCTCGCCCTGCACCGGCAGTCTCCTAGCCTTCGGGACGCCCTTTATGCCCCGTGATCCCCGCCGCGCACAATGTTCCGCGCCGACGTCTCGACCATGTGCAGGAACGACAGGGCCGACGACGAGGGCGACATCAGGCGGAAGCGGTCTTCCGCCAGGCGCATGACGATGACCGAGAGATGCTCCATCAGCGTGCGCTGGGCCATGTCGGCGGCAAAGACGTCCGGATGCAGGTCCAGCGGACAGACACGCTCCAGTGCGGCGCGCACCCCTGACCCCTCCACGTCGAGCACGGCCCAGGCGTCGGATTGTTCGGCGACCCAGGCCGCGCCGTCCAGCGCCGCCGCCACGATCCGCGCCGCGTCGTGCCCCTCGCACGGGAAGACCGCGAAGAACTGGTCCGGCGACATGCCGATGAGCACAAGGCCGTCCGTTCCGATCGAATAACGGCCGACGGCCGGCAACTTCAGGCCCCAGGCCGCGCGTACGGCGTCCGCCAGCGCGGCATCGCCGCCGCGTGGCGCGGCGATCGCGGCGATACCCAGCCCGGCCGGCTCCGACAGGCTCACACCGTCGAAATCCTGTCGGATGCCGCCGAGCGGGCTTCGCGGAGACATTTCGAACTCAGCCACGCAGCCGCTCCCCGTCGGGATCGACGAAATGCGGCGAGACAATTTCGACCTCAATCATCTCCCCGCGCAGCGGATCGGCGGCGACAACCACATCGCCCAGGCGCGCCGCCCCGCGGCGGATGAAGCCGAGGCCGATCGAATGGCCGAGCGTCGGGGACCACGCCGCCGAACTCATCCAGCCGAGATCGTTCCCGGTGGTCACGGCTTCGCCCGGATCGACGAAATGCGCGCCGGAACGCAGCTCCCGTGTGCGGTCCACGGGACGGAAGCCCATCAGGCGCGGGCGGTCCTCGCGCTTCATCTCCGGCCGGTCGCAGAGGACATTGCCGATGGCGACCTTCTTCCTGTTGACCATCCGGTCCATGCCGAGGTCCAGCGCCGTGGTCTGTCCGTTCAGTTCATTGCCGGCCGGATGCCCCTTCTCGATCCGCATCACCCCCAGCGCCTCGGTGCCGTAGGGGACGACGCCGAGCGGCCGGCCCGCGGCCATCAGCGCCCGGATCATGGCATCGCCATAGCGCGCCGGCACGGCGACCTCGTAGGCCAGTTCGCCGGAAAAGGAGATGCGGAACAGCCGGGCCGGCACGCCCCCGCAGACCGTGACTTCGGCGCAGGCCATGAAGGGAAAGGCTTCGTTGGAGATGTCGGTATCCGCGTCGACCAGCTTGCGCAGCAATTCGCGCGACCGCGGGCCGGCGACTGCGAACTGCGCCCACTGATCGGTGCCGGAGATCAGGTGCACGTCCAGGTCCGGCCAGTGGCACTGGCGGTGGAACTCGAGATTGCGGAACACCAGCCCTGCATTGGCGGTCGTGGTGGTCATGACGAAGTGATCCTCGGCCACCCGCGCCGCGGTGCCGTCGTCACAGACGAAGCCGTCCTCCCGCAGCATCAGGCCGTAGCGGACCCTGCCGACGGGCAGTCTGGCAAAGCCATTGGCATAGATCCGGTTGAGGAAGGCCGCGGCGTCACCGCCCTGCACCTCGATCTTGCCAAGCGTCGTGACGTCGCAGACGCCCACGGCCGAGCGCACCTGCCGGACCTCCCGGTCGACGCTCTCTCGCCAGTGCGTCTCGCCGGTCCGCGGAAACCACTGGGCGCGGAGCCACTGGCCTGCCTCCACGAAAACCGCGCCCTGCTCGACGGCCCAGTCATGGCTGGGCGTGCGGCGTATCGGCCGGAGATCCGGGCCGCGCGACCGGCCGGCGAAGGCGCCAACGGGAACCGGGGTGTAGGGTGGGCGGAAGATCGTCGTTCCCGTCTCCGCGATGGACCTGCCAAGCGTCTCCGCCAGCACGCCGATCGCCGGCACGTTGGCGGTGCGGCCTTGGTCGGTCGCCATGCCGAGCGTGGTATAGCGCTTGACCTGCTCGACGGCACGGTAGCCTTCCTGCGCGGCGAGCCTGACATCCTTGACGGTGACGTCGTTCTGCAGATCCAGCCAGGCGCGGCCCCTGGTTTCCGCGACATGCCAGAGCGCCGTCACCCGGGCAGGTTCGTCCTCGGCCTGCGGCAGGTCCGGCCCGGGCCCGTCCAGGTCGAGCGCCGAGAGCGCCGCCTCCCGGCCCGCACGCAGCGCCGCCGCCAGGGTGAGATCGCCGGCGGCGGCGCCCGCGACCGTCATGCCGGGCGGCAGGTCCGGACCCGGCACGAAGGCGGCAATGTCGTCGCGCCAGACCGGGCGTCCCCGGTGATGGCAGGTCAGGTGGACGTTGGGGTTCCAGCCGCCGGAGACGGCGAGACAATCGGCCTCGATCCGCCGGCCGTCCGCCAGGCGGACCTCCTTCAGGGCATGACGTCCCCTGGTCTCGACCACCCTCCCGCCACGCACGGCTTCCACGCCCGGCAGTTCCAGCGGCGCATTGCAGTCGCGCGCGTCGATCACCGCCGCGACCTCGACGCCCTGTTCGCGAAGGTCGGATGCCGTGCGCCAGCCATCATCGTTGCTGGTGAAGACCGCCACGCGCCGGCCGGGCGCGACGCCGTAGCGGTTGAGATAGGCCCGCACCGCGCCGGCCAGCATGACGCCGGGACGGTCGTTGTCGCCGAAGGCGATGGCCCGTTCGGTCGCACCGGCGGCGAGCACCGCACGGCGCGCGCGGATGCGCCAGAACACCTGCCGCGGCGCGGCCCCCGGATCAGGCAGGTGGTCTGTCATGCGCTGAAGCGCGCCATAGCCGCCATGATCGAAGGCGCCGATGACGGTCGTCCGCGCCATGACGCGGACATTTTCCATCGCGGACAGTTCGCCGGCTGTGGCGGCGGCCCATTCGGCCCCGGCGCGTCGGTCCACCTCGAGCGTCTCCGCGTTGAGCCGGCCGCCGAGACGGAAGTCCTCGTCCGCCAGGATCACCCGCCGGCCGGCGCGGGCGGCGGTCAGCGCCGTCATCAGCCCCGCCGGTCCGGACCCGATCACCAGCAGATCGCAGTGCAGGAAGCCCTTGTCGTAGCTGTCCGGGTCCGCATGTCCGGAAAGGCGTCCCAGACCAGCCGCGTGGCGGATCGCCGGCTCGTAGACCTTCTCCCAGAAGCGCCGCGGCCACATGAAGGTCTTGTAGTAGAAGCCGGCGGTCAGGAACGGCGCCAGCAGGTCGTTGACCGCCAGCAGATCGCGTTTCAGAGACCCGCGGTGGTTCTGGCTTCGGGCCTCCAGCCCCTCGAACAGTTCCGCGACCGTCGCCCTTGTGTTGGGTTCACGCCGGGCGCCGGCGCGCAATTCCACCAGCGCGTTCGGTTCCTCCGATCCGGCGGCGAAGACGCCGCGCGGGCGATGATACTTGAACGACCGGCCGACAAGCCGCACGCCATTGGCCAGCAGCGCCGAGGCAAGCGTGTCCCCCGGATGTCCTTCGAAGGATCGGCCCTCGAAGGTGAAGGAGAGCGTCGCGCTGCGGTCAATCAGCCCGTCATGCAGGCGGAAAGGCTGGCTCATGCGCCCCGGCCTCTGGCGCGGGCGACGTCGCGGGCCAGCTCGACGCGCCTGATCTCGTGGGTGAGCGTGTCGCGCGTGACCACCAGCCAGGAGCGGTCGCCGTGCTCGTGATACCAGAGCTCCCGGTGCACGCCCGCCGGATTGTCGCGCAGGTAGAGCCAGTCGTGGAAACGGTCCATGACGTCTTCGGCCTCCGGGTCCGGCCGTTCGATCAGACCGACGTCGCCCAGATAGACGAACTCCGCAATATCGCGGGGCCCGAGCAGCGGATGGTCGATGATCATCGCGCCGGCCTCAGTGCAGGTTGGGCTGCGGGCCGGCGCCGCGCTCATCGATCAGTGCGCCCGTCCGGAAACGATCCAGCCGCATGGCGGCAGCCACGGGATGCGGGTCGCCTGTCGCCATCAGGTGCGCGAAGCACCAGCCGCTCGCCGGCGTCGCCTTGAAGCCGCCATAGCACCAGCCGCCGTTGAAGAAGAGCCCCTCCACCGGCGTGCGGTCGATGACGGGGGAGCCGTCCATGCTCATGTCCACCACCCCGCCCCACATGCGCAGCACGCGCGCCCGTCCGATGGCTGGCATCATCGCCATGCCGCCCTCGCAGACGTCCTCGACCACCGGCAGATTGCCGCGCTGGGCATAGGTGTTGTAGCCGTCCAGGTCGCCGCCGAAGACCAGCCCGCCCTTGTCGGACTGGGAGACGTAGAAATGGCCGGCGCCATAGGTGACGACGCCGGGCAGGACCGGTTTGAGCCCCTCGGTGACGAACGCCTGCAGGACGTGGCTCTCGATGGGCAGACGCAGCCCCGCCAGCGCCATGACCCGGGAGGAGGAGCCGGCGACGGCGACGCCCACACGGCGCGCCCGGATCGGCCCCCGCGTGGTCTCGACGCCGCGGCAGACGCCGCCCTCGATCAGGAAGCCGGTGACCTCGCAGTTCTGCACGATGTCCACGCCGCGGCGGTCGGCGGCGCGGGCATAGCCCCAGGCGACGGCGTCATGGCGGGCGGTGCCGCCGCGCGGCTGCCAGAGCCCGCCGGTGATCGGAAAGCGCGCGTTGTCGAAGTCGAGGAAGGGGCACATGCGCCGGACTCCGTCGCGGTCCAGCAGCACGGCATCCGCGCCGGACATGATCATGGCGTTGCCGCGGCGCGCATAGGCGTCGCGCTGGGCGTCGCTGTGGCAGAGGTTGAGCACCCCGCGCTGGGAAACCATCGCGTTGAAGTTGAGCTCCTGCTCCAGCCCCTCCCAGAGCTTCATCGACCATTCGTAGAAGGGCTGGTTACCGGGCAGCAGATAGTTGGAGCGGATGATCGTGGTGTTGCGGCCGATATTGCCGGAACCGAGCCAGCCCTTCTCCAGGACCGCGACGTTCGTCAGGCCGTGTTCCTTCGCCAGGTAGAAGGCGGTGGCCAGCCCGTGCCCGCCGCCGCCGACGACCACCGCGTCGTATTCCGCCTTCGGTTCGGGATCGCGCCAGGCCGGCTTCCAGCCCCGATGGCCGGTCAGCGCCTCCCTGACGATCCTGAACGCGGAATAGCCCATCCGCCGATCCCTCCCCATGCCCGCGCGGCATGATCGGCATCCTGAAGCGCCGGGCGCTGTCGGAAAAGAGACGAATTCGCGCCGGCGGACGACAGCCGGGACCGAAACCGGGTCAGGACGAGGCGGCGCCCTCACCCATCTGGGACTGCAGATAGTTCTGCATGCCCACCTTCTCGATCAGGCCGAGCTGTGTCTCGAGGAAGTCTATGTGGTCTTCCTCGGACTCCATGATGTCGGACAGCAGGTCCCGGCTGACATAGTCCTGTGCGCCCTCGCAGGCGGCGATGGCGGCCTTCAGATCGTCATGGCCGGACATCTCCAGCGCCAGATCGCCTTCGAGCACTTCCTTGACATTCTGGCCGATGCGCAGCTTGCCGAGATCCTGCAGGTTCGGCAGGCCCTCCAGGAACAGGATCCGCTCGATCAGCTTGTCGGCGTGCTTCATCTCGTCGATGGATTCGTCGTACTCGACGTCGCCGAGACGATGCATGCCCCAGTCCTTCAGCATGCGGCTGTGGAGGAAATACTGGTTGATGGCCGTCAGTTCGTTGAAAAGGATCTTGTTGAGGTGATCGATGATGTCGCGGTTGCCCTTCATGACCCGCCCTTCTTTTTCTCTGGTTCGGTCTCGGGCCGTGGCCTTGGCTGCGCACGGTCCGCCGCCTCGGCCTGCGCCTTCAGCGCCTGACCCTGCGTGCGGATTTCCCGCGCGGCGGCAAACCAGTGAAACATCTGGCGGCTGGCGAACACAACGCTATTCCGCCGCCATCAACGTCGCATCGCCTGCGCCGTTGAGCTCCGCATCCATCATCTCCACGATCGTCGACACGCAACGGCCGCAGCGGACCTCGCAGCCCAGATGCGGGTGGAGATCCTCGGCGCAGTCCACCCCCTGGCGGATGGCGCCGGTCACCTGATCATCGGAAAGGGCGTTGCAGATACACACATACATACTTCGTCGACTCCCCAGCAGACCTCACCATTTACCTGCAACTGCGAATGACTGTCAATCGCGTGCTCTCTGACAAATGCGGCCGAAGTCGACAAATTTCAATATTGATAATCATTATTAATTATTGAGACCATCGGCGGTCGGCGTTCCCAGCCGGCGCTTGCGAGAATCAGCGCCACGGTCCCAAATGGCCTCATGGAAGAGAACGAAACGAAACCATCGGTCAGTGCCGCGCTGGCCCGGCGAGTGCTGCTGCAACGCCAGGGTCTCGCCGATGCGCCGGGACGGAAGATCGATGCGGGCGGCGTTCGGGAACTGATCGAGCGCATGGGCTTCGTCCAGGTGGACAGCATCAGCACCGTCGAGCGCGCCCACCACATGATCCTGTTCGCCCGCAGCCAGACCTACCGGCCGGACCTGCTGCACCGCCTGCTGGAGCGCGAGCGGCACCTGTTCGAGAACTGGACCCACGACGCCGCCGTCATCCCCACCCGATTCTATCCCGTCTGGCGACGCAAGTTCGCCCGCGACCGGGATCGTCTGGTCGAACGCTGGCGGACCTGGCGCCGCGAAGGCTTCGAGGAGCGGCTGGACGACGTGCTGGCCCATGTCGAACGGAACGGGCCGGTCATGGCGCGTGAGATGACGACGGAGAAGCGGCCCGGCGGCGCGTGGTGGGACTGGCATCCCTCAAAGACCGCGCTGGAATATCTCTGGCGCACCGGCGACCTGGCGATCTGTCACCGCCGCGGCTTCCAGAAGGCCTACGACCTGAGCGAACGGGTCATCCCGGCCGAGCACCGCGCCGACGCGCCGGATCACGATAGCTGGGTCGACTGGCTCTGCCGCGGGGCGCTGGAGCGGCTCGGCGTCGCAACGCCGGGTGAACTCGCCCAGTTCTGGGGCCTGGCTTCGGTCGAGGAGGCGAAGACCTGGGCCTCGGGCCCGGCGGGCCGCGGCTTCCCGCGCGTGATGGTCAACGCCGTCGACGGCAGCCGCCCCCGGGAGGCGCTGGCCGACCCGGCGATCCTGGATATGCACGCCGACGACATCGCATTGCCGCCGCGCCTGCGCATACTCAGCCCTTTCGATCCCGTGCTGCGCGACCGCAGGCGCGCACTGCGGCTGTTCGGCTTCGACTACCGCATCGAGGTCTTCGTACCGGCTGCGAAGCGCCGCTACGGCTACTACGTCTTTCCCATGCTGGAGGGAGACCGTCTGGTCGGCCGCATCGACATGAAGCGCGAGGACGGCGCGCTCGCCGTCCGCCAAATCTGGTGGGAGCCGGGTGTCCGGGCCTCGAGCGGCCGGCGCCAGCGGCTGGAGGCGGAACTGGATCGCGTCCGCCGCTTTATCGGCGCCGACCGCATTGTCTTCGCGCCCGGGAGCGACAGCCCCGGCTGAGCCGCCATCTCAGGGCGGCCAATTGCGGCGAGCCCGCCCGCACATGACCCCGACTTCGCCTCAATTCGGCACGGCTTCGCCCCATTGCCGTAGTGCCATGGTGCCCGCACGAGGACAAACGATGGAGGTGGGCCATGCGGATCGGGTTTCGAGAATTTCTGCGGCAGGGGATGCGGGCGGCGCTGCTCGCGGTGGTCGCCGCACCGGCGCTGGCCCAGACGCCGGGCGGCGGGCTGGTCGCGCTGAACGATGTGGCCTCGGGCAGTCTGCTGCTCCGGACGGACGAGCCCGGCCGCTATGTCCGCGCGCCGCTGGTCTCCTCCAGCTTCGATATCGACGTCTCCGGCCCGGTCGTCCGGGCCACCGTCACCCAACGGTTCCGGAACGTGTCGGACAAATGGGTGGACGGCCGCTACGCCTTCCCCCTGCCCGACGAATCCGCTGTCGACAGCCTGAAGATGCGGATCGGCGACCGCTTCATCGAGGGCGTGGTCAAGGAGCGGGAACAGGCGCGCCGTGACTATGAGCAAGCCCGCGCCGAAGGCCGCAAGGCCGCCCTGGTGGAGCAGCAGCGCCCGAACCTTTTCACCAACGACGTGGCCAATATCGGCCCCGGCGACGTTGTGGTGGTGGAGATCGCCTGGCTGCAGACCCTGGCGCCGACCGACGGCGCGTTCGAACTGCGCCTGCCGCTGGTGGTCGCCCCGCGCTACAATCCGAAGCCGGTCGTTCATGCCGTCGATTTCGGTCCCGGCGGCTGGGCGATCAGCGATCCCGTGCCGGACAGGGACGCCATCGAATCGCCCCTCGCCGATCCGCGCGAACAGCCGGAAGGGACCATCCACAATCCCGTCATCATTTCGGTCGACCTGCAGGCCGGATTCCCGCTGGGCGCGGTCGAAAGCCGCCACCACGATGTGACGGTCGCCCGGGACGGCGGCGAAGCCGCGACGGTCAAGCTGGACGGCGCCGTGCCGGCGGACCGCGATTTCGTGCTGCGCTGGACGCCGGATGTCGGCGCGTCGCCCCACGCCGCCCTGTTCCGGGAAAGCGCCGGCGGCCGCGACTACTACCTCGCCCTGTTGACGCCGCCCGAACCCGCAGCGGTGACGGACGCGCCCGCGCGCGACGTGATCTTCGTGCAGGACGTCTCCGGCTCGATGGACGGCGAATCGATCCGCCAGGCCCGGGAAGGGCTGGCGCAGGCGTTGCGCCGGCTGGAGGCCGAGGACCGCTTCAACATCGTCTTCTTCAACGACCGCATGTGGCGCTACGCGCCCGACATGGTGCCGGCGACGCCCGGCAATATCGCGAAGACGCTCTCGGCGGTCGAAACCATGCGCGCCGACGGCGGCACGGAGATGCTGCCGGCCCTGGAGGAGGCGCTGGCCGACGCCACGCCCGGCGAGACGGACCGGCTGCGCCAGGTGATCTTCCTGACCGACGGCGCGGTGGGCAACGAGGCGCAGATGCTGCAGGCCATCACGGCCGGCCTGGGGCGGTCCCGGCTGTTCACGGTCGGCATCGGCTCCGCGCCCAACAGCTATTTCATGACCCGGGCGGCGGAACTCGGCCGCGGCTCGGTGGTCTATGTCGACGACCTGACCGCGGTGGCCGGCCAGATGGCGGCGCTGTTCGCGAAGATCGAGAACCCGGTGCTGACGGATCTCCGGGCCACGCTGCCCGGCGGCGCGGGCGACCTCTCTCCCGATCCCCTGCCCGATCTCTACGCGGGCGACCCGGTCGTCTTCGCCTTCCACACGCCGGAAGGCGAGGCGGGCGCGGTGACGCTCACCGCCGGCCGCGGCGCCAACGCCTTCGAATGGCGGATCGACCTGGCGCAGGCCGCGCCCCGAGCCGGTATCGCGAAGCTGTGGGCGCGCAAGCACATCCGCAAGCTGGAGGCGCTGGCCTCAAGCCAGGTGGGCTGGGAGATGGGCCGAGAGAAGCTGGACGCGGCGATCCTGCAGACGGCGCTGGATCATCACCTTGTCAGCCGCCTGACCTCGCTGGTCGCCGTCGACGTCACCCCCAGCCGTCCTGACGGCGTGGAATCGACCGCCATCGAAGTGCCGCTCAACCTGCCTGCCGGCTGGAACCCGGAGCGTTTCCTCGACGCCCCGGCCCCGGCCCCGCAACTTCGCAAGGCGGCCCTGCCGCAGGCGGAACTTGCCCGGCTCAGCACCGCCGCCGCGCCCCCGCCCTCCGGCGCGCCGGTTCCCCGCGGCTCGCTCGACTGGCGGGCCCGGGTGCTGGCCGGGCTTCTTCTTCTCCTGATGGCCATCGCCGGCTGGCGGCTGCATCGCCGCTGGCCGGGCGGCCGGACAGCCTGATGACCGGGGGCCGCATGAACCTGCGGCGCTGGCTGGCGCGGAGCGCGGTGCTGGCGTCTGCCATCGGCGGCCTCTGGCTCGCCGGCGAGGGCGCGTGGATGGCCGCCAAGGCGGAACTGGGACAGGTATTGCTGCAGCGCGCCTGGGACGGGAACCGGGACGCGCCCTGGTCCGGCGCCGACATGCGTCCGGTGGCGCGGCTCTCGGCGCCGGCGCTCGGCGTCGAGGCGATCGTGCTCGACAGCGCCTCGGGCGAGGCCATGGCCTGGGGACCGGGTCATGTGCGCGGCACCGCCCTGCCGGGCGCGCCGGGACTGGCCGCGATCGCCGGACACCGCGATTCCCACCTTGCCTTTCTCGGCGATCTCGGACCGGGATCGGAGGTCGTCATCGAACGCGGCGGCGAGACCCACCGCTTCCGCGTCACCGGCGCCGAGGTCGTCGACAGCCGGACCTGGCGCTTCCCCACCGACCGGAGCGGTCGGCCGCGGCTGGCGCTGTCCACCTGCTGGCCGCTGGACGCACAGACGCCGGGGCCGCTCCGGCTGATCGTCCATGCCGAGGACATCCGCGCCTGAGCTACCCCATCGCCAACCCGTTCGCCCTCCTCTAGTCTCCCCCGATCAACGCCAATCACCTGGGGAGGAACGACACATGGCGCTGGAACATCCGGTCATCCTGACGGGCTCGGCTTCGGGCATCGGCGACGCCACGGCGAAGCGGCTGCTGGACCGCGGCTGCAAGGTCATTTCCGTCGACATCAAGGAGCCGAAGCAGAAGGTCGCCGAGCACCATCACTGCGACATGGGCGACCCCGCGGCGATTGATGCGCTGGTGAAGAAGCTCGACGGCACCTATTCGTCGCTGCTGAACGTGGCGGGCGTGCCCGAGTCCGTCGGCGGCGACACCTGCATGGCGATCAACTTCTTCGGCCTGCGCATGCTGACCGACGCGCTGTTCGACCGCATCGCCGACCAGGGCACCGTGGTCAGCGTCTCCTCCATCGCCGGCAACAACTGGCGCAAGCGCCGCGGCCCGCTGAGCGAGTTGCTGGCGACCGAGGGCTTCGAAACCGGCATGGACTGGTGGCGCAAGAACAAGGACGCGGTCGGCACCGACCCCTATACCTTTTCCAAGGAAGCGGTCGTGGTCTACACCATGGCGCTGGCCGGCCGCGGTCTGACGCGCGGCATCCGCGTCAACGACGTCGGGCCCGGCCCGGTGGACACGCCGCTGCTGCCCGCCTTCACCGAGTTCGCCGGCGCCGAGACCATGAAGACCATGATCGGCATGGCCGGCCGCGCCGCCCAGCCGCAGGACATCGCCGAAGCGCTGGTGGTCCTCGCCGAGGGCGAAATGGGCTGGGTCAACGGCCATCACCTGATCGTCGACGGCGGCATGTCGGCGGGCTTCTCGGCGGGCTGGCAGACCGCCGGCAAATGATGGGCGCCAAGGGCGCCGGCGCCACCGCCATCGCCAAGGCGAGCCGGACGAAGATCCGCATCCGCGGCCAGGATCTCTGCGACGACCTGATCGGCAAGGTGGACTTCACCACCTTCTTCTTCCTGCACCTGACCGGCGAGATGCCGAACGAGAATCAGGTCTTCTTCCTCGACGCCATGCTGGTGGCGCTGGCCGAGCACGGCCTGACCCCCAGCGCCCAGGCCGCGCGCATGACCCTGCAGGCCGGTCCCGACGCCATGCAGGGCGCGGTCGCCGCCGGCATCCTGGGCTGCGGCTCGGTGATACTGGGCTCGGCGGAGAGCTGCGGGCGGTTCCTCTCTCGGGGAGTCGCCCGGGTCCGCGCGGGGGAGACCAATGACGAGGTCGCCCGCGCCATGGTTCAGGGCCTGCGCGATCAGAAGAAGTTCCTGCCCGGCTTCGGCCACCCGCTGCACCGGCCGGTCGACCCGCGCGCGGTCAAGCTGCTGGCGCTGGCCGACGAGAAGGGCGCGGCGGGCGATCACGTCGCGTTCCTGAAGGCCGTGGCCGGCGTCGCCGACGAGATCTACGGCCGCGAGATGGTCATGAACGTCAACGGTCCCCTGCCGGCGATCCTGCTGGACCTCGACTTCCCCGAGGCGGCGCTGAAGGGCATTTCCATCCTCTGCCGCACGGCCGGGCTGATCGGCCATTGCGTCGAGGAACTGGAGCGGCCCATCGGCTTCCGGCTGGCGCATCTGGGCGACGCCGGCACCGTCTATGACGGACCGAACCCGCCCGAGGACCTCTGAGGACGGCGGCAATGGGCGGCAAGGTCCTCATCGCCGGAGCGAGCGGCATCGTCGGCGGCGCGGCGGTGCGCCACTTCTCGGCCCTGCCGGACTGGGAGGTGGTGGCGCTGTCGCGGCGCGCGCCGGACTACGAACATTCGGCCCAACACCTCTCCCTCGACCTGATGGACGCGGAAGCCTGCGAGAAGGCGGCCGCGGAGCGCTTCGGCGACGTCACGCACCTGGTCTATGCAGCGCTCTACGAGAAGGAGGACGTGATCGCCGGCTGGCGCGATCCGGAGCAGATGGCGGTCAACGACCGGATGCTTCGCAACCTGCTCGGACCGCTGGAGCGCGAAGCGAAGGGCCTGCGGCACGTCTCCCTGATGCAGGGGGCGAAGGCCTATGGCGTGCACGTCCACCATCTGGAAAGCCCGGCGAAGGAACGCTGGCCGCGCGACCCCCACGACAACTTCTACTGGCTGCAGGAAGACTATCTGAAGGAACGCCAACAGGCCGGCCACGGCTGGACCTGGACGATATGGCGGCCGCATCTGGTCACCGGCTTCTCGCCCGGCAGCCCGATCAACATGCTGTTCGCCATGGGCGCCTACGCGGCCATCTGCCGGGAGGAAGGCCGGCCGATGGAATTCTCCGGCGGGCCGCCCTTCATCCAGCAGATGTCGGATTCCCGGCTGATCGCGCGCGGCTTCGAATGGGCCGCCGACAACCCTGCGGCGGCGAACCAGCACTTCAACATCGCCAATGGCGATATCGTCATCTGGCAGCATCTCTACCCGGCCATCGCGCGGCATTTCGGCGTCGAGCTGGCCCCGCCGCGCCCCTTCCCGCTGGCCGAGGCCATGCCGGCGAAGGAAGATATCTGGCGCCGGATCGTCGAGACGCACGGGCTGAAACCGCTCGGCCTTGCCGAGACCGTTGGCCCGTCGTGGCTGTTCGCGGACTTCGTGCTGGGCTTCGGCAAGAAGCCCTCGGCGACGGTGCTGTCGACGATCAAACTGCAGCAGGCCGGCTTTCACGACTGCATGGACAGCGAGGACGCCATGATCGAGTGGTTCCGCGACCTGCAGGCGCGGCGGATACTGCCGGAGTAGTGGCGGGGCAAAGAGAATGCGGCGTCCTGGGCTTTACCCCAGGACCCAGTTTTTTTGGTTCGCTGGGCCCTTGGATCAAGTCCAAGGGCGCCATGGTCGAACAGGAGGCAGCGATGAACGAGAACCGGCCGATGCGGGAGACGGACGCGGACAATCCCTACGCGTCGGGCTGCGGCTTCCAGGACGGGGTCTACAAGCCGATCCACGAGGTCACGGTGAGCGTGCTCGACTGGGGCTTCAACAAGTCCGACGTCACCTATGACGTCGTTCACGTGAAGGACGGCGCGTTCTTCCGCCTGGGCCATCACCTCGACCGTTTCCGGGCCTCGATGAAGGGGCTGCGCATGTCGATACCCTACGGCCGCGAGGAGATCGCGGAAATCCTCAGCGAGTGCGTGCGCAAGGCGGGGCTGCGCAACGCCTATGTCGCCATGGTCACCACCCGCGGCGTGCCGGCGCCGGGGACGCCGCGCAAGCCGAGCCTGATCGAGAACCGCTTCATCGCCTACGCCGTTCCATGGGTCGACGTGATCTCGCCGGAGGTGCAGGAGCGCGGCGCGCACCTGATCATCGCCCGGACGCCGCGCATCCCCTCGGCCTCGGTCGATCCGACGATCAAGAACTACCACTGGGGCGACATGATCCGGGCGCTGTTCGAAGCCGAGGACGCGGGCGCCGACACCGCCGTGCTGCTCGACAGGGAAGGCCACGTCACCGAGGGGCCGGGCTTCAACGTCTTCGCCGTGATCGATGGCGTGGTGATCAGCCCGGACCGCGGCGCGCTGGAAGGGATCACGCGGCGCTCGGTCCTCGATCTCTGCGCCGAGCTCGGCATCCCCGCCGAGATCCGGGCGCTCACGGCGGACGAGCTGCGCGAGGCCGACGAGGTCTTCACCTCGACCACGGCCGGCGGGGTAATGCCCTGCAGCCGCGTCGACGGCCGCATCATGGGCAATGACCGCCCCGGTCCGATCTCGCTGAAGCTGAAGGAAGAATACTGGCGCCGCCACGGCGAGGGCTGGGACACGACGCCGGTGGCGTACTGAGAGACCTCCAGGGCCGGCGCCCTTGGACTTGATCCAAGGGCCCAGCCAACCAAAAATCTGGGTCCTGGGGTCAAGCCCCAGGACGCCGCACTCGTGAACGCGTTGGCCTCACCCCAGCCACGTCTTCAGGCGCGCGGCCGCTTCCTCCATCTCCTCCGTCGAACCGGCGAAGGAGAAGCGGACATAGCGGTGGCCGCGCGGCGGGTCGAAGTCGATGCCGGGCGTCGCGGCGACGCCGGTCTCGGCCAGCATCCGCTTGCAGAACTCCGCCGAGTCGTTGGTGAGCCCGGCCACGTCGGCGTAGATGTAGAAGGCGCCGTCCGCCGGCGCCAGGCGGTCGAATCCGGCCCTGGGCAGTTCCCGCAGCAGCACCTCCCGGTTGGCGCGGTAGCGCGCGACGTTCGCCTCCAGTTCTTCGGCGCAATCGAAGGCGGCGATCGCGGCCCTCTGGGAGTGCGCCGGCGGCGAGATGAAGTGGTTCTGCGCCAGGCACTCGACGGAGCGGTGCAGGTCCTCGGGCACCACCATCCAGCCCAGCCGCCAGCCGGTCATGGAGAAGTATTTCGAGAACGAGTTGATGACGATGACCCGGTCGGAGAGCGCCGCCGCGGTCACCGCCCGGCCGTGATAGGTGATGCCGTGATAGATCTCGTCGACGATCAGCCGCGTCTCCCGCCCGTCGCACCAGGCGATCAGGGCGCGCAGATCGTCGGCGCCCAGCATCGTGCCGGTCGGATTGGCCGGCGTCGCCACCAGCAGCGCGTCGAGCCGGCCCGGCACCCCGTCCAGTATCTCCGGCGTCGGCTGAAAGCGCGTCTCCGGCCCCACGGGCACGCCGACGGCCTCGACGTCCAGCGAGGTCAGGATATTGCGGTAGGCGGGATAGCCGGGTTCGGCCAGCGCCAGCCGGTCGCCGGCGTCCATGCAGGCGAGGAAGGAGAGCAGGAAGGCGCCCGACGAGCCGGTGGTCACCGCGATCCGCTCCGCCGGCACCCGGACGCCGTAATAGTCGCGGTAGTGGCGCGCGATCCGGGTGCGCAGCTCCGGCATGCCGAGCGCGTCCGTATAGCCCAGCCGCTCCTTCCGGAGCGCGGTCGTCGCCGCTTCGATCACGCCCTTCGGCGCCTGCGTCGAGGGCTGCCCCACCTCCAGGTGCAGCACGTCCTTGCCCTCGGCCTCGCGCCGGGCCGCGGCCTTCATGACCTCCATCACGTAGAAGGGCGGCACCGCGCCGCGCTTTGACACTTTCATGCCCAATTCCACTTACATAAGGTGAACGAGACGCCGCCGTCCCGCCCCGCGGGCGGCGCGCCGGCCAATTCGTGGGAGCAAAAAGGCGTGCGATATCCACGCCGCATCATCGCGGCCGCCCTGATCTGCATGGTCACCCTCATCTCCGGTCCCGCCGCCGCGCAGGACCGCGGCCTCGCCCTCGTGCGCGACGCGGAAATAGAGCATATCCTCTCGATCTACGCCAAGCCGCTGTTCCAGGCCGCGAATCTCCAGGCCGGGGCGGTCAAGGTCTATCTGGTGCACGACGACAGCATCAACGCCTTCGTCGCCGGCGGACAGCGCATCTTCGTCTTCACCGGCCTGATCCTGCGCACGCGCAGTCCCGGCGAGCTCATCGGCGTGATGGCGCACGAGACCGGCCATATCCGCGGCGGACACCTGTCGCGCACCCGCGACGCCATCGCCAATTCGCAGACCATCGCCATCCTGGCAACGCTGCTGGGCGGCATCGCGGCCGCAGCCTCCGGCGACGGCAACGCCGCCGGGGCCGGCATACTGGGCGGTCAGGGCGCAGGCCAGCAGATGTTCCTCAGCTATTCGCGCACCCAGGAATCGGCGGCCGACCAGGCCGCGATCGACCTGATGGAGCGAGCCGGCTGGTCGCCGCGCGGACTGATGACCTTCATGGAGGTTCTCGACCAGGAAGAGCTGATGATGGGTCTGCGGGGCAACCCCTACATGCGCAGCCATCCGCTGGGCTACGAGCGCATCCAGGCCGTCGAGCACATGGTCCGGAACTCACCGGTCGTCGACAAGCCCTATCCGCCGGAGCTGGTCCACGCCCACGAGATGATCAAGGCGAAGCTGTTCGGCTTCACCAAACCGCCGGCCGAGACCTTCCGGGAGTTCCCGGTTTCCGACAATTCCGACCCGGCGCGCTACGCCCGGACAGTGGCGCTGATGCGCCAGGCTCGCACCGACGAGGCGCTGGCGGAACTGCAGCCACTGCTGGAGGCAAAGCCGGACAACCCCTATTTCCACGAACTGAAGGGGCAGATCCTGCTGGAAGGCGGCCGCGTGGAGGAGAGCCTGCCGCCGCTGCGCCGCGCCGCCGAGGCGACCGGTCACGGCGCGATCAAGGTCATGCTGGGCCAGGCCCTGCTTGCCCGCAAGCTCGAGACGACCGACGCGGAAGCGGTGGAGATGCTCGAGGGGCTGGTGCGCGAGGACCCGGAGTTTCCGGGCGCCTGGCAGCAGCTCGCCGTGGCCTATGGCCGCCAGGGCGACATCGGCAAGTCGATGCTCGCCAGCGCCGAGCAATATTATCACTCCGGTCAGCCGAAATACGCGCGCGAGCAGATCGACCGGGCGCTCAGGACGTTGAAACCCGGCACGCCCGAGCATTTCCGCGCCCAGGACCTCGACAGCGCGATCCGGGCGCTCAACGGGTAGCGCGCGGCCCCCGACAACCGGTTTCACGCCCATGTGGCTTGTCCGGGCCCCGGCGCTCGGGCATGCAGGGTGCTGCATTCAAGGAGCCTTACATGTTGCGATCCCTCTGCGCCGCGCTCGCGCTGTGCCTCGTCCTGCCCTTCACGTCAGAGGCGGCGGATTCCGATCCTGCCGCCGGCCTGAGCCGGGCCGAGATCGAAACCATCGTCCGCGAATACCTGATCGAACATCCGCAGGTGATCGTGGAAGCCCTGCAGAAGATGCAGGAACGCGAGGAGATGGCGCAGGCCGAGCGGACGCGCCGCATGATCATCGCCCACGCCGACCGGCTGGACGATCCGACGGGGCGCTTCGTCGCCGGCAACCCGGAGGGCGACGTCACCATCGTGGAGTTCTTCGACTACCGCTGCGGCTACTGCAAGCGGGTGATGCCGACGCTGTTCGACGAGGTCGAGCGCGACGGCAATGTCCGCCTGGTGTTCAAGGAGTTCCCGGTGCTGGGCGACGATTCGGTGCTGGCGGCCCGTGCCGGCATCGCCGCGGCGGCCCAGGGCCGCTACCGCGACATGCACATGGCCCTGATGCAGACCCGCGGCGGGCTGACCGAGACGAAGATCATGTCGATCGCCGGCGATCTGGGCCTCGATACGGCAGAGCTCAAGCGGCAGATGTTCAGTTCCGCGACCGAGGCCGAGATTTCCGCCAACTACGAACTCGCGCAGATGCTGGGCATCCGCGGCACGCCCGGCTTCGTCATCGGGACGGAGGTGGTGCCCGGGGCCATCAGCCCCGAGCAGTTCCGTCAGTTCATCGACGCGGCGCGGAAATCGAGCGGCTGACGATCTCGACCCGGCGCGCGCCGGCGCTTTCCAGGATTTCGCGGCGGCGGTCATCGTCGACCTTGCGCCATTCGGCGATCTCCGCGCGGCTGCGGTAGCAGCCGAGACAGTAGTCGCGTCCGGGGTTCAGCTTGCAGACCGAGATGCAGGGCGAAGGGATGGCTGGCGTGTCGTCGCTCATGTCCGACCGTTGACCACGGTCCGGCGGCGACTTCAAGTCAATTTGACGTCCAGTCGCCAACGCGGGCGCCCTTGGCGTAACGGACCTCCAGATCCTCCAGCATGGCGAACTGGTCGTGATGATCGACCGAGGTGGCGATGATCTCCGTCCCCTGATCGCGCCAGGTCTTCAGCAGGGTACGCACCAGGAAGCGCCCGTCCTTCTGTCCGATCAGTCCCTTCAGCCGGTCGGCGGCGACCTCGATATAGGCCGAGGGCTCCGATGGCGCGAGGCCGGCGCTGTCGAGGGCGACCTCGCCCTTCAGGAAGGCGTAGAAATCGGGCACCGCTATCCGCCATTCATGGGCCGAGGGACTGTCCAGGAAGACATCGCCCTTCCCGGCGAGCGTACCGCCGAGCGGCGCCTCCGGACGCAGGATCAGGCGTCCCGGCGAGACCTCCGCGCGGCCGATCAGCCTGCCGATCGCCTTCTGCATGTCCGGCTCGCGCAGCGCTTCGGCGCGAACCGACGCCATCACTCTCAATGAAACGCCGCGCCACAGCTTCCAGTCGCGATGCTGCGCCAGCGCCTGTCCGATCACGGCCAGTTCCAGCTCCCTTGCGAGGGCATTGTCGCCGCCGAGCGTGAGCAAAACGTCGCTGTCGACCGGACGGCCATCGACCAGCGGATGCGCCCGGACCTGGCGGATCGCCACCGCCTGTCTTTTGAGGCTGAGAATCGGCCGGGTCTCGACCGCCATCGTTCCGGCCTTGATCGCCTGGCGCACGGCATCCGCCAGCGCCGCCGTCTCCGAGCGGGCCTCGTCGTACCGGCGGCCGAGCCCGAAGCGCCGGAAGCCCGAGGCAAGTCGGCCGCGAAGACCGCGCGCGCCATGGCTGAGGGTCGCACGCACGGCGTCGGCGGGGAGATCGGCGCCGTCCGCCTCGATCTGTTCGGCGGCGAAGGCGTCCCGATCCTTCACCAGGCCGGCGTCCAGCGCCGCGCCGGAAATCTCGTGAAGCATCTTCTCGGCGTCGGCGTCGCGGCCGTGGAGGATGCCGTAGAGGGCGTTGTCGAGCCGCGCGGTGCGCCGCGCGCCGCTGCGCCGGGCGTGATCCTCCACGACGCGGCTCATGCGTCCGTCGGCTTCCGCGTCCAGCCCGCCGTGAACCGAGAACATGGTGACGGACCCGTCGCCGTCCTTCAGCGTCAGCGCCGCTTCGTCGAGAAAGCCGTCGCGGTCGGCCTGTCCGTCCGGACGCGCCACCGCCTCGTCGTGTTCCCACCACTCGGCCTCGCCCGAAAGACGGTAGACGAAAAGCACCACGCCGCCCGGTTCCTCGCGGCCCGCGGGCCGGCCGACCAGCATGTACTCGCCGCCATGGCCGTCGCCACAGACCTGCGGCTCGTCGCCGCCCTGGCGGATGCCCAGCGCCACCCGCGCCATGGCTTCGGCAACCGGCGGCGGAAAGGCCCGGTCGAGCGGCTTGCGCCAGAGCTCCACCGCCGAAGCGCCGAACAGCGCCTCCACTTCGCCCGAGAGCTCGCGGATATGGTCCTCGGCGGAGAGCTTCAACGTGACCGAGGGTTTGCCCAGCCGAACATGGGGGTTTGCATTCATCCTGCCGACCTGTACCGGTATTGCGTCCGCCCCGATACTGGGCGGTAACATTGTACGATCCGTTAACCGGAGGGGAGGCCGGCACGACATGTCAGAGATCCGTATCGTCACCGAGGGACTGCGGTTCCCCGAAGGCCCCATCGCCCTGCCCGACGGCGACGTGCTGGTCGTGGAGATCGCCGCCGGCCGGCTGACCCGCTGCCACCCGGACGGTTCGACGACCGTCGTCGCAGAGCCCGGCGGCGGCCCCAACGGCGCCGCGATGGGCCCCGACGGCAAGTGCTATGTGTGCAACAATGGCGGCTTCCGCATCTTCGAACGCGACGGTCGCATCATTCCCCTGGATCAGCCGGACGACTATTCCGGCGGCCGGATCGAGCGCATCGACATCGAGACCGGCGAAGTCGAGGTGCTCTACACCCATTGCGACGGCGTGGCGTTGAAGGGGCCGAACGACATCGTCTTCGACAAGACCGGCGGCTTCTGGTTCACCGATCATGGCAAGATGCGCAAGCGCGAACGGGACACCACGGGGGTCTACTACGCCCTGCCCGACGGATCGAGGATCGTGGAGGCGATCTTTCCCTCCGACGGACCGAACGGGGTCGGGCTGTCGCCCAACGAGGACGAACTCTATGTGGCGGAGACCCACACCGGCCGCGTCTGGGCCTATACGCTGAGCGGTCCCGGCGAGATCGCCGGCGGCCGGCGTCCCGTGCGCGGACCGCAGGGCCGGCTGCTGGTCGGGCTGCCCGGCCACCAGCTTCTGGATTCGCTCGCCGTCGACAGCGCCGGCAATGTCTGCGTGGCGACCATCCACAATGGCGGCATCACCGTCGTGCCGCCCGACGGCAGCCATGTCAGCCACGTGCCCATGCCCGACGAGATCACGACCAATATCTGCTTCGGCGGCGCGGATCTGAAAACGGCCTTCATCACGCTGAGCTCGACCGGCCGGCTGGCTGCGGTGGAATGGGCCCGGCCGGGCCTGGCGCTGAACTTCCTGAACAAGTAGCCGGCCCCGCCGTCAGCGCGGCCGGGCGCGGCCCCCGCCGTAGGCGGTGACGCCGTCCGCCACGTCGCCGATGACCGCGGCGCCCGCGCCGACCGTCGCCCAGTCGCCGATCCGCGCGCCGGGCCGGGCGGCGACACCGGCGCCCACCAGTGCGCCCTCCCCCACCGTGACATTGCCGGCGAGGCGCGCGCCGACGGCGATGTGGGCGAAGTCGCCGATGACGACGCCATGGCTGGCGCTGGCGGACGTATTGAGGATCGCGTGGCGGCCGATGCGCGCCTCCGCCTGCACCACCGCGCCGGGATGAACGACGGCGCCTTCGGCCAGTTCGGCGCTGGGCGAAACCCAGGCGAAGGGATGAACCAGCGTGGCGAAGGGGCGGCCCTCGAAGCGGCCGGCGATGTCGCGGCGGCGGGCGTTGTCGCCCACGCCGATTACCAGCGCCGTGTTGCGGTCCAGGTCCGACACGGCATCGAGGCCACCGGAGCGGACCGGTGCGCCCAGCACATCGGTGTCCCACAGCGTGCGGTCATCGTCGAACAGGCAGACGACCTCCAGGCCCAGGGCCCGCGCCGTCTCCAGGCACTCCCGGGCGTGTCCGCCGGCGCCGATGATCGCGATCTGATGCATGGCCCGCCCTCTCCGCCGTTCAGCGCCTCATGATACCGGCAAGGCCGCGAGTCGAAAGCGTCGAGTCAGAACAGCCGCTCAAGCGCGGGGCGAAGGTCGCCATAGGTGACGTGGGTCTGGGACGGGCCGTCCTCGGCGACGAACAGGTAAGTAACCTCGCCATTGCGGTCGAAGAGGAAGACCGCCGGAACGCCACGGACGTCGCCGAAGGTGGAGAGCGTCTCCCCGTCGCCCTCGATCAGCCGGAAGCGCGGCGCGGTCTGTTCGATGAAGCGCGCGCGCTGCTCCGGGCTGGATCGGCCGCCGAAGTCCTCATGCACGTTCACGCCGACGACCAGCAGGCCCTTGCCGGCATAGAGATCTTGGATGCGGTTGAAATGAGCGAATTCGTTGCGGCAGGGCGGACACCAGCTCGCCCAGAACGTCACCAGCACCGGACGGTCCTCGATATCCGCCTCCGCCAGGGCGGGGCCGTCAATACCGGGGAGGCCGGCCAGGGTGCGCACGGCGTCGCGCGCCGGCAGACGCACTTCGGCGTGAACCGCCGTCGGCATCGCCAGCATCGCCGTGGATGCGACAAGGAATCGACGTCGGCTCAGCATGTAATCCCGCTACCACGGGGGGTCACAAAAAAGCAATAGCGCCGCGCACGGCTCAGCGCGCCACGACCTCGGGATTGTGAATGACGTCGAAATTGACGGAATTGGCGATGAAACACACCCGGTGGGCCGTGCCGTGCAGGCGCCTGGCGTGCTCCAGCCTGGCCGCGTCGGCGATGACCACCCGCGGCTCGAGCACCACTTCGGTGAAGCGGCCGCCGCTCTTGCCGTCTTCGACCATCGTGCCGCGCGCGTCGTCGCTGTAGTCCAGAACTTCGATGCGGGCGCGGGCGCAGCAGGCAAGATAGCTCAGCATGTGACAGCTCGACAGGGCGGCGACGAGCATGTCCTCGGGGTTCCAGAGCTCGGGAACGCCCAGAAAGGCCGGATCGGACGACGTCGTCAGCGACGGCTTTCCGGGCGCGGCGATACGGTGGGTCCGGTCATAATCCTCGTAGGACCGGAAACCGGCCGCCGCGCCCGTCCAGCGCAGTTCGATGCGATAGTCGTGCCGTCCGTTCGCACTCAACGGATCAACGCCTCCAGAAGGGCTTGCGGCTTTCGCGCCAGGCCGCCTCGCGGTCGATGCCGACGTCCGCCAGCAGGCGGTCGTCCAGCTTGGCGAGCTGCGAGCGCTCGGACTGGCGCTGATGCCAGAGCGAGAGAGTGTTGCCACGCCGCAGCACGCCGTCAACCAGCGAGCTCAGAGGGTTGTGGTGGACGGCGGGTCCAGCGGTTTCAATGATCTTCGCCATCTTAACTACTCCAGTCAGTTCGCGCCGACGTCTTCGGCGCAGGGCTCATCTAGGGGCGTCAAGGGGTACTGACAAACGACAGTTTCTCAGGGTATGTATGAGAAAATCTATTACGGAAGAATCGCCATGGCCCGCCGTTTACCGCCGCTTAACGCAATTCGCGCCTTCGAGGCCGCGGCCCGTCATTTAAGTTTCACGAGGGCATCGGAAGAGCTGAACGTAACCCCGGCGGCGATCAGCCATCAGGTCAAGGGACTGGAGGACTGGTTCGGGTTGAAGCTGTTCAAGCGCCGCAACCGCGAGATCCTGATGACGGAGGCCGGGCAGATGCTGCTGCCGGGCGTGCGGGACGCGCTCGACCTGCTGGAATCGACGACCCAGCGCCTGTCGGCCAGCGACGGCGGCTCGGAATTGCGCATCACCTGCATGCCCTCCTTCGCCTCCAAATGGCTGGTGCCGCGCCTGTCGCACTTCCGGACCCTTTACCCCGACATCGACGTACTGCTGTCGACCGAAGAGCGGATGGTCGATCTGGATGTCGAACCCTTCGACATCGGCATCCGTTCGGGCTGGGGCCAGTATCCCGGCCTGACGGTCTACCGGCTGTTCGACGACGCGGTCTTCCCGGTCTGCAGCCCGGCCCTGCTCAACAGCGACAAGCCCCTTCGCCGTCCCCAGGATCTGGCGGGACACGTGCTGCTGCACGACGACTATCCCGTGGGCTGGACGGAATGGCTGGCGGCGGCCGGGGTCAGCGGCGTCGACCCGAAGCGCGGCCCCACCTTCGACAACTCGGCCATGCTGCTGCAGGCGGCCGCCGAGGGCCTGGGCGTTGCGATGGCGCGCCACGCGCTGGCCTATGCCGACCTGCTGGCGGGCCGTCTCGTCCGGCCGTTCTCGATCACCCTGGCGTCCGACTTCGCCTATTACCTGGTGCACGTGCCGCGGGTGGCCGAGCAGCCCAAGGTGGCAGCGTTCCGGGACTGGCTGATCGCCGAGGCCGACGCCTACCGCGCCCAGCAGGACGCCGGCTGAACCCGGCTCTCAATCCCGCAACAGCAGGTCGGGCACTGGCGGGTCGAAACCGGCATTGACCGTCATCCTGTCCAGCGCCCGGACCGTCGCATAGGGCAGATAGCCGGCGGCCCGGCCCTTTTCGTAGACCCGTGCGATATTGGCGGCGGTTTCGGGATATTCGACCAGCAGCACCGGCTTGCCGGCGGCGCGCGCCAGGTCCAGGTGCTTCTTTGCCCAGTCGAAGGAGTCCCGGGCATTTGGCGTGTCGGGACCGTCCAGACCGAAGAACAGATCCTCCTTGGCCTGGGCGTCGATGGTCCGGCGATAGGCCTCGTTGGCCAGCAGATCCTCGGCGTTCTGGGGCACGATCAGGAAACCGGGCTCGCGACTGCGGGCATGCCGAGCCAGAGCGCGGACGAAGGCGACCATCTCCGCCTCGGCGGTCTTCCGGCCCTTTTCCTGGAAGTACCAGTAGGCATCGACGATATCGAGGTAGACCCCGTCGAAGCCGAAGTCGATGATCCGGTCGAGATAGGCCCCGGGTCCGCCGAAGATGAGGCGCTGCCAGTCCTCATGCCAGAACCGGACCTTGTAGTTGCCGGCCCAGTCGGGGTTCTCCGCCTCCAGCCATGATGGCGGTTTCCGCGACCATGCCGGCTTCCAGTAGTAGCGGTAGTCCTCGGCCTCCCCGATCGACAGATAGGCGAGCACGATGCGCCGGCCGCCATCGGGCTTGCGCTTCATCAGGGCCACGTCCTCGGGCGACAGCGCCCGGGCGCCGCTGCCGTCGCGGGAATAGTCCACGACCGCCAGGTCGAACCCGCTGGCCGCGACCAGCGCCGGATCCGGCCCCGACAGCCAGTAGGTCATCGACCGCGCTTCGGCGATGTCAGCGGCCCGCGCCACGCCCGGGCCCATAGCTGCAACCGCCGCAATCAACAGCAACCGGTACAATACTACCAATGTTGTCATCCGCCGGCTCCGTTATCGTTCTGTTTACTGCCACGCCGCTATAGATCGGCATAGCCAATCGCCTCGCAAAGGTTTCGAGGGCAAGGAGTACGCCATGAGCGAGCCTGCGACCAAGGTCGACGAGAAGAAGACGAAGGATCATCAGATCATCCACGTCCCCAACACGCTGCGCGCCAAGGTGGGCTCGGGCAGCGGCGTCGACCCGGATCTGATCAAGAAGGCCCAGGACGCCATCGACGAGATGGCGGAGGAGTTTCGCGTCTGGGCCGAGAAGGACATCATGAAGGTCCAGGAGATGGTGGCGGACACGCCGAACCAGACCGGCGATCTCGACAAGCACTATGACCGCATCTTCGGCGTCGTCCATGACCTGAAGGGCCAGGGCGGCACCTTCGGCTATACCCTGCTGACCAGCGTCGGCGACAATCTCTGCCACTTCATCGACAATCTCTCCGCTCCGTCCGTGGATGACCTGACGGTGATCGCGCCGCATGTCGAGGCGCTGCGGGCGATCCTGAAGCACGACGTACGCGGCAGCGACGACCCCATCGGCGTGGAGATCGTCGACAGCCTGCACAAGCTGACCCAGCGCCGCCGCTGACGGCCGCGCCAGCGGCGCCTCGCCACGTCCGCGTGGCCTGTGTCACATTGCCGTTCGACGTCAATCCGTTATTGTGATTTCCACAACCAGCGCGCTTGTTCGCGCGCGGGAAGCGGAACGCCGGCTGCGGCCCGCCGCGGCGCAAGGCCAACACGACGCCGAGAAGGAACGGTATCATGGACTACGGCCAGATCTTCTCCGATGCCGTGCGGCAGCTCCATGACGAGCGTCGCTACAGGATCTTCACCGAGCTGGAGCGTCACCTGGGCGAATTTCCCCGGGCGACCAATCACTCCCGCGACGGCCGGCCCGGCGTCACCGTCTGGTGCTCGAACGACTATCTGTGCATGGGCCAGCACCCGAAGGTGGTGGAGGCCATGAAGGCGGCGGTCGACCGCATGGGCGCGGGCGCCGGCGGCACCCGCAACATCTCCGGCACGCATCACGCCATCGTCGAGCTCGAGAAGGAGCTGGCCGACCTTCACGGCAAGCAACGGGCGCTGGTGCTGACGTCGGGCTTCGTCGCCAACGAGGCAGCGATCTCGACGATCGCGCGCTTCCTGCCCGGCTGTGTGATCTACTCCGACGAGCTCAACCACGCCTCCATGATCGCCGGCATCCGCCATTCCGGGGCAGAGAAGAAGATCTTCCGCCACAACGACATCGATCATCTCCGCGAACTGCTGCAGGAAACCGATCCGGCGCGGCCGAAGCTGATCATCTTCGAAAGCGTCTACTCGATGGACGGCGACATCGCGCCGCTGGCGAAGTTCTGCGACCTGGCCGACGAGTTCGGCGCCATGACCTATCTGGACGAGGTCCATGCCGTGGGCATGTACGGCCCGCACGGCGCCGGCGTCGCCGAGCGCGACGGCGTGATGGACCGAATCGACATCATCCAGGGCACGCTGGCCAAGGCCTTCGGGGTGATCGGCGGCTATATCGCCGCATCGGCCGATCTGGTGGATACCGTGCGCTCCTACGCGCCCGGCTTCATCTTCACCACCGCCCTGCCGCCGGGGATCGCCGCGGCGGCGACCGCCAGCATCCGCCATCTCCGCACCAGCGACGCGGAGCGCGAGAAGCAGCAGGAGCGGGCGGCGACGCTGAAGGCGCGGCTGGCCGCGGCGGGACTGCCGGTGATGCCCTCGGTGACGCACATCGTGCCGGTGCTGGTCGGCGAGCCGGCGCTGTGCAAACAGGCCACCGACATGCTGCTGGACGACTACGGCATCTACATCCAGCCCATCAATTTTCCGACGGTCCCGAGGGGCACGGAACGGCTGCGGATCACGCCGGGTCCCGGCCATGACGACGCCATGATGGATCAACTGGTCGATGCGCTGCTGATGGTGTGGGAACGCCTCGGCCTGCAGCTTCAGCCCAAGGCCGACGCGGCGGAGTAGCCCTTCAGGCGGCGCCGACGTCGAAACTCGGCCCGCCGAAACCCGCCTCCACGGGAATGTCGATCATGCGCCGGTCGCCGCGCCGGTAGACGTGCGGCGTGACCACCACCGGCGGGTTGCGCCGGGCGTGCTCCAGTGCGTCGGCCACACTCTCCGTCCGCGCCAGCCGGACCAGGTTGAGCCGCGTGGCGAACACCATCGTGACCTGCCCGGCTTCCGCCTGGCGGATGGCCTCCCCGGGCCGGACCCAGACGCTGTCGACGGCCTCGGTGCCGTCATGGCTGGCCAAAGCCGACTGGGCCTCCGGCATTTCCGCGATGAAGAATGGCGTGTCGAAGCGTTTCGGCAGCACCGGCGGGGTGATCCAGTGGGCGAACGGCACCAGACTCCGCAGCGGAAAGCGCAGATCCTCGCGCTCGGCCATCTCCCCCATGGTGACGCGATTGGCTTCCAGGTCCGCCGCATAGCGGTCCTTCAGCTGCCCGCTTCGCGCCGCGCCAAGGGCGCTGCCATCGGCCTCCAGCGCCAGCAGCACGCCGATCTCCTCGAAGGCTTCACGGATCGCCGCCACGCGGAAGCCGAGGGCGATGTCGTCCAGCGGTTCGGCGTCCAGTGCGCGAGAGCGGGCCCGCACATCCGAATCCTCGGGATCGACCTTGCCGCCGGGAAAGACCATCGCACCGGAGGCGAAGTCGATCTCGTGATGGCGGCGGACCATGAAGACCTCCAGCCCCTCGACCCCGTCGCGGATCAGCAGGAGGCTGCTCGCCGGCTTGGGCTTCACATGGTCGAACTTGCCGCTCAGGTCGGGACCGGACATCCACACTCCCCCGTTTCATGTCAGGTGCGGGGAGGCTATCGCATATCCGCCGCGCCGGGTGAAACGCTGTTTCGGCGCGGGGCCCATGACTTCCCGGCGATCTGGCATGTACCGTGCTACGTAGGGGTCTACGGCGGCGGAATCGTGACCGGGGAATGGGAAACATCTCATCTTGTGATATCCGCCTACCGCGCCAGCATGTCTAGACTGGTAACGGGCGTCATCGCGGGTCCGGCGGCAGCCGGGCCCATCGTCGCAGAAGCAGGAGGACATCCCTCGTGAAACGGTTCCTAATCATCGTCGCGGCCATTCTGGTCATTCTTATCGCCGCCGTGGTCGCGCTGCCATTCGTCGTGCCCAAGAGCGCCATGGTCGACTACGTGGTCGCCAAGATGGAGGAGGCGACGGGCCGGAAGGTCACCGTCGGCGGCGAGCCCGAGTTCTCGGTCTTTCCGGACGTCACCCTGTCGATCAACCAGGTCTCGCTTTCCAATTTCGAAGGCGGCTCGACCGAGAACATGGCCGAGATTCGCTCCGCCGATATCAAGGTCGACCTGATGGCGGCGCTCTCCGGCGAGGTGGTCGTCCGCCGCTTCGTGCTGGTCGAGCCTGTGATCGTCATCGAGAAGAACGCCGAAGGCCGTTTCAACTTCGATTTCGGGGGTGCCACGGCCGCCGCCGGCGACGGCGAGAAGCTGGAGCGCAGCGGCGAATCGGGCGGCGGCGACCTGGTGCTCTCGCTGGACGATTTCCGGATGGAGAACGCGACGGTGGTCTACATCGACGCCCAGACCGGTGAGCGCCACGACATCAGCGGTCTGAACACGACGATGTCCCTGCCCTCCATGTCCGGTCCCTTCGACATGACCGCGGACGCCGAATGGCGCGGGCGAAGGGTCAACATCGTGGCCCATGTCGACGACCCGTCGGCGATCACGGCGGGCCGTCAGACGGCGATCAACGCCGAGGTTTCCAGCGACGACCTGTTCTCCATCGCCTTCAACGGCGCCGCCACGGCCGGCGCCGCGCCGGAGGCCGCCGGCCGTGGCACGGTTTCCGTCGCCAATGTGGCGGAACTGCTCGCCTGGGCGGACATCGTCCTGGGTCCCGACGTCAGGCTGCCCGGCACCCTGTCGCTGGAAGGCGACATGACGGCCTCGCCGACGCGCCTGGCCATCGCCGAGGCCGCCATTCTCTTCGACAAGAACCGCATCGAGGGCTCGATCGCCGCCGAACTCTCCGGCCAGCGCCCGGCGGTCACCGCCGAGCTCACGGCCGGCGACCTGGATTTCCGCGCCTACCTGCCCGAGGGCGGCGGCGCGGCGGCGTCGGGGGGCAACGGCGCGGCCCCGGCGGGAAGCTCCGACTGGTCCGACGACCCCATCGATCTGAGCGCGCTCGGCGCAGCGGACGTGGACCTGTCGCTCAAGGCCAGTTCGATCACGACGGGTATGCTGGATGTCGGCGCCACGGACATCGCCGTGACCGGCCGCGGCAACAGCGCCGAAGTGACGCTGCGCCAGCTCGCGCTCTACGAGGGCAACGCCACCGGCGGCGCGAAGATCGACCTGCGCGGCGCAGAGCCCGGCATGTCGGTGAAGCTGGAACTCGCCGGCGTGCAGGCGCGCCCGGCGCTGCAGCAGTTCGCCGATTTCGGCGACTTCCTCGGCACGGTGAACGCGGACTTCGATCTCACCACCCGCGGCAATACCGAGCGCAAGCTGGTCTCGGCGCTGAACGGCGCGGGCCGGATCACGGTCACCGACGGCGCGATCATCGGCTACAATCTCGCCGCGGCGGTGCGCAATGTCTCCACCGGCGGGCTCGACATGACCTACGACAAGTCGGAGAAGACCGACTTCGCGGAGCTGTCGGGCAGCTTCACGGCGAAGAACGGCCTGATCCACAATCCGGACCTGGCCATGAATGCGCCGCTGCTCCGGGTCACGGGATCGGGCGACATCGCCCTGCCGCCGCGCACCATCGACTACCGCGCCGTGCCGAAAGTGGTGGCCAGCCTGGCCGGTCAGGGCGGCGGCGACGACCGCGGCATCTCGGTACCGATCCTGATCAGGGGCTCCTGGGACGATCCCTCGGTGCAGCCGGACATGGAAGGCATCGTCAGGGGCGTTCTGGAATCGCCGGTGGATGCAGCCAAGGGCGTGGCGGACACGGTCAAGAACGTCGGCGAAGGCGGCGCGGGCGCGGTCAAGGGCGTGCTCGACAGCGTGACCGGCGGCAGCGGTTCGGAGAAGGGCGATGACCCCGTCTCCGGCGCCACGAAGAAACTGAAGGGCCTGTTCGGCGACTGAGGCAGGGCAACGACAACAAGAAATCGGAGAAGCCATTCAATGACGGAAATGGAAGCATCGAACATCGGTGAGTTCCTGACGGCCTACTTCATCGAGTACGGCCTCGCGGTAATCGGCGTGGTGATCATCCTGATCGCCGGCTACTTCGCCTCCAACTGGGTCGCGCGGCTGGTGCGGGCCGGCCTGATGCGCACCGGCAAGATGGACCCGATGGTCGCGCGCTTCACGGCGACCATCGCCCGCTACGGCGTCCTGGCCTTCGCGGTCATCGCCGCGCTCGACCAGTTCGGCGTGGAGACCACCAGCTTCGTCGCCGTGCTCGCCGCCGCCGGCTTCGCCATCGGCCTGGCCTTCCAGGGCACGCTGGGCAACCTGTCAGCGGGCGTGATGATCCTCATCTTCAAGCCGTTTCGGCAGGGCGATTTCATCGAGGGCGGCGGCACCTCCGGCACCGTCGAAGACGTGCATCTGTTCATGACCGAGCTGAAAACGCCCGACAACGTGCAGATCATCATGCCCAACGGTCAGCTGTGGAACACCGCGATCAAGAACTACAGCTTCCATCCCACGCGGCGGCTCGACCTGCTGCTCGGGATCGGCTACGGCGCGGACATCGGCGCCGCGATCGACGCGATCAGGGAGATGGCGAACGCCGACGAGCGCGTCCATCCCGATCCCGCCCCCATGGTGGTGGTTTCGAATCTGGGTGAGAGCTCGGTGGATCTGACCATCCGGCTGTGGTGCAACGCCACCGACTACTGGGGTCTGAAGTGGGAATTCACCCGCGCGCTGAAGGAGAAGATGGACGAGCTGGGCGTCGAGATTCCGTTCCCGCAGCGCACCGTCCACATGGTGAAGGACGCGGCGGACTGACCCACCTGCCGCCGCTCAGAGTACGAAGTCGCCCAGGTGTTCGGCGATTTCGTCCTCGAGGCGGCGGTTGAGGTCGCGCCCCATCTGCTCGACGAATTCCACCAGCACGACATCGCGTTCGTTCAGGGTCAGGTCGTCGCGGACCGTCTGGGAGCGCTCGACGACCGCGTGGGCGAAACCGCGGCCGCGCGCGTTGGCGACGTCGATGCGGACCTCGATACGGCCGGCGAACCGGCTGCCCTGCTGGGTCTTGAACAGCGCCTGCAGGGACTTGTCCGTCGCCAGATCGGTTTCCGTGATCGACGCGTCCAGGATGGCATAGGTCGCCTGCCCGCCCGATCCGGCGGCCCGGAGCCTGTCGCGGGCCCAGTTGGCCGCGACCCGGGCCGGCGGCGTCGGCAGCAGATGCTCGATGTTGGGCGGCTGTCCCGGGGCGACGAAGGGCTGGCGGACGTCCAGCGCCGCGGCGTCCAGCCGGATCGGCGGCAGGTGCCGGAAGGTGACCTGGGGCACCGGTTGCTCGAACGGCTCCGGTGCAGTGCCGCCTTCGCAGGCGGCCACGGCCAGGCCGCCGGACAGGACCAGAAAACCGCGCCTCGTCAGGTTCATTCCGTCTCTCCCAGCAACTCCCCGGCGGAGAAATCATAGGCCCGCGCACAGAACTGGCAGGTGACGGTGACCTTACCCGATTCGTCGGCGAGGTTCCTGATCTCCTCTTCGGGGAAGCGCCGCACAACGGTCACCACCCGATCCGCCGAACAGGTGCATCGGTCCTGCAGCGGCTGCACGTCGTGCAGCCAGACGCCATCCTCATGGAACAGCCGGTAGAGCAGTTCCGGCGCCGTCAGGGACTGGTCCAGCAGTTCCTGCGGCTTCACCGTCCGGGCCAGAACCTGGGCCGTGTTCCAGTCCTCGGCCGCCTTGTCCTCGTCGGGGTCCTTCGGCAGGGACTGCAGCATCAGACCGCCGACCCGCCAGGCGCCATCCGGGCCGCGCGTCGATACCGCCCGGAACAGGGTCGGAAGCTGTTCGGACTGCTGGAAATAGTGCTCGGCGCAGCTCGGCAGATCGTCCCCCAGAAGCTCCACAAGACCCTGGTAGCGCTGACGGTCGCCCTCCCGGTCGATGGTGAGCGCCAGACTGCCCCGCCCCAGCAGGCTCGCGGCGGGACTGGCCTCGGCGGCTTCGCCCTCCTGCTGGCGCAGCCTGACATAGCCGCGCAGGTCGCCGCGGTCCCGATAGTCGCAGACCAGCATGTTCGCCGGGCCGTCGCCTTCCGCCTGGAAGGTGAAGATGCCGTCGAAGTCCAGTGCGCTGCCGATCATCGCCGACAGCGCCAGCGCCTCGCCCAGCAGGGCCGCCGGCGCGGGCGGCAGGTCGTGGCGGTTCAGGATGGCGTCCGCGACCGGCCCGAGACGCACGAGCCGGCCGCGGATCTCTCGGCCGTTGAGGTGGAAAGGCTGGATCAGGTCGTCGTCGAGAGACACCAATTGAGAATGCCCTTCTGTGCGTGGACGCGGTTCTCCGCCTGGGCGAAGACGACGGATTGTGGACCGTCGATCACCTCCGGCGTGACCTCCTCACCGCGGTGGGCGGGCAGGCAGTGCATGAATATGGCGTCGGGCCTGGCCGCCGCCATCAGCGCGCTGTCGACCTGGAAGGGCGCCAGGCGATTGTGCCGGTCGGCGGCGTCGTCGCCCATCGAGACCCAGGTGTCGGTGACGACGCAGTCCGCGCCGTCCACCGCCGCCCTGGGGTCGTTCGTCAGGATCACGTCTCCGCCATTGTCGCGGGCCCACCGCAGCACCTTCGGATCGGGCTCCAGACCCACCGGGCAGGCCAGGCGCAGGCGATAGCCGAAGCGCGCGGCGCCTTCGATCCAGCTGTTGGCCATGTTGTTGCCGTCGCCGCACCAGGCCACGATCTGACCGCGGGAGGGCCCGCGATGCTCCTCCAGCGTCAGCACGTCGGTGACGAGCTGGCAGGGATGGCCGGAATCGGACAGGCCGTTGATCACCGGCACGGTCGCGTGTTCGGCCAGTTCCGTCAGGTTCTGCTGGGCGTAGGTGCGCAGCATGATGGCGTCGCAATAGCCGGAAAGCACGCGCGCGGTATCGGCGATGGTCTCGCCGCGGCCGAGCTGGAGATCGCCGGCGTTGAGGATCACGGTCTCGCCGCCGAGTTGACGCATGGCGGCGTCGAACGACACCCGCGTGCGCGTCGAAGGCTTTTCGAAGATCATCACCAGCAGACGGCCGTCCATCGGCCGGTCGTCATCGGGCGCCGCCTTCGGTCTGCCCTGCCGGGCCGCCTTGCGGCGGCCCGAGTCCTCCAGCACCGCCCGAAGCTCGGCCTCGGGCGTCTCCGCGATGGAGAGGAAATGCGCGCCCTGGATCATGACGCGGAATCCTTGGCCACCAGATCCCGGCAGGCGCCCTCGATCATCTCAAGGGACTCGTCGACCTCTGCGTCGGTCACCACCAGCGGCGGCAGGATGCGGACGACATTGTCGCCGGCCGGCACGGTCAGCAGCTGCCGCGCCCTGAGCGCCGCCGCCACGTCGCCATTGGTCATGGCGCATTCCAGGCCCAGCATCAGGCCCGTCCCGCGCGTACCCCTGATTACCGTCGGATAGCTGTCGGCGATGGCGGCGAGGCCTTGCTTCAGGCGGCTGGAGACCACGTTGACGCGCTCCAGGAAACCCTCGGCCAGCACCTCATCGATAACCGCATTGCCCACGGCCATGGCCAGCAGATTGCCGCCATAGGTCGTACCGTGGCTGCCGGCCGTCATGCCTTTCGCCGCCTCCTCGGTGGCCAGGAAGGCGCCCAGAGGGAAACCGCCGCCGATGCCCTTGGCCACGCCCATGACATCGGGCGCGATGTCGGTCCACTGGTGCGCGAACAGCTTGCCCGTCCGGCCCATGCCGCACTGGACCTCGTCCATCAGCAGCAGGATGCCGTGCTTGTCGCAGAGCTTGCGCAGGCCGGTCAGGAAGGCGCGCTCGCCGACGCGGACGCCGCCCTCGCCCTGCACCGGCTCCACCAGGATCGCAGCGGTGTTCGGGCCGATCAGCTTCTCGGTCGCCGCCAGGTCGCCGAAGGGCGCCTGGTCGAAGCCGTCCACGACAGGGCCGAAGCCGTCGAGGATCTTCTTCTGGCCGCCGGCCGCCATGGTGGCGAGCGTGCGGCCGTGGAAGGCGCCCTCGAAGGTGATGACGCGGTAGCGTTCGGGGTTGCCGTTGGCGCTGTGATACTTCCGGGCGGTCTTGATGCAGCCCTCCATCGCCTCGGCGCCGGAGTTGCAGAAGAACACGGTGTCGGCAAAGCAGTTGTCGACCAGCTTCTTCGCCAGCCGCTTCTGGCCCTCGATCTCGTAGAGATTGGAAGTGTGCCAGAGCTTGCCCGCCTGATCGGTCAGCGCCTTGACCAGCGCCGGATGGCTGTGGCCCAGCAGGCTGACGGCGATGCCGCTGCCGAAGTCGAGGAATCGTCGGCCGTCCGCCGTGAAGAGGGCAGCGCCCTCGCCCCGCTCGAAGGAAATTCCAATCCGGGCATAGGTGGGCATTACGGCTTCGATCATTCTCGCCTCCAACGGCGGTTCTGCTGTGTCGATACAGACTATGGTGGGTTTGGAGTACCTGTTCACCGCCCGCGGGACTGGCCTGAGCGGGAAAAGGCGGGGGTGTATCGGGCGCTTGCCCTACGGTCAAGCCTTGAGGTTGTAGCCTCGTCGGACCAGGGCGTAGGCCCAGACCGCCAGAACGGCGTCGATCGCGAACAGCACGGCGGCGCCGAGGCCCAGGGGCGCGTCCCCCTGGCCGACCAGCGCGTGGCGGAAACCGTCGATGGCGTAGAAGAACGGATTCACGTGTGCAATCGCCTGTGCGAATTCGGGCAGTCGTTCGATCGAATAGAATGTGCCGGAAAGAAAGGCAAGCGGCGTGATCACGAAGTTCGTGATGAAGGCCAGATGATCGAACTTGTCGGCCCAGAGCCCGGTCAGGAGGCCGATGAGCCCCATCATCAGCGAGGCCAGCAGCACGAACAGCACCGACCAGCCGATCGAATGGATCGGCAGTTCGACGAAGAACGACATGGCGACGATCACCGACACGGCGACGGCGAAGCCCCGGGTCACGGCCGCCGCGGCCATGGCGGAGACCATCTCCGCGGGGCTGAGCGGCGGCATCAGCAGATCGACGATATTGCCCTGGATCTTGGCGATCAGCAGCGCCGACGACGAGTTGGCGAAGGCGTTCTGGGTCACCGCCATCATCGCCAGGCCGGGCGCCAGGAAGACCTCGAAGGGCACGCCGCCCACCGGTCCGCGCATGTCGCCGAGCGCCAGGTTGAAGATGGCGAGGAACAGCAGCGTCGTGATGATCGGCGCGAAGACGGTCTGCCCCGCAACCTTGACGAAGCGGTGGACCTCCTTCGAGTAGAGGGTCCAGAGACCGATCCAGTTGACGCGTCCGATGTCCTGGGGCTTGGGCTGCATGACGGTTCCCGGAGGGGCGGCCCGGGGCCGCGCGTGGGTGACGAAGCCCTTCACCTAGAGAGCGGGCGGCGATTGGGCAAGCCCTGGCTTCGCCGCATCTCACTCGCCGCGGCGGGTGTCTAGCCCTTCGACTGCAGGCCCGAGATGGTGACCGTCGGCGAGAGCACGTCGGGATCGATGCGGACCTCGATGATCGACGGGCCGTTCTGCTTCAGCGCCGTCTCCAGCGCCGGCCTGAAGTCCTCTGTCTTCTCGACGACCGCGCCGTGGCAGCCATAGGCCCGCGCGAGGTCGGCGAAATTCGGGTTCTTCAGCAAGGTCGCGATCTCGCGGCCGGTGTAGTCGCGCTCCTGGTGCATGCGGATGGTGCCGTACATGGCGTTGTTGATCACCAGGAAGACGATCGGCAGGTCGTACTGGGCGGCGGTCGCGAACTCCTGGCCGTTCATCATGAAGCAGCCGTCGCCTGAGAAGCTGATGACGTGGCGGTCGGGGTGCACCAGCTTCGCCGCCACCGCCGAGGGCACGCCATAGCCCATGGAGCCGGACGTCGGCGCGAGCTGCGTGCGGTAACGCTTGTAGCGCATGAAGCGGTGCAGCCAGACGGTGCAGTTGCCGCCGCCATTGGCGTAGATCGTGTCCTCGGGCAGGTTCTCCGACATCCAGTTGACGATATCGGCCATCTGCACGTCGCCCGACATCGGCACCGGCGTGGTGAATTCCAGGAAGCGCTGGTGCGCCGCCTTCGCCACGCCCCTGTCCTTGCGCACGACGATGTTCTCGATGGTGCCGGCGAAGCCCGCCGGTGTCGCCACGAGTCCGAGGTCCGCCTGGTAGACCCGGCCGATCTCCTCCGGGTCCGGATGGACATGCACCAGCCGCTGCACGGGGCGCGGAATGGCCAGGTAGGAATAACGCCCGCTGGTCATCTCGCCCATGCGGGCGCCGACGACGATGACCAGATCGGCGGTCTTGATCCGCTCGACCAGATCCGGGTCGGGCGCAATGCCGGCGCAACCGGCATAGGCCGGACCGCGGTTGTCGACGAAATCCTGGCAGCGGAAGGAGGTCATCAGCGGGATGTCGTTGGCCTCGGCGAATTTCGAGATCTTCCGCCCCGTCTCCTCCGACCAGCGCCCGCCGCCGACGATGATCACCGGCCGTTCGGCCGCCGCGACCATCGCCTCGAAGCGGGTGATGTCCTCGCCAACCGGTGCGTAGTCCGGCGCGTGGAAGGGCGTGCCCAGCGCACCTTCGGCGTGATCGCGCAGCATGTCCTCGGGCAGCGAGACCGCCACCGGTCCGGGCCGGCCGCCGGCGGCGGTATGGAAGGCGTGGCTGACGAACTCGGTGGCGCGGCCGGCGTCCTGCAGTTCGCCCGTCCACTTGGTGACCTGGCTGAGGAAGCGGCGGTAGTCGAGTTCCTGAAAGGCCTCGCGCTCGGTCTGGTCGCGGGCGACCTGGCCGATGAAAAGGATGACCGGCGAGGAATCCTGATGCGCGATGTGCAGCCCCGGCGTCGCGTTGGTCGCGCCGGGGCCCCGGGTGACGAAGGCGATGCCGGGCTTGCCGGTCAGCTTGGCGTAGGCGTCGGCCATCATCGTGACCCCGCCCTCCTGACGGCAGGTGATCAGGCGGATGTCGGGCCGGTCGTGCAGGGCGTCCAGCGCCGCGAGATAGCTCTCGCCCGGCACGCAGAAGGCCAGGTCCGCGCCGTGATGGGCCAGCGCGTCGACCAGAAGCTGCCCGCCCGTGCGCTGATTGGTGTTCGTGGTCATCCCCGCCTCTCCGCCAAGCCTCCGAAGCCCAGCGACGCTACGGCCCGGCCGATCCGCGCGCAAGACCGGCGCGTAAGCAAGATTGACCGGACCGCGCCTGCTGATAGGTTTGGCGGCCGGGGAGAAATCAGGGACAGACCGATGGGATTCTTCAATTTCGAGCCGCTCACGCTGCCGCCCGAGGCCGAGGCCCTGCGCGGCGAGGTGCGCGAGTTCATCAAGGAAAACACCGCCCACATGAAGCCCGTGGACCGGGCCTTCAACTGGATGGGCCGGGACCGCGACTTCTCGCGCAAGCTGGGTCAGCGCGGCTGGATCGGCATGACCTGGCCGAAGAAATACGGCGGCCACGAGCGTACCTTCCTGGAGCGCTATGTCGTCATGGAGGAACTGCTGGCCGCGGGTGCACCGGTGGCCTCCCACTGGGTCGCCGACCGCCAGAGCGGGCCGATGATCCTGTCCGTCGGCACCGAGGAGCAGCGCGAATTCTTCCTGCCGAAGATCGCCGCCGGCGAATTCAGCTTCTGCATCGGCATGTCGGAGCCTGATTCGGGCTCCGACCTCGCCGCCACGCGTTCGCGGGCGACGAAGGTCGACGGCGGCTGGCATCTGAACGGCACCAAGGTCTGGACGTCCGGCGCACACACCGCCGACTGGATGATCGGGCTGTTCCGTTCCGACCCCAACCCGGAAAGCAAGCACCAGGGTCTGACCCAGTTCCTGATCGACACGAAGTCGGAAGGCCTGTCGATCCGGCCGATCATCAACCTGGCCGGCGAGCACCATTTCAACGAATGCGTCTTCGAGGACGTCTTCGTTCCCGACGAGCGGCTGATCGGCAAGGAAGGCGACGGCTGGCACCAGGTGACCAGCGAACTCGCCTTCGAGCGCAGCGGCCCCGAACGCTATCTCTCCTGCATCCAGCTCATCTACGAGATGCTGGCCGTGGCGCAGCACCGCGGCGACCCGGCGCTGACCGAGGAACTGGGCCGCATGACCGCGCACGTCATGACGCTCCGGCGCATGTCGCTGGCGGTCGCCGGCAAGCTGCAGCGCGGCGAGAACCCGGCGCTGGAGGCGAGCGTGGTCAAGGACGTCGGCGGCGTCTTCGAGCAGTCCATCCCGGAAATCGCCCAGCGCCTGATCGACGAGGAACCGACGCTGCAGGACGGCACGGACTTCCAGGAGGTGCTCGCCTTCCTGATGCAGGAAGCGCCCAGCTTCTCCCTGCGTGGCGGCACCCGCGAAATCCTGCGCGGCATCATCGCCCGGGGGCTCGGCCTCAGATGAGCGAACTGCGGAACATCCTGACCGACAGCGTCAACGGCCTCTTCGGCGACCGGGTGACGAAGGAACTGCTGACGCAGTTCGATGCCGACGGCAATGACGGCGGCCTGTGGGACGAGGTCGAGGCGCAGGGCCTGACCCGGCCGCTGGTCTCCGAGGAGAATGGCGGCGTCGGCGGCGAATGGCGCGATGCGCATGTGCTGCTCTACGCCAGCGGCTATCACTGCGCGCCGGTGCCCATGGGTGAGACGATCCTGGCGACCTGGCTGGCCGAGAAGGCCGGCCTGCCGGTGCCGGACGGCGTCTCTACCATCATCGACGGCCGCGACACGCTGCAGCTGGCGGGCGGCAAGCTCTCCGGCGCTGCCGGCCGCGTACCCTGGGCGCGGAAGGCCGGTCATGCCGTCTTCGTCGCCGAGGACGAGGGCGGGCCCAAGATCGGTCTGCTCGACCTGTCGCAGGCGAAGATCTCGGAAGGCGAGAACGTCGCCAAGGAGCCGCGCGACGACGTCACCGTCGACGGTGTGTCGGTCGAGATCGCCCCCCTGCCCAACGACATGCCGGCCGACGGCGTGCTGCTCTACGGCGCCATGATCCGCGCTGCGCAGCTTGCCGGCGCGTTGGAGAAGGTGCTGCAGCAGGCGGTGCAGTACGCCAGCGAGCGCACCCAGTTCGGCCGCCCGATCGGCAAGTTCCAGGCGATCCAGCAGGAGCTGGCGAAGACCGCCGGCGAGGCCGCGGCCTCCGGCGTCATCGCCGAAGCGCCCTTCGCGGCGCTGGACGAGGGCCAGCCGGCCGAGTTCCTGATCGCGGCGGCGAAGGCGCGCGCATCGGAGGCAGCCGGGCTCGCGGCCTCGGTCGGACATCAGACGCATGGCGCCATCGGCTTCACCTACGAGCACAGCCTGCACTTCGCCACGCGCCGGCTGTGGTCGTGGCGGTCCGAGTTCGGCGGCCAGCGCTTCTGGTGGCGCCGGCTGGGCGAGCGGTCGGTCGGACGCGGTCCGGACATGTTCTGGCCGGACATCACGGGATAGTCGCATGAGCAACCACGAACTGGTGCGCGTCGAGCGCGAGGCGCGTGACGGCGGCCCGATCGCACGGCTGATCCTCAACCGGCCGGGCAAGCTGAACGCCATGTCGCGGCAGATGAACCGCGAGCTGCGAGAGGCGGCCCGCGAGCTGTCGCAGGATCAGGACCTGCGCGCCGTCGTCCTGCAGGCGGCGGGCGATCGCGCCTTCGTCGGCGGCGCGGACATCGGCGAGATGTCGCAGATGGACGGCCCTTCGGCGCGTGAGTTCATCACCAACCTGCATCTGGCCATCGACGAGGTGCGCCGCCTGCCGGTGCCGGTGATCGGCCGCATCCACGGCTATTGCCTGGGCGCGGGGCTGGAGCTGGTGGCGGCCTGCGACTTCCGCGTTGCCAGCGACAACGCGAAATTCGGCATGCCCGAGGTCCGCGTGGGCCTGCCCAGCGTCATCGAGGCGGTGCTGCTGCCCCATGTCATGGGCTGGGGCAAGGCGGCCGAAATACTGCTTACCGGTGACATGATCGATGCCGAAGACGCGCGTCTCTGCGGACTGGTGCAGAAGGTCACGACTAAGGACAGGCTGGACGAGCAGGTCGACGCCTGGCTCGGCTCCATCCTCGCTTCCGGCCCGAAGGCCGTCCGTCAGCAGAAGAAGCTGATCCGGTCATGGGAGAACATGCCCATCGACGCCGCGATCCGCGCCGCCATCGATGCCTTCGAGGAGGCCAATCAGGGCCCCGAACCGCGCGAATACCTGTCGAAGGCGCTCAGGTAACTCCTTCACAGCCCGCCTTCGCCTTCGCCGTCATCCCCGCCTTGTGCGGGGGTCCGGCAGGAGCCTGATGCGGGTTGCTGCCCGATCCGCCTTCAAGTCAGACCGGATGCCCGCACAGGGCGGGCAAGACGCCATTGACCGGATACTCAATCCGCCCCTTCGGCGCCGCGCAGGCGGCGGACGAGGCGGCGGCGGCCTTCGCCGATGTCGATCAGCATGCCCAGCAGCGCCGGCACGACGAACAGCACCAGCACCGACGCGGTGGCCAGGCCGAAGACGATGGTGATCGCCATCGGGATCAGGAACTGGGCCTGCAGGCTGGTCTCGAACATCAGCGGCGTCAGCCCGACGATGGTGGTGATCGAGGTGAGCGTGACCGCGCGGAGGCGGTCGCCGGCGCCTGAGACAATGGCTTCCATTGCGCCCTCGCCCTCGGCCACGCGGTCGTCGATGGCGGCGACGAGGATGATCGAGTTGTTGACCAGGATGCCGGCCAGGCCGATCAGCGCCACCAGCGACAGAATGGACAGGTCGTAACCCAGCAGCAGGTGGCCGAGAACCGCGCCGATCAGGCCGAAGGGAATGATGGACATGACGATGATCGGGCGGCTGTAGGAGGCGAAGACCCAGGCCAGGATGATGTAGATCGCGGCGAGGCCGACCGCGGCGCCCACCTTCATGTCGCCAAAGGTCTGCTGTTGTTCCTCGGCCTTGCCGGCGAAGCGGTAGTCGACGCCGTACTGCCGGGCGATGCGGTCGAGCGGTCCGTTCTCGAGCGCGCTGAGGATGGCCCCGGCGCCGGCGACGGTCTCGTCGATCTCGGCATACACCCCGACTTCCCGGTGGCCGTCATTGCGCCGGATGCGGGCAAAGCCGGCGTCCTCGCGGAAGCGGACCACCTCCTCCAGCGGCGTCTCGGCGCCGGAGGGACTACGGATGTACATGGTCCGGATCGCGGCCTCGGTCGCGGCCTCGTCGGGCAGCTGCACGCGGACCGTGACCTCCTCGTCGCCGCGCGCGAAGCGTTTGGCGATCGCGCCCTGGAACGCATCCCGGACCTGGCGGGCCACGGTTTCGGTGGTATAGCCGAGCGCCCGCCCCCGGGCGGTCAGTTCCAGGATCAGCTCCTGCTTGCCATAGGGCAGGTCGTCCTCGACGTCGCTCACGCCGGCGAAACGGTCCAGTTCCTCCTTCACCGCCTGGGCCGCCCGTTTGAGGCTCTGCACGTCGCCGCCGAACAGGCGGATGTCCAGTTCGCGCCCGGGCGGGCCGGCGGCCGGCTGCTGCATCGAAAAGCGCTTCAGGCCGGGGACCGGCCGGAACTCCTCGCGCCAGGCCTCGACCACCTCGGCGGTGCGGACGTCGCGGCTGTCGGACGGCGCCAGTTCCACCTGGATGCCGCCCAGATTGTCGCCCGGCACACTCTCGAAGGAGCGGCCCTGGCTGCGGCCCACCCGCTGGAAGGCGATCCTGACCAGGCCGCCCTCGCCATCGGTCAGGCGCTGCTCGGCGCGGCCCAGCGCATCGACCAGTTCGTCCAGCGCCGCCAGCGCGTCCTCGCGCGGGGTGCCGGCGGCCATCTCGATATTGCCCTCGATGGTGTCGGACTCGGGGCTGGGGAAGAAGTTGAAGCCGACGCGGCCACTGCCGACCAGGCCGATGGAGAGGATCAGCGCGGCGACAATGGCGCCGATGGTGACATAGCGGTAGTCCACGGCGCGCTGCACCGCCGCCGTGAAGGGTCCATCCCGCAGCCGGTCGAACCCCGCATCGAAACGCTCGCGGAATCGCCCGTACCAGCCTGCGCGGCGGCTGTCGCCGTGCAGCGCCTCGCGCAGATGTCCGGGCAGCACGAAGAAGCACTCGATCAGGCTGGCGACGAGGACTGAAACGACGACCAGCGGAATGGCGACGATGATCTGACCGATGACGTCGCCGATCATGAACAGCGGCATGAAGGCGGCGATGGTGGTCAGCGCCGCCGCGGTCACCGGCGCCAGCATGCGCAGCGCGCCCTTCTCCGCCGCTTCCAGCGCACCGTGGCCGCGCCGCCGCAGGGTGGCGGCGTGCTCGCCGACCACGATGGCATCGTCGACGATGATGCCGAGCGTCATGATCAGTGCGAACAGGCTGACCATGTTGATGCTCTGCCCGGTCAGCAGCATGACCGCGGCGGTGGCGAAGATCGCGACGGGGATGCCCATCGCGACCCAGAAGGCGACGCGCGCCGACAGGAAGATGAACAGCACCACCAGCACCAGAACCAGCCCGCCCAGGCCGTTGTTGACCAGCAGGCTGATGCGGTCCTCGATCAGGGCGGCAGCGACGCTGTATTCGGTGATCTGGACCGTAGGCGGCAGGGTCGGCCGGATGTCGGCGACATAGTCCTCCACGATCGCCGCCGCCTCCAGCGCGTCGGTCGTGGTCGCGCGCTTGACGATCATCTCGATCGCCAGGTCGTCGCCCAGCCGCCCCACGGGCTGGTTGTCGTCGAAGCCTTCCGTCACCCGGGCGACGTCGCGCAGCAGGATCGACTGCCCCCCGGCGGTCGCGCGCAATTCGATCTCGCCGAAGCCGGGCGCGGTCTTCCGCTCGCCCAGGGCGCGCACCTGCTTCTGGGAGGCGCCGCCCAGTTCCCCGGACGGCAGGTCGACGGACGTTGCCGCGATCCGCTGGGCGATGTCGCCGATGGTCATGTCCAGCCGGCGCAGCGCCTGCGGTGGCACCTTCACCTGGACCTCCTCGTCGCGCATGCCGAAGAAGTCGATCTTGTCGACACCCCGGGCCAGCAGGTCGTCGCGGATACGCTTTGCGACGGTCTTCAGCTCGGCCTCGCTGACATCGCCGCTGATCACCAGCCGCGAAATCTCGTCATAACGCACCACGCGCTTGACCAGCGGTTCTTCCGAATCCTCGGGCAGGGTCGTCACCCCGGCGACGGCGGCGTCCACGTCGGAAAGCGCCGACTGCATGTCGGTGCCGGCCTGGAACTCCACGACGATGGTCGCCGCGCCTTCGCTGGAGTAGGAGTTGACCTCCTTCACCCCGTCGAGGAAACGCACCTCCGGCTCCACCGCCGAAACGATGTTGGAATCGACGTCCTCGGCGCTGGCGCCCGGCCAGACGATGGAGACGGTGACGAAGTCCAGGCCGGTATCGGGGAAGAACTGCGTGTTCAGCCGGTCGAGCGCGAAGATGCCGCCGATCAGCATCAGCGCCATAAGCAGGTTCGCCGCGTTGCGGTGGCGAACGAAGATCGAGACGAGCTGGGCGGGGTTCATCGGCCGCTCGCGGCTTCGGCCCCGTCATCGCCGCCGGCGGCCGCGTCGCGCACCCGCACGCCGGGCGCCATCTCGTTGAACCGGGTCAGCACCACCCGGGCGCCGCCTTCCAGTTCGCCGTCGACGATCACATCGTCGCCCTGCCGCGCCAGCACCTCGACGTCTCGGCGGACCAGGCGGCCCTCCTCGATGACGAAGACGCGATTGTCGTCGTGGACCGCGACGGCCGGCAGGCGGATCGTGTCCGGGAAGCGCCGGTCGGGCAGCTCGATCTCGACGAAGGCGCCGGGACGGATCGGCAGATCCAGGCCGTCGGCGGCCAGCAGGGCGTAGAAGGTCACGCCGCCGGAACCCGGATCGATCTCGGAAGTGATGCGGGAGATCACGGCCTCGTAGGTCAGACGCTCCGGCCCCATTTTCCAGGTCACGGTGGCAGGCCGGCCATCCAGCCCGCCGTCGGCGAGCAGACGCCCGTACTGGGCGTCCGAGAGGTGCCCGCGGGCCTCCAGCGAGTCGGCAGCGACCAGGTGGGCGACGCGGTCGCTGGGGCCGAGCAGGGACCCGACCTGCGCCGAAACCTGGGAAAGGAAACCGTCGAAGGGCGCGCGCAGCTCCGTCCGCGTCAGGTCGCGCTCGGCGCGGGCGAGCGAGACCTGCAGTCGCTCGAGCGCGGCCTGTTGCTGCTGCATGCGCGCCTGCTCGGCCTCGATCGCCGCCTCGCGCTGGGTGACCTTCTGCTGCTGCGTCTGATACTCGATCCGGGCGTTGCCGAGCGACTGGTCGGAAATCGTGCCCTTCTGGTTCAGACGCTCGAAACGCTGCACGTCCTGCGCCTTGATCTCGAGGATCGAGCGGTCCTCGATGAGGGCTGAGCGCTCGGAGGCGAGCCGCGCGCGGGCCTCGGCGACGCGCGCCCGGGTCTCGGCGATCTGCGCCTTCAGTTCGTCGACGGCGGCGACGTAGTCGAACGGGTCGATGCGGAGCAGCAGATCGCCCTGACGCACCGTTCCGCCATTGCGAAAATAATCGCCGACCTCCACGACCTCGCCCTGGACAAGGGCCCGCATGTCGGCCTCCCGGCCCGCTGCGATTTCTCCGAACGCGGTGATGACCGGGAAATTGTCGCTGCGTTCGGCCGCCATGGTCGAAACCGAATAGACCGTCTCGCCGCGTTCCGCCGGCGTCAGCGTGGAGCGGGTCATGAACAGCGCCACGGCGCCGGCGACGCCCGCCAGGATCAGCGCGATCAGGCCGACATAGTTCACCATCCGCCGACGGCGGCCAGAGCGCACGCCGCCGGGCGCTTCCGGCGCGCCGGAGACGCGGAGGAGGTCGCCGTCGCGCGCCGTCGGCCTAGTCTCGGTCCATTCGCTCTTGCTGGAATCGGGCGCCACTTGCTTTACGTTCCCGTCAATCACGCCGCAGATATGGATGCGGCGCAGATGTGAAACAACGACCCGGTACGCAACAGTTCGTAACTGAACCGGACCCTATCATCGCCCGGCCCGGATAACTAACGTGACGCCATGAACAGCCAGACTGACAACGCCATCGAGATTCTCGAGCGGCTCGTGGGCTTCGATACCACCAGCCGGGATTCCAATCTGCCCCTGATCGACTGGACCCGCGATTACCTGGGCGGCCTGGGCATCGAAAGCCGCAAGGTGATGAGCGAGGACGGCCGAAAGGCCAACCTGGTCGCCACCATCGGCGGGGATGGTGACGGCGGAGTCGTGCTCTCCGGCCATACCGACGTGGTGCCGGTTGACGGCCAGGACTGGCGTACCGACCCCTTCCGCCTCACCCGCAAGGGCGACCGTCTCTATGGCCGCGGCGCCTCCGACATGAAGGGCTTCATCGCCTGCGCGCTGGCCGCCGCGCCCCGCCTGAAGGAGAACCGGCTGTCGCGGCCCGTCCACTTCGCCTTCTCTCACGACGAGGAGGTCGGCTGCCTGGGCGTCGGCGGCATCATCGACCACTTCGCCACCACCGATCTGAGGCCCGCCATGTGCCTGGTCGGCGAGCCGACCATGATGCGCGTCGTCAACGCCCAGAAGGGCTGCACGGTCTTCCACACCACCCTGAAGGGCAGGGAAGTGCATTCCTCCCAGATCGACCGGGGCGTCAACACCGTCTACTACGGCGCCGAACTGGTCAGCTTCATCGCCGGCCTGGCCGAGGAACGGATGCAGCGCCCCGCCCCGGCGTTCGATCCGCCCTACACGACCGTCCATGTCGGCCTGATGCATGGCGGCACGGCGGTCAACATCGTGCCCAATCACTGCGAGATCCGCTGGGAATACCGCGCCGTCCCCGGCGACGACGGCGCCGACATCCGCGAACGCGTGCAGGCCTTCATCGAGGAAAACCTGTTGCCGCGCATGCGCAAGGGCTTCCCGGAAGCATCGGTGGAAACGATCGTCAAGGCCGACGTGCCGGGCCTCGCGCCCGAGCCGGACGGCGCGGCGGAAACGCTGTTCAAGCGCCTGGCCGGCCGCAACGACACCGAAGCCGTGTCCTATGGCACCGAGGGCGGAATCTTCCAGGAGGCCGGCATGTCGACGGTGATCTGCGGCCCCGGCGACATCGGCGTCGCCCACCAGCCGAACGAGTTCGTGGACGTCGACCAGATCAGCCGCTGCATGGACCTGATGGACCGCCTGGTCGCTCATCTGGCCGACTGACCAGCCCGGTTTCCGCCCCGAAGGCTCGTCGGTTACCGGCGTTCGGGCGTCGTATTGAGGGGTTACATCTGCCTAATCCGCAGGCACAATGTCATGATTCGGTAAAGGTGGCAGAAGACCGCTGCGCGCAGAAGCCCGACCCAACAGAAACGGAGGGGGGAACATGAGCGATTCCACAGCCGACGCCATTCGGGCGCCGGAAGGACCGGCCGACATCATCGATACAGAGTACGAGATCGGCCAACACAACATTCAGACGAAGGTCGGACCGTTCGGTCTGGACATCCACAATCCGGTCTTTCTTGTCTCGGGACTTGTGATCGTCGCCTTTGTGGTGCTGACGCTGGCCTTCCAGAACAGCCTCGCCCCGGCCTTCGAGAGCCTGAGAGCCTGGCTGACCTCGACGCTGGACTGGTTCTTCCTGCTTTCGGCGAACATCTTCGTGATCCTCTGCGTCGTGCTGATCTTCACCCCGCTGGGCAAGGTCCGCCTGGGCGGCAAGGATTCCAAGCCAGACTATTCTTATCTCGGCTGGTTCTCGATGCTGTTCGCTGCCGGGATGGGCATCGGCCTGATGTTCTACGGCGTCTCCGAACCTATCTCGCATTTCAGTTCGTCGATGGGCGGAACGGCGGTCGGCGACGCCGGCGCACGCACCGACTGGGCGCCGCTGGGCGCCGCGGCCGGCGATCAGCAGGCCGCGCTTTCGCTGGGCATGGCGGCGACCATCTTCCACTGGGGTCTGCACCCCTGGGCGATCTACGCCATCGTCGCGCTGGCGCTGGCGCTGTTCAGCTACAACAAGGGCCTGCCGCTCACCATCCGCTCGATCTTCTATCCGATCTTCGGGGAGCGGGTCTGGGGCTGGACCGGTCACGTCATCGACATCCTGGCGGTCTTCGCCACGCTGTTCGGCCTCGCCACGTCGCTGGGTCTCGGCGCCACGCAGGCCAATGCCGGTCTCGACTTCCTGTTCGGCATCACGACATCGGCCGGCGCGCAGGTCGTCCTGATCCTGCTGATTACCGCGGCGGCGCTGGTGTCGGTGCTCGCCGGCCTGGACAAGGGCGTCAAGCGGTTGTCGGAGATCAACATGCTGCTGGCGATCCTGCTGCTGGGCTTCGTCGTCATCGTGGGGCCGACCCTGGCCATCTTCACCGGCTTCTTCACCAATCTCGGCGCCTATGTCACCGAGCTGGCGCCCCTGTCGAACCCGTTCGGGCGTGAGGACGCGAACTTCAGCCAGGGCTGGACCGCCTTCTACTGGGCCTGGTGGATTTCCTGGTCGCCGTTCGTCGGCATGTTCATCGCCCGGGTCAGCCGCGGCCGCACCGTGCGCGAATTCATGGTCTGCGTGCTGCTGATCCCGTCGATCGTGTCGGTGTTCTGGATGACCGCCTTCGGCGGCACCGCAATCCACCAGATCGTCGATCAGGGCTACACCGCGGTGCAGGAAGCCAGCCTGGAGATCAAGCTGTTCGAGATGCTGGGCGCGCTGCCGCTCGCCGAGATCACCTCGCTGGTCGCGATCATCCTGGTGATCGTGTTCTTCGTGACCTCGTCGGACTCCGGTTCGCTGGTCATCGACACGATCACGGCAGGGGGCAAGGTCAACGCCCCGGTCTCCCAGCGCGTGTTCTGGTGCATCTTCGAGGGCCTGGTGGCGATCGCGTTGCTGCTGGGCGGCGGCCTCGCCGCGCTGCAGGCCATGGCGGTGTCGACGGGCTTCCCGTTCACCATCGTCCTGCTGCTGGCATGCTTCGCCATCGTCAAGGGGCTCAGGTCCGAGCCCAGATAGACGCGCACCGAAGCACTTCACCTCTGCAAGGGGTCGGAGCGCCGCTCCGGCCCCTTTCTTTTTTCCGCTGACGTCACCAGCGCAGGTCGACGTCGAGGGCAAGCTCGGCGTAGACGGCAAAGTGGTCGGAACCTGTCGGCGGCCCGATGTCGACGCGGCGGACACCGAGGCCGGGGCCCAGCCAGACATGGTCGATCGCCAGACCGGCGGCGGCGAAGGTCGAGAACCAGGTGCTGTGCGGCGGCCCGCCGGCGAAGGCGTCGGCCAGCCCGCCAGCCTCCAGCGACTTGTGATAGACGGCGTTCCACGGCGTCAGGTTGAAATCCCCGATCATCGCGACCCGTCCGCTGACGGCGCGTTCTTCACCCGCCATGCCCGCCTGCATGGCGGCGGCCATGATCTGCCGGTCCCGGAGCCGGTGGTAGTCGGCCGACAGGGGCGGCGGCGGATGCAGCACCAGCAGCGCCATGCACTTGTCGGCGTCGAGCTTGCCGCAGAGCCGGATCTCGAGCGTGCGGCCGGAAGGGCCCCCGGCATGCTCGTGGATGCGGAAATCACGGATCGGCGTGCGGCTGAGGATGACGGCGCCGAACACGCCGGGCTCCCCCACCGAGTACGGGTACTCGGGGAAGGTCCGGCGGATGTCGGCGATGTTCCAGGCGAAGACCTCCGTCAGCGCCAGCAGGTCGGGCTGCCGGGCGCGGACGAAGGCGCGGAACTCGAACAGGTCCACCGTGCGCCTGGCCGTATTGTAGAAGACGATCGAGACCTCATGCGCCGCCATCGCCGGCGGCGCCGGGGGCGACTGCAGCGCCGCCGTCGCGACCGGAAAGCCGTTGAGCAGCACCGCCGCCGCCAGCACCGCCGAAGTGCGGCGGCTGCCCAGCAGCAGCGCGAGAACGCACAAGGCGGCGCAGACGATCAGAAGCTGAAGCCGCAGGCTCGCCAGAACGTCGAAGTACCAGATTTCGGCGAAGACGAAACTGCCCGCCGTCGCCAGGAGCACGATCACCGCGATCCCAAAGCCGAGCCGCCTCATGGCCGGCGCCCTCCGTCAGGCGGGTCTCCGGCGCGGCGCGGCCTTCTGCCGGCCCCGCGTTCGCCCGCCGTCACATGTTCGGGTAATTCGGTCCGCCGCCACCCTCCGGCGTCACCCAGACGATGTTCTGGGTGATGTCCTTGATATCGCAGGTCTTGCAGTGCACGCAGTTCTGCGCGTTGATCTGCAGCCGCGGATTGGAACCGTCGTCGTCGCGGACGATCTCGTAGACCCCGGCCGGGCAATAGCGTTGCTCCGGCGCGTCATAGTATTTCAGGTTGTGCTCCACCGGCACGCTGTCGTCCTTCAGCGTCAGATGGATCGGCTGGTCTTCCTCGTGATTCGTGTTCGACAGGTAGACCGAGGACGGCTTGTCGAACGTCAGGACGCCGTCGTACTTCGGATAGTCGATCGGCCTGGCGTCGGACTTCTTCTTCAGCACCTCGTTGTCCTTGTGGCCGTGGCTGAAGGTCCAGGGCACGTTGCCCCGGAAGATCAGCTGCTCGACGCCGGTATAGAGCATGCCGCCGATCAGACCCCACTTGGCGAAGCTCGGACGGACATTCCGGGCCTGGTGAAGCTCCTTGTAGACCCAGCTCTCACGATAGGCTTCCGGATAGGCCTCCAGCACCCTGGCCGGCTCGCCGCCCTCGCCCGCCGCCTGCAGCGCCTCGAAGGCGGCTTCAGCGGCCATCATGCCGGTCTTGATCGCGGTGTGGCTGCCCTTGATCTTGGGCACGTTCATGAAGCCGGCGGCACAGCCGATCAGCGCGCCGCCCGGGAAGGCGAGGTCGGGCACGCACTGCAGGCCGCCCTCGTTGAGCGCGCGGGCGCCGTAGGAGATGCGCTTGCCGCCTTCCAGATAGTGCCGGATATCGGGATGGGTCTTGTAGCGCTGGAACTCGTCATAGGGCGACAGATACGGGTTGGTGTAGTCCAGCCCGATGACGAAACCGATCGCCACCTGGTTGTCCTCCAGGTGGTACATGAACGATCCGCCATAGGTTCCGCGGTCCAACGGCCAGCCGGTGGTATGGACGACCAGGCCCTCCTGGTGCTTCTCCGGGTCGATCTCCCAGAGTTCCTTGATCCCGATGCCGTAGGTCTGCTGCTCGCAGCTTTCCTGCAGGCTGAACCTGTTCATCAGTTCGCGGGTCAGCGAGCCGCGGCAGCCTTCGGCGAAGAAGGTGTACCTGGCGTGGAGTTCGATGCCGGGGGTGTAGCTGTCCTTCTGCTCGCCGTCGCGGCCGATGCCCATGTCGCCCGTGGCCACGCCCTTCACCGAGCCGTCTTCGTGATAGAGCACCTCGGCGGCGGCGAAGCCCGGATAGATCTCGACACCCATCGCCTCGGCCTGCTCGCCCAGCCAGCGGCAGACATTGCCCAGGCTGACGATGTAGTTGCCGTGGTTCTGCATGGGCGGCGGCAGCAGCTTGACCGGCACGCTGATGCTGCTCGGTTCGGTCAGCAGCAGGAACTTCTCGGCGCTGACGGGCACGTTCAGCGGTGCGCCCCGCTCCTGCCAGTCCGGGAACAGCTCGCCGATGCCTTTCGGATCCACCACGGCGCCGGAAAGGATGTGCGCGCCGATCTCGGAACCCTTTTCGAGCACGCAGACCGCGATCTCGTTGCCGGCTTCCTCGGCCATCTGCTTCAGCCGGATGGCCGCCGCAAGCCCCGAAGGTCCGCCGCCGACAACGACGACATCATATTCCATTGAATCGCGTTCCATCCCCAACTCCCTGGCAGAGCCGCCGATGGCGCTGTACCGGCGACCTTCATCACAGTAATGACAGTTCCCACAATTTCAAACGCACGGCAATGGCGGGCGGATCAGCCGTCCGGCGGTGCCATCCGACGCCGAAACGCCTTAGAATGGGGCCTATGGACGACCGGGAAGCCCGATTCAAGTCTGACCTCGCAGCGCTGCAGTTCTACGTCGACGCCGGCGTGGACGTGGCGATCGAGGCCGAGCCTCACGACCGCCTGGCCCCGCCGCCCGCGCCGGCGCCGCAGGTCGAGGACGTCCGGCCGGCCCGTGTCGTAACCGCCGGGACGCCGCGGCAGACCCCGGCGTCGGAGATCGACAGCGACCGCCGGGCGGTGGCCAGTGCGCAGCAGATCGCCCCGGCCTGCGAGACGCTGGAAGACCTCAGGGCCGCGCTGGAGCAATTCGAGGGACTGGCCATCCGCCAGACCGCGACGCAACTCGTCTTCGCCGACGGCAATCCGGAAGCCGAGATCATGATCATCGGCGAGGCCCCGGGACGCGAGGAGGACCGGCAGGGCAAGCCCTTCATCGGCGAGGCGGGACGGCTGCTGGACCGGATGCTGGGCGCGATCGGACTGGACCGGGATTCGGTCTACATCACCAACACGATTCTGTGGCGCCCGCCCGGTAACCGCAAGCCGAACCCCGCCGAGATCCAGGCCATGCTGCCCTTCCTGAAGCGCCATATCGAACTGGTCCGCCCGAAGGTCATGGTGCTGGCAGGCGGCACGGCGCTGTCGGCCCTCTATGACGTGGAGGCGCGGATCACCCGCGAACGCGGCAAGTGGCGGGTCTACGAGGCGAGTTTCGGCCCGGCGCCCGTCCTGCCGATCTTCCATCCCGCCTATCTGCTGCGCAATCCGGCGGCCAAGAAGGAAAGCTGGTCCGATCTGCTGGCCCTGCAGGCGAAATGCGCGGAACTGGGGATCGCCGGCCTGACGTGACCGGTCCTGCCCTCGACGGCCCGAAAACGGCGCGTCATGTTTTCCTGTGGCCAGTGCCCAGCCGGTCTTGGTAACAATACTGCAACATTGCGCCCGTTCAGGGGGAGGTGCGGCCATCAGGTCCCCGGTTTGATGAAATACAATTCCGGCGGGTTCACCGTATTGCTGGAAAGATTCGGGGATGCCGACGCGTTCATTCTCTCCCGATGGGGAGTCCGGATGGCGGTCGCCGGGGGACTGCTGCTCTGGATCGCCGCCATCCCTGTCCTGGACAGGCTGATCGGCCTCGACGATACGGAGCAGGGCGCGGTCGAGAACCTGCAACTGGTCATCCTGAGCGCGGCGGGCGCGCTCTGGCTGCTTGCGGCGGCCCGTCCCCGCCCCGAATTTGCAGAAACATTCCGCGCCCTCGCCCTCGGCGTCGCGGCGGCTTGCATCGCCGGACTGGGACGTGAGGTCACCTGGGGCGAGATCTGGGACTGGCCCGCCGACGCGGTGCTGGCCGCCCATCTGGTCAGCTGGCCTGCCGCCGCCGCCCTGATCCTGGCCGCCTTCTATCGCTGGCTGTGCCGGGAACCCTCGAGACTGGAAGGGCTTCGCAGGGCGTTTGCCTCGATGGAGTTCGAATTCCTGATCATCGGCGTGGGCTGCTTCCTGGCCGCGGACCTGCTCTTCGAGAAGGAACTGCTGCAACTCCATCACGACAAGGTGCTCGAGGAGGCGATCGAACTGTTCGCCTATGCGCTCTGGTTGGCCGGCGCCCTCCATGCCACGCTTCGCGGGCGGAGACGCGGCCGGCGCGGCAGCGCCGCGGCGCGTTAGCAGGTTTGCGCGGGCTCTCTTGAGCCGGCGGCGCGGACGGTGCACCATCCCGGACCGGCATCCTGGGGAGGAATGAAGATGACCGATCGCTACGCCGAGTTCAGCACCTTCGAGGTCGACTATCCGGCCGAACGCGTGCTGCGGCTCACCATCAACAACCCGAAGTCCATGAACTCGCTGGACCAGACGGGCCACAATCACCTGACCTATGTCTGGAACGAGGTCGACAAGGACCCGGATATCTCGGCGGTGATCCTGACCGGCAAGGGCAAGGCGTTCTCGGCGGGCGGCGACTTCAAGATGATCGACGCGATGGTGAAGGACTATCACGCCCGCGTCCGCTCCTGGAAGGAAGCCAAGGACCTCGTCTACAACATCATCAACTGCGGCAAGCCCATCGTCTCCGCAATCAACGGCGTCGCCGTCGGCGCGGGGCTGGTGTCGGCGCTGCTGGCCGACATCTCCATCGCGGCGAAGAACGCCAAGATCGTCGACGGCCACACGCGCCTCGGCGTCGCCGCGGGCGACCACGCGGTGATCAACTGGCCCCTGCTCTGCGGCATGGCCAAGGCCAAGTACCATCTGATGCTGTGCGAGCCGATGACCGGCGAGGAGGCCGAGCGCATGGGTCTCGTCTCCCTGGCCGTGGAGCCGGAAGAACTGGAGGCCAAGGCGCTGGAAGTGGCGACGCGGCTGGCCAACGGCGCGCCCTCGGCGCTGCGCTTCACCAAGTACGCGCTGAACAACTGGTACCGGATGGCCGGCCCCTCCTTCGACGCCTCGGTGGCTCTGGAGATGCTGGGCTTCACCTCGCCCGAGGTCGTCGAGGGACTGAATTCCCACCTGGAGAAGCGCGCACCGGTCTTCGATCCGAAGAGCGACGCCTGAAAAAGGAGAGCACGCGATGGACAGGAATGCATTCGAGGCGGGCCTCGCCCGCGACGGCTTCGACAATGCCGGGGTCAAGGAAATGCCGCCCGGCTGTCACAACGACGCGCATGCCCACGACTTCGAGGTGCGGGCGCTGGTGCTGGAAGGTCATATCAAGGTCGTCTGCGCCGGCGAGACCCGGGAGTGCGGGCCAGGCGACGTGCTGACCATGGCCGCCGGCCGGGAGCATACGGAAGACGTCGGCGCCGACGGCCTGAAGTTCATCGTCGGCCGCAAGTACGGCTGAGGGATCATGAAAGGCGCGTTCGAGGATATCGAGGTCGGCGAGGCCCGGGAGACGGCGAGCCGGACGGTGACGAAGGCGGAGATCCTCGCCTTCGCCGAGGAGTTCGATCCCCAGATCTTCCACCTGGACGAGGAGGCTGCGAAACAGACCGTCTTCCGCGGTCTTTGCGCCAGCGGCTGGCACACGGCCTCGCTGATGATGCGGCTGCAGATGGACGCCTGGAAGTCGAACTATTCCATGGGCTCGCCGGGGTTCGACGACCTGCGCTGGCTGAAGCCGCTCCGCCCCGGCGATACGATCCACGTCCGCGCCACCTGCATCGACAAGACGCCGTCGCGCTCGAAGCCCGACCGGGGCTCCGCCCGCTGGAAGACCGAGGTGGTCAACCAGAAGGGCGAAGTGGTGCTCGACGCCGAACTGATCGGCATCTACCGCAAGCGCGGCGCCAACTGAAACGAGCGTTTCGCCGCCGCCGGGCAGCCGTTATCATCGCCGGAAACCGGATCAACGCGGGAGGGCGACATGGGCCAGTGGATCAAGCTTAAGGCCTCGGACGGCCATGAATTCGACGCCTGGCGGGCCGCGCCCGCCGGCACGCCGAAAGGCGCGGTCGTGGTGATCCAGGAGATCTTCGGCGTCAACGCGCACATCCGCGACGTCGCCGAGGGCTACGCGGCGGAAGGCTACCTGGCCATCGCGCCGGCGATCTACGACCGGATCGAGCCCGGCCTGGAATGCGGCTACACGCCCGAGGAAATCGCCAAGGCCCGCGAATGGCGCGCCGCCTGCGACCTGGACAAGGTGCTGCTGGACATCGAGGCCGCGGTGGACGAGGCGTCGAAGGCGGGCAGGGTCGGCATGGTCGGCTATTGCTGGGGCGGCTCGCTGGTCTACATCGCCTGCTGCCGGATGGGCGACAAGGTCGCCGCCGGCTCGGGCTATTACGGCGGCCAGATCATGCCGCACATCACCGAGGAGGTGAAAGCGCCGCTGATCCTGCACTTCGGCGAGAACGACAAGTCGATCCCGGTGCAGGACGTGCGCAACATCGCCGAGTCCCATCCGGAAGTCGGCGTGCACCTCTACAAGGACACCGGCCACGGCTTCAACTGCGACCACCGCGCCGACTATCACGCCGAGAACGCCCGGGTCGCCAGGGAGCTGACGCTGAAGCATTTCGCCGAGCACGTCGACGCCTGACGGCCCCCGCGCCTCGCGTCCATTACGTGTCGGCGGCGACAGACATCCGATCCTGACGTGTGCACCATTCGGTAACTACGGGGCGGGATGATGCCGTTCGCGGGTCGGGGAACGGCGCGGCGAGGCGCGGATTGTCTGAGCACATACATGCCAGGGAGATGGCGGCGAACCAGGTGATCTTCCGCGAGGGAGAGGCCGGCGACGACGCCTACATCCTGGAGAGCGGACGGATCGAGATATCCATGGGCGAGGGCGATGCGCAACGCGTGATCGCCGTGCTGGAGCCGGGCGAGATCTTCGGCGAAATGGCCCTGATCGCCAACGCCCCGCGTTCGGCCACCGCCACAACGATCGAGCCCTGCACATTGCTGGTGCTGCGCCGCAACCGCCTGATGAAGCCGATCGAGACCGCCGATCCGATCATGCGGCTGACCATCCAGATGATGGTGGAGCGGCTCAACGACGCCTCCCGCTGGAAAGCCGGCCAGCCGCTGATCAGCCAGGGCAGCGAGGCCCAGCGCCGGGCCTTCGCCGAGGTGCGCGAACTGGCGCTCCGGCGCGTGCGCACCGAACGCGAGCTGCGCCGCGCCATCGAGAAGGACGAGCTGACGCTCCACTACCAGCCGATCGTCGGGATCGCCGACGGCAGTCTGGCCGGCTACGAGGCGCTGATGCGCTGGCACCACCCCGAGCAGGGTTTCGTGCCCCCCGCGCGCTTCATCCCCCTGGCCGAGGAAAGCGGCATGGTGGTGCAGATGGGGCGCTGGGCGCTGGAGCGCGGCCTGCAGGAACACGCCGCGATCGTCGCGGTCTACCGCACCGTCCATCCCGGCCAGCCGCCGCCCTTCATCAGCATCAACGTCTCCGCCGCCCAGTTGCACGATCTTTCGGAAATCGACCGCTTCGCCGGCATCATCGAGGCCACGGGCGTCGAGCCGGATCAGATCAAGCTGGAGATCACGGAAAGCCTGATGGCCGACGACCCCGAGCATGCCGCGGAGGCCCTCGGCCGGCTCAAGGATCTCGGCGTCACGCTGGCCATCGACGATTTCGGCACCGGATACTCCAGCCTCAGCTATCTCCATCGCTTCCCGCTGGACACGCTGAAGATCGACCGCTCCTTCGTCAGCCGCATGGACCATGACATGGCCAGCCGGCTGCTGGTGCGCGCGATCGTCGACCTCGCCGCCGATCTCGGCCTGCAGACCGTGGCCGAAGGCGTCGAGACCGAGGCGGAATACGCCGAGCTTGCCGAACTCGGCTGCGACTTCGGCCAGGGCTATCTCATGGCGCGGCCGTGCCCGGCGTCGGACCTGCGCGGTATGCTGGCGCAAGCGGGGCCGGACTGGCGCGGCTGGGGCACGGCTCAGGTTTCCTCGGCATAGGCCGCCAGCCCGGCGGCGAGATGATCGATCAGCGCCCGCACGGCCGGGCTGTTGCGCAGCCGCTCGTGCGTCGCCAGCCAGATCTCCAGCTCCAGGTCCAGCACGCCCGGCAGCACCGGCACGAGCTCGGAGTCGCGGGCGGCCAGCGGCGCCTGGCAGCCACCGATACCGTAGCCCGCGCGCAGCATGGCGAGCTGGGCGGTCTCGGAATCGGTGCGAAAGGCGAAGGTCTCGGCGGAGACCGGCACGCCCTTCGCCGCCATCAGCTGCAGGATGCGCGGGTTGCGGTCATAGCCGATCAACCGGTGCCCGGCGATGTCGCCGATGCCGGCCGGCAGGCCATGGCGGGCGATGTAGCTTCGATGCGCGTAGAGCCCCAGCCGGACCGTCGCCGCACGCCGCGCGACCACTGCGAGCTGTTCGGGGCGCACGGTCCGGACGGCGACGTCCGCCTCCCGCGTCAGCAGGTTCAGCGGCTCGTTGGTCGAGACCAGTTCGATCTCGATCCCCGGATGGCGCTCGGCGAAGAGGGTAAGCATGGGCGGCAGCACCGCCTCGGCCATCACCGCCGGGGCCGTCAGCCGTACCGGTCCAGCGATCGCGCTCTCCGAACCGCCCGCCGAGCGTTTCAGCGCCGAGGCGGCGGCGGCCATCGCCTCGGCATTCGGCGCCAGGCGGAGCGCCAGCGGCGTCGGTCTCATGCCGGCGCGGGACCGCGTGAACAGCGCGCCGCCCAGTTCCGCTTCCAGCGCGTCGATGTGGCGGCCGACGCTGGGCTGCGACAGCCCCAGCGCCCGCGCCGCGCCAGAGAGCCCGCCTTCCTTCAGGACTGCAAGAAAGCTCTGCAGGTGATTCCAGTCGAATTCCGCTTTCATACGAAAATGAATAGATAACTCACGGATTCAGTCAATTTCCATTCGTCATGATCGCGCGCACCTTTCCGTCAGACCTTCGGGAACGCGAAAGGAGCGAGTCATGACGAGAACCATCCTGATCATCGGAGCCACCGGCGGCGCGGGCCGCGCCGTGGCGGAAGCCGCCCTCGCCCGCGGCCATGATGTCCGCGCCCTGCAACGCCGGCCCGAGGCGGCCGAACTCGACCGCCGCATCGAGATCCGCCGGGGCGACGCGATGAACGCCGATGACGTCATCGAGGCCGCCGACGGCGTCGACTACGTCTTCCATGGCGCCAATCCGCCGGGCTACCGGCACTGGGACAGGCTGGTGGAGCCCATGGCCATGAACGCCGCCATGGCGGCGAAGGCCGCCGGCGCGCGGCTCCTGGTGCCGGGCAATGTCTACAATTTCGGTCCCGACCAGTTCCCGCTCATCCGCGAGGATGCGCCCCAGAACCCGGTCTCCGCCAAGGGCGCGGTGCGCAAGGCGATGGAGCAGGCAGTGAAGGCCAGCGGCGCACGGGTGACCATCCTGCATGCGGGCGACTATTTCGGCGCGCAGGCGCCGGCGTCCTGGTTCTCCAACGTGATGGCGAAGCCCGGGCGCGCGCCCCGGCACATCTACTGGCCCGGCGACCGGACAAGCGGTCACGCCTTTGCGTACCTCCCGGACTATGCGGAGGCGTTCATGCGCCTGATCGAACAGGAGAACCGCATGGCGCCCGTTGAGGACCTCCACTTTGCCGGCCATTACCTCGACCCGGGCATTCGCCTGGCCGAGATTGCGACCCGCGCTGCCGGCCTCGAGTCGCGGAAGATCAAGTCCTTCCCGTGGTGGGCGGTGCGCCTGGCCGCGCCATTCGTGCCGCTGTGCCGGGAACTCCTCGAAATGCGCTATCTCTGGTTCACCGACGTGCGGCTGGACAACACCCGGCTGGAGGCCCTGATCGGGCCGGAGCCGCGCACCGCGATCGCCGCGGCGGTCGAGGAAACCATGGGCCGGATGGGCTGCCTTCCGCATGCCGGCACTTGGAGCGGGGCCGAGCCATCCCTATTCTCCGGGTAGCCACCTTCCCGCCTCAGGAGTTTTTCCGCATGTCCGACCTTTCGCAGACCGACGAGCTGTTCTTCGCCCGCGCCGGGCTCGACCGCGCGAAGACCGAACGGCAGGTATCGGAGGCGCTGCAGGGGATGGACGACGGCGAGCTGTATCTGGAGTACAGCCAGTCGGAAATGCTGGCCTTCGATGACGGTCGCCTCCGCAACGCCAGCTTCGACACGGCCCAGGGCTTCGGGTTGCGTTCGGTCGCCGAGGAGGCGCAGGGCTACGCCCATGCCTCCGACCTGTCGGAGGAAGCCATCGGGCGCGCCATCGGGACTGTGCAGGCCGTGCGCCGCGGCCATTCCGGCTCCATGGCCGACGGCCCTGCCGGCACCAACCGCCTGCTCTACGGCGACGAGAACCCCATCGGCTCGCCCAGCTTCGCGGAGAAGGTGAAGCTGCTGCAGGAGATCGACGCCTATGCCCGGTCGAAGGACCAGCGCGTGCAGCAGGTCACCTGTTCCCTCGCCGGTTCCTGGAAGGCGGTGCAGATCATCCGCGCCGACGGCCAGCGCGCCGCCGATATCCGTCCGCTGGTGCGCCTCAACGTCTCCGTCGTCGTCGGCGACGGCGACCGTCAGGAGACGGGCTCCGCGGGGACAGGCGGCCGGACCGGCTTCGAAGCCTATCTGGACCCGGCCCGCTGGCAGGCGGAAGTCGACGAGGCGCTGCGCCAGGCGCTGGTCAATCTGGAAAGCGTCGCCGCCCCGGCCGGCGAGCAGACCGTGGTGCTCGGTCCCGGCTGGCCCGGGATCCTGCTGCACGAGGCCATCGGCCACGGCCTGGAAGGCGACTTCAACCGCAAGAAGAGCTCGGTCTTCTCCGGCCTGATGGGCCAGCGCGTTGCCGCGCCCGGCGTGACGGTGGTCGACGACGGCACCATCGAGGACCGCCGCGGCTCGCTCACCATCGACGACGAGGGCACGCCGTCCAGCCGCACGGTGCTGATCGAGGACGGCATCCTGACCGGCTACATGCAGGACCGCATGAACGCCCGGCTGATGGGCATGAAACCCACCGGCAACGGCCGGCGCGAGAGCTTCGCCCACATGCCCATGCCGCGCATGACCAACACGGTGATGCTGAACGGCGACCGCGATGCGGAGGAAATCCTGCGCAGCGTGAAAAAGGGCGTCTACGCCACCAGCTTCGGCGGCGGCCAGGTCGACATCGTCTCCGGCAAGTTCGTCTTCACCTGCACGGAGGCCTACGAGATCGAAGACGGCCGCATCGGCCGGCCGATCAAGGGCGCCACGCTGATCGGTTCGGGCGAGGAAGTGCTGAAGAAAGTCGCCATGATCGGCAACGACATGGCACTCGATCCCGGCATCGGCACCTGCGGCAAGGCCGGCCAAGGCGTGCCGGTCGGCGTCGGCCAGCCGACCCTGCGCATCGACGGCCTGACCGTCGGCGGCACGGGCTGAACCGGGGCGGCGGCGCCTCTCAGGCGGCTGCTTTCTCGGCCACGCCCGGATCCTTGGTGGCGGTGAAGCGGATCTGCGGCCAGTCCTTCTGGCCGCGGTCCAGATGCCAGGCGTTGCGCGCCAGGTAGACCGGATCGCCCTCGTGGTCGTCGGCAATGGCGGTGTTGTTTTCGTCGCAGAACTTCTTCAGCTCGGCATGGCTGTCGGCGGAAACCCAGCGCGCGGTATACAGCTCGGCCGGCTCGAAGCGGACGGGGACGTTGTATTCCGAGCTGATCCGCTCCTGCAGCACGTCGAACTGCAGCGCGCCCAGCACGCCGACCACCCAGTCGGCGCCGAAGCGCGGCTTGAAGACGCGCGCCACGCCCTCCTCCGCCAGCTGCTGCAGCGCCGCGCCCAGGTGCTTGGCGCGCATGGGGTCGGTGGCCCGGACCCGCTGCAGCAATTCCGGCGCGAAGCTCGGCACGCCTCGGAAACGCAGCTCCTCGCCCTCTGTCAGCGTGTCGCCGATGGAGAGCTGGCCGTGGTTCGGAATGCCGATGATGTCGCCGGGCCAGGCTTCCTCGGTGGTGGCGCGGTCGCCGGCCAGGAACATCACCGGGTTGGAGACGGCGAGCGACTTGCCCGTGCGCACGTGCTTCAACCGCTGGCCGCGTTTGAAATGGCCCGAGACCATGCGCACGAAGGCGACGCGGTCGCGGTGCTTCGGGTCCATGTTCGCCTGGATCTTGAAGACGAAGCCGGCGACCTTGTCCTCCTCGGGCTGAACCATGCGGACGTCCGATTGCAGCGGGCGCGGCGGCGGCGCGAAGGCGCCCAGCGCGTCCAGCAGATCCTGCACGCCGAAGGCGTTCAGCGCGCTGCCGAAGAAGACCGGCGTCATGGTGCCGTCGCGATAGGCCTGGCGGTCGAAGGCGGGGCAGAGACCGCGCGCCATCTCGGCGGTCTCCCGCAGTTCCGCCGCCGGCCCCTCGCCCAGCAGCCGGTCGAGCTGCGCGTCCTCCAGGCCCTTCACCTCAGCGATGCGGTCGCCCTGCTTGTCCTTGGTGCGCTCCATCAGCACCAGCCGGTCGCCCATCAGGTCGTAGCAACCCTGGAAATCGCGGCCCATGCCGATCGGCCAGTTGGCCGGGGTCACGTCGAGGGCGAGATCCTGCTCGATCTCGTCCATCAGTTCGAAGGGATCGCGCGCCTCCCGGTCCATCTTGTTGATGAAGGTGATGATGGGCACGTCACGCAGGCGGCAGACCTCGAAGAGCTTGCGCGTCTGGGGCTCGATGCCGCGCGCGGCGTCGATCACCATCACCGCCGAATCGACCGCCGTCAGCACGCGGTAGGTGTCCTCGGAAAAGTCCTCGTGGCCCGGCGTATCCAGCAGGTTGAAGGCGTGGCCGCCATAGTCGAAGGTCATCACCGAGGCGGAGACCGAGATGCCGCGCTCGCGCTCCATCTTCATCCAGTCGGAGCGGGTGCGCCGCTGCTCGCCGCGCGCGCGGACGGCGCCCGCGGCCTGGATCGCGCCGCCGAACAGCAGCAGCTTCTCGGTCAGCGTCGTCTTGCCCGCGTCCGGGTGGGAAATGATGGCGAAGGTCCGCCGCCGGGCGGTCTCGGTCTCGATGGTGGTCATGGCGGGGGACATAGTGGATTTCGGCCCGCGCGGGAAGTGCGGCGATGCCTGGTCGCCGCGCCCTACGCCCTTCGCACCGCCGCCGTCAGCAGCCCCGCGCCGATCAGGAAGCCGCCGCCGATGCGGTTGACCAGGCGCATGGTCGCGGGCTGTCGAAAGCGGGCACGGAGCGTCCCCGCCGCCATGGCCCAGAGCGCGACATTGACCCCGGCGAGGATGACGAAAGTCGCCTCCAGCACCACGAACTGCATGAGCACCGGCGCGGCCGGGTCGACGAACTGCGGCACGAAGGCGACGAAGAAGACGATGCCCTTCGGGTTGAGCGCCGTGACGACGAAACTCTGCAGGAAGACCGATTGCATGCTGGCCGGAGCGATGCGCTGTTCGAGCGCCGCCGGATCGGGCTTCGCCCGCCAGAGCTTCACGCCGAGCCAGATCAGATAGGCGGCGCCCACGAGCTTCAGCGCGGTGAACAGCGTCGCCGAGGCCGCCAGAACCGCGCCCGCACCGGCCAGCGAGACGGTCATGGCCGTGAAGTCGCCCAGCATGGTGCCCGGCACGGTGCCGAGCGCCGTCCGCCGGCCGCCGTTCAGCGCGTGCGAGACGGCCAGCATGACTGTCGGTCCCGGCACCGCAAGCAACGCCGCGCTGGCGAGGACGAAGGCGATCCAGAGTTCAAGCGGCATGGGCAGGCTCCGTCAATTCAGCCACCTGACTGAATGCAGAAGCCGGCGCTCGCCGCAAGCCTATTGATCCACCTCGATCTCGAGCGCGAGCAGGATCGCGCTCCAGCTCTTGCCGTGGCCGTCGAGGTTGAGCGAGCCGTTGACGCCGCCGTCCAGCGCGCTTTCGAGAACGAAGTTCAGGCCGTGCAGGTGTGGGATCTCGTGGCGGACCACCCGGCCTTTCACCTGTGCGCCGAAATGCGCCTTTACCGCCTCGGTCGTGACCTGGTCGCGGACCAGTTGCCAATCGGCAGGGTCATGGACCCAGAGCGAGATGTTGGAGGTGTCGCCCTTGTCACCGGCGCGGGCATGGGCGATCTCGCGGAGTTCGATCCGGCGGGTCATCGGGTCCGCATCGGGATCGCAAATGACACGGCGTCCTGGGGCTCGACCCCAGGACCCAGTCTTTGTGTTCGCTGGACCCTTGGATCAAGTCCAAGGGCGCCGGGAAAGAATTGCGGGACGCTCACCCGAACACCTCCACGCGGGTCGGCACGTCGGACCGCGGCAGGAAGGCGTCGTGGGTGACGACCGACGGCGTGACCCGCCCGCGGAAGCCGCCGCCGCCCGCCGGGCCGCAGCAGAGCAGCGATTCAACCTCCCAGAGCAGCGTCTCCGCCCGTTCCCGTTCGCGGAAGCGGCCGGCGACCCGGAGACGCACATCGGTCCCCTCGGGCGCGACGCCGTGGTCGTGGTGCCGGTGCAGTGACTGCACCCCGATCAGGTCGAGGCGCAGATCCTCGGTAAAGCCGTGCACCCGGCGCAGGCGTTCTTCCGTGACCTCGCCGGCCAGCCGGGCCCGGCCGGCGGCGCCGCGGCCGGCATAGGAGACCTCGCCCTCGGCCAGGAAACCGCCGTCGAAAGCGACGGTGACCTTCAGCGTCTCCGGCCGGGCCGCGCCGCCCGCGCCGGAGAGCGCCACGACGTCGCCGCCCCGGTCATCGAGCTGCACGCCCGAGAAGTCGGCGGTGACGTCCGGCGTCAGATAGCGCGCCGGGTCGTGCACCTCGTAGAGCAGCTGTTCCTTGACCGTCGCCGCCGTGACCATGCCGCCCGTGTCCGCCAGCTTGGTCAGTTCGAACGTGCCGTCGGCGGCGACCTCGGCCAGCGGATAGCCGACCCGGGCGAGACCGGGCACTTCCTTGTGGCCCGGATCGGCGAAATAGCCGCCCGTGACCTGGGTGCCGCATTCCAGCAGGTGCCCGACCAGGGTGCCCGCGCCCAGCAGCGGCCAGTCGTCCGCCGCCCAGCCGAAGCGGTGGCGCAGCACCGAGAGGAACAGCGCCGGGTCGGCGATGCGTCCGCCGATCACCAGCGAGACGCCGGCTTGCAGCGCCGGCAGCAGGGCGTCGGTACCGAGATAGGCGTTGGCGCCGAGCAGTTCCCGGCCGACATCGGCCACGGTCAGCCGGCCGCCGTCGAGCGGCGTCTCCGGCCCGATCAGCGCGGTGACGTCATCGCCCAGCACCGCGGCGGCGCGGCCGCCGTCCACGCCCAGCGCCATGGCGACCTCGGCGGCGCGGCGCGGATTGGCGACGCCCATATTGGTGACGATGGTGCAACCGCCGGCGATGCAGAGCGGCCAGACGGCCTTCAGCCGCGCCTCCAGCTGCGGGTTGAAACCCTTCGCCGGGTCCAGCTTGCGGTCGCGATGGCCGAAGGCCAGCGTCCGCTCGCCCACGCATTCGAACACCAGCGCGTCGAGCCGGCCGTCACGGGCGAGATCGACGGCGCCGTCCAGCCGGTCGGCGGAGAACCCCGCCCCACAGCCGATCCGGACGGCGCCCCCGTTCACTTCGCGAAGTCGTCGCGCGCGGCCCGCGCCGCCGAAAGCCCCCCGGCGAGCCAGCTCTGGTCGGCATCGGCATAGCTTGCGGTCTTGTTCAGCGCGTTGGCGGTGTTGTTGACCGCCTCCTTGACCATGCGCACGGCGACCGCCGGCATGGAGGCGGCGCGCTCAGCCATCTCGATCGCCTTGTCCTTCGCCTTGCCGTCCTCGGCGACCTCGTCGACCAGGCCCCAGTCGAGCGCCTGATCCGACTGCATCCGCTCGCAGAGGATGATGATGCGCTTGGCCCGGGCCGGCCCCACCAGGCGCGTCAGCCGCGGCTGGGCGTTCCACTGCAGGTTCAGGCCGATCTTGATCTCGGGCACGTAGAAGTAGCAGGACTTGCCCATCACCCGCCAATCCATCGCCAACGGCAGGGCGAGACCAGCGCCGACGGCGAGGCCTTCCATCGCCGCGACCGTGATCTGCGGCATGGTCTCCCAAGCGTCGCACATCTTGCCGCCGAGGAAGAAGCGGTCGCGGATCTGGACGTCCGTCATCCCCTCGGTCTGCCACATTTCCGTGTCCGTCAGGTCGGCGCCCGACGAGAAGTACTTCTCGTTGCCGGCGAGCACGACCGCCTGGGTCTCCTGATCGTTGTGGAAGCTTTTCGCCACCTCGGTCATTTCCCGGATCAGCGGCGGGTTGAAGGCGTTGAGCTTCTCGCCGCGGTCCATGGTGACGACCGCGACCGGTCCCCGTTTCTTGATCTCGCAGAATTTCCAGCCCATCATTTCCTCCCCAGGTGAATGGCTACGCGCCCTGTCTAACCTTCCACCCAGGCGATGCGAAGGATATTCGTCGCGCCCGGCGTCCCGAAGGGCACGCCCGCCGTGATCACCAGGCGCTGGCCGGATTCGGCCAGTTTCTCCCGCTTCGCGATGCGGCAGGCGCGGTCGACCATGTCGGCGAAGTCGCGCGCGTCCTCCGTCAGCACCGGCCTGACGCCCCAGGCCAGCGCCAGCCGCCGCGAGGTCTCCAGCCTGGGCGTCAGGCAGAGAATCGGCTTGGCCGGGCGTTCCCGGGCGGCGCGGAACGAAGTCGAGCCGGACGTGGTGTAGGTGACGATGGCCGCGGCGTTGACGGTTTCCGCGACCTGGCGGGCGGCGGCGGTGATGGCGTCCGCGGCGGTCGCCTCCGGCACCGCGCGGTCGGCCTCCATCATGGTGCGGTAGTGGGCGTCGTTCTCGGTCGCCTGGATGACGTCGTTCATCGTCGTGACAGCCTCGACGGGGAACTCGCCCACCGCCGTCTCGGCCGACAGCATCACCGCGTCGGCGCCGTCATAGACGGCCGTTGCGACGTCGGAAACCTCGGCCCGGGTCGGAAACGGGCTGCTGACCATGGATTCGAGCATCTGTGTCGCCACCACCACGGTCTTGCCCGCCGCCCGGGCCTGCCGCACCAGAGACTTCTGGAGCACCGGCACCCGCTCCACCGGCGTTTCCACGCCCAGGTCGCCGCGCGCGATCATGACGCCGTCGGAGAGGTCAAGGATTTCCTGGAAGTGCTCGACGGCCGATGGCTTCTCGATCTTGGCCATGACCAGGGCCTGCCCGCCGGCCAGCTTGCGCGCCTCGGCCACATCCTCGGGACGTTGCACGAAGCTCAGCGCCAGCCAGTCGACGCCCAGCGAGATCGCGAACTCCAGGTCCCTGCGGTCCTTGTCGGACAGCGCCGCCAGGGGCAGCACGACGTCAGGCACGTTGACGCCCTTGTGGTTGGAGAGCTTCGAGCCCTGCAGCACCTCGGTTTCGGCCGACTTGCCGTCGCAGTCCAGCACCTTCAGCCGCACCCGGCCGTCGTCCAGCAGCAGATGCGATCCCTTTTCAAGCACCTTGAAGATTTCCGGATGGGGAAGCTGCACCCGCTTCTCGTCGCCCATGGCGTCGTCCAGGTCGAGACGCAGCTTGCGGCCGCGCTTCAGTTCGATTCCGCCATGCTCGAACTCGCCGATCCTGAGCTTGGGCCCCTGCAGGTCGGCCAGAATGCCGATGGGGTGGCCCCGCGCCTCCTCCAGCGCGCGCACGACGCGGTGCCGCCGCCGGTGATCGGCATGGCTGCCATGGCTGAAATTGAAGCGGAAGACGTCGACGCCGGCGTCGAACAGGCTGGCGATGCGCGCCGCCGTCGAAGTGCCGGGCCCCAGCGTGGCAAGGATCTTGGTCTGGCGGTTACGGTGCATGGAACTTTCCCGCTCTTGAACGAATGATGATCGCACGGAAGTCGTTGACGTTGGTGAATGTCGGGCCGGTTGCGACAAGATCGCCCAGCCGTTCGAAGGCCCGGTGCGTGTCGTTTTCCGCCAGCGCCCGGCCGAGATCGATCCCGGCTTCGCGCGCCCGGAACCAGGTCGACGGATCGACGATCGCACCGGCGGCTTCGCCGGCCCCGTCCACGCCGTCGGTATCGGCCGCGAGCGCGCTGATCCCGCCGGCGCCGCCCAGCGCCAGGGCCAGCGCCATGGCGTATTCGCGGTTCGGGCCGCCGAGCCCCTCGGCGTTCCGCACCGTGACCGTCAGTTCGCCGCCCGAGAGGATGAGACTGTCGCCCGGTTCGTGCTGAAGTCTGCGCGCCATGTCGGCGTGGCCGGGGGCGCGGTCGCGGGCTTCCCCTTCCAGCGCGTCGCCTAGATCGATCACCCGCAGCCCCTCGGCCTCGGCCAGCGCCTTCGCGGCATCCAGCGCATCGCGGGGCCGCGCGATCAGGCGGTAGTCGCTTTCGGGAAGGGCGATATCTTGCCTTTCGGCTTCCTTCGCCAGATGGCGGCTGACTTCGGCCGGCGGCGCGATCCCGTATCTTGCCAGCACGGCGAGGGCATCGGCGGGTGAGGTCGGGTCGGGTACGGTGGGTCCCGACGCGATCACCGCCGGATCGTCGCCGACCACGTCCGAGATCGCCAGGGTGACGACCTTCGCCGGTGCGGCGGCGCGGGCCAGACCGCCGCCCTTGATGGCCGAAAGCCGGCGGCGGACGGTGTTGATCGCCCCGATCGGCGCGCCGCAGCGGAGCAGGTCCCGCGTGACCTGCTGCTTGGCCGCCAGGCTCACGCCTTCCGCCGGACAGGTCAGCAGGGCGGAGCCCCCGCCGGAAAGCAGGCAGATGACCTGATCCTCGGGGCCCAGGCCGCTGACCAGATCGAGTATCTCGCGCGCGGCCGCCAGGCCCCGCTCGTCCGGGACCGGATGCGCGGCTTCGACGACCCGGATATGGCGGGTCGGGCGGGCGTAGCCGTCGCGGGTGACGACCAGACCCTCCACGTCGCCGCGCCAGGCGGCCTCGAAGGCCTCCGCCATGGCGCCGGCGGCCTTGCCCGCGCCTACGACCACGTTCCGTCCGCTCCCCGGCGATGGCAGGTGACCGCCAAGGCAGTTCGCCGGCCGCGCGCGATCGACCGCGGCCTCGAACAGTCTCAGCAGACAGGCCCTGTCCACTTCCCTGGCACTCATGCGAACTTCCCACCGTGCTCTGCACCCGTTGCGCGCAGCACCATAGGAACTCGCACTGGCCTCCGCCACGGGGAAGGAAGACGATATTGGCTGCAGGCGGTGACTTAGCGCATGCGAAATTGCTGCTAGGATCGGATGCAGCATGGGAGGGCCGGGATCTCGAATGGCCGGATTGAGCACATTCTGGGTGGCGCACGATCGAGGCGAGTCGCCCGAGGCGGTGCAGATCCGCGTCCAGCAGATGGCGGTCATCGTCCGCCGCGCACCGCTGATGTTCCTGGCGGTCGCCTTCAACGCCATCCTGACCGCCGCCATCGGCGCCGACGCGCAGGATCGGGAGATCGCCATCGCCTGGGCGGGAACGCTGTCGGTACTCTCCGGGATCGGTTACCTGCAATGGCGTACTCGGCGGCGTTCGCAGACGCCGGACTATGTCAGCGACCGCGGGCCGCGCCGCCTGGCCAGGATCGCGGCGGTGCAGGGCCTGCTGTGGGGCGGCGGCGCCGCCATCCTTATCCCGGAAGCGCCAGTCCCCGAACAGGTCATCATCGGCCTCATCGTCGCCGGCATGGGCGCGGGCGGGGCCACGGTGCTGTCGGTGGTGCCGCTGGCGGCCATCGGCTTCACGGTGGGCTGCGTGCTGCCGGTGGCGATCCGGTTTGCGCTGATCGGCGACGCCATCTACCTGATGCTGACGGCGATGAACCTGCTGTTCATTCCGGTCCTGCTGGTGATGGCGCGCAGCGTCTATATCTCCTTCGTCGATTCGATCCGCGCACGGGTCGCCAATGACGAGCTGCTGGCGGAACTGTCCGAGGCCCGCATGAGCCTGCTCGACGCCATCGCGCACAGTTCCGAGGGCTTCGCCCAGTTCGACGAGGACGACCGCATGGTCGTCGCCAACGACCGCTTCGCCGACTTCCTGGGCATCGATCATGAGCGCATGAAGCCGGGGACGGCCTTCGTCGACATGCTACGCCACGCCGCCCTGCCCCGGCGGGTGGAGGAAGGCGAGGTCAGCCGCACGTCCTGGATCGAGGAGACAATGGCCGCGCGCAGCGGTCCGGGCTCGGCGCAGGTGGAAGAGATGGCCGACGGCCGCTGGGTCGGCGTCTACCACAACCGCACCAGCCGCGGCGGCATGGTATCCACCGTGGTCGACCTGACGGCGATGAAGCAGAACGAGACGGAACTGGTCCGCGCCAAGGTGGAGGCGGAAGCGGCCGACCGCGCCAAGTCGGAATTCCTCGCGCTGATGAGCCACGAGCTCCGCACGCCGCTGAACGCCATTCTCGGGTTCGCCGAACTGTTCATGGATGAGGGCTTCGGTCCCCTGCCCGATCCGCGCTACCGCAAGCACGCCAGCGACATCCACGCCAGTGGCGCCCACCTGCTGGAGATCATCAACGAGATCCTCGACCTGTCGAAGATGCAGGCGGGCTATTTCGAGCTGCAGGAGAGCGTCGTCGACCTGAACGAGCCGATCCGCTCGGTCGTGCGGATGCTGCACGAGCGCGCCGACCGCAAGCACCTGCGACTGGTCACCGACTTCGACCCCGAGGTGCCGCCCGTCGTCGCGGACCAGCGGACGGTGAAGCAGATGGTGATCAACCTGGTCGGCAACGCCATCAAGTTCAGCCGCACGCCGTCCGACATCCGCATCAGCACCCGGTTGACCGACAGCGGCGAGGTCGCCATCGCGGTCGCCGATCGCGGCATCGGCGTCGCCGCCGCCGACATCCCCCGGATTCTCCAGCCATTCGGCCAGGTCGAATCCGTGATCAACCGTCACGAGCAGGAAGGAACCGGCCTCGGGCTCTATCTGGTCAAGCAGTTGATCGAACTGCATGGCGGACGCATCGAGTTCCGCTCGGAGCCCGGCCGGGGCTCGACGGTCACGCTGTTCCTGCCGGCCGGGCGACGGGTCGACGCGGCGGCGCAGTAGGCGTCGTTCAGGGCTGCTCCGGCGCCATGATTTCCACCGTCTCCCCGGCACGGACGGCGCGGTAGAAACAGCTCCTGCGGTCGGTGTGGCAGGCCGGACCGGTCTGATCGACCAGCAAAAGCAGCGTGTCCCCATCGCAGTCGTAGCGCAGTTCGACCAGGCGCTGCACATGGCCCGAACTCTCGCCCTTGCGCCAGAAGGCGCGGCGGGAACGCGACCAGTAGCAGACCCGGCCCGTGGCCAGCGTCTCGGCGATGGACGCGGCATTCATCCACGCCATCATCAGAACCTCGCCGCTGTCATGCTGCTGGGCGATCGTCGGCACCAGGCCGTCGTCGTTGAACGCGATCTCGTCGATGAAGCCCGGCTTTTCCGTCATCTTGCGCCTCCGTCCGGATGGGCGGAGACCTACGCGCCGGCGGCCGGCTCGGCAATGGGGAAATGGCAGGCGACGCGGTGGCGGGGCGCGATCTCGGCCAGCGGCGGCTCGACGTTCGCGCATTTCCGCTCCGCCCTGGGGCAGCGGGTGCGGAAGCGGCAGCCCGAGGGCGGGTTCATCGGCGAGGGCAGTTCGCCCGACATCAGGTTGACCGGGTCGGGCCGGACGCCGGGATCGGGCTCGGGCACCGCCGAGAGCAGGGCGCGGGTGTAGTGGTGCCTGGGATGGCGGTAGAGCGCTTCCGAATCCGCCTCCTCGACGATCTTGCCCAGATACATCACCGCCACCCGGTCGCAGATGTTCTTCACCACCGCCAGGTCGTGGCTGATGAACAGCATGGTCAGGTTGTAGCGATCCTTCATGTCGTGAAGCAGGTTGAGAATCTGCGCCTGCACCGAGACGTCCAGCGCCGAAACCGGCTCGTCGCAGATCAGCACTTCCGGATCGAGCACCAACGCCCGGGCGATGGAGATGCGCTGACACTGACCCCCGGAAAACTCGTGCGGGCGGCGATCCAGGGAGATTTCCGGCTCCAGGCCGACCGCCTCCAGCGCCTGGACGACCCTTTCGCGGCGCGAGTTCAGGTCGCCCCAGCCGATCACTTCCAGCGGCGCGGCGACGATCTCGAGCACCGTGCGGCGCGGATTGAGGGAGGAGACCGGATCCTGGAAGATCATCTGCAGCTTCGGGCGGACTGCGCGCAGCGCCTCCCCGCGGGCCCTGGTCAGTTCCATGCCCTGAAGCCGGACCGAACCCGAGGTGGGCCGCGGCAATTGCATTACCGCCCGCGCCGTCGACGACTTGCCGCAGCCCGATTCGCCGACCAGCCCCAGCGTCTCTCCCGAACGCAGCGTGAAATTCACCCCGGAGACGGCCTGCACCGGCCCGAACTCGACCACCAGGTCCTCGACCTCCAGCATGGTCTCCGTCATGCTGGGGCCTCCTGCTTCAGGGGCTTGAAACAGGCGAACATGTGGCTCGGATCGTTGGAGACCCGCTCCAGCCGGGGTTCCGACTGGCGGCAGGCGTCATCGGCATAGGGACAGCGTGGCGCGAAGCGGCAGCCGGGCGGCGGCGCGATGAGATTGGGCGGCCGGCCGCCGACGGTCTCGAGGCGCTTGTGGGGCGGATCCTCCAGCCGGGGAATCGACCGCAGCAAGGCTTCGGTGTAGGGCATGCGCATGTTGGCGAACAGTTCCGATGTCGCCGCCCGCTCCACCACCCGGCCGGCATACATCACCGCGACGTCGTCGGTCCGTCCGGCGACCACGCCCAGATCGTGGGTGATCAGGATCATCGCCATGTTCCGCTCGCGGGACTGCCGCGCCAGCAGGTCGAGGATCTCCGCCTGCACGGTGACGTCGAGAGCGGTCGTCGGCTCGTCGGCGATCAGCAGCTTGGGCTGGCAGGCCAGCGCCATGGCGATGGCGACGCGCTGGCGCATGCCGCCCGAGAGCTGGTGCGGATAGGCGCGCACACGCTCTTCGGGCTGGGGGATGCCCACCGCCTGGAGAAGCTCGACCGCCAGGCTGCGCGCCGCCGACTTCGACATGCCGAGATGCCGGATCGGCCCTTCGGAGATCTGCCGGCCGACGGTCATCACCGGGTTCAGCGACGACATCGGGTCCTGGAAGATCATGGCGACCTCCGGCCCCCTGATCCGCCGCAATTCCCGTTCCCGCATCTCCAGCAGGTTGCGGCCGTCCAGCACGATGCGGCTGCCGCGTCCGATCCGCGCGTTCGACGGCCACAGTCCCATGATCGTCCGCGACAGTACCGACTTGCCGCAGCCCGATTCGCCGACAATGCCGACGGTGCGGCCGTGGCCGAGTTCCAGGTCGACGCCGTCGACGGCCCTGAGCCGGCCCATCGGGGTCTCGAAGTGGACGCTGACATTCTCCAGCGACAGCAGCGGCGCGCTCAAAGCCGGCTCTCCCGCGTGTCGCCCAGATTGCGGAGCTGGTCCCCGATCAGATTGAAGGACAGAACCGTCAGGCACATCACGCCGGCCGGAATGAAGGTGATGTGCGGCGCCTCCTGCAGGTAGTCGCGCCCCGATTCGATCAGGTTGCCCCAGGACACGGCCGGCGCCTGGACGCTGAGACCGAGGAAGCTCAGCACGCCTTCCACCACGATCAGCACTGCCGTCACGAGCAGGCCGTAGACCAGCATCGGCACCATGACGTTGGGCAGCAGCTCGCGCACCAGGATGCGCAGGTCGCTGGCCCCGCTGGCCCGGGCCGCCAGCACGAACTCGCGCTGGGCGAAGGAGAGCGTCGTTGCGCGGGCGACACGGGTGAAGGCCGGCACCGACAGAAAGCCCAGCGATATGATGACGTTGGGGATCGTCGCCCCGGCGTAGAAGATCACGGCGGTCAGCAGCACCAGCGCCGGAAAGGCAAGGATAACGTCGATGCCGGCGACGACCGCGGCCTCGATCCAGCCCCGGTAGTAACCGGCGGTCATGCCCAGCGTGCCGCCGATCAGCAGGCCGATCAGCGGCGCCAGCAGGCCGATCATCAGCGATGTCTGGCTGCCCTTCAGCAGGCGCGAGAGAATGTCCCGGCCGAGATTGTCCGCGCCCAGCCAGTAGGTGTATTCGACGAACTCGTCGGAACCCTGCAGCGCCTGTTCGCCCACGGCGCCGGGCGGCACGGCAGGCGAGAGAAAATCCATGCTGTCATGCTGCGCCACGGGCAGCAGATCCGCGGTCAGGGCGCCGAGACACATCAGGCCCAGCCAGACCACCGAAAGCCAGAAGGCGAGGCCAAGGCGCCGGCGCCGCGGCCGCAGGGCGACTTCCTCGACGGCCTCAGCCATGGCCGCGCTCCACCCTGACGCGCGGATCGATGGCGGCGTAGAGCATGTCCACGGTGAAGTTGATCACCGTGTAGAACACCGCGATGAACAGCACGCAGCCCTGCACCATCATGAAGTCGCGCGCGAAGATGTTCTCCACCAGCAGCCGCCCCAGCCCCGGCAGCGCGAACAGCGTCTCGATGACCAGCGCGCCGCTCATCACGTTGGCGACCTGCAGGCCGAGGATCGTCAGCAGGGTGAAGGAGGCCGGCCGGAGCGCATGGCGGAACAGCACGCTCGCCGGCGGCAGGCCCTTGGAGCGCGCCATGGCGATGTAGTCCTCGCGCAGCACGCCGATCATGTCGGAGCGCAGCACCCGCATCAGCACCACCCATTCGGCGGACGCGATGGCCAGCGCCGGCAGGATCATGGAACGCAGGTTCGCCCACAGGCCGTCGGAGATGCGCTGATAATCGGTCGCCGGCAGCAGGTCGAGCTGCAGGGCGAAGACATAGATCAGGATCAGGCCGAAGACGAAATTGGGGACCGAGACGAAGACGAAGCCGATCGTGGTGATCGCCTTGTCCCGTGCGGTGTTTGCCCTGTAGGCCGAGTAGAGACCGAGCGGGATGGCCAGCAGGACGGCGATGATCTGCGACAGGATCATCAGTTCCAGCGTCACCGGCAGGCGGGCGAAGATCGCTTCCAGCACCGGTTCGCCCGTGCGGATGCTCGCGCCGAAATCGCCGGTCAGGCAATTGCCGATCCATTCCAGATAGCGGATCGGCAGCGGATCGTTGAGACCCAGTTCCTCGCGGATCTGGTTGATTTCTTCCAGGGTCGCGTCCTCGCCGGCGATGGCGTAGGCCACGTCGCCGGGCAGCAGGCTGATCATCAGGAATGTCAGGACGGAAACCGCGAACACCACGCCGACCAAGCGCAGCAGCTTGCGCGCGACGAAGTTCACGTACCCGCCCCGTTGGTTCGGCGCGCGGCCGGACCAGCCCTGGACATCATCGTTACCTCCCTGAGGCGGTTCTTTTGTTCGACCGCGCCTCGTTGGAAGGATTTTGAGCCGAAAGGCTCGCCCGGCGCAACCCGCGTGGGCGCGGGGGCAATCAGGTCACACGCGCTCCAGCACCACGGCGATGCCCTGGCCCACGCCGATGCACATGGTGCAGAGCGCGTAACGGCCGCCGGTGCGGTGAAGCTGGTTCACCGCAGTCAGCACCAGCCGCGAACCGGAGGCGCCGAGCGGATGGCCAAGCGCGATGGCGCCGCCATGGGGATTCACGTGATCGGCGTCGTCGGGCAGGCCGAGCTGGCGCGTCACCGCCAGCGCCTGCGCGGCGAAAGCTTCGTTCAGCTCGATCACGTCCATGTCGGCGATGGTGAGGCCGACCTTCTCCAGCACCTTCTGCGAAGCCGGGGCCGGACCGATGCCCATGATCCGCGGCGCGACGCCGGCCGTCGCCATGCCCAGGATCCGCGCCCGGGGCGTCAGCCCGTGCTTCGCCGCCGCGGCCTCGCTGGCCACGAACATGGCGCAGGCGCCGTCATTGACGCCGGAGGCATTGCCGGCGGTGACGGTGCCGCCCTCGCGGAACGGCGTCGGCAGTTTCGCCAGGCTCTCGACCGTGGTTTCGCCGCGGATGTGCTCGTCATGCGCGACGACGATGGCGTCGCCCTTGCGCTGCGGGATGTTGACCGCCGCGATCTCCTCGGCGAAGACGCCGTCCTTCTGCGCCTTCGCGGCGCGCTGCTGGCTGCGGGCGGCGAAGGCGTCCTGATCCTCGCGCTTGACCTGGAACTCCTCGGCGACGTTCTCGGCCGTCTCCGGCATGGAATCGATGCCGAACTGCTTCTTCATCTTTGGATTGACGAAGCGCCAGCCGATCGTCGTGTCGTGAATGTCCGCAGACCGCGAGAAGGCCGTCTCCGCCTTGCCCATGACGAAGGGCGCGCGGGTCATGCTCTCGACGCCGCCGGCGATCATGAAGTCGGCGTCGCCGGCCCTGATCGCGCGTGCCGCGGTGCCCACGGCGTCCATCGACGAGCCGCAGAGCCGGTTGACCGTGGAACCGGGCACGGACTGGGGCAGTCCGGCCAGCAGCAGCGCCATGCGGGCAACGTTGCGGTTGTCCTCGCCGGCCTGATTGGCGCAGCCGTAGATCACGTCGTCCAGCGCGTCCCAGTCGACGCCGGCATTCCGCTGCATCAGCGTCGCGATCGGATGCGCGGCCAGATCGTCCGCCCGGACCGACTTCAGCGCCCCGCCAAACCTGCCGAACGGCGTGCGCGCCGCCTCGCAAACGAAAGCCTCGGCCATGGCTGTTTCCTCCCGGTTGCCGTGCTGGAAAACGTTTCGCCGCGGAAACTAGAGCGGCTGCGGCGAATATGGAACCCGCCTTGCGCCAGCGGGCACGGCGGCCATGCAGCCAGCCGTCGGTCGAGTTCCGAGCGCCGTCTGAACCGAGAATGAACCGCCGGTTGGAAGGCGGTTCAGGCGCGATGGCCATTCTCCTTCCCGACAGGGCGAGAAGAAGGAGAATTCGCCATGAAACCGCTGAAGTCCCTCGCGATCCTTCTGGGTATCGGCCTCGCCGGCGGCGCGGCCGCCGCACCCTTGCAGCCGCCTCCCGCGCTGGCCCTGGGGCCGGCCCTGACCGAGGCGGCGGAGGTCGACTTCGAGATCCGCCTCGGTATTCCGGGGCTGGAGCGCCACGACGACCGCACCGACCGCCGCCTGATCACGCCACGGCGGGCTGTCCGCATCGCCAACGCCCGCGTCCCGATGCGCGTCCGCTCCGTCGACCGCACCGGTCGCGCCTTCGTCGTTCACGGCATGAGCCGCCGGGGTCCGGTTTCCGTGTCGGTGCACCGCTTTACCGGCAAGATCATCGACGTCGACTTCGGCCACGACCGGCGGGCGCGCCGCCATCGCGGCATCTCCGCCAAGCGGGCGGCGGACATCGCCACCGCCCGTCTGCCCATGCGGGTCAACGCCATCGCGCCGCGCGGCCGCGTCTACGAGGTCCGGGGCTTCAGCCGCGCGCACGGCCCCGTCACGATCGAGGTCGACCGCTTCACGGGCCGCATCGAGGATGTCGACTACGCCCGCGGACGTCATGGCCCCCGCTTCGGCCACCGGGACCGTGACGCCGACCACCTTGAAAGGCGCCGGGGCGGACTGGATATTATCGTCCGGAACAACGACGATGATGGCGACGACCGGCGGCGAGGCGGCGAACGCCGCCGCGAGAACCTGCGCGACGTCGGACCCTGACGAAGAGAGAGGCGTACATTGCACCGCAGTCTCACATTCGCGCTCGCCCTGCTCGCCGCCCTCGCGGCGGGCGGGACCGGGTTCGCGAAGCCTGACGACGGCCGACATTCGCCCGCACGGGGGTTCGCGGAGCGCTACGCCGAGCCCGAACGGCGCGGCGGCGGCAACCCCTGGGAGCGGCGCGCCGAGAACGGCCGACGGAAGGCGGACGAACTGCCGCTGTCGCAGATACTCCGGCGCATCCAGCAGAGCGAGGGCGGGCAGGCCGAGCAGATCCAGTACGCGGACGGCCGCTATGTCATCATGTGGCGCTATCCGGACGGACGGCTGCAACGGCTGATCGCCGACGCCCGGACCGGACGTGTGAGCCAGGGAAGGTAGGACCATGCGGATACTTGTCGTCGAGGACGAGGCCGCCCTCAGGGAGGGGCTGAAGGCGACCCTGCAGCGCGTCGCCTATGCCGTCGACACTGCCGAGGACGCCGACGAGGCGGATATCCGCATGGATGTCGCGCCCTACGACCTGGTGCTGCTGGACGTGAACCTGCCCGGCCTGGACGGAGTCACCCTGCTGAAGAACTGGCGCCGCAAGGGTGTCACGACTCCGGTGCTGCTGCTGACCGCTCGGGACGGCTGGCGCGAGAAGGTGGCCGGCATGGACGCCGGCGCCGACGACTATGTCACCAAGCCCTTCCACCAGGAGGAACTGCTGGCGCGCATCCGCGCCCAGATCCGCCGGGCCGCGGGCAAGGACGTCTCCGTCCTCACCTTCCGCGATCTGGAGATCGACACCACCGCACAGCGCGTCTTCGTCGGCGGTCAGGATGTCCGCCTGACCGGTCAGGAGTACAAGATCCTGAGCTACCTGGCGCACAATGCCGGACGAGTCATGTCCCAGTCGCAGATTATCGACCATGTCCAGGACGAGAACTCGGAAACGACCTCCAACGGCGCCGAGGTCCTGATCAGCCGGATCCGGCGCAAGATCGGCCGTCACTGGATCGAGACCATCCGTGGCCTAGGCTATTCCTTCCGCGCCGATCCCGGGCCGGCCGAATGACGGCAGCGGCCCGCCGGCCGTCCCTCACCCGGCGCATGATCCTGCTTTCGGTCGCCGGGGTGCTGCTGGTGACCGCGGTGTCGGCCTGGATCGGCGCACGCCTGCTGGAACGGGAACTGGACGGCCTCAGGGACCGGGAACTCGGCCGTCTAGCCGATCACATCGTCCACGATCTGCGCGAGCAGGATCTCGCCGCGATCCGCACGGGCGAGAGCGTCGGCCCGCCCCAGTTCGCCGAGATCTTCTCCGGCGCCTACTGGCAGGTGCGCCCGCTCGCCGGCGACGGTGAGCCGTTGCGATCGCGTTCCCTGTGGGACACCGCGCTGCCCCCCGCGGCGGTACCGGACGGAGCGTCAGGCTTCGGCTTCGCCGCCGGCCCGCTGGATCAGCGCCTCAGGGTCTGGATCGGCCGCGTCGAACGGCCGGAGGGCGATCTGCTGGTGCAGGTGGCGACCGACACCGCCGACTACGACCGGATCGGCCGGCTGATGACCCGCCTCGCCACCGGCGCCATGATCGCCGAAGGTGTGCTGGCGGTGCTCGCGGTCTCGGTGCTGGGCTTCATGAGCCTGCGCTCGATGCGGCGCTTCGCCGGCGAGATCAAGGCGCTGCGCAATGGGGAGCGCGAGGAACTGAGCGAGGAAGTGCCGGCCGAGATCGCCCCTGCGGCGCAGGAGGTCAATGCCCTCAAGGCGGCGCAGAACCGGCTTCTCGCCCGCGCCCGCGACCAGGCGGCGGGACTGGCCCATTCGCTGAAAACCCCGCTGGCGGTGATGATCCAGGCCGCCGAGAGCGAGGACCGGGTGCCGTCCGAACTGGTCCGGACCCAGGCCGACCAGGCGCTGCGGCAGGTCAACCTGCACCTCGCCCTGGCCCGGTCCGCGGGCGGCGCGCACCGCAACGCCGCCACCGAGCTCGGCCCGGTGCTGGACGGGATCGCGCGGGTGCTGGGTTCCCGGCTCGACGAAGCCGGCGTGGCGCTGGAGATTTCCGCTCCGGACGCCTTCCGCCTGCCGCTCGAGGAGGCCGATCTCTACGACGTGCTGGGCAACCTGCTGGACAACGCCGCGCGCCACGCCGAGCGCGCGATCCACGTCAGCGCCTTCGCCAACGGGACCGGGGACGTCGTCCAGGTAGACGACGACGGGCCCGGACTCAAGCCCGCACAGATCCGCCAGGCGCTGTCGCGCGGCCAGAGCCTGGACGGCGCGCCGGGGCTGACGGGACTGGGTCTGACCCTGGCGCAGGACATCGTGCAGAGCTATGGCGGATCGCTGGAACTGACGCCCTCGCCGCTGGGCGGCCTCCGGGTCACGATCCGGATGGGCCGCCGCGTCTGATCAGCTCTCCAGCCGGGACAGCACCGTGTCGAGGCTCTCCTTGGCGTCGCCGAACAGCATCCGCGTGTTGTCCTTGTAGAACAGTGGGTTGTCGACGCCGGCATAGCCGGTGGCCATGGAGCGTTTCAGCACCACCGTGGTCCGCGCCTTCCAGCATTCCAGCACCGGCATGCCGGCGATGGGGCTGTTGGGATCGTCCTGGGCGGCCGGGTTGACGATGTCGTTGGCGCCGATCACCAGAACGACGTCGGTCTTCGGGAAATCCTCGTTGATCTCGTCCATCTCCAGGACGATGTCGTAGGGCACCTTGGCTTCGGCCAGCAGCACGTTCATGTGGCCCGGCAGGCGTCCCGCGACCGGGTGGATGGCGAAGCGCACATTGACGTTCTTCGCCCGCAGCCGCCGGGTGATCTCGGAAACCGTGCCCTGCGCCTGCGCCACGGCCATGCCGTAGCCCGGGATGATGATGACCTCGTTGGCTTCCGTCAGCATCTCGGCAACGTTGTCGTGGCTGGTCGCCACCGCCTCGCCCTCGACGTCCGCGGACGCCCCGCCGGCCGTGCCGAAGCCGCCCAGGATGACCGAAACGAAGTGGCGGTTCATCGCCCGGCACATGATGTAGGACAGGATCGCACCGGAGGAGCCCACCAGCGCGCCGGTGACAATCAGCAGGTCGTTGCCCAGCATGAAGCCGGTCGCCGCCGCCGCCCAGCCGGAATAGCTGTTCAGCATGGAAACGACGACGGGCATGTCGGCGCCGCCGATCCCCATGATCAGGTGCGCGCCGACGATGAAGGCGATCACGGCCATGATCAGCAGCGCCCAGACGCCGCCATGATCCTCGACGCCCAGGAACATGTAGCCCAGCCAGACGCAGATCAGCACGGCGATCAGGTTCAGCGCGTGGCGGAAGGGCAGCATCAGCGGCTTGCCGGAGATCCGGCCATCCAGCTTGCCGTAGGCGATGATCGAACCGGTGAAGGTGATCGCGCCGATGAAGACGCCGACGAAGATCTCCACCTCGTGGATGGTCTTCTCGACGCCGATGAAAACGTTGTTGGGATCGATATAGCTGCCGATGCCGACCAGCACGGCGGCGAGGCCGACGAAGCTGTGCAGCATGGCGACCAGCTGCGGCATGCCGGTCATGGCGACGCGGCGGGCGACGTAGACGCCGATGATCGCGCCGATGATCATTGCCGGCGCGATCACCGCGTAGTTCGCGACCTGCGGCGCGGCGATGGTTGCGATGATGGCGATCGCCATGCCGACGATGCCGTAGATGTTGCCCCGGCGCGCGGTTTCCTGTTTCGACAGGCCCCCCAGCGCGAGGATGAACAGGATGCTCGCCGCGATATAGGCGACGGTAACGAGCCCTTGAGCCATGGGTCCCTACTCCTTCGCCTCGTCCTTGCGGAACATGCCGAGCATGCGCTGGGTCACCCAGAACCCGCCGCAGATGTTGATGGTGGCAATCAGCACCGCGACGAAGGCCAGCGCCGTCACGATCCATGACGGGCTGGAAACTTGCAGCAGGGCGCCGATGACGATGATGCCGCTGATGGCGTTGGTGACCGACATCAGCGGCGTGTGCAGCGCCGGAGTCACGTTCCAGATCACCTGATAGCCCACGAAGCAGGCAAGCACGAAGACCGTGAGATGGGCCATGAAGTCGGCCGGCGCCACAGTCCCCAGTCCGAGCAGCGCGAGGGCGCCCGCCGCCATGGCGACAAGCGATCCCGCACCCGGACGCTTCTTCTCGGGTTTGGCCGCCGGTTTCGGCAATGCCGCCGCGGCCTTCGGTTTCGCCGCGACCTCGACGGCCGGCGGCGGCCAGGTGATCTCGCCGTCCTTGATCACGGTCGCGCCGCGGATGACCACGTCGTCCATGTTGTGGTTGGGCTGCCCGTCCTTCGCAGGCGTCAGGTCGTCCAGGAAGTGCCGCAGGTTGGAGGCGTAGAGCTGGCTCGACTGCGCCGCCAGACGGCTGGGCAGATCGACCAGACCGATGATGGTGACGCCATGACGGACCACCACCTGACCCGGTTCCGTCAGTTCGCAGTTTCCGCCCTGCTCGGCGGCGAGATCGACGATGACCGAGCCCGGCTTCAGGGTTTCCACCATATCGGCAAGGATCAGTTTCGGCGCCGGCTTGCCCGGGATCAGGGCGGTGGTGATGACGATATCGACATCGGCGCACTGCTCGCGGAACAGCGCCATCTCGGCGTCGATGAACTCCTTCGACATTTCCTTGGCGTAGCCGCCCTGGCCGGAGCCTTCCTCCTCGAAGTCGAGCTCGAGGAACTCCGCGCCCATGCTTTCGATCTGCTCCCTGACTTCGGGGCGGGTGTCGAAGGCGCGGACGACCGCGCCCAGGCCGCGCGCTGCGCCGATCGCGGCGAGACCGGCGACGCCGGCGCCGATAACCATGACCTTGGCCGGCGGCACCTTGCCCGCGGCGGTGATCTGGCCGGTGAAGAAGCGGCCGAAATGGTTGGCGGCCTCAATGACGGCGCGATAGCCGGCGATGTTGGCCATCGAACTCAGGGCATCCAGCTTCTGCGCCCGGCTGATGCGCGGCACCGCGTCCATGGCGATCACGCTCGCCTTGCGGGCCGCCATCTTCTCCATCAGTTCCGGGTTCTGCGCCGGCCAGACGAAGCTCATCAGGGTCTGGCCCTCGCGCAGCATCTCGGTCTCGTGGACGCCGGACGGATGCTGCTCGGGCGCGCGCACCTTCAGGACGATGTCGGAATCGGCCCAGACGTCGCGGGCGCTCTCCAGCACCTCGACCCCGGCTTCGCGATAGGCCTCGTCGGAGAAGTCGGCATGTTCGCCTGCGCCGCTCTCGACGGCGAGGCTGTAGCCGAGCTTCGCGATCTGCCGCGCGACGGACGGCGTCAGCGCCACGCGCCGCTCACCGTCGTGCACTTCCTTCGGAACGCCGATCTTCATTGCCATACGGACGGCCTCTCCATGAAACAAACCGCGCGAATATACGGTGCCGGGTGCATATTAGAAGGGTCCGAAAGCGACGGCGGGTGCTTGATTTCGTCGCGGTGCAGCAACAATCGGCGCTCAGCCGAAGGCGCCGGCCATCCTGACACGGTAATCCCAGCTCATCATCCGCTCCGGCGCGATGCGGATTCGCACCTCCTCGGCGTCCCGGCCCAGCAGCCAGCGGCCGAAGGCGTGATCCTCGTCGCCGCCGTAGCGGCCATAGAGCTCCCGCAGCAGCGGCCCGCCATCGGGCAGGATCTCCGCCCGGCCCTGCCCGCGGACGCCGAAATAGGGCGGCGCGTCGCCGGCGATCTCGAAGCCGCAGCGGGGGTTGGATTCCAGCGCACGCACGATGGCGGCGGAGCGGGCCGAGGCGCACCAGAGCGCGCCGTCCCGCCACAGGTACCAGACCGAGACGACCATCGGCCAGGCGTTGGCGCCGGCGCCGGAAAGGCGCACCGGCACGACAGTCCGCGCCAGATGATCCTCGATCTCCGTTCTCGACCAGGGGCCTTTCAGCTTCATGGTGTAATCCTCTCCGGGTTCCGTGGCGTATCGGTCGCGATACGGGAGCAACCGATGCGGGATGTCATCACCAGTATACGGCACGGCGGCGTTTGCGGATGCCGCCGGCTGGCGGCGGCGGTCCTGATGACTGCCCTGGCGGCCTGCGCCGAGCACGAGACCTTGCCGGCCGGCGACACCAACCCCGCCTGCGAAGGCTATTCCGGCGGCTATACGGAGCGGTGCTGAGGCGCATGCGGCGATCGGGGTGACACTGCGCCCCCGCGCCGTGCTAAGGACGGGGCGCCTTTGACGTCGTGCCGGCGAAGAGCGCCGCCGGCTTCTGAACCAGAACCAGGGGAGCCCCGATCCGATGTCCGCCGCCGGTCCCGTCACCGTACCCGCGATCCGCGCCCGCAAGGGCGGGACGCCCATCGTCTCGCTGACCGCCTACGACTACCCGACCGCCCAGGCCATCGACGATCTGGTCGATTTCATCCTGGTCGGCGATTCGCTGGGCATGGTGGTGCACGGCCTCCCGACGACCCAGGGCGTGACGCTGGAGATGATGGCGATGCACGGCAAGGCCGTGATGCGTGGTGCGAAGCGCGCCCTCGTCGTCGTCGACATGCCCTTCGGCAGCTACGAGGAGAGCCCGGAAACGGCGATCCGCAACGCCATGTGGCTGATGCGGGAGAGCGGATGCAGCGCGGTCAAGCTGGAAGGCGGGACCGAGATGGAACGGACCATCCGCTTCATGACCGAGCGCGGCGTGCCTGTGCTCGCCCATGTCGGCCTGATGCCCCAGAAGGTCGCCATGATGGGCGGCTTCAAGACCCAGGGCCGCAACACGGAACTGGCCGACAAGGTCACGCGGGACGCCGAAGCGGTTACCGCGGCCGGCGCCTTCGCCACGGTCATCGAGGGCACGGTCGAGCCGCTGGCGCGCGAGATCACGGAGAAGATCGCCATCCCCACCATCGGCATCGGCGCCTCGCCGGCCTGCGACGGCCAGATCCTGGTGATCAACGATCTGCTGGGCCTGGCCAGCGACTACATGCCGAAATTCGTCAAGCGCTATGCCGAGACCTCGGCGACGATCCGCGCGGCGGTGAGCGCCTATGGCGAGGATGTCCGCGCCCGCCGTTTTCCCGGCCCCGAACACTGCTTCGGCGCGAAGAAGGGCTAGCGGTCACATCGCGTCGGCGAGTTGCGCGGCCGGTACGATCAGCGGCGGCCCGTCCGGCGTCTCGATACGCCTGAGTTCGAGGCCGAAGACCTCGCTCAGCAAGGCGCCTGTCATCGTCTCCGTCGGCGGGCCCCATCCCGCCAGCCGGCCGTCGCAGAGCACCGCGACCCGGTCAGCGTAGCGCAGCGCGAGGTTGAGGTCGTGCAGCACGGCGATGACGCCGAGCCCGCTGTCGGCCATGCGCCGGACCTGGTCCATCAGGCCGTATTGATGCCGCAGGTCGAGGTTGTTCGTCGGCTCGTCCAGCACCAGCACCTTGCCCCGCGCCGTCGCCCCGGCGAAGGGCCAGAGTTGCGCCAGGGCGCGGGCCAGGTGGCAGCGCTGTTTCTCGCCGCCGGAGAGGGTGCGGAAGTCGCGTTCGGCCAGCGCCTCCAGCCCCATTGCGCCAATGGCTGCGGCGGCGGCGGCAAGATCGTCGTCGCGGCCCGAGCGCCCCGCATGGGCGATGCGTCCCAGCAGCACGACTTCCATCACGCTGAAACCGAAGGCCAGATGCTGCTCCTGCCCGACCACGGCGCGGCGGCGGGCGAGATCCGCGGCGCCGTAGCCGCCGATCGGCCGGCCATCCAGTTCGGCCATGCCGCCCTCGGGGCTCGTGTCGCCGCTCAGACAGCGGATCAGCGTCGACTTGCCGGCGCCGTTGGGGCCGACGACGGCCAGCAGGCTGCCCCCGTTCAGGCGCAGCGAGACGCCATCCAGCAGCTTGCGGTTCTGTCGGACGACGGTGATGTCACGGGCTGCGAGCACGACCTAGAACCCCACCTGCCGGCGGCGGTAGAGCAGCCAGATGAAAAAGGGACCGCCCATCAGGCTCATGACCACGCCGATGGGCAGGTCGGCCGGCGAAGCGGCGGTACGGGCCACCGTGTCGGCCAGGGTAATGACCAGCGCGCCCAGCAGCGCCGAGGCCGGCAGCAGGTAGCGGTGGTCGGGCCCGATCATCAGGCGCACCAGATGCGGCACCGTCAGGCCGACGAAGGCCACCACGCCGGACATGGCGACCGCCGCTCCGGTCGCCAGCGCGACGAGGACGATAGCCCAGCGCTTGGCCGCCTCGACGCCGATGCCGAGGTGTCTCGCCTCGGATTCGCCGAGCGCGATGGCGTTGAGGAAGCGCGTCAGGCGCTGCAGCCCGATCAGCCCCACAGCGACGCAGGGCAGCAGGATCGTCACCTTCTGCCAGGTGGCCGAGGCGATGGAGCCCAGCAGCCAGAAGTTCAGGTCGCGCAGTTCCCGGTCGTCACTGAGGAACATCATCAGCCCGACCACGGCGGCTGCGAGCGCGTTGAGCGCGATTCCGGCGAGCAGCAGCGTGGCGACGTCCGTGCCGCCGTCGCGCTGGGCGATGCCGTAGACCAGGGTGACGATCAGCAGGCCGCCGAGAAATGCGGCGAAGGGAATGGCGTAGGCCGACAGGCCCGCCGCCGCGCCGGTCAGCAGCGGCCCGCCCAGCACGATCATCATCACCGCGCCCATGGAGGCGCCGCTGGAGACGCCAATCAGCGCCGGGTCCGCCAGCGGATTGCGGAACATGCCCTGCAGCACGGCCCCGGAAACGGCGAGCGCCGCGCCGACGCAGAGGCCGAGGACCAGCCGCGGCAGACGGATCGCCATGAGGACCGCTTCCTCGCGCCCTTCGTAGGGGATGCCGAGGTCCAGCCCCAGCAGCCGATCCGCGAGGATGGCCAGGATGTGGACCGCAGGCACATCGATGGCGCCGGTCCCGGCGGCGCCCAGCGCCACCACCGCGAGCGCCACCGCGAATCCCGCGATCCAGAGGCGACGGACGCGGGCCCGGCCCCGCGCCCGTTCGGCCAGATCGAAGCTGTTTCGCGCCACGCCCGCCAGATCGCTCATTCCGCGTCCCAGGGACCGGCCGGGAGCTCGATATCCGGATGCAGCGCGCGGGCGAGCCGCGCCGCCGCCTCCGGTGTGCGCGGGCCGAAGCCAAGCAGCAGCAACCCGTCCATGGCGACCACGCGCCCCGACTCGGCCGCCGGCGTCGCCGCGAGGCCGGGCAGCGCCAGCAGCGCCGCCTCCCCGCCCAGCATGTCGACGGTGCGCCGTGTCACCAGGATCACGTCCGGCGCCAGCGCCACGCCGGCCTCGGGCGTGAGCGGGCGAAAATTGGTGAAGTCCCGGATCGCGTTCTCGCCACCGGCCATTTCGATGATGCCGGCGGCAGAAGTCTCCAGCCCCGCGACCAGCGGCGCGCCGGACCCGGTCGACAGCACGAACAGCACCCGCGGCCTTTCTCCGGTTGTGGCAACAGCTTCACGAACCTCGCCCCAGCGCGCCAGCATGTCGCTCTTCAGCGCTTCGCCCGCCGCCTCCCGGCCCAGCGCAGCGGCGACGGCATCGATCTTGGCCGCAACGCCCGCGATGTCGGGCTCGTCCGGTGCGGTCACCACCTCGACGCCGGCGGCGCGGAGCTGGGTCAGCGCCTCGGGCGGTCCGGCGTCGGCCTCCGCCAGCACCATGTCGGGGAAGAGTGAGAGCACCGGTTCCGCCGACAGGGCGCGCAGATAGCCGACATCGGGCAGGTTGCGGACCTCCGGCGGATGGAAGCTGGTCGAATCCACGCCCACCAGCCGGTCGCCCGCACCCAGCGCATGAATGATCTCGGTGACCGAACCGCCGGCGGAAACGATGCGCCGGGGCTCGGCCACCGCCGATGCCCCGCTGCCGAACAGCAATCCGAGGGCAAGGACGATGCGTCCGGTGCTTGCGGCGTGGAGGGGCATGCGGGTTCTCCTTGTCGGGCTACCAGCGCCGGGTCAGGGTCACGCGACCCTTGACGTTGCGGCCGGGTTCGAAGGCGTCGTTGAAGACACGGGAATAGGCGCGGTCGGTGACGTTATCGACCCCGAGATCGACGCGGATCTCGGTGTCCTCGGCCAGGTTCCGCGCCCAGGCGAAGTAGAGGTCATGGACGACGTAGCCCGCGCGCTCGTCGGCGGCCGCATCGACCTTGTCGAAGTCGAAGGCCCCCAGTGTGCGCACGCCGGCGATGGCGCCGAACTCGGGGAACTTGACGCCGAGGTCCAGGGTCACCTGCGCCGGCGTCAGCACGCCCAGCTTGCCGCCGTTGGTGAGGTCGTCGCCATCGAGATTACCGAAGCCGAAGGCGACGCGGGCGCGGCGGCTGTCATAGCGGGCCTCGATCTCGTTGCCCTCCAGCAGGGCTTCGGGAATGTTGACCGCCTGGGTGGTGCCGTCGCAGGCCCCGGGAATGAAGGGATTGCAGTCGACGAAGGGCGTCGGCTGGTTCACCTGCAGATCGATGAAGTCCTCGGCCCGGGTGCGGAAGCGCGTCGCCTTGAACTCGACGCGATCGCCCTGCGCAAGCACGCTGGTGAATTCCAGTCCGAAGCCGATCTCCACCGTCGAGGTGCGCTGCGACTGCAGGTCCGGATTGGGGACGAAACGGTTGACGATGCCGGCGCCGACCGGGATCTCGAAATGCACGCCGTCCAGGAAGGCCTCGTCGAAGCTGGGCGCACGGAAGGCGCGGGAATAGTTGCCGAAGACCATGGCCCAGGGCGTCGGGAACCAGGTCGCGCCGAAGCGCGGCGACAGCGCGACATCGGTGACGTCGCTTGAGATAGCGCTGGTGGAGCGGAAATAGTCGAAGCGCATGCCGGGCAGCAGGACGAAATCCCCCGTGCCCGCCCCGAAGGGTTCGTAGAAGCGGAATTCCGCCTGCCCGAAGACGCCGCCGAACAGGTTCGTCGAATCCGGCACGCCGTCGCGCTCGCCGCCGTTCTCCGCGCCGTCCTGGACGTCGCGATAGCCCTCGAGCCCGTAGACGAAGGTCACCGCGCCGTCGTCGATCCAGTCCAGCGCCGAGCGGTTGTCGGCGCGGAAGCCGAGCGTGTCCACGTCGCGCTTCAGCTCGTCGCCCTGCGCGCCGGCGCCGGCGTTGTCCAGACGCGTCTCGTCGATGCGGAAACGCGTGTAGTAGAGCTGCGCGTCCAGATCGATCAGCGGATCGTCCGGCGCGTCGTAGCGCCAGCTCAGACGGGCCGTGTCGTTGGTGATGTCCTTGTCGACCTCGTCGGCGCCGGCCGCGCCCTGGCCGACATTGGGCTCGGTTGCGTCATTACGGAAATGCAGCAGGGAGAGTTCCAGCTCGTGGCCGCCGCCGGCGTCGTAGGACGACCGGAACAGGCCGCTCAGAATGTCGTCGTCCGCGCGCCTCAGCTCGCTGCCGTCGCCCAGACGGATGGTGCCCGGATCGCGGTAGACCAGGCTGGCGGTCAGATCCCAGTTCTCGGTCGGTCGGGTGAAGCTGGCGACGCCGAACAGCTCCTCGTCATCGACATCCTGATAGCCCGCCGAGAGCCGGAGCGCCGCGGTTTCGCCCTCCTCCAGCACGTCCTCGGCCCTCAGCGTACGGAAGGCGATGACGCCGCCCGTGCCGCCCGAGCCGTAGAGCGCCGAGGCGGGTCCGCGCAGGACCTCGACCTCCCGCAGCATCATCGGGTCGATGAAGAAGCGGCCGTCATGGCCGGCGTTGAGGTTCTGGCGCGCGCCATCGATCAGGACCACGATGTCGCTGCCCGAGAAGCCGCGGATGCTGGGCGTCTCGCCGGTGCGGCGCGGCCCGCCGGTGAACTCGACATTGGGGATGAAATTCAGCAGGTCGTCCGGCGAGGAGGCCTGGCGCAGGTCGATCTCCTCCTGCGGCATGACGGTCACCATGCCCGGATACTCGAACGCCTCGATCGGGGTCCGGGTCGCGGTGACCGAGATCGGCGGCAGCACCAGTTCGCCCTGGCCTTCCCCGCTCGCGACCTTCTCGCTCTCGGTCGATCCCGGCGCTTCCGCCGGCGTTTCCTGGGTCAGCCCGACGGCCGGCGTCAACGCGGCAAGCAAAACAAGGGTTGATGGTCTCGGCAGCATGTCTGGTTCCTCTCAAGTGTCTTGAGACGGAATCCCTGAAGCTGGCTGCCTGGGCGGTCGGCCTTGGTGGCTGGCGTGGATCCGGTTCCGTGCGGGACAGGCGCGTCCCGCGGTCTATTTCGTCAGTATCAGCTTCCCGCTGTGGGTGCGGCGCAGGCGGTAGACCTCGCCGCCATGGTCGATCTCGATCTCGCTGGCATCGCCCAGCAGGTCCTCGCTGCGGAAGCGCGGGCGGCCCTGGGCGCCGGTTCCGCCTGTCGGCGGGCGCCGGCAGGAGGCGGAAGGGTCAGCCATCCAGCACCACCTCGAAGCCCTCGAACATCGGATGGCCGATATAGAGGCCGCGCCGATCGCCGGCGCCGGCGTGAGCCTTGCGGAACGCCTCCGACTTCGTCCACGCCTCGAAGGCCTCGCGCGAGGCCCAGACGGTGTGGGAGGCATAGAGGGTGTGATCCTCCTCCTCCGGTCCCTTCAGAAGCTGGAACTCCTTGTAGCCGGGCACCTGGTCGAGGTGCCGGTCGCGCTCCCGCCAGACCTGCTCGAAGGCCTCTTCCTCGCCCTTGACGATCTTGAAGCGGTTCATTGCGATGAACATGACTGCTCTCCCCCACGCCTTTCATACGACTTGCTGGCGATTCTTTATTGCAAACAATTCGCAATATCAAGATGCAATCTCGCCGGCCCGGTCGACGGGCCACGGAATCAGGCGTTGAGGGCGCGCGCCACCGGCACGTGCCGATAGCCGAGATTCTCCGCAACCGGCTGGCAGGTGACCTGGTTGTTCCAGACGTTCAGACCTTCGGCCAGGCAGGGATCGTCGCTCAGCGCCCGCTTCCAGCCGTCGTCGGCAATCCTGAGCGTGTGCGGCAGGGTGACGTTGTTCAGCGCGTAGGTGGACGTGCGCGCCACCGCGCCGGGCATGTTGGCCACACAGTAATGAACGACCTCGTCGATCACGTAGGTCGGATCGGCGTGGGTCGTGGGGCGGGATGTCTCGAAGCAGCCGCCCTGGTCGATGGCGACGTCCACCAGCACCGCGCCGCGCTTCATGTCGCCCAGCATTTCGCGGGTCACCAGTTTCGGCGCTGTGGCGCCGGGAATCAGCACCGCGCCGATGACCAGATCGGCCTCGGTGACGCATTCGTGCAGATTGTGGGCGTTGGAGAAGCGGGTCTTGGCCCGGTTCTCGAAATGGATGCCGAGGCGCTCCAGCACCTCGGGACTGCGGTCCAGAATGGTGACGTCCGCGCCTAGGCCGGCCGCCATCTGCGCGGCGTTGAAGCCCACCACGCCGCCGCCGATGATGGTGACCCTGCCGGGCATGACGCCGGGCACGCCGCCCAACAGGACGCCGCGGCCGCCATGGGCCTTTTCCAGCGCATTGGCGCCGGCATGCACGGACATGCGGCCCGCGACCTGGCTCATGGGCTTCAGCAGCGGCAGGCCGCCATGACGGTCGGTGACAGTTTCATAGGCGATGCAGGTGGCGCCGGAGGCCACGAGGTCGCGGGTCTGGTCGGCGTCGGGCGCGAGGTGGAGATAGGTGAACAGGATCTGGCCGCCGCGCAGCATGGCCCGCTCCGCCGACTGCGGCTCCTTCACCTTCACGACCATGTCGGCCTCGGCAAAGATCTGCGCCGCGTCGTCGACCAGCGCCGCGCCCGCGGCCTCGTATTCGGCGTCATGGGCGCCGATTCCGTCGCCGGCGCCGCGCTCGATCAGCACCCGGTGGCCGTGCCTGACCAGTTCGGCCGCGCTCTCGGGCGTCAGGCCGACGCGGTATTCGTGATTCTTGATCTCCCTCGGCGTGCCGACGATCATGTCTGCCTCCCGCGCCGCTGTCCGCCCGCCGCAGCCGCGCGGGCGAGGATGATGGTGCCCCAGGCCCGACTCGAACGGGCACTCCGTTGCCGGAAACAGATTTTGAGTCTGTCGCGTCTACCGATTCCGCCACTGGGGCAAGGCCGGCGGATCATAGCGAACGGGCCGCGCCCTTCAAGGGAGAGCGAACGGCGGGGACATTGCCCACTTGCCCCGCTGCCGCGGCTTCGCTATAAGCCCCGCTTCCGAACAACCGAGCATGCGCCGCGCCGCTGCGGCGGCAGAGAAACCGAGGCCCAGCGATGAAGCCCGATATCCATCCCGACTACCATGAGATCACGGTCCAGCTGACCAACGGCGAGACCTACAAGACCCGCTCCACCTGGGGCAGCGAGGGCGACACCATGGTGCTGGAGATCGATCCCTCCAGCCATGCCGCCTGGACCGGCGGTCAGCAGCGCGTCCTCGACAAGGGTCAGGTCGCCAAATTCCGTGCCCGCTACGCCAATTTCGGCATCAAGTAGCCTTCGAATCATTCAGCCCCGCCAAGGGGTTGCGAGAGAAGCCCGCCGGTCCGCACCGGCGGGCTTTTTTGTGCGCTGGAAACTCTTGAACCCCGGCGAAGCCACCACATATCCGCTTCCGGAAGCGATGTCCCGCCACGGGAATCCTTCCCGAACCCTGCCGGCGCCGGAGCATCCGGGCCGGTGGACAGACTGGTCACCCCGCGAGCCGGGGTGTCGTGCTGAGACGCATTGCTTCGAATGGAGGATGTGAAATGCGCACCTTTGATCTTACCCCCCTTTTCCGCAATTCCGTCGGCTTCGACCGGTTCGACCGGCTGTTCGACGTCGCCTTCAATTCCAACGAAGGTCCGGTCTTTCCGGCCTATGACATCGTGAAGTCCGGCGACGACGACTACCGCATCAGCCTGGCCGTGGCCGGCTATGGCGAAGACGATATCGACATTACCCAGGAAGGCCGCACGCTGACCGTCAGCGGCAAGGTGGAAGAGCGCCAGGAAGAGAGCGAGCAGACCTCGTTCCTCTACCGCGGCATCGCCCGCCGCGCCTTCACCCGCCGCTTCCATCTGGCCGACACCGTCAGGGTGACCGGCGCCAAGATGGAGAACGGCCTGCTGCACATCGATCTGGTCAACGAGATCCCGGAGGCCGAGAAGCCCCGGCAGATCGAGATCAACGGCGGCAAGCAGAAGAGCCTCCCGCAGGCGGCGTAACCGCCGCCTGACCGGGTCAGGACACGGGGCCTCGCCGGGTTTCGCCCGGCGGGGCCCCTTTCCGTTTCTCCGGCCTCAGGTGGAGCGCAGTCCTCCGCCGCCGTCGACCGGCACCACCGCGCCGGTGACGAAGCGCGCCTCGTCGGAAGCCAGGAACAAGGTCGCGTGGGCCGTGTCCCAGGCCGTGCCCATGCGCCCGCCGAGCGGCACGCGGGCGTTCCGGGCCCGGCGCACCTCCTCGGCCGGGACGCCCAGCGCCGCCGCCGTTCCCGTGATCGCCATCGGCGTGTCCATCAGGCCGGGCGCCACGGCGTTGCAGCGTATGCCGTATTTCGCGTTGGAAAGGGCGACATGGGCGGTCAGCCGGTCGAGGCCGGCCTTCGACATCTCGTAGGCGACCATGTTCCCGCCGGCCCGGGCGGCCAGCGAGGAGATATTGACGATGGCGCCGCCGCCCTTCTCCCGCATGGCCGGCACGGCCGCGGCGATAGTCCGCCATGCGCCCTTCAGATTGACGTCGATGATGCGGTCCAGCGCGTCCGCGTCCGCCCGGTGCGCCGGGGCGTCGCCACCGCCGCCGATGCCGACATTGTTGACCAGGATGTCGATCCTCTCCCAGCGCGCCGCCGCGTCCGCGATCAACGCCGCGCAGGACCCGCGGTCGCGCACGTCGACGGCGGTGGCCGCTGCCTTGCCGCCTTCCTCGCGAATCTGCGCCGTGGTCTCCTCGGCCCGGTCGAGGTGGAGGTCGGCACAGAGCACTTCGGCGCCGGCGCGGGCGAACAGAACGGCAATGGCGCGGCCATTGCCGATGGTCTCGCCCGGCGTCTGCCCTGCGCCGACGACGATGGCCGTCCGGCCCTCCAGACGGCCGGCGACGCTCATCGCTTTCTCAGGTCCGGATCCAGTTCCATGCCCGCGTCGAGCTGGATCCCGAAGCTGTTGAGGATCATGGAGACCTGGGTGTACTGGCCGACGGTGAAGACCACGTCCATGCGCTGCTTTTCGGTCAATTCGGACAGCGCCTGCCATGTCGCGTCGGTGATGAAGTGGTCGGTGACCAGTTCGTCCGTGGCCTGCAGCAGCGCCCGCTCCAGCGGCGTCCATTCCGGCGTGTCGGGCCCCTGCTTGATGCGTTCGATCTCAGCGTCGGTCAGGCCGCAGTCGCGGCCGATCTCGACATGCTGGCCCCATTCATAGCCCGCCTTGCAGAGCCAGCCGGTGCGCAGGATGATCAGTTCGCGCTCCCGCGGCGGCAGGTCGTTGCGCTCCGAGAGCACATAGCCGCCCCAGACGTTGAAGCGCTTGAAGGCGCGCGGGGCCCGCACCAGCGTGCGGAAGATGTTCAGCACCCAGCCCTGTTTCAGGAAATAACCGAGGGCGTCCTTGTGCTCCTCGGTGAACTCCTCGTCCTTCAGCGGTTCGATCCGCGGCCTGTCAAGACGCATGTGGTCTGCCCTCCCCCTTTGCGATTTGCGCCACCGATTGGATCAGGCGGACGGGTCCGCGTCCAGCACGTCGGGTTCAATCGCCCATGAATGCGATCAGCCGCCCGCAGACCAGGGCGCCCAGCCAGCAGACCATCGACAGCAGCGCATGACGGCGGAGCGTCGCGTCGGACGCAACCTGCAGCAGAAAGCCGTGGCGGAGATGGGCGAGCAGCGCCGCAATTACGCCGGCCAGGATCAGCGCCAGCTTGACGCGAAAGACGGCCAGATCCGCGTACTCGCCCGCCCGGACGGAAAAGAGCAGCAAACCGGCGATGACGGCCAGGGCCAATCCTGCCGCGGCGGTGGGTACCAGGACACGGACCAGCGAGGCCCGCTCGACGGACCGCCAGAATCCGAGCAGCCGCAGGTCGAGCGGCACGATCGCGCCCACCAGCAGGGCGAAGCCGAGAATGTGGCCTGCGTTCAGCGCCGCATAGCCCCAGCGCGCCGACCGGAAGTACTGCGCGAAGCCGGCGCCCTCGAGCGCCTGGAGCGCCGTCTCCACGCGCGCTCAGTTCCTGTCGGGATAGAGCACGTACTCGGTCTCGCCGAGCCAGAAGCGCTCCACCTTCAGCAGCCTCTCCGACTTGTCGGCCGCCGGTTCGCCGATGGCGCGGATCTCCGCGCCGGGCGCCAGATCGCCGTCCTTCACGCCGGCGCGCTCGTTGCGCCAGGGCTGGCCCACCTCCAGCGTCCAGGTCTCGCCCTCGACGTCGACCGTGAGCACCCCGTGCGGATTACCCAGCTCGGCCTCGGTGATCACGCCGGTCAGATCGATGTTGCCGCCTGTCGTCCACGCCCAGCCATGATGGGCGATCGCGGCCCCGGTCTGCCAGAAGAGGCCGAGCGCCAGGACGGCGGCGGCGAGAATCCGTTTCATGATCGATCTCCATTGCTCCGACGGAACGCTCCGCCTGAAGGTGGGCGGCAAGCGCCCGCCCGGCAACGCGCCGCGCGCGAATGTGAACGCATCGCGGATCAACTGGCGTCGCGCGCCAGTTTGTGCTTGTTTTCCTCCCCATCCGAAACAGCGTCTTGATCTGGGGAGGTAGAAGACGAATGGCTGGACTCTGGTACGACGAATTCGAGATCGGGATGGTGTTCCAGCACCCGATCCGCCGCACGATCACCGAGACCGACAATGTCTGGTTCACGGCGATCACGCACAACCCGGCGCTGCTTCATCTCGATGAAGAGTATTGCAGGGAGCATACGGAATACGGTCAGCGCATCGTCAATTCCGGCTTCACGCTGGCGCTGATGGTCGGCATCTCCGTGGGCGACACCACGCTGGGGACGACCGCCGCCAATCTCGGCTGGGACGAAGTGCGGTTCCCCGCACCGCTGTTCCATGGCGACACCATCCGCGTCGAGACAGAGATCGTCGACATGCGCGAGAGCAAGTCCAAGGGCGACCGCGGCATCGTCACCTTCCTGCACCGCGCCTACAAGCAGGACGGCACCCTGGTCGCCCACTGCAAGCGCGCCGGCATGATGCTGAAGAAGCCGTCATGACGGAGGCCCCGCTCCGCTCCATGCTGTTCGTCCCCGGCGACAGCGAGAAGAAATTCGCCAAGGCGCACGATGTCGGCGCGGACGCCCTGATCCTCGATCTGGAGGATTCGGTCTCGCCGGCGAAGAAGCCGGGCGCGCGGGAGACCGTGCTGGCGATGCTGGCCCAGCGGCGGACGGAAGGCCCCGAACTCTGGGTGCGCATCAATCCGCTCGACACCGAGTTCGTGCTCGACGATCTCGCGGCCATCGTGAAGGGCAGGCCCGATGGCATCATCGCGCCCAAGACCAACGGCCCGGACGATGTCCGCCAGCTCGGCCACTACCTGGACGCGCTGGAGGCGCGGGATGGCGTCGACCCGGGTTCGATCCGGATCATTCCCGTGGCGACCGAAACGGCTCGCGCGCCGTTCACCCTGGGCGATTTCGCCGACGCGGGCCTCACCCGCCTGCTGGGTCTGACCTGGGGTGCGGAGGATATCTCGACAGCCATCGGGGCCACCACCAACATGGCGCCTGACGGACGCTGGGCGCTGACCTACCGCACCATCCGTTCGCTCTGTCTGCTGGCCGCGAAGGCCGCCGGCGTGCAGGCGCTGGAGACGGTGGCCACCGACTTCCGCGACGAGGAGGCGCTGCGCCGATCCTCCCGGGAGGCCCAGCGCGAGGGCTTTACCGGCCGCATGGCCATCCATCCCGCCCAGGTCGCGCCGATCAACGAGAGCTTCACGCCCGACACCGAGGACGTCGACTTCGCCCGCCGCGTGGTGGACGCCTTCGCGGCGCAACCGGACGCCGGGACGGTCGGTCTTGACGGCAAGATGCTGGACATCCCGCACCTGAAGCAGGCGCAGCAGGTTCTCGCCCTGCACGACGCTTACAGCAACCGCTGAACCAACGCCGCACGCCGGCCGCAGGTGATGCCGGCAGGCGGCGCAGACCAAGGAGGCACAGGCCCCGATGAATCCGATGAACCCGCTCCATACGATGGAATTCGACGTCGAGAGTTTCCACAACCGCCGCAACGACCAGCGCTGGAACCGCGTTTCGGTGGGCGACATCATCGAACGCTATACATGGAACGACCCGCACAAGACGGCGCTGGTCGCCACGCCGGACGCGACCATCAATCCGGCGCATGCCCGGCTGAGCTACCGCGAAGCCAACGACCTGATGAACCGTATCTCCAACGGTCTGCTGAACAAGGGTCTGGAGCGTGCGACCGTCGTCGCCATGCTGTGCGACAACTCCAACGAGGCATGGCTTTCCAAGGTCGCGATCGGCAAGGCCGGCATGGTCGCCGCACCCGTCAACGCCATGATGGCGCCCGACGTGATCACCGACGCGCTGAAGCGGGTGGGCGCGGAGTGCGCCATCGTCGACGCTCTGCTCTGGGAAAAGCTGTCCGGCGCATTCGACGCCGCCGGCGTGAAGCCGATCATGCTGATCGGCGGACCGGAGGACGGCGAGACGCCCAATTTCGATCAGTTCATCGAGAAGCAGACCGCCGACGAGCCGGACGTCAGGATCCACGGCGACGATATCTGGCAGATCCTGTTCACCTCCGGCACGACGGCCGCGCCGAAGGCGGTGATGATCTCCCACACCTATACCTACATGTGCGCCTACAGCTACGCGCTGTCGATCACCCGCGGTCTGGCGCACGAATCCGATCTTCGCCAGGGCGTCTTCACGCCGATGATCTTTCACATCGGCGACCAGATCTGCATGTTCTCGCCGCTGCTCTGCGGCGGCACCGTGGTCATGGGCCGCAAGCCCGAGGGCCACAACATGGCCGGCGCCATCACCCGGGAACGCATCACCTGCCTGTTCGGCGGTTCGCCGCAGTTCGTCGAGGATATGATCCGGGCCTGTCAGGACAACCCCAAGTCCTACGACCTCTCCTCGATCACGGTGATGTACTACGGCTGGGCGCCGATGGCGCCGGGCTCGCTCGCCGCCTTCCGCAAGATGTGTTCGCCGGATGCGACCTTCTTCGAGATCATCGGCCAGACCGAATGCGTGCCGTGCCACAAGTTCGTCATCGACCGGCACCTTGACGTCTACATGCGCAACGCGCCGGCGGTGAACCATGTGGGCCTGCCGGCGCCCATCCTGGCGTCCACGATCATGGACGAGGAGGGCAACGACCTGCGCGGCCAGCCCGGCGTGCAGGGCGAGGCGGTCTACCGCTCGCCGGCGATCTTCTCCGGCTACTACAAGGATCTGGAGGCGACGAAGGAATCGCTGAAATATGGCTGGTTCCGGTCGGGTGACAGCTTCGTCTTCGACGAGACCGACGAACTGCGGATCATGGTCGACCGCTACAAGGACATCGTGAAATCCGGCGGCGAGAACGTCTCCTCGATCCGCGTGGAATCGGTGCTGCAGCAGCATCCGGCGGTCGAGCGCGCGGCGGTGATCGGCCTGCCTGACGACCGCTGGGGCGAAGCCGTGACCGCGTGCATCATCCCGGCAAACGGCAAGGAACTCGACGAGAAGGACATCATCGCCTTCTGCCGCGAACGCCTGGCCGGCTTCGAGACGCCGAAACGGATCGTCCCGGTCAAGGAGTTCCCGACCACCGTCGGCGGCAAGATCCTGAAGTACAAGCTGCGCCAGCAACTCGGCTGACGGGCTCGCTGTGGGGGACGGCTCGCGAAGCCGCCAGCCGCGCCCCCACGGCTCTTCTATTCCTCGATCTCGTAGACCGCACTCAGACCGACGCTGACTTCGGATTCGCCCGGCGAGACGGGTGTCGGCGCCGAATCCATCGCTTCGGCGCGCATCGCGTACTCCATCGGGCGCGGCGGGCGCATGCCGCCGGATTCGGAGAGACTGAGCAGCCGGCCGATCTTCAGCCCGGCCGTGCGGGCGTAGAAATCCCGGCGCGCCTCCAGCGCCGCGACCGCGTTCGTGCGCGCCTCGGTCAGCAATTGCTCCTGTTCGCTGAAGGCGAAGGAGATGTTGCCGATGTCATTGGCGCCCGCGGCCACCAGGGCGTCGAGCGCTGCACCGACCTTTTTCAGGTCACGCACCGTGATGTTCACCCGGTTCGTGGCGCGATAGCCGTTGATCCGCGGGCTGCTGCGCTCGGGATTGCGGTGGTAGATCGGCGACAGGCTGATGCCGGCGGTCTGGATATCGCGTTCGTCGACACCCGAATCGCGAACCGTCGCGACAATGCGGTTCATCCGAGCGCGCTGCTCCGTCATCGCCTCGCTGGCGCTGTTGGCCTCCGCCACCACGCCGGCGGAAACCCGCGCCACGTCCGGCACGGCGCTGGCCGTGCCCTCGACGGAAATGTGCAGTTTGCCCGGCTCCCGCTCCTGAGGCTGCGCCATCGCGGCCGGGGCAAGAGTCAGCACGATCAGCCCGACGCCGGCGGCGCCCGCTCTCAATGTCGATAACAACATGGCTCGCTCCATCGGTTGCGCGGCGGACGGGATCGCCCGCCGGCGCCTTCATGCCACCGCATCGTGACCGGTTCGAGGCTCACGAAGGCGGCTGGAGTCTCACCATGTGGTAATCAGGATGCGCGCGCCAACCGGTCGCCCTTCAGCCGGATGCCGGCGGCCTCCCGGTCCCAGGTGTCGTCAGTGACGCCTTCCTTGCGCAACTCCGCCTTCTGGACCTTGGCCGTCGGCGTCTTGGGCAGTTCGGCGACCACGCGGACATAGCGCGGGACCATGAAGTGGGCCATGCGCGGTTTCAGGAACTCGATCAGCTCCACCGGGTCGATCTCGCGGCCCTCGACGGGCGCACAGACCACCATGACCTCGTCCTCGCTCATCTCATTGGGCACGGCGATCGCCGCGACTTCCCGCACGGCCGGATGGGCGCCGACCTCGGCTTCCACCTCGAACGACGAGATGTTCTCGCCGCGCCGGCGGATGGCGTCCTTCATGCGGTCGACGAAGTAGAAGTTGCCCTCGCCGTCCATGCGGAAGGCATCGCCGGTGTGGAACCAGCCGTTCCGCCAGGCCTTCGCCGTCGCCTCCGCGTTGTTGTAGTAGCCCGAGTTCATGGCCCATGGCCGGTCGGTGCGGATCATCATCTCGCCGATCTCGCCGACCGGCACCTCGCAGTCGTTGTCGTCGACCAGCCGGACCTCGACACCGGCGCGGGCCTTGCCGCAGGTGCCGCGGATCTCGGGGTTCGGCTCCGAGAAGATCGGCGTGGAGACCTCGGTCATGTTGAAGATCGTGTAGACCTCGACGCCGAAGCGCGCGGCGAATTTCCTGATGTCGCCCGCCAGCGGCACCATGAACATCACGCGCAGCGGATTGTCCGCGTCGTTCTCCGTCTCGGGCAGCTTCTCGATGAACTGCGCCATCACGCCCAGCAGGAAGGTCGCCGTCGTCTCCGTCTTCCGGATCACGTCCCAGAAGGAGGCGGTGTCGAAGCGGTCCACCAGCGTGATCGAGCCGCCGCGCACCAGCATGTTGTAGGTGATGCCGGAACCGCCGATGTGGAACATCGGGAGGTTCACCAGATAGCGGTCCTCGCCGGTGACGCAGGGCCAGCTCTCCGGCCCCGCGTTGGAATAGAGGTGCAGATAGGAGCACAGCACCGCCTTCGACGGCCCGGTGGTGCCGGACGTGAAGATGATCTGATGCGGATCCCAGGGCTCGATGGTGCGCTCGGGCGCCGCAATCGTCCCCTTCTCCGGCAACAGGACGTCTGCATAGGCGCGGCAATCCAGCCCTTCGATCTCCGCCGTCCCGGCGACGCCGATCAGTCGCTCCAGCTTCGCCGTGTCGATTTCCGCCAGCCGCGGCGCCAGATCCGCGTGTGCCACGATCAGCCGGGCGTCGGAGATATTGACGACATGGGCCAGCAGGTTGCCGCGATAGCTGGTGTTGATCCCCACATAGACCGCGCCGAGATAGTTCAGCGCCAGGAAGAGGCGCAGGTTCTCGGGCGAGTTCGGCAGCCAGACAATGACGTGATCGCCCTGACGCACACCCATCTGCTGCAGGCCGAGCGCCGTCTGCAGCACCTTCTCGCGCAGTTCGGCATAGGTCCAGTTCGCGCCGTCCTCGAACACCACGAAGGCCTTGTCGGGGCATTCGCGGTTCCAGCGCTCGATCAGGTTGCGCACGACGACGTCGTCGCGCGGCGGGATGCGCGGATCGGCGGTCTCCGCTGACGCGTCGGCCGGCTCGGTCTGGATGTCGATGCTCATCGTCAATCAGCTCCAGTCATTGTCGGACGGGGGGCGCTCAGACGGAATGCAGTTCCGCGACGCCGCAGGAGAGCACCGGGCGGCCGTCGGCGTTGACCGTGTCGAACTCTATCCCGTCGCCCGCCGCGCGGTGGCGGACGGTGATCGTCTCCCCGGGGATCACCATGCCCGTGAACCGGCAGGCGAAGCGCTTCAGCCGCCTGGGGTCGCCGCCGGCATGAGCCCGGATCACCCGGTCCATTGCCAGCGCCCAGGTGGCCGACCCGTGCAGGATGATATCGGGAAGGTCAGCGGCCAGCGCAACCAGCCGCTCGGTATGGATCGGGTTCCAGATCGGCCCGCCCTCGGAGTAGATGTGCGGCAGGTGGCGGGCGACGGGCACATCCGTCTTCGCCACCTGCCCTTCGTCGAGAGCGGCCGGCTGCAGCGCGCCGGCGGCGGAATCGCCGGCGCGGGAGCAGTCCAGCTCCCAGCCGCGCAACATGCCCGAATTGTAGCTGGTGAAGACCGGCGCGCCCTCCCCGTCCACGGTGTCGTAGCGGCAGGTCATCAGCACGCCGGCCCGGGTCTGACGCAGTACCTCCAGCCAGCCCGTGGTCGTCAGGGTCTCGCCCATGCGGGGCGGACGGTGATAGCGGCTGTCCTGCTCGGCGTGGACACCGACCTTTCGATACTGGGCCAGGGTCACGCCGATCAGTTCGGAGATCCGAACGCCATCGGCCAGCGGCCATTCGATGGCCGCACACATGGCCGGCATCATCTCCGCCCCGCCGGGCCGGGCGTCGTCCAGATAGCAGTCGTCGCCCAATTCCAGTCCGGCCGAATAGGCCAGGAGGCGCCTCGGTGTCAGCTCGGATTCGATCGTTCCGAGCTTCTCCCCCACGCGCGCGCTCGATATCCGCATGTCCGTTCTCTCCCTCTCAGCCCAGCAGGTTCGGCAGGTAGAGAATGATCTCGGGGAACGCGATGAGGGCGACGACGACGAACAGATCCGCCACAAGGAACCACGCGATGCCGCGGAAGATCAGCCCCGTCGACGCCAGGTCGCCCACCACTCCCTTGATGACGAAGACGTTCAGGCCGATGGGCGGCGTGATCATCCCGATTTCCAGGAACTTGGTGAGCAGCACACCGAACCAGATCAGGCTGAACCCGGCCGTGTCCAGAATCGGCAGCAGGATCGGCAGGGTCAGCAGCATCGCGCCGATCGGCTCCAGGAACATCCCCAGCAGCAGATAGATCAGCGAGATGCCGATCAGCAGCATCAGCGGATCCGCGCCGATGGCCGAGACGCTGTCGGACAGGTAGTCGCCGGCGCCGGAAAACGCCAGGAACCGTGTCAGCATGGAGGCCCCGATGGCGATGATGAACAGCGATGCCGAGGTCAGCAGCGTCTCCACCAGCGCGTCGCGGAAGCTGGCCCAGGTGAGCGAACCCTTCATCGCCGCGATGATGGTCGCCAGCGCGGCGCCGACGGCGCCGGCCTCGCTGGGGGTGAAGGCGCCGGAGAACAGACCGCCGAAGACGCCGAGCATCAGCAGGAACACCGGCCAGGTTTCCCGCAATGCCAGGATCTTGTCGCGGAAGGTGACTTCCTCGTGAAGCGGCGGCGCAAGTTCGGGGTTCAGCTTGGCGCGGATCACGATCACCGCGATGTAGCCGAAGGTCGTCAGCAGACCGGCGCCGACGCCGCCCAGGAAGAGCTGGCTGATCGGCACTTCGGCGATGATGCCGTAGAGGATCATCAGGATCGATGGCGGAATCAGCGCCCCGATGGTGCCGGCTGCGGCCACCGTGCCCGTGGCCAGCGACGGCGCGTAGCGGTGACGCATCATCTCCGGCACCGCGATCCGGCCCATGGCGGCGGCGCAGGCGACCGAGGATCCGGTGACTGCGGCGAAGCCGGCGGCGCCGAAGACGGTGGCGATGGCGAGACCGCCGGGCAACCGCGACAGCCACATCCGGGCGGCGTCGAACATGCCCTTGGTCAGGCCGGCATGGTAGCAGAGAAAGCCCATCAGCAGGAACATCGGTACCGAGCTGAGATGCCAGGAGGCGGCGAAGCTGTAGGGAATGACCCCCAGCGAACCCCAGGCGGCGCGATCGCCGACCAGAACCCAGATACCGAAGAAGGACACGCCGATCAGCGAGACCCCGATGGGCACGCGCAGGGCGATGAGAGCGAGCAGGATGCCGATTCCGGCGAATCCGATCTGGACGTCAGACAGGGCGGCCTCCTATTCGGCGACGATGTTTTCGGACCCGCCAGGCTGCGGGCGGCCGGAAAGATAGCTGGCGAAACGGAGCAGCAGCATCAGGACCATCAGTCCCGCGCCCAGCGGCAGCAGGAAGTGGCCGGGCCAGATCGGCACCTTGGTGCTCTGCTCCATGATGAAGGAGCCGAGATCGTACTTGTCGAGCGCGTCGAACAGGCTGCGATAGGTCAGCAGGCTGAAGATCACCGCCGAGTAGAGGCAGGTCCAGCCGTGAATGTGACGCTGCCAGCGCGGCGAGAACTGTTCGGTCAGCACTTCGACGGAGATGTGCGAGTTCCGCCGTTCGGTGAGCGCCAGCGGCAGGAACGCCACCACGACCATGTAGTAGTTCGAGACAAGCGTGATCGTCGCCGGCACGGGCAGGAAGAAGATGAACTTGCCCACCACGTCGACCGTGATGTGGATCATCATCAGGACCACGGCGATCGCGCCGATGACCGTCGTCAGATTCGTGGCCCTGGCGAGCCACCTATCGATGAAAGACATGTTGCGGTTCCGGAATTCGTGACGTTCTGGCCGGGGCGGCGGCAGGAGACGGCGGCATCAGCCGCCGCCTCTGCCGTTCGGCCTCAGTCCAGGCCGTAGGTCGTGAGGTCGACCTTCGACATGATCTCGTCCCAGTAGAGCTGGGCCAGGGCCTCAGGATCGTCGGCCATGTCCTTGGTCAGCTTCTTGTACTTGTCGACGAGCTCCGCGACCTTTTCGATCTTCGCCTGGGCGTTGTCGACGCCGTAGTCATTGGTGAACTGTTCGGCGATCACCTTCAGATCGCTCTCCACGAATTCATTGGAGAATTTCACCATTTCCTCGGTCGGCTCGATGATCTCGATGCCCTTGTCCGGCGCGTCGTTGAGGTTGCGCTTCGCGTCGGCGTAGTACTTCCAGGTCACGTCGGCGTTCGAGCGCGCCGAGGCCTTGAAGATCACTTCGCGCTGTTCGGGCGTCAGATCGGCCCAGACGTCACGGTTGATGTTGTTGGTCGCAACGCCGGCGAAGACGCCGCCGGGAATCTTCGTGGTGATGTACTTGGTCACGTCGAAGAGCTGCAGGTTGGTCAGCTCGGTCGCCGAGAACATGCCGCAGTCCACGACGCCCTGGGCCATCGCTTCGTAGATATCGTTGCCCGGCACCGAGACCTTGGTGCCGCCGACCGCCTCGGCCCAGCGGCCGAAATTGGCCGCGCCGGAACGGTATTTCTTGTTCTTCAGATCCGCCATCGTGCGGATCGGCGTCGTGCAATGGAGGATGTAGGTCGGGCTGGTGCCGGTGCCCAGATAGACCTGGTTCATCCGCTTGTGCTCGGTGAGGCATTCGGGGCAATGCAGGAAGACATATTCCGTCATGGCTGCGCCCATGGCCGTCCCGGGGCTCTCGATCTGCTCGCCGGTGGTCGCCAGCATGGAAAGATTCGCCGCCAGATTGGTTTCCGCGTATTCCGCAGGGTAATAGGGCGGGAGAACGAAGCCCATGTCGGCGATGCCGTCACGGATGCCCGGCGGCGTCTCCTTCAGGTTCAGCAGCGAAAGCGCGAAGACCTTCGCCTTCATGTCGCTGTTCGCCTCGATGTTCTTCGCCAGATTGTCCAGCGCGTAGAACGCGGCGCTGCCCGGCGGAAAGCCGACCGCGATCTTCAGATCCTGGGCCTGCGCCGTCGCGGCGCCGCCCAGCATGGCTGCGCCCGCCGCCGCCATGATCATGCTCCGGATGTGCTTCATCTTTGTTTTCCTCCCTGTTTGACCGTATCCCGACGGCCCGTGGATATCCTAGCAGGGCCGTGGAGCAATCCGTTCCGGGAAAATTCGTCGGGTGCGTCGGGGGGCGCACGCCGGGCCAGAGGCCCCGGCGTGCGCCCAGCGATACGCGCCCCTCTCCTCCCCAAGATCAGACCGCCGGAGCGGAAGATACTCGCGGGTAGGATAATTTGCAAAGGGGTTACATTCACGATCGGCGAAAACCGGTCGAATCCGCGCCGCGCCAGACCTTTCCCCGGCGTAAAAAGCGCGAGCTCAGGCAGCCGGCAGGCGGAGGGTCGCCGTCAGGCCACCGCCCTGCCGATTCTGCAGCACGATGTCGCCGTCTTGCACCCGCGCGATCTCGCGGGCGATGGCGAGCCCCAGTCCCGCGCCACCGGTGGCGCGGCTGCGCGAACCTTCGAGACGCGCGAAATCGCCGAACATCTCCTCCAGCCGCGACTCGGGTATGCCCGGCCCGTCATCATCCACCTCGACCACGGCGGCCTCCACCCCGGCGGCGACGCGCAGCCGCGCGCCACCGCCATATTTGACCGCGTTCTCCACGAGATTGCGGATCGCGCGGCGCGTCAGTACCGGCCGGAGCGAGACGATCACGCGTGGCGACGGCTCGAAGACGACGTCGGCGCCGAGTTCGGCGAAATCCTCGGCCACGGCGTCCGCCAGCGCCGAGAGATCGACGGTCGTCGGTGCTTCCGCCGACTGGTGGACGCGGGCCAGGGTAAGGATGTCCTGCAGCGTCGCGCTCATCTCCTCGCAGGTGGCGATCATGCGTTCGCGCTCTTCCGGGTCCTCGACACTTTCCGCGCGCAGGCGGAGCGAGGCGAGTGGCGTGCGCAGGTCGTGGCCGATGGCGCCGAGCATGCGGTCCTTCTCGGTGAGCATGGCCGCGATCCGGCGCTGCATGTCGTTGAACGCCTCGGTCAGCCGACGGACATCTGCAGGTCCTTCCGCGCGCAGTTCCCGGCCGCCACCGCTGGCGCCGAACCCGGCGGCCGCATCGGTCAACCGGCCCAGGGAGCGGGCCGCGCGACGGCCGAGCCAGAGCACCGCCAGCAGCACAACGCCATAGATGACTGCCGTCTGCACCAGCAGGCGCCCCAGCAGCCAGTCATCCTCGCGCGGCGCGATCGCCGGCACGTTGATCCAGAGCGCCTGTCCGGCCTTCGCCGAGACCAGATAGAGCTGACGGGGTTCCGGCTCGCCATCCGGCCCGGGCGGCTGTCGGCGCGGATTGCCCCGCCATTCGCCGGCCCCGGTCACGCGGACCTCGGCAACATTCGCGCCGAGGGCACCCAGCCCGTCGGCGATGCGCGCCTCCAGCGCCGGCTCCCGCGGCGCGGCGGCGTCGACCGCGCTGTCGGCGCTGATCCGGACGCGCCGGCCGAAAGGTCCCCGCCGCTCCCCGACGCCCTGCTGCAGCCGTTCGGCCGCATCATGTATGCGGGCGATGGCAGGCGCGCTAATGGCGTTCAGGCTGCGCTCCCGCCGCTCGCCATAAAGCAGCGCGAAGTTGATCGCCTGGGCGACGAACAACGCCGCGGCGACCAGCAGGGCGAGCTGGGCGGCCAGCGTCCTGGGGCGGGCGAGTCTCACAGCCGCTCCACCTCGGCAGCGAGCGAGTACCCGCCCCCGCGGACGGTACGGATCAACTCTGGATTACGGGGGTCCACCTCGATCTTGCGGCGCAGGCGGCTGACCTGATTGTCGACGGCGCGGTCGAACGCGCCGGCCTCTCGGCCCTGGGTGATATCGAGGAGGTGGTCGCGCGACAGCACCTGGCGCGGGCGCGTGACCAGCGCAAGCAGCAGATTGAATTCGCCGGTCGACAGCGCCACGGAGACGCCGTCGCGGTCGACGAGCGCCCGCTCGCCGGCCTTCAGCACCCAGTTGCCGAAACGGTAACTCGCCGTCTCCGGCGCCCGCTGCGGCCGCGGGCCGCCGCCGGCGCGGCGCAGTATGCCGCGGATGCGCGCGACCAGTTCGCGGGGATTGAAAGGCTTCACCACATAGTCGTCGGCGCCCATCTCCAGGCCGACGATGCGGTCCGTCTCGTCGCTGCGCGCCGTCAGCAGGACGACGGGCAACTCGCCGTTGACCCGGATGTGGCGGCAGAGGCTGAGCCCGTCCTCGCCCGGCATCATGATGTCCAGCACGACAAGATCGACCGCGTAGGCGGCAAGCCGCGCGCGGGCCGCACCCGCGTCCGCCGCCTGGGTGACGCGGAAACCGTTGCGCGACAGGAAGGCGGCGAGCGGCTCCCGGATGGCGCGCTCGTCATCGACGAGCAGGATATGCGGCTTCGTGTCGTTCATGAGCCCCCGGCGCGGCATGGCCTATCGCTTGTCATCAGATCGGTCGCCGCCCGGGGAAATCCAGTGTCCGGGGGCGACGGCGCGCCGCCGCCCCCGTTGACCGGCGGCACCTACTGACGGTGCTGCTTCTTCCAGTTCTCGCGCGCGCTCTCGCGCTCGGCTTCGGTGACGACGCCGTCATTGTCGGCGTCCATCCTGTCGAAGAAGCCCAGCACGCGGCCCTCGAACTCCGATTTCGAGACGCTGCCGTCGCCGTCGGAATCCATCATGCCGCGCTTGCCGTGGCCGCCCTTGCCGGACCGCTCGCCGTGATGTTCTGCCCAGGCGGCCTTGATCTCCTCCCGGCTGACGGCGCCGTCGCCGTCGGCGTCGAGCCGGGCGAACTTCTCGGCACGGGCCGCGTCGAACTCGGTGCGGGTGACCGAGCCATCGCCGTCGCTGTCCATCCTGGCGCCACGCTTGCCATGGCGGCCCGTCATCTCGTCAGCAGCGATGACGCCATCGCCATTGTCGTCCATGCGGGCGAACCTGTCGTCGGCGCGGGCGTCGAACTCGGCGCGCGAGATCGTGCCGTCACCGTCGGGGTCCATCGTGCCATGCTTGCCGCCATGGCCGTCGCCGCGCTTCTCCGCATGTCGGCTCCAGGCCGCCTTCATCTCCTCGCCGGAGATCAGGCCGTCGCCATCGACGTCCAGCCTCGCGAAGTGCTTCTCGACACTGGCCGTCATCTCCTCGCGGGTCAGTTTGCCATCGCCGTCGGCGTCCGCACGGAACTTGCCGCCGGCCTGGACGGCCAGCGAGCCGGTCAGCAGCATCGCCGCCGCGCCGGCCAGAATGATCGATTTCTTCATCTCGGGTCCTTTCCGTTGATGGGTTCGGCGCATCGCGCCGCCTGTCATCAATCTGGCGACCTCGTGTCGCCCTTGTTTGCCGATTTCGTGGAGTTATGTCGCGGATTGTTACAGGCAGCGGGAACCATCGGCCGCCCCTGCGGCGTCCTGCAGATGACAGCCGCGCCAGGAAGAACGCATTCGAAGAAGAACACTGGGAGGATTCCGTGAGAACGATCCCGACATTCAGCGGCGCGCGCACCGCTCTGATCGTTACAGCCCTGTCAGCCACGATGCTGGCGGGCGGCGCAACATCTGCGCCGCAGAGCGCCGCGGAAATCGACGATCCCAACCTGGCCGATGCCGTGGCCGACGAGATCGCCCACGAGCAGGGCGTCGAGAGCAGCACCATCCAGGCGACCGCGGAGGATGGTGTGGTGACTCTCTCCGGCACCGTTCAGGATCTGCTGGCGAAGCGCCGCGCCGAGACCATCGCGGGAACGGTCCTGGGCGTGAAGTCGGTGGAGAACGAACTGACAGTGAATCCGCCGGAGGATCTGCAGTCCGACCGGGTCGGCACCATGGTCGTCGCCGCGCTGGCCGCCGATCCGGCCACGGAGAGCTGGGAAATCGACGTCGAGACCGACAGTGAAGGCCATGTCGCCCTGTCCGGCCGGGTCCAGTCCGGGCAGGAAGCGCGGCTGGCCGAACGCGTCGCCATGAGCGTCGCCGGCGTCACCGGGGTGACCAACGCGCTGACCATCGAACCGGCAGTGACCCGGTCCGACGGCGAGATCCGCGAGGACGTCACCGCCCGCCTCGACTGGTCGGCCCTGTTCAGTGACGAGTACATCGACGTTGCGGTGGCCGACGGCGTCGTGCATCTCAGCGGCGACGTCTTCAGTGCAGCGGAACGGGCGCGCGCCGTCTCCGAGGCCCATGTGCGGGGCGTGACCGGGGTCGACGCGAGCGGACTGAAGGTCGCATTCGCCGAGAACGGGCGCGCGCCGGCGAATCCGGAGCCGGGCCAGCCGCGGGACGATGCGGCGATACGCCAGGCCGTTCAGTCCGCGCTGATGGCGAATCCCCGCGTCGACCGGGGCGGCACCGAGACCTTCGTCGACGACGGGGTCGTCACGCTGCGGGGCGGGGTCGACAATCTCGCGGCCAAGGAGGCCGCGGGCGATGCCGCCGGCAAGATCATCGGCGTCGAACGGGTCGAGAACCGCATGCACGTCAACCGCTCGAAACCGATGAGCGACCCTGAACTCGAACAGGACATCGTCAACGCGTTCATCCGGCATCCGGACGTCGAGGCCAGCGATTTCGTGGTGAAGGTCCGCAACGGCGTCGTCAGTCTCTACGGCAACGTGGACAGCTTCTTCGAACAGTCGCAGGCCTACAAGGCGGCGAGCCGCGTGGGCGGCGTCGCGCGGGTCGAGAACCACATGGATGTGCGGGACAATGTCAGGCCCTTCGTCAGCGACCTCTACGCCGACAACGTCCGCTACGAGAGCTATGACTGGTGGTCCGACTACCGGGAGCCGCGGACGATGAAGAGCGACGCAGAAATCGCCGCGGCCATTCGCGACGAGCTTTCGTGGAGCCCCTTCGTGCTGGCGGAGAACGTGGAAATCGTCGTGCAGGATGGCCGGGCGACGCTCGGGGGAACCGTGAACTCCGTGCGTGCGCGTCAGGCCGCGATCGAGAACGCCTGGGAAGGCGGAGCGGTGTGGGTTCGCAACGAGATCGAGGTCGCCGCGCCGCGTTCCTGAGTCCCGGTCACCTCAACGGCGGCGGCAGAGGACGCCGAAGCGCTGAGCTTCCGCGTCTCTCTCCTGCCCGGACCTCGGGGCTTGTGCGGTCGCGCCCGCCGTGACCAAGTAGGCGGGAACGAAGAGCCGGAAACAGGCCCATGAGCAGTATCCTCGCCATCCACCTGCCCGACCGCATCGAGGCGGCGGTGCACGCGTTCCTGGACGCCGCCTGCGACCAGGGACTGCGGGTGGCGACCGCCGAAAGCTGCACCGGCGGCCTCCTTGCATCGCTGCTGACCGACATCGAGGGCTCCTCCCACGCCTTCGAGTGCGGTCTGGTGGTGTATACGGACAAGGCGAAACGCGACATCCTGGCCGTGCCGGCGGCGGTCCTTGAGCGTCACGGCGCCGTGGCCGAGGCGACCGCCATCGCCATGGCCGAGGGGGCAATGCGTCGAACCGCGGCCGACATCGCCATGGCGGTGACAGGATTCGCCGGCCCGGCGGGGGTGGACGACGAAGAGGGACTGGTGCATTTCGCCTGCGCCCGGAAGGGGCGCGAGACCCGCCATCGCGAGGAGCACTTCGGACCGATCGGTCGCGGACAGGTGCGCGTGGCGTGTATAGAGATTGCGATTGCGATGATGAGCGAGATGCTGAAATGAGCAGAGAGCGGACCGGCCCCGATCATTTCCATGCCATGCACCGCCACGGTTTCGTGCGGGTGGCGACCAGCACGCCGCGCGTGCTGACCGCCGATGTCGGCTTCAACCGCGACGCCATACTGGCGGAAGCCCGGCGGGCCGACGCGGCGAACGTCGACCTGCTGATCTACCCGGAACTCTGCGTCTCCTCCTACGCGCTCGACGACCTGCACCTCCAGACGGCGCTGCTCGACACGGTCGAGGACGCCATCGCCGAGATCATCTCGGCGAGCGCGGAACTGTCGCCCGTGCTGCTGATCGGCGCGCCGCTGCGCCATCGCGGCCGGCTCTACAACTGCGGCCTGGCCGTCTCGCGCGGCCGGCTGCTCGGCGTGGTGCCGAAGTCCTTCCTGCCGAACTACCGCGAATATTACGAGAAACGCTGGTTCGCCCATGGCCGGAACATCCGCAACGAAACCATCCGGGCCGGCGGCGTCGAGGCGCCGTTCGGCAGCGACCTGATCTTCGAGGCCGAGGATCTGGCGGGCTTCTTCTTCCACATCGAGATCTGCGAGGACTTCTGGGCCGCCGTGCCACCGTCCTCGGCCGCCGCCCTCGCGGGCGCGACGATCCTGACCAACCTGTCGGCCTCCAACATCACCATCGGCAAGTCCGACGAGCGCCACATGCTGTGCAAGTCGCAGTCGGCGCGCGCGGTCGCGGCCTACGCCTATTCCGCCGCCGGGCCGGGCGAAAGCACCACGGATCTGGCCTGGGACGGACAGGGCATGATCTACGAGCTGGGCGACCTGATGGCCGAATCCGAGCGCTTTCCCACCGAGCCACAGCTCTGTATCGCCGACATCGACACCGCCCGCATCCTGGGCGAGCGGATGCGGCACCAGACCTTCAACGATTCGGCCAACGACCAGCACCACCCCGAACGCGAATTCCGCCGCATCGCCTTCATGCACCAGCCCTGCTACCGCGACATCGGGCTGATCCGCCCGATCCGCCGCTTCCCCTTCGTGCCCAACCGCCAGAGCCACCTCGATCAGGACTGCTACGAGGCCTTCAACATCCAGGTGGAAGGTCTTTGCCGGCGCTTTCAGGCGACAGGCGGCGGCAGCATGGTGATCGGCGTCTCGGGCGGGCTCGATTCGACCCACGCGCTGATCGTCGCGGCCAAGGCCTGCGACCGGCTGGGGGTTCCGCGCAAGAAGATCCTGGGATTCACCCTGCCCGGTTTCGCCACCAGTTCGGGCACCAAGAGCAACGCCTGGAAGCTGATGGACGCGCTGGGCGTGACGGCCGAGGAGATCGACATCCGGCCAGCCGCCGAGCAGATGCTCAAGGACATGGGCCATCCCTTCTCGCAAGGGGAGCCGGTCTATGACATCGCCTTCGAGAACGTCCAGGCGGGCCTCAGGACGGACTACCTGTTCCGGCTCGCCAACCAGCGCGGCGGCTTTGTCGTCGGCACGGGCGACCTATCGGAACTGGCACTGGGCTGGTGCACCTACGGCGTGGGCGACCAGATGAGCCACTACAACGTCAACGCCGGCGTGCCGAAGACGCTGATCCAGTACCTGATCCGCTGGACCGAGCGCACCAGCCAGTTCGACGATGCGGCGAATGCGGTGCTGGACGCCATCCTGGATACGGAGATCTCGCCGGAACTGGTGCCCACGGGCGAGGAGGAGGAACTGCAGAGCACCCAGGACAAGATCGGTCCCTACGAACTGCACGACTTCTTCCTCTATCACACGATCCGCTACGGCCAGCCCCCCTCCAAGGTCGCCTTCCTGGCCTTTCACGCCTGGCGGGACGTGACACAGGGCCTCTGGCCCATCGACTTCCCCGACGATGCGCGCAACCAGTACGACCTGGCTGCGATCCGCAAGTGGCTGGAAAGCTTCCTGTGGCGCTTCTTCGAGTTCAGCCAGTTCAAGCGCTCGGCCCTGCCCAACGGACCCAAGATCTCCTCCGGCGGGGCGCTTTCGCCCCGCGGCGACTGGCGCGCGCCTTCGGACGCCAAGGCCACCGTTTGGCTGGAGGAACTGCGCCGCTCGGTGCCGGAAGCGTAGCCGCCGAATCGCAGGGGCATCGCCGCCGGTACGATCCGGGTGCGGAAGGGGTGGCGTGAAACCGCGCGCCAGCGGATAATCGGCGGAACGCGATTCAAGGGGGTGGTGCGGGACAATGCTGCCAGCCACGCCGCGATTACCGGAGCCGATACGCGCGCGCTTTGCCGGCGCAAGCCCTCAGATCGTGGAGTTTCTCGAACTCTGGAACCGTTCCCGTCATGGCGCGCTGGTGCCGCTCCGGCGCGAGCTCGATCCCTTCCAGGCGCCCCGGCTGCTGCGTCATGTCTGGCTCTACCAGTACCTGCCGGACAGGGACGACTTCGTCTGCAAGCTGGCCGGAGAAAACGTCAACGAAGCCTGGGGCGGCCGGCTGAAGGGCCAGATGCTGAGCGACGTGGTCGGGCCAGCCCACAGGGACGCCGCGATCCGCCGCTGGCGAGGCGTGATCGAGACGCCCTGCATTCTCTACGGCGCCATAGGCCCCGAACGGCAAGACGCCGACGGCCGCCCGATCGCCGAGCGGCTGGTGCTGCCGCTGGCGACAGCGATCGACATCGTCGACCACACGATCGGCATCAGCCTCTACAGCGTCAGCCAGACCGACCGGGATCTCATCCGGCCGGTATGGGACGACATGCTGCGCATTCCCTGCGCCGAGTTCCAGGCCTTCGATTCGCCCGATCCGCCGGACGCCGCCTGACGGCGGCGGCTATCTCTTGGCGATGATCCAGATGGCGTGGATGATCCCCGGGATATAGCCGAGCAGGGTGAGCAGGATGTTGAGCCAGAAGTGAAGGCCGAGGCCGACCTGCAGGAACACGCCGAGGGGCGGCAGGATGATGGCCAGGATTATTCGAAGGATGTCCATGGTTCTCTCGCCTGGTTCTTTGCTGTTCTTTCCAGCTTCGCAGATGGCGAGCCGCCGACCGCGCGCAAGGCCGTGGCGGCGGCCTGTGTCAGCGTTATTCTGACGCGCCCGCTTCACACATAGCGGCTTCGCACGAACGGCGAGGGCCGGGCTTTGCGCCGCGCCCGGCGGTCCTCGAATGCGATGGCGAAGCCGGGCCGCTCGGTAATCCCCGCGCGCATGTTCACCGCAGCTGCCCTGTTCCACAGCGCCAGCGCAGAATGACGGGCGGGGTCGAATCCGTCGCGCATGGCGAAACCCAGATGATGATGCCAGAGCCGGCGGCGGAACTCGCGCACCGCTGACGGCTGCCGCCAGAGAATGGCGGCTTCCGTATCGAGTTCCAGACTGCGCCCGTTGAGATTGGCGGACCCGACCATGGCCAGCCGGTCGTCGGCGATGATCGTCTTGGCGTGCACATAGACGCCCCTGGCGCCAAGGGCCGTGTCCTCGGGCGCGTCGCCGTCGTCGACGGGCTGGCGGCTGACCAGCGTATAGACGCCGAAGCGCCCGCCCAGCGCCCGGCGCAGACGGCGGATATTGCGGTACTGCAGCCAGTGGCCGTGGCGCGTCGGTGCGCTCCAGCCGCCATCCGGATCCAGCCGGTCCGGCGCCAGCGGCAGCAGAAGAATGATCTCCAGTTCCGGATTGTCCCGCGCCGCCCGGATCAGCCGGTCCGTCACGCTCCGGGCGCGGAGATACTGGGTCTCGATGTAGAGAAAGCGCCGCGCCGCGCCGACAATCTCGTCGATCGCCGCCGAAATCGAGGTGATGCGCCGGTCGACGTCCAGCGCCGCGGGGCTCTCGCCGCCGGAACGGGAGGTCGCCACGGCCACCTCGCCGTCGGCGCCGGCCCCGCCGGCCGCCTCGGCCCCGTCCTTCATCGGATGAAGCTCTGCGGGCCTGACGTCTGCCTTCTCGTCCACGTCCGGCAACGCGTCCATGAAGTCCCTGAAGGCCACCAGCTCGACGTTCCAGCGATCGACAAAATGATGCGTCAGCAGGGCGACGGCCGGACCCTCGAGCCGGCAGGCGAGATCATGCCAGGGCGTCTCGCGGTCATGGCAGAGCGTGTCGTAGCGGCGCTCTCCGATATCCAGTCCGCCCACGAAGGCCATCCGCCGGTCGACAATGCAGAGCTTTTCGTGATGGGTGCCGGGCAGCAGGTTCGCCGGCCGCGGCAGGCGGCGCACGAAACGGGCTCCGCGGCGGGCGATGTGCCGCCAGAGACCGGGCGCCGTCGCGAAGGCGCGCCGCGCCGCGTCGGCGTCGCCACGGCCTTCGTCCGCGCTCGCCGCCAGGCGCTTGATGAGCCTTCCGATCCTGAACTGCGCGGCGACGTTGCCGGCAACAATCTCCGGCAGTCCGGGCCGGACGGGGTTCTGCGAGCACATTACCTGGACCGTCGCATCCGCACGTCCCGCCGGCCCCGACAGGTCCATCAGGCGCCGGTAGGTGCGCCAGGCGCTGCGGTGAAGCGTCGGTGTGAAGACGGGGTCGAAGTCGGCAAGCAGGATGCGGAAGCGGACGCCCCGCTCCACGGCGCGATTGAGCAGGGCTTCCCAGTTCTCCGCCTTGTCCGTGACCAGGTCCAGATCCGGCGTCAGTGTCCAGTAGGCCATCAGCACCTCGTCCTCGGCGCGGTCGATGGCCGTCTCGATCGCGGCGTAGGTCTCCTCCGCCTCGATCAGGGGCTGTACGCAATGTCCCTTCTGGAAGACCGGTCCGTGCACGTCTCCTCTCCTCAGAACAGCCAAATCAGGGCCGCCACGCTGGCGACATAGAGACCCAGCATGGTGACGCTCTCGAAGCCGACATTGGCCAGGCCATAGCGCTCCCGCCGCAGCATGCCGACCAGCAGCACGGCGGTCATCAGGATCGCCACCAGGACGATGAGACGCTGATCCTGTGCCATCTCGTGGTAGATCGACCCCGGGCGGTAGGCGACATCGGAGAACGCCGCGAACAGGACGTCGAACGCGTTGCCGCCAAGAATGCCGCTGACGGCGAGGGTCAGCGCGCCCCGGCGAACGGCCGCCACCGTCGTCACCAGTTCGGGCGTCGAGGTGGCGATGGCGGTCATCAGCGCACCGACGACACCCTCGCGCACTCCCGCCTTCTCGACCATGGCGATGCCGGCCTCCGCGATCAGCAGTCCGGCCACGCCGACCAGCGCGCCGAGCAGCAGGATCCAGCCGCCAAGGCGAAGCACGGATTCGCCGCCGCGCTCGGGTTCGTCAGGCTCGTCCAGATTGGTGAGGGCTGTCTTCGCCGGTCCCCACATCGGCCGGGCACCCGCTTCTGCAGCGATGCGCATGCCAAGGCCATAGACGATGAGCAGCAGCGGCGTCACCGGATGCACGCCCAGGATGGACACCGGCGGCAGCGCCTCGGCCGCCAGCAGCATGGTCAGCAGCACGATCAGCACCGCGCCGCTGACCATCGTCGGCAGCGAGGCGGCCGCGTGTTCCAGATTGGCGCGCCGGTAGGCCAGGTCGGCAATCACCAGGAAGGCGGTCTGCGCGGTGATGCCGCCCAGCGCGTTGGACAGCGACAGTTCCGGGTGCCCCGTGGCCGCCGTCCAGACCGACGTGACGCTGCCGGACAGCGAGGTGATGAGGCCGAGAAAGACCGCGCCGGTCAGCGCCTCCCCGATGCCGCTGACATCGGCGAAGCGGTCGGCCAGCCGCGTCAGCCGCGCGCCGGCCAACAGCACCACGATCCCCGCCGCCGCGAAGGCGGTGAGGATCAGCGGCAGGGAGAGACCCGCGAGATCGATCACGAGATCACGTCTCCCGTCACCGCGCTGGCGGTTCCATCCGATCCTTCCATGTTCGCAGCCCGCACGCCGTCTTCTTCTCCATCCGCGACTTTCCGGCCGTACCCGGGCAGGTAGGCAGGGCGGGGGGAGATTGCCACCTCGATCCGAACGGGCGGCGACGCCCGGAAGTTTCAGACGGCGACGGCGTGACGGGCCGGGCCCAGGTTCAGACGGGCGTCGAAGGCAGCCGCGACGACCCGGCTGAGCGGGCGGAACGCCTCGGCGACGACGATGCGGTCGCCGTCACGCCTGACGATCCCGTCGGCCTCCAGGGCGGCAAGGTCCGCCTCCGGCGCAGGGCGGCCATGAGCCGCGGCGAGCGCGGCCAGATCCACCGTCAGATCGCACATGATCCGCTCGATGATCTCCCGGCGCATGCGGTCATCGCCGTCGAGGGCGAGGCCGCGTGCGATGGCGAAACGCCCGTCGATTATCTCCCGGCGCCAGTTCTCGGTCGCGGCATCGTTCTGAACGTAGCCCTCGGGCAGACTGCCGATGGCGGAAGCGCCAACGCCGAGCAGCACGGGCGCTTCGTCCGTCGTGTAGCCCTGGAAGTTGCGCCTGAGGCGGCCGCTCTCCAGCGCCCGGGCCATCGGGTCGTCGGCGCGGGCGAAATGGTCCAGTCCGATCTGCCGGTAACCTCCGGAAACCAGACGTTCCGCAATGGCGTCGGCCTGGGCCAGCCGCCCGGCGGCGTCCGGCAGGTCTTCCTCGCGGATCATCCGTTGATGCGGTTTCATGTGCGGCACATGAGCGTAGCCGAAGACAGAGATGCGGTCGGGCGTAAGCTCGAGCAGCCGGTCGGTGGTCTCGATCACGCCATCGACGGTCTGCAGCGGCAGGCCGTAGAGCAGATCGGCATTCACACCCTCGATGCCGCCCGCCCGCAGCCGCGCGAATGCGTCGGCAACCGTTTCGAAGGGCTGCACGCGGTTGATCGCCCGCTGGACCTTCTCGTCGAAGGTCTGGACGCCAAGGCTGACGCGGTTGACCCCGGTCTCGGCCATGGCGTCGACCAGTTCATCGCAAAGGTGGCGCGGATCGACCTCGAGAGCGACCTCCGCGTCGCGCTTGAAGGCGAAGCTGCGGCGGATGCGCTGCATGATCCCCCGGAACCGTGCGGCGCGGACGAGGCTGGGGCTGCCGCCGCCCCAGTGCAGATGCTTAAGCGGCAGCACCGACGGCAGCGCGCGCGAAAGCAGGTTGAGTTCCATTTCCAGCGTGTCGAGATAGCGCTCCAGCGGCTCGTTGCGCAGCGTCGCCCTGGTGTTGCAGCCGCAGTACCAGCACATCGTCCGGCAGAATGGCACGTGGACGTAGAGCGAAACCGGGGTGCCCGATCGGATCCCGGAGAGCCAGGTCCTGTAGGTGTCCTGCGTGACCCCGGGGCCGAAATGAGGGGCGGTGGGATAGCTCGTATAGCGCGGAATTCGCTTGTCGGCGTGCGCGAGAATGAGCGCCGTTCGGTTCGCGGACATGATGTCTGGGGCCTCGCTCCTTGATCTTTCGGACGCGAGTCCAGCATGTCCCGCCGGGGGAGCTTTTGACCTATCTCAAATGCGGCGGCGAATTCCGGCGCGCGTTCAGACCTTCCAGAACACGAACAGCGCCCAGGCGATGGCGATCGCCAGTCCGCCCCAGAGCGGCGTGCCCTGAAACGCCATCCAGCCGATGAAGATGAAGGCGCTGCCCAGCAGCGTCATGAACAGCCGGTCGCCCCGGGTGGTGTCCAGGCCGAAGACGCCGCGCCGGGGGGCGCCGCCGGGCGAAAAATACTCCCACACGCCCATCGATGCGATGGCCAGCGCGATGAAGACGAAGAAGGCGGCGGTCGGCCACGTCCAGGCCATCCACGACAGGCCCATCTCAGACCCTCCCCAGGGCGAAGCCCTTGGCGATGTAGTTGCGGACGAAATAGATCACGAAGGCGCCGGGCACGATGGTGAGCACGCCGGCCGCGGCCAGCAGGCCGAGCTCGTAGCCCGAGGTCGAGGCCGTCCTCGTCATGACCGCCGCGATCGGCTTGGCCTCCACGGACGTCAGCGTCTTGGCCAGCAGAAGCTCGACCCAGGAGAACATGAAGCAGAAGAACATGGCGACGCCGATGCCGGCGGCGATCGTCGGCATGAAGATGCGGACGAAGAAGCTCCAGAAACTGTGCCCGTCGATATAGGCGGTCTCGTCCAGTTCCTTGGGCACGCCGGACATGAAGCCTTCCAGGATCCAGACGGCCAGCGGGATGTTGAACAGCGTGTGGGCCAGCGCCACGGCGATGTGGGTGTCGAACAGCCCGACCGCCGAATAGAGCTGGAAGAACGGCAGCGCGAAGACCGCGGCCGGCGCCATGCGGTTGGTCAGCAGCCAGAAGAACAGGTGCTTGTCGCCGAGGAAGCGGTAGCGGGAGAAGGCATAGGCCGCCGGCAGCGCCACGGCGACCGAGATCACCGTGTTCATCGAGACATAGGCCAGCGAGTTCACATAGCCCATGTACCAGGTGGGATCGGAGAAGATGGCCCGGTAGTTGTCCAGCGTGAAGGTCTCGGGCCAGAGCGTCAGCCCGCCCAGGATCTCGTTCGTGGTCTTGAACGACATGTTCAGCAGCCAGTAGATCGGCAGCATCAGAAAGACGATGTAGACAGTCGGAATCAGCCAGCGCGTGCGCATCGCATTACTCCTCGTTCCGCATCATCAGGGTGTAGAAGACCCAGCTCAGCAGCAGGATGATGACGAAGTAGATCAGCGACATGGCCGCCGCGGGGCCGAGGTCGAACTGCCCCAGCGCGATCTTCACCAGGTCGATGGAAAGCAGCGTCGTCGAGTTGCCCGGGCCGCCGCCGGTCAACACCACCGGCTCGGTATAGATGTTGAAGCTGTCCATGAACCGCAGCAGCACCGCGATGGTCAGCACCCGCTTCATCTTGGGCAGCTGGATGTAGCGGAAGATGGCCCAGGGGCTGGCGCCGTCGATGCGGGCGGCCTGATAGTAGGCGTCGGGTATCGAGACAAGGCCGGCATAGGCCAGCAATACCACCAGCGAGGTCCAGTGCCAGACGTCCATCAGCAGCAGCGTGAACCAGGCCGCGGTCGGCTGGCGGGTGTAGTTGTAGTCGAAGCCGAGCTCGTTGAGCCCCCAGCCCATCAGGCCGATCTCGGGCAGGGCGAAGATGTTCCACATCGCGCCGACGACGTTCCACGGTATGAGCAGCGGCAGCGCCATCAGCACCAGGCAGACCGAGACCCAGAAGCCGCGCCGCGGCATGGCCAGCGCGATGACGACGCCCAGCGGCACCTCGATGGCCAGGATGGAGAAGGTGAAGATCATCTGCCGCGTCAGCGAATCGTGGAACCGCGGCGAACTGATCACCTGCTCGAACCAGATCATGCCGGCCCAGAAGAACTCGTTGTTGCCGAAGGTCTCCTGCACCGAGTAGTTGACCACCGTCATCAGCGGCACGATGGCGTTGAAGGCCACCAGCACGAGGACCGGCAGCACGAAGAACCAGGCGCGCTGGTTGACCGTCTTCCTCATGACGCCGCCCTCCCGCCGGCAAGCCAGCCGTTCTCGTAGATACGGGTGCGCGCGGGCTCGAACGCCAGATGCGCTTCCTCCGAGGGCAGCGGCTCCTCGTTGGAAACCAGCAGCTTGACCATCTGCCCCTCACGCGTCGCCGTCTCCACCACGCGGTAGCGGCCGGCTTCCATGACCCGGGTCACCCGCACGGGCAGGCCGCTGTCGGCAAAACGCACGAACTCCGGGCGGACGCCCAGTTCCAGGCCGGAATTGGCGGTGACCGCCGTGACGTTCTCCGCTTCCACCGGCGCGCCACAGACCACGGCCCGGCCGCCGTCCATGGCGCAGGGCAGCAGGTTCATGCCGGGCGAGCCGATGAAATGGCCGACGAAGGTGTGGGCGGGGCGCTCGAACAGGTCGACCGGCGTGCCGATCTGGACCACCTCGCCGTCCTTCATCAGCACCACCTGGTCGGCGAAGGTCAGCGCCTCGACCTGGTCGTGGGTGACGTAGATCATGGTCCGGTCGATGCGCCTGTGCAGCTCCTTCAGTTTGGAGCGCAGCAGCCATTTCAGATGCGGATCGATCACCGTCAGCGGCTCGTCGAACATGATGACGTTGACGTCGTCGCGGACCAGCCCACGCCCCAGCGAGATCTTCTGCTTGCCGTCGGCTGTCAGCCCGGACGCCCGGCGGTCCAGCATCTCCGTCAGGTCGGTCATGTCCGCGATCTCGGCCACCTTGGCGGCGATCTCGGCCGCCGGCACGCCGCGGTTGCGCAGCGGGAAGGCCAGGTTCTGGCGCACGGTCATGGTGTCGTAGATCACCGGAAACTGGAACACCTGGGCGATGTTGCGCTCAGCCGGTCCCCTGCCCGCCACGTCCTCGCCGTCGAACAGCACCCGGCCCCGGCTGGGTGTCAGCAGGCCGGAGATGATGTTGAGCAGCGTGGTCTTGCCGCAGCCGGACGGCCCCAGCAGGGCGTAGGCCCCGCCGTCGGCGAACTCGAAGTCGAGCTGCTTCAGCGCCCAGTCCTCGGGCGTCTGCGGGTCGGGCGCGTAGGCATGGCCGAGGCCGTCGAGTGTGATCCGCGCCATGCTCAGCCCGCCCTGTCGCCGGCCGCGCCGGCCATGTGGCCGTCGGCGTCGAAGTACATCGCCCGGGACATGTCGACGTGGAACGTCGCCGGGGCGCCGATCTCGAAATCATGCACGCCGTGGCTGAGCGAAACCCAGTCATTGCCCTGCAGCACGAAATGGACCGTGCTTTCGGAGCCGCTCAGCTCGGCGATCTTGACGGCGCCGGTCACCGCCACGGGCTGGTCGCCGCGCGGTTCGATGGTGACCCTGTGCGGCCGGATGCCCAGGCGGTACTCGCCGTCGGGCATGTCGTCCAGGGCCGGATCGGCGTCCCAGGCCAGGTCGCCCAGGCTGAAGCGGCGCCCCGCCTTCTGCACCGGCGCCTCGTTCATCGGCGGTTCGGAGAAGACCTGGGCGCTGACCAGGTCGATCGGCCACTTGTAGATTTCCATGGTCGGGCCGAACTGGGTCACCCGGCCTTCGTGCAGCGTCGCGGTGTTGCCGCCGAACAGCAGCGCCTCCATGGGTTCCGTCGTGGCGTAGACGGCGATGCAGTTGCGGTCCGCGAACAGCTTCGGCAGTTCGTCGCGCAGTTCCTCGCGCAGCTTGAAGTCGAGATTGGCCAGCGGCTCGTCGAGCAGGACGAGATTGGCGTCCTTCACCAGTGCCCGGGCCATGGCCGTACGCTGCTGCTGGCCGCCGGAGAGTTCCGAGGGACGCCGCTTCAGGAACGGCGTCAGCCGCATCAGCTCCGCCATTTCGTGAACCCGGCGGTCGATGTCCGCCTTCGCCATCCGCGCCAGCTTCAGCGGGCTGGCGATGTTGTCGTAGACGGAGAAGTTCGGGTAGTTGATGAACTGCTGATAGACCATCGAGACGTTGCGCTTCTGGACCGACACGCCGGTGACGTCGCGGCCGTCGAAATGGATCTCGCCTTCCGTCGGCCGCTCCAGACCGGCCATGAGCTGCATCAGCGTGGTCTTGCCGGCAAGTGTCGTGCCCAGCAGCACGTTGAAGCTGCCCGGCTCCAGCGTCAGGTCCATCGGGTGGATATGCGTCACGCCCTCGACGCGCTTGCCCACAGATTTAAGTTCCAGCGCCATCTCGTGAATATACTCAAAAGAAACGCCCCGGGGCGGGGCGGAAAGGCCCGGCGCGCCCCGAGGGACGCGCCGGGTTCAGTTTCCGACAGACCTCAGTTGGCCTGCCAGCGCTTGATCAGCTCGTCATAGGCGATGGTCTCGCCCTGCGGCTTCTCGTTGGGGAGCTTGGCCTTGGCGCCGCCCTTGCCGATCCACTCGGAAGGATCCTTGGGCTCGTTGAGGCGAGGGCCACAACCGCCATAGGTGTTGTTCGCCTTGTCCGCACGCTCCATGCGGGCCATGGTCGTGTCCATCTCCTGAGCCAGCCGGTCCATGGCCTCCTGCGGCGTGAAGGCGCCGGAGTTCACGTCACCGATCTGCTGCCACCAGATCTGGGCCAGTTTCGGATAGTCGGGCACGTTCACGCCGGTCGGCGACCAGAGAACGCGATCGGGCGAGCGGTAGAACTCCACCAGGCCGCCCAGTTTCGGCGCGCGGTCGGTGAAGGACTGATGGTTGATGTCGCTGTCGCGGATGATCGTCAGACCGACATGGCTCTTCTTCAGCGAGGTCGTCTTGGACACGGTGAACTGGGCGTAGAGCCAGGCAGCCTTGCGGCGGTCGACCGGGGTCGACTTGAACAAGGTCCAGGAACCCGCGTCCTGATAGCCCAGCTTCTGGCCTTCCTCCCAGTAGGGCCCGTGCGGCGACGGCGCCATCCGCCAGAGCGGCTTGCCCTCATCGTCGACGGTGTTGTTGCCCTCCGACTTCGGCGCGACCATGGAGGCGGTGAAGGCCGTGTACCAGAAGATCTGCTGGGCCACGTTGCCCTGGCTCAGCGCCGGCAGCGACTGGTAGAAGTCGTAGTCGGCGGCGCCCGGAGGCGCGTACTTCCTCAGCCATTCGTCCCACTTGCGGATGGCGTAGACGGCCGCAGGGCCGTTCGCGCCGCCGCCGCGGCTGACCGAAGCGCCTTCCGGATTGCAGGAGCCTTCCTCCATGCGGATGCCCCATTCGTCGATGGGCTGGCCGTTGGGCAGGCCCTTGGAGCCGGCGCCAGCCATCGACAGCCAGGCGTCGGTCATGCGCCAGCCGAGATCCGGCGCGCGCTTGCCATAGTCCATGTGGCCATAGACGCGGACGCCGTCGATCTCCTTGACGTGCTCGGAGAAGAACTCGGCGATGTCCTCATAGGCCGACCAGTTGACCGGAACGCCCAGGTCGTAGCCGTACATCTCCTTGAACTGCTTCTGCAGTTCCGGACGGTCGAACCAGTCCTTGCGGAACCAGTAGAGGTTGGCGAACTGCTGGTCGGGAAGCTGGTAAAGCTTGCCGTCCGGGCCGGTGGTGAACGACTTGCCGATGAAGTCGTCGATGTCCAGCGTCGGCAGGGTCACGTCCTTGCCGTCGCCAGCCATCCAGTCGGTCAGGTTGACGGCGAGCTGCAGTCTGGAGTGCGTGCCGATCAGATCCGAATCGTTGATGTAGGCATCGTAGAGGTTGCGGTTGGTCTGCATCTGGGTCTGCACGGCCTGCACGACCTCGCCCTCGCCCAGAAGCTGGTGATTGACCTTGATACCGGTTATTTCCTCGAAGGCTTTCGTCAGCACTTTCGATTCATATTCGTGTGTCGGGATGGTTTCCGACAGCACGTTGATCTCCATGCCCTTGAAAGGCTCCGCGGCCTTGATGAACCATTCCAACTCCGCCTGCTGCTCTTCCTTGGTCAGCGTCGATGGCTGGAACTCGTTGTCGATCCACTTCTTCGCCTCCTCCATGCCGGCAAAAGCCGGCCCGGATGTTGCGAGAAGCGCGCCGGCCGCGACAGCGGCGAGCAGGTTCCTTTTCATTGATTCAACCCTCCCTAGTGGCGAATGTTCCGATCATCAAATGAAGCAAATCGAAAGTCAATACGAACCAGAACGAAATTCCATGCTTGCCTATTCGCATGGATATGATGGAAAATTGCGCTGCCAATCGGATGTTGCGGGCGCGTCTCGCAATTGCGAACCAAAATGAAAGAAATCGAACTTTTCAAGATGACTCCCCGCCAGTCCGATATCCTGGCCCGGGCGCGCGAGAGCGGACGCGTCGACGTCGATGACCTCGCCGCGCTGTTCGAGGTGACGCCCCAGACCATCCGCAAGGACATCAACGAGCTCAGTGAGCGCGGCCTGCTGCAGCGCGTTCACGGCGGAGCCGTCTATCCGTCCAACGTCACCAACTTCGCCTATGATTCACGCAGGGTGCTGGCGGCCGAGGCAAAGACGCGCATCGGCGCGGCGGCGGCGGCGCTCATCCCCGACAATTCCTCCATCATGCTGAACATCGGCACCACGACCGAACAGGTCGCGGTCGCCCTGCGCCAGCACCGCGGCATCATGGCGATCACCAACAACCTCAACGTCGCCAACATCCTGCGTGAGGCCCCGGCCGCGGAAGTCATCATCGCCGGCGGCGTGGTGCGGGCCTCCGACGGCGGCATCGTGGGCGAGGCCACCATCGATCTGATCAGCCAGTTCAAGGTGGATTTCGCCGTCGTGGGCGCATCCGCCATCGACGCCGACGGCACGCTGCTGGATTTCGACTACCGCGAGGTCCGCGTCGCCCAGGCGATCATCGGCCATGCCCGGCGCACCATACTCGTCGCCGACCACATGAAGTTCCAGCGCAGCGCGCCGGTGCGCATCGGCCATCTGTCCGACATCGACGTCTTCGTCACCGACCGCCAGCCGCCCGCGGACATCGTCGAGTGCTGCGCCACCTGCGGCGTGCAGCTGCGGATCGCGCCGCTGGCTGCGATCGGCGTGGCCTGAGCGCCGCCGTGCGGGAGGTCGACGTATTCGTCATCGGCGGCGGCATCAACGGCTGCGGCGTCGCGCGCGACCTGACCGGCCGCGGCTACACGGTCGCCCTGGCCGAGATGGCGGACCTGGCCCAGGGCACGTCTTCGGGCTCCACCAAGCTGATCCACGGCGGCCTGCGCTATCTGGAGCACTACGAATTCCGCCTCGTCCGCGAATCCCTGATCGAGCGCGAGCGGCTCTGGGCCATGGCGCCGCACATCATCTGGCCTCTGCGGTTCGTGCTGCCGCATCACGGCGGGCTGCGCCCGGCGTGGATGCTGCGCCTGGGCCTGTTCCTCTACGACCATCTGGGCGGGCGGAAGCGCCTGCCGGCGGCGCGCACGCTCGACCTCAGGAACGATCCCGCCGGCACGCCCCTGAAACCGGCCTTCGTCAAGGGCTTCGAGTATTCCGACTGCTGGGTCGACGACGCGCGGCTGGTGGTGCTCAACGCCCGAGACGCAGCGGACCGAGGCGCCGACATCCGCACCCGCACGGAAGTGATCTCGGCGCGGCCCGGCGCGGACGGGCGCTGGACCATCGAAACCGAGAACCTCGCCGGCGGCGCGCGGGAGCGCCTTTCGGCGGGCGTGCTGATCAACGCCGCCGGGCCCTGGGTGGACAGGGTGCTGGCCGGCGTGCTGGGCCGCAATGCGGTGCACAACGTGCGCCTGGTCCAGGGCAGCCACATCGTGGTGCGCAAGCTGTTCGACCACGACCGCTGCTACATCTTCCAGAATGCCGACGGCCGCATCGTCTTCGCCATACCCTATGAGGGCGACTACACCCTGATCGGCACCACCGACCGGGACTACGAAGGCGATCCCGCGTCCATCGAGATCAGCGAGGAGGAAAAGCGTTATCTGGTCGAGGCGGCGAGCGAGTACTTCGCCCGGCCGGTGACGACGGACGATATCGCCTGGACCTATTCGGCGGTGCGCCCGCTCTACGACGACGGCGCTTCCAGCGCTCAGGAAGCGACCCGCGACTACGTGCTGACCTCGGAGCAGGTCGAAGGCGCGGGACTGATCAACGTCTTCGGCGGCAAGATCACCACCTACCGCCGCCTGGCGGAGGAAGTGGCGGACAGGGTCGACGATCTCAGCGGCCGGCGCACCAGTGCATGGACGGCAGGCGCGACGCTTCCCGGCGGCGACATGGGCGTGGACGGCGTCGAACGGCTGATCGCGGAGCTGTCGGCGGCCCACCCCTTCCTGACGCGGGCGGCGGCGGCGCGGCTGGTGCACACCTATGGCACCGGGAGCCGGACGATCCTCGGCCAGGCGAAAACCGCGGATGACCTCGGCGAGGATTTCGGCGCCGGGCTGACCGAAGCCGAACTCCGCTATCTGGTGGAGAAGGAATGGGCGCGTTCGGCCGAGGACGTGCTCTACCGGCGCACGAAGCTGGCGCTCCACCTCGACGAGGACGGCCGGGAACGGCTGGCGCGGTGGTTCGCCGCGAACGTCGCCTGAGCCGGGCCCGGCCGGTCCGCAGCTATTCGGAGAACTGCTTCAGATAGGCGATGACGTCGGCGATTTCCTGTTCCTTCTTCAAGCCCGGAAAGGCCATCTTGGTGCCCTTGACATGCTTGCGCGGCGCCTCGAGGTACGCGGCCATCGTCTCCTCGGTCCAGACCAGTCCTTCCTCGCCGGCCTTCTTCATCGCCGGCGAGTAGTTGTAGCCGTCCAGCGTACCTGCCTGACGGCCCATGATGCCATTGAGCGGCGGCCCGACGCGGTTCTTCGCGCCTTCGCCGACCATGTGGCAGACCTTGCACTTCTTGTAGACCTTCTCCCCGGCGGCCGGGTCGCCTTCGGCAAGGGCCGGACCTGCGGCGAGCAAGAGGGCGGCGAGCGCCGCCGGCGCGATGGCTTTCAACATCTTCCCAATCCTCCTGACGGCGTCCCGGTCAACCCGCATCGGGCCAGCCTGGCCGGACGCCAATAAGACACCGGCAGTGTTCTGGATCGTCCGGTCCCGGATCGCAACCCTGAGGCGGAGCGGCGCGACGCCGCGCCGGAGAATCCCGTTCCACGCTGGCCGCAACTTGCCGGAGGGCCTACGATCGCGGTTCCGGGGAACTGGCGGCGCGGGCCGCCGACGCGATCATCGTTTGGGGGAGAGGCATGAGCGAAGTATTCACCGACGGAGAAAAGAAGCTGCTGGCTGCGAACGAGAAGGTCGCAGAGGTGGCGGCCAGGGTCGCCGGCGACTGCGAAACCGGCCGGCGGCCGCCGCGGGAAGTCTGGCAGGCCTATGCCGAAGCGGGGCTCAAGGGCATGCTGGTGCCGAAGGAAAAGGGCGGCCTCGCCGTCCGCGCCACGGTGATGGCCAGCATGTCCGAAGTGCTCGGCCGCGCCGACCCCATCGCGGCGCTGACCTTCGTGCCGCAGGAATACTGCATGGCGGCAATCGACCGCTATGGCCATCATCCCTGGCACGAGGAGATGCTGAAGCGGCTGATGGCGGCGGAGGTCTCGACCGGCTTCCTGCTGACAGAGCCGGCGGCCGGTTCCGACGCCACCGCCATGACCACCACGGCGGCGAAGAACGCCGGCGGCTGGGTGATGAACGGCGCCAAGGCCTGGGTCACCAACGCCCCGCATATCGACGAGTACTTCGTCTTCGCCCAGACCGAACCCGGCAGCGGCGCGAAGGGCATCGCCGGCTTCCTGGTGCCGCGCGAGGCCGACGGCGTCGAGGTGAGCCAGCCCTACGACATGTTGAGCGGTCATGTCGCCTCCATCGCCGACGTCACGTTCCGGGACGTCGCACTGGCGCCGGAGCGGATGGTGGTGCCGCCCGGCGAGGGGCTGCGGGCTGCGCTGTCGGCCATCGACATGGCTCGGATCAATGTCGCGGCCATGTGCTGCGGCGCGCTCGCCGTGGGCCTGGAAACCGCGCTGGATTACACCACGCAGCGGCGCGCCTTCGGCACCGAGGTGGCGCAGTTCCAGGGCATGCAGTGGCAACTCGCGGAGGTCGCCACGGACCTGCACGCCGCGCGGCTGATGACCTACGACGCCGCCGCCCGGCTGGAGGCCGAGGGCAAGGCTTCGGTCGAAGCGGCGCACGCGAAGAAGTTTGCCACCCGTGCGGCCATGGAAGGCCTGGACATCTGCATGGGCCAGATGGGCTCCAACGGCCTGAAGCACGACACGCCGCTGCCGCGGCTGTTCGCGGCGGCCAAGATCGCCAAGACCCTGGACGGCTCGACCGAAATCCAGAACGTGGTGATCAGCCGGGCGCTGCTGGGCCCCTACAGGGACCGGCTCTCGGGCTGATGCCATGACCGGGAGCGTGGACTGAGGATGGATCTGGCCCCGCCCCTGATTACCTTCGGACTGCTGCTTCTGGTCGGCCTGGGGCTCGATGCCCTGGGCCGGCTGACCCAGCTGCCCCGCATTACCCTGCTGGTGCTGTTCGGGGTCGCCATCGGACCGGCGGCGCTGGACGTCCTGCCGATCGATCCGGACGGCTGGCGCGACACCATCGCCGCGCTGGCGCTGACCATGATCGCCTTTCTGCTGGGCGGCGAGCTGTCAGGACCGGCGCTTCGCACGCACGGGCGCGCCATCCTGGCGGTATCGCTCTGCGTCATCTCCGTCTCCTTCACCGTGATGACCGCCGGTCTGTTGCTCGCCGGCGCGCCGCTGGTGCTCGCCCTTCTGCTGGCCGGCGTGGGGCTGGCTACGGACCCGGCGGCGACCAGGGACATCGTCAACGAAACCCGGAGCGACGGACCGGTGACGAAGACGCTGCTGGGTGTGGTCGCCATCGACGACGCCTGGGGCGTCATCGCCTTCAGCGTGGTGCTGGGCTTCGTGAGCGCGGGCGGCGGCCTCGTCGCGGGCCTCGGCCATGGCCTGATCGAGGTCTTCGGCGCCATCGCCCTCGGGCTGGCCGTGGGGCTGCCGGCGGCCCTGCTGACCGGCCGGGTCCGGCCGGGCGAGCCGACCCTGGCGGAAGCGCTGGGGCTGGTTCTGCTCTGCGCCGGGCTTTCGATCTGGCTGGAGGTGTCGCCCCTGCTGACCGGCATGACCACCGGCGTGGTCGTGGTCAATCTGGCCCGGCACCACGACTACCCCTTCCACGAAATCGAGCACATCAGCGGTCCCTTCCTGGTGCTGTTCTTCGTGCTGGCCGGCGCGTCGGTGGACCCGGCGGCCGTGGTCGCCGCGGGGCCGCTGGGACTGGCATTCCTCGCCCTGCGTACGGGCGGCCGGATGGCAGGCGGCTGGCTGGGCGGCCGGCTGGGCGGAATGTCGGACTCTCAGGCGCGGATGATGGGGCTGACCCTGCTGCCCCAGGCCGGTGTCGCGCTCGGCATGGCGCTTGTGGCCAGCGTGGCCGTGCCCGAACACGCGGTGACCGTGACGACGGTGACGGTGGCGACGACGGTGGTCTTCGAACTGCTCGGGCCGATCGCCACACGGCTGACGCTCATCCGCCTCGGCGAAACGGGACGCGCCAGGCCGGAACCGTCCGGCGACCCCTCAGGATAGGCCGAGGCTACTCCGCCGCCTGAACGCCAGCCATCGGGTCGCGGAAGCTGGCGAGCAGCGCCTGCTCCTTGCGCTTCGCCTTCGCCACGTTGCGTTCCTTGACGTGCCCGAAACCGCGCATCTCCTCGGGCACCTCGGCGATCTGGACCGCCAGCCCGTGGTTGCCGGCATCAAGTTCGCTCAGCACGTTCTCGATCGTCGCCATGTAGTCGGCGATGAGCTGCCGCTCCATGCGGCGCTCCTCGGTGCGGCCGAAGATGTCGAAGCGCGTGCCCCGCAGCCCCTTCAGTTTCGCCAGCACGCGGAAGACATGGATCATCCAGGGGCCGTATTCGCGCTTCTGCAGCTCGCCCGTCTCCGGATCCCGCGCCGACGCGATGGGCGGCGCCAGATGGAACTTCAGGCGGTAACCGCCGGCGAACTGACGGCGGACCTTGGCCATGAAAGCCGGGTCCGTATAGAGCCGGGCGACTTCGTATTCGTCCTTGTAGGCCATCAGCCTGAACAGCGATCGGGCGACCGCTTCGGCCAGATCGGTCCGTCCTGGCGCCTTCGCCTTCTCGGCGGCGGCCACGCGCTCCACGAAGGTGCGGTAGCGGGCGGCATAGGCCGCATCCTGGTAGTCGGTGAGCCGGCGCACGCGGTCGGCGACGATCTCCTCGAAGCCCTGCGGCCGCTTCTTCGGCGCAGTCTGCCTGGGCTCGGCGGCGGCGCGCACGGCGTCCGGGTCGTGAGCCGCCAGGCGGCCCCAGGAGAGCGCCTGCTTGTTGGCCTCGACGGCGACGCCGTTGATCTCGATGGCCCGCTCGATGGCCTCCAGGCTGAGCGGAATCAGACCCTTCTGCCAGGCGAAGCCGAGCAGGAAGGGGTTGGAGGAGATCGTGTCGCCCATGATCTGGCCGGCGAGGCTGGTGGCGTCGATGAAGTCGGCGTGGTCGTCGCCCAGGGCCTCGCGGATACGATCGGCCGATTCGGCTTCGCCGAGATCGATGTCGTTGTTCTGCACGAAGGCGGCGGTCGGCTGCACGGCGCTGTTGAGCACCGCGCGGGTGACCCCCTGCTCCATCGTCCCGATGGCCTTGGGGCTGGCCGCGACCACCATGTCGCAGCCGAGGATCACGTCGGCGCCGCCCGCGGCGATGCGGACGGCATGGATGTCCTCGGGCTCAGGCGCCAGGCGAACATGGCTCATCACCGCGCCGTTCTTCTGCGCCAGACCGGTGAAGTCCAGCGCCGTCGCACCGCGCCCCTCGACATGGGCGGCCATGGCAATCAGGGCGCCGACGGTAATCACGCCCGTGCCGCCGATGCCCGTGACCAGGATGCTGTAGGGCTCCGTCAGCTCCCGCCGCTCGGGCTCGGGCAGGCCGGCGAAGGGATCGGCCTCCGCGCCGACGACCTTGAGGTCCGGCTTGGGCGCGCGGCGAACACCGCCGCCCTCGATCGTGACAAAGCTGGGGCAGAATCCCTTCAAGCAGGAGAAGTCCTTGTTGCAGTCGGACTGATCGATGCGGCGCTTCCGGCCCAGATCCGTCTCCAGCGGCTTCACCGAGACGCAGTTGGACTGGACCGAGCAGTCGCCGCAGCCCTCACAGACCTCGTCGTTGATGAAGACCCGCTTCGCCGGGTCGGGAAAGGTGCCGCGCTTGCGCCGGCGGCGTTTCTCGGCGGCGCAGGTCTGATCGTAGATCAGCACCGTCAGTCCCGGCGTGCCCCTCAGCTCCTTCTGCACGGCGTTGAGTTCGTCGCGGTGATGGATGGTCACGCCCGGCGCCCAGTGGACGCCCATGGGGTACTTGTCGGGCTCGTCCGTGACGATGACGACGCGCTTCGCGCCCTCGTCATGAACCTGACGGCTGATGTCCCAGACGGTCAGCGGCCCGTCATGCTGCTGTCCGCCGGTCATGGCGACCGCGTCGTTGAACAGGATCTTGTAGGTGATGTTGACGCCGGCCGCGGCCGCAGCGCGGATCGCCAGCAGGCCGGAATGGTAGTAGGTGCCGTCACCCAGGTTCTGGAAGACGTGGGGTTCGTCGGTAAAGGGCGACTGGCCGATCCAGGTCACGCCCTCGGCGCCCATGTGGGACATGGTCTGCGTCCGGCGCTCGGGCATCCAGACGGCCATGCCGTGACAGCCGATGCCGGCCATCGCGCGGCTGCCGTCAGGCACCTGCGTGGAGGTGTTGTGCGGGCAGCCGGAACAGAAATAGGGCGTGCGCACGGTCTTCGGCGGCGGCCCGTGCAGCGCCGCCTGCTTCGCCTCCATGCGGGCCAGCCGCTGGCGCAGGGCCGAATCCATCGCGCCACGCTTCTCCAGGCGGTCGGCGAGCACCCGCGCGACCATGCCGGGATCAATCTCACCGATCTTGCTGAGCAGCGGCGCGCCGGTCTCGTCGGCCTTGCCCACGACCACCGGACGGCGGTCCGCCGGCAGGTGATAGAGCAGCTTCATGAGCTGGTCCTCGATCAGGCCGCGCTTCTCCTCGACGACGATGACCTCCTCCAGGCCCTCGGCGAAACCGAGCGCGCCTTCGCGCTCCAGCGGCCAGGTCATGGCGACCTTGTAGATGCGGACGCCGAGTTCGTTCAGGCGGCCCTCCGGCAGGCCGAGATCTTCCAGCGCCTGGCGCAGGTCCATGTAGGCCTTGCCCGTGGAGATCACGCCGATGCGCGCCGGCCGGTCCGGTTCGAAGACGATACGGTCGATGTGGTTGGCGCGGGCGAAGGCGGCGACCGCTTCCAGCCGCGGCCCGTTCGCCAGCATCTCCGCGCCGGCCGGATCGTAGCCCAGGCGGATGTTCAGGCCGCCGGGGGGCATCTCGAAATCGTCCGGAATGACGATCTGCAGGCGGTCGGGATTGACCCGGACCGAAGCGCTGGACTCGACGGTCTCCGAGATCGCCTTGAAGCCGATCCAGGCGCCCGAATAGCGCGACATGGCGAAGCCCAGCAGGCCGAGATCGAGATAGTCCTGCACGCTCGCCGGATTCAGCACCGGCACCAGCGAGGCGATGAGAACCTGTTCCGACTGGTGCGGCAGCGTGGACGAGACTGCGCCATGGTCGTCACCGGCCATCAGCAGGACGCCGCCGGTTGCGCTCGCGCCGGCGTGGTTGCCGTGCTTGATAGCGTCGACGGAGCGGTCGACGCCCGGCCCCTTGCCGTACCAGATGCCGAAGACGCCGTCGTATTTCGCGCCGGGGAACAGATTGACCTGCTGGCTGCCCCAGACGGCGGTGACCCCCAGATCCTCGTTGACGCCGGGCTGGAAGTGGATGTGGTTCTGCTCCAGCAGGCTGCGGGCGTCCCAAAGCGCCTTGTCGTAGCCGCCGAGCGGGGAGCCGCGATAGCCGGAGATGAATCCGCCGGTGTTCAGCCCCTGCGCCAGATCGCGCTGACGCTGCATCAGCGGCAGCCGCACCAGCGCCTGCACCCCGTTGAGGAAGATGCGCCCGCTCTCCAGACGGTACTTGTCCCGCAGATCGACCTTCGCCAGTTCCATGATCCCCGACCTCCCCAAGATTGGCTGCGACATACTAGACCGCGGTTCGCCGTTTGGCGAAGCGTGTCAGCAATGCCTCAGTAGAGGAGCTCCGGCAGGAAGAGCGTGATCTGCGGAAACCCGATCAGCAGGGCGAGGGTGATCAGGTCCGCGACCACGAACCAGAGGATGCCCTTGAAGATCACCTCTGTCTTGATGGCGTCGCCGACGATTCCCTTGATGACGAAGACGTTCAGACCGACGGGCGGCGTGATCAGGCCGATCTCGAGATACTTGACGATCAGGATGCCGAACCAGATCAGGTCGATGCGAAGCGATTCCACCACCGGCAGGAAGATCGGCAGCGTCAGCAGCATGATGCCCAGCGGGTCGAGGAACATGCCGAGCGCGAGATAGACCACCGAGATGCCGAGGATCAGCGCGATCTCGCTGATGCCCTCCGCCAGCACCACGTCCGCCAGGAAGTCGGAGACTCCCGCGAAGGCGAGGAAGCGCGTCAGCAGGTTGGCGCCGATGGCAATGATGAAGATGGCCGCCGTCGACTGCATGGCCTCCATCGTGGCGTCGCGCAGCCGGGCCCAGTTGAGCGACCGCTTCAGAAAGGCGATCACGATAGACAGCGCCGCGCCGATCGCGCCCGCCTCGGTCGGTGTGAAGACGCCGCCGAACAGGCCGCCGAAGACGCCGATCACCAGCAGGATCACCGGCCAGGTGTCGTAGAAGGCGTAGAAGCGGTCGCGCCAGGAAATCTGCTCGTGGACGGAGGGCGCAAGCGATGGCGTCGCCTTCACGCGGAGATAGATCATCAGCGCGAACATGAACGCGGTGAGTATGCCCGGCAGGAAGCCGCCCACGAACAGCTTGCCGATGGGCACTTCGGCAAAGATGCCGAAGATCAGCAGCAGGATGCTGGGCGGTATCAGCGAGCCGATGGTGCCGGCCGCGGCGACGGAGCCGGCGGCCAGCCCCTTGTCGTACTTCGCCTTGAGCATCTCGGGCACGGCGATTCGGCCCATGGCGGCGGCGCAGGCGACCGAGGAGCCGGTCACCGCCGAGAAGCCGGCGGCGCCGCCCACGGAGGCGATGGCGAGGCCGCCCGGCAGGGCCGACAGCCAGTAACGCGCCAGCCGGAACAGCGATTCCGTCAGATTTGCGTGGTAGCAGACATAGCCCATGAGCAGGAACATCGGCACCGAACTCAGCGTCCAGTGCGCCACCAGTTCGTAGGGCACCGCGGTGACGATGCCCAGCGTCGGCTTCAGACCCAGAAGGGTGTAGATGCCGACGAGGGAGACGCCGCCCAGCGCAATGCCCACCGGCACCCGGGCGAGCAGCAGCATGATGAGGATGACGAGGCCGAGCCCGCCGATCTGAAGGTCGGACATCAGGCTTCGTCCAGTTCGACTGATTCATTGCCTTCCTGGATCAGGCGCTCCGCGCCGCGGAACATCATGATGGCTTTCCAGAGAAGGACGAGAGTGAGGAGGCCGCAACCGAGCGGCACGAAGAAGCGGGTCTGCCAGATCTCCAGCGGCACGGTGCCGTAGAGATACTCGCCGATCTCGTACTTGTTGACCGCATCGTGCCAGGTGCGCGCGGTCAGGATGGAGAAGTAGACCACCCCCAGCAGGGAAACCACGCCGATCAGGATCCGGCGAATCCTCGGCGCCAGATACTGCGAGACGATCTCCACCGTGATGTGACCGTTGCGCAGTTCGACCGCCGCCAGCGGAAAGAACACCACCGCCACCATGTAGTAGTGCGAGGTCATTTCGATGGTCACGGGCAGAGGCAGGCCGAGAAGCCATTTGCCGGCCACGTCGATACTGACGTGAAGCAGCATGGCGAACATGCCGAGCATGCCGATCCAGCCGAAGACCCTGGCCAGGATCCTGAGCGTCCTCTCGATCATTGCGTTCTCCTCCCCTGTACGGCGGCAGGGCGGGCCGCCCGGGTGGCGCCCCGCCCCATCGTCATCGCCGGTCCGGCACGAGGCCGGTCCGCCTACATGCCGTAGGTCGAGACGTCGACCTTCGAGATCACGTCGGTCTTGAAGCGCTCACGCAGCGCATCGACATCGCCGTCGACCTCTTCGTAGATCTGCGTCCACTTGTCGACGAGCGCGCTCATCTTCTCGATCAGCGGCTCGGGGTTCTCGATGCCACGGGTTCCCTTGCCCTTCTCGACGAGGCCGGCCTTCTCCGCGGCGACGTACTCATCGCGGATCGCCTTGAATTCGTCGGAGATCTCCTGCACGCGGATGCCCTTGGCCTTGCTCTCTTCCAGCGCTTCCCGGTCCGTCGCCATGTAGCCGGCGGCGATGCCGAAATTGGCGTCGGACGCTTCCTCCAGCATGATGCGGCGCTGCTCGTCGGTCAGCGCGGCCCAGCTGTCGGGGTTGAACGCGAAGGTGTTGATCGCGCGGTAGGCGCCGACGTTCACCAGCAGCACGTCCTTGGTCATGTCCCACAGGCCGTAGGTCTTGAGCGAGGCGGCCACGTGGAAGGAAGCGTCGACGACGCCGCGGCTCTGCGCCTCGTACTGCTCGGACGAGGGCACGTTGACCGGCGTCGCGCCGACGGCCTTGACGAAGTTGTCCCAGGCTGCGCCGGCCGAGCGGATCTTCAGGCCTTCGATGTCTTCGGGGCTGTCGATCATCTTCGACGACATGATCACCATCGGCGGCACCGCGTAGGTGCCGGTGTAGACGTTGCCGCGCTGCTTGTACTCCTCGCGGCAGGGCTCGCACTGGGTCAGGATCAGTTCGGTCGTCGCCGCAGTGACGATCAGCGCGTTGGTGCCGATCGCGGCCATGTCGTTGATGAAGGCCGTGTGCGGAAACTCCGCCGGATGGTAGCCGACGATGACGTAGCCCAGATCGACCACGCCGTCGCGGATACCCTCGGACGCCGCCTTCGGGCCGAGCAGCGAACCGCCGAGGAACAGCTTCACGGTCACTTCGCCGCCTGTCCGCTCCTTCACGGCTTCGGCAAAGGGTTCCCAGCCGTCGGCGACGGTGTTGTTCTTGGGCGGCAGATGAACGGAGGCCTTCAGCTCCTTCGCCGCCGCGCCACCCGCGACGCCGGCGGCCATGCCGGCGGCGAGAGCGATCGCCGTCAGATGTTTCATGTAGGTCATCGGTTTTCTCCCCTGTCTCAGGATTGGCCCGGGACTTCTCGCCCCGGGGTCTTGTTTGCCCGGTTCAGAACGGCTCGATGCTCCGCTTCCTTGTGGTGCGCTCGGGCGGGCGCGGAAAGGTGCCAAGGGTGCGGATCAGGATGTCACGCGTCTCCGCCGGATCGATGACATCATCGAAGCCGAAGCGTTCGCCGACGCGCAGCGAGGTGTTGTAGGCCTTGAGTTCGTCGGTGTAGTCGCGGTGCGCCTGGGCGCGGGCCGCCGGATCCTCGATGGCCGCCAGTTCCTTCTGGAAGATGATGCTGGCCGCGCCTTCCAGGCCCATGCCGCCGAACTCCGCGGTCGGCCAGGCCAGCAGGATCGCCGGCGTCAGCGGGCGCGAGCCCATGATGTAGTAGCCCAGCCCGTAGGCCTTGCGCAGCACGACCGTCATCAGCGGCACGGTGGCGTTGGCGAGCGCCGAGAGCAACCGTGCGCTGCGGCGGACCAGGCAGGTCTGCTCGATTTCCGGGCCGACCATCAGACCCGGCGTGTCACAGAGCAGCAGGATCGGGATGTCGTAGGCGTCGCAGATCTGGACGAAGCGCGCCGCCTTCTCGCAGGCCGGGCCATCCATCGCGCCGGCCATGAACATCGGCTGGTTGGCGATGACGCCGACCGTCTGCCCGCCCATCCGGGTCAGCGCCGTGACCATGGCGCGGCCGTAGGCGGGCTTCAGCTCCAGCATCTGATCGCCGTCGGCCATGACCTCGATGACCTTGCGCACGTCATAGGCTCGGCGCGGGCTTTCCGGCACCATCTCGCGCAGCTTCGTCTGGTCCTGGGCCGTGACGGTCTCCTGCGGGCCGCTGAAGAAGGAGAGATACTTCTTCGCCAGCGCGCAGGCTTCCCGTTCGTCCTCGGCCAGCAGGTCGATGGCCCCGGACTTGTAGTGCACTTCGGCCGGTCCGATCTCCTCGGGTGTCAGCTTCACGCCCAGCGCAGCCTCCACCAGCGGCGGCCCCGCCATGCCCATGGAGGCGTTCTTCGTCGCGATGGCGACATCGCAGAGTCCGGCCAGGTTGGCGTGACCGGCGAAGGCCCGGCCGGGCACGATACCGACGGTCGGCGCCTGTCCCGAAAGCCGGGAGAAGGTCACGAAGGTCGGTGAGCCGAGCCGGTTCGGCACGAACATGTCGTGCGGACGCGCGCCGCCGCCGTCCAGCCAGCAGATCACCGGCAGGCGCTGCTTCTCGGCAAACTCGAACATCCGGCTGATCTTCGTGTGGTTCACCGCGCTCTGGGTGCCCGCGTAGACGGTATAGTCATAGGCGACCATGACGACAGGCCGGCCGTCGACCGCACCGGTCCCCGTCACAAGCCCGTCGGCCGCGCCGGACATGCCCTCGGTCGCGGGCTTCGCCAGCGCGCCGTATTCGACCAGGCTGTCCGGGTCCAGCATGCCGGCGATGCCCTCCCGCGCCGTCCAGCGCCCGCGGGCATGCTGCTTGTCGACGGCGGCCGTCCGCGCCTCGTCGCGCGTCGCCTGGCGCGCCTCCAGGATCTGGCGCAGCGCCTCGCGGATCTCGCCGGTCTCGCCGGGCATGGGTTCGTGTCGGTTCATCGTGTTCGGTTCCGCTCCTTCGGCTTCAGGCCGCGCCGATGCGGTCGCGGCGGATCTTCACGCCCGCCGCCTCGCGGTCCCAGGTGTCTTCCGTCACGCCCTCGGCGCGCAGCAGATGCTTCTGGACCTTCTGCGTCGGCGTCTTGGGCAGGTCGTCCATGACCCGGATGAAGCGCGGGATCATGAAGTGCGCCATGCGGGGCTGGAGGAAATCCAGCAGCGCCGCCGGATCCACCGACCGCCCCGGCACGGGCGCGACGACGACGAGCACCTCGTCCTCCGAGAACTCGCTGGGCACGGCCACCGCGGCGCTCTCCCGCACATCCGGGTGCGCGTTGACCTCGTTCTCCACCTCGAACGACGAGATGTTCTCGCCGCGGCGGCGGATCGCGTCCTTGGCCCGGTCCAGGAAATAGAAGGTCCCGTCGGCGTCCTTGCGGAACATGTCGCCGGTGTGGAACCAGCCGTTGCGCCAGGCTTTCGCCGTGGCTTCCGGATTGTTGTTGTAGCCGTGGTTGAGGCCCCAGGGGCGCTCCTCGCGGACGATCATCTCGCCGATTTCGCCGACCGGCACCTCGCAATCGTTCGCGTCGACCAGCCGGACCTCGGCGCCGGGCCGCACCTTGCCGCAGGAACCGACCTTCTGCGGGTTCCGCTCCGACATCAGCTGGCACGAGATCTCGGTCATGTTGAAGGTGGTGTAGACGTCGAGTCCGAAGCGCTGAGTGAAGGCCGTGACGTCCTCCGACAGCGGCACCATGAAGACGGTGCGCAGCGGGTGGTCATGGTCGCGCGGGCTGGGGTCCGCCTTCATCAGGAAGGGCGTCATCGCGCCGAGCAGGGTCACGCAGGTGGAGCCGGATTCGCGCACCGTGTCCCAGAACGTGTCCGTCTTGAAGCTGTCGACCAGCGCGATGGAGCCGCCCTTGGCCAGCATGCCATAGCTGTTGCCCGTGCCACCGGCATGAAACAGCGGCAGGTTGATCAGCCGCCGGTCCGTGTGGTCCAGCATCGGCCGGGCGCTCGTCGCCATGGTGAAAAGGTGCAGGTACGACGACAGCACACCCTTGGACGGTCCCGTCGTGCCGGACGTGTAGATGATCGACTGCAGGTCCCAGGGATCGATCGGCCGCTCCAGCGGCGCCGGCTCGTCGCCTGGCGCGCCCAACGCGTCCTCCGGTTCCACCGGCAGGCGGTCGAAATCCGTCTCACCGCCGACAACGATCAGCCGTTCCAGCTTTGCCAGGTCGATGTCGGAAAGCCGCTCGACCAGATCGGCGTGCACGATCATCAGCTTCGCGTCCGAATTGCGGACGACGTGCTCCAGCAGCGCGCCGCGATAGGCGGTGTTGATGGGGACGTAGGCCGCACCGACGTAGTTGATGCCGAACCAGCAGCGCAGCATCAGCGGCCCGTTGGGCAGCCAGACCAGCACACGGTCGTCGCGCGCGACGCCGATCTTCTGCAGGCCGGCGCCGGTGCGGGCGGCTTCGGACCGCGTTCGGGCATAGTCCCACAACTCGCCGCCCTCGAACCAGGCGAAGGGCGCATCCGGCGTCGCCTCGGCATGCCGGTCCAGGATATGGCGCAGCACGCAGCGGTCGCGGTTCGGGATGCGCGGGTCGCTGAACTCGCCCGCTTCGCTGACCTGCTGGTTCACGTCGCTCCTCCCCATTGTCGTTCCCTTGTCGGCCTGGACGGCCGGCGCCTCCCCTTGCGCCGACCGCCCACCGGGCCTCTCCGCTCCCCAGCGGAACTCAGATCGGCGAGATCGATCTCACCTTCGGCGGCACGTTGTTCTCCCGGCGGCGCGGCGCGCGCGCCAGGACCTCCACCAGACGCCGGCGGGTGTCTTCCGGCGCCACGATGTCGTCGATGCCGAAGCCCTCGGCCCCGCGCAGCGGGCTGACCCGCGCGCGCATCTCCGCGATCAGTTCCTGGCGTTTCGCATCCGGATCCTCGGCCTGCTCGATCTGCTTGCGGTAGGCGACATTGGCCGCGCCCTCCAGCGACATGGCGCAGATCTCCGAGGTCGGCCAGGCCAGCGCCGCGTCGGCATCGAAGCTGCGCCCGCCGCACATGGCGATGTAGCCCAGGCCATAGCCCTTGCGCAGGACGATGGAGACCCGCGGCACCGTGGCGTGACCCAGTTCATAGATCATCCGCGCGCTGCGCCGGCCCAGCTGCGAACGCTCGGCAGACGAGCCGATGGAAAATCCCGGCACGTCGATGAGGTAGACCAGCGGCAGGCCGAAGGCGTCGCAGATGGCGACGAAGTGCGAGATCTTCTCGCAGGCCGGCGAGGTCAGCATGCCGCCCAGATGCATCGGCTGGTTGGCGATGACGCCGACCGGCCGGCCCTCCAGCCGGGCGAAGGCGGTGATGGCGTTCTTCGCATAGGTAGGCTTGATCTCGAAGACGCTGCCCGTGTCGGCGAAACCCCTGATCACCCGGCGGACGTCATAGGCCTTGCGGGTGTCGGCCGGCACCATGGCCGCCAGCTTGTCCTGATCGCCGCTCTCGCCGCCCTCGGTTTCGGGCGGCGTCATCCGCGCATTGGTCGGCAGGAAGGACAGATAGCGCTTCACCGCGTCCAGCGCTTCGGCTTCCGTCTCCACGCCCAGATCGGCCAGCCCGTGCCGGTCGACCTGAACCTCCGCGCCGCCCAGCGACTGGATGTCGATATCCTCGCCCGTGCCCGCCTTGACCAGCGCCGGCCCGGCGAGGCCCATGCAGGCCTGACCGCGCACCATGACGACGAAATCCGACATGCCGGCGTAGTTGGTCGGACCGGCGAAGCCCGCGCCCATCATCGCCGAAACCACCGGCACCCAGCCGGAGATGCGGGCGAGATTGTGGAACATGGGGGAACCGTTGGCGAAGTGCCGCGAATCCTGGCCGTCCTGGATACGGTGACCGCCGCCGTCCAGCAGGAAGATCATCGGGCAGCCCTCACGGATCGCCTGCTCGACGGCGCGGCGCAGCTTGGCGCTGCCCAGCTTGCCGCTGCTGCCGCCGTGGACGGTGAAATCCTGCGCGGCGATCACGACCGGGCGGCCGTCGATCCGCGCGCCGCCGGTGACCACGCCGTCCGCGGGCCGCGAGTCGCGGTCGCCGCCGTCATCGCAGACCAGCGCCCCGATCTCCCGGAAACTGCCTTCGTCGACCAGACAGGCGATGCGCTGGCGCGCGGTCATTTCCGCGCGGCGAAGCATGCGCTCGACCGCCCGGGGGCGGCTTTCGTCGCTCAGCGCTTCGCGCGCCGCCGCAATCGCCGCTTCCGCCTCGGCCCCGCTTCTGTGCGGCATCGGATTGGACATGATGACCTCAGCTCTCCAGCCGGACCACGATCTGGCCTTCCTGGACGCTCTCGGCTTCCTCGACCAGGATCTCGGCGATGCGCCCCGCCGCGGGGGCCATGACCGGGATTTCCATCTTCATCGATTCAAGGATGAGGATTTCCTCGTCCTCTTCCACCGCGTCACCGACGGCGGCCACGATCTTCCACACCTTGCCGGCGATTTCCGATTTGACGTCCATGTACCTTCTCCCAACGTGGCGCGGCTCCCGGCGGCGCCCGAAATTCCATCAATGTGCGGCCAGAACCTGCCGGAACATGCCCACGAGGTCGTCGCGGGCGCTGTCCAGGTCGGTCTTGCCGCCGTCGACCAGCGCCTGGACGATGACGCCGCGCACTGCGCCCAGGATCATGGTGGCAAAGCGTTCGATATCGACGTCCGCGCGCAGCTCGCCCAGTTCCCGGGCCTCCTGCAGGTGGCGGCGGAAGCCCTCCCGATAGCCTTCGCCCAGCGCCCTCATGCGCGGCTTCAGCTCCGATGCGGAGCCCATGGACTCCACATAGAGCTGGTAGACCGCAACGGTCGCGGGCGCGCTGTCGCGGGCGCCGGCCATGTGTGCGCCCATGCGCACGAACAGCGCGTCCAGACCGCGCCTGTCGCCCAACGCCTTCGCCAGGCGGCGCTGGAACCAGGCGTCGCAGGTGTCGACCACGGCCTCCAGCAGCGCCTGCTTGGTGCCGAAGCGCGCCACCGGCAGGCCGCGGCTGTAGCCCGATTCCGTGCCGATCTGCGCCAGGCTGCAGCCCGCCGATCCGTTCCGCGCGATAAGGCGGAGCGCCGCGGCGATCATCTTCCTGTCCGACTGGGCCCGCCTTTCGGTCTGGCTGCGGCGCGGCTGTGGAGCGTCTGGCAAGGGTGAACCTATTTGCTTGTTGACCAGCAAATATAAGGCAGAAGAAACGGGCGCTGGCAACCGTGGATCAGCCATGCGTCAAACGCCTGATCGATCGTCCAGTCAGATCAGGGAGATAGCGGTCAGACGACCGGCTCGGCGAAGTATCGCGCGGCCCCGCCGGAGAGTTTTTCCGCGTCGGCCTGGAACAGTTCCAGCAGCACGCCGTCCGGCGCGGGGCACATGATGTACTTCCAGGCGCCGAAGTCCCGGATGCCGCTCCGGAAGGCGACGCCCGCCGCACGCAGCCGCGCTTCCAGCGATTCCAGGTCGTCGGTGCGGATGCCGATGTGGTGGACGGCGCCACGGCCCTGGTCGCGCGGCGGCTGTTCGTAGATGTGCAGCCGCCCGCCGCCGACGCGCATGAAGACGTTGCGTGCCCCGCCGAAATCGTCGTCGAAGGCGACCTCGCCGCCCAGCATGTCCCGCCACCAGGCGACGGTCGCATCGATGTCGGACGAGAAAATGTGGACGTGATGAAGCTGCTCGGTCATGGACGCATTTCTCCCCTTTGCGCACCACGGCGGCCACGTTCAGGCCCCGGCCGGAGACCTTCCCTTCTCCACGAGGTCCGGGGCGAGCGCCGCTACCGCCTGATAATGCGACAGGAACATACGGCCCGACAATTCGTCCAGGAAACCCGTTCGCCCGAGCCGGTCCGTGACCGGTCCCTTCACTTCGGACAGATGGAAGGCGACGCCCAGTTCGCCCAGCCGTTCGTTGATCGCCTCCAGGCTCTCCAGGGCGCTGGCGTCGATCTCGTTGACCGCGCTGCACTGCAGGATCACATGCTTCAGTTCCGGCTGGAGGGCGACCATGTCGTAGACCGCGTCCTCGAGGAACCGGGCGTTGGCGAAGTAGAGCGATTCGTCGACCCGGAGGCCGAGAATCGAAGGGTCGGTCAGCACCGCGTGGCGCTTGATGTTGCGGAAGTGCTCGGTGCCGGGAACCAGGCCGACGACCGCCATGTGGGGGCGGCTGGTGCGGAACAGGAACAGCCCCAGCGAAATGACGACGCCCGCCATCACGCCGGCCTCCACGCCGACCCCGAGAGTCACCAGGATCGTCGCGGCGACCGCGGCGAAATCCTTCTTCGAATAGACCCAGGTGCGGCGGAGACCGCCCAGATCGACCAGCGACAGCACGGCGACGATGATGGTCGCGGCCAGGGTCGCCCGGGGCAGGAAATAGAGCAGCGAGGTGAGGGACAGCGTCACCAGCGCGATGCCGAGCGCCGAGAACGCGCCGGCCGCCGGGGTGCGCGCGCCGGCGTCGAAGTTGACGATGGAACGCGCGAAGCCGCCGGTCACGGGATAGCCGCCGCCCACTGCGGCAGCGATATTGGATGCGCCGAGGCCGACCAGTTCCTGATCCGGGTCGATCCGCTGCCGCCGGCGCGCGGCCAGCGTCTGGGCCACGGAGACGGATTCGACGAAGCCGATGACGGCGATCAACGCCGCCGGCTCCAGCAGATCAAGCCAGAGTTGAGGGCTGAAGTCGGGCAGCGACGGCATGGGCAGGCCGGCGGGGATATCGCCCACCAGGCCGACGCCGGCAGCGCCCAGATCCAGCGCCCAGGCGGCCAGGGTGGTCACGATGACGGCGATCATCGGCGCCAGCTTGACGGCGATATCGGCAATGCGCGGGCGCAGACCGAGCCGGTCCTTCAGCAGACCGCCGAGCTGTCGCCGGGCCAGCATCAGGAAGATCACGGCACCGCCGCCCACCAGCAGCGTCGGGAGATTCGCGGCCGGGATATTCCGGACAAGGGATTGCACGATTTCCGGCAGGTTGTGGCCGCTCACCCGGATACCCAGAAGATGCCCGACCTGGCTGAGCGCAATGAGAATGGCCGAGGCGCTGATGAACCCCGAGATCACCGGATGGCTGAGGAAGTTGGCGAGGAAGCCGAGCCGGAAAACGCCCATCATCAGCAGCATCGCGCCGACGACCAGGGCGAGGGCGATGGCGGCCGCGACGTATTCCGGCGTACCGGGCGCCGCGATCCCGCCGATCGCGGCCGCCGTCATCAGGGAGACCACGGCGACCGGCCCGACGGCGAGCGTCCGGCTGGTCCCGAACAGGGCGTAGGCGAGCAGCGGCAGGATCGAGGCGTAGAGCCCGACCTCCGGCGGCAGACCGGCCAGCATGGCGTAGGCCAGCGATTGTGGCACCAGCATCACCGTGACGATGGCCGCGGCGATCAAGTCATCGGTCAGCGGGCCGGGCCCGTACTCCCGTCCCCAGCTCAGGATCGGCAGGAACCGGGCGGCCCGCCCGCCCACGCTGCGCCTCATGCCGAAGAGTCGTCCGTATTGGCCAGGGTGATCGGCAGCTTGAGGTATCGCGTGCCGTTCGCTTCCGGGTCCGGCAGGCGGCCAGCGCGGATGTTGGTCTGGATCGACGGCAGCAGCAGCATCGGCGCGGCAAGTCCAGCGTCGCGTTCTTCCCGCCAGGCGACGAAATCGTCCTCGCCCTTGCCCGCAAGATGGACATTCTCCTTCTCCGCCCCGACCGTCGTCTCCCAGGCGTATTCGTCACGCCCCGGCGCCTTGTAGTCGTGGCACATGAACAGGCGGGTCTCGTCGGACAGGCTCAGCAGCCGCTGGATGGAGCGATAGAGCGTCCGCGCGTCGCCGCCGGGAAAATCGGCGCGCGCAGTCCCGTAGTCGGGCATGAAGATGGTGTCGCCGACGAAGACCGCGTCCTCGACATGGTAGGCGATGCAGGCCGGCGTGTGGCCGGGCAGATGCATCACCTCGACTGTCAGACCGCCGATCCGGAAGGTTTCGCCGTCCCGGAAGAGATGGTCGAATTCCGCGCCGTCGCCTGAGACGTTGTCCAGGTTGAAGAAGGGGCCGAAGATGCCCTGGACATCCGTGATGTGCTCGCCGATGCCGATCCGGGCACCCGTGGCGCGCTTGATATGCGGCGCGGCTGACAGATGATCGGCATGGGCATGGGTCTCCAGGATCCATTCGAGCTCCACGCCTTCCGCTTTCGCCGCTTCCAGAATGGCGTCCGCCGAGTGGGTCGACGCCCTGCCGGAGCGGTTGTCGTAATCCAGCACCGGATCGATCACCGCTGCCTTCATCGTCTCCCGGTCCCAGACCAGATAGCTGATGGTGTTGGTGGCTTCGTCGAAAAAGGCGCGGATCGCCAGTCGTTCACTGTCCGTCATATCGGCCTCCCAAATCACAACCCGTGTGCGTGCTTTCCACATATATTAGATCTTGCTAATTTAGCAATGCCTAATATATAGGATCCACATGAACCAGTTTGACACCATCGACGACCTGGAAGCGAAGGCCTCGGAAGCATCTGCGACCCTGCGTCTCCTCGCCAACGAGAAACGCCTGCTGGTGCTCTGCCGCCTGATCAAGGAGGGCGAGATGACCGTCTCGGCGCTGGCGGAGGCGGCGGGCCTGGGCCAATCGGCCCTGTCGCAGCATCTGGCCCGGCTCCGCGCCGACGGCATCGTCGCCGTCCGGCGGGAAGCCCAGCAGGTCCACTACAGAATCGCCGACGAGAAGGTTCGCCGGCTGCTCGACGCGCTCTACGCAATCTACTGCGCGTCCCCCGAAAACGGAGACTGAACATGCATCTGAAGGAACTCACCCCCGAAGAGGCCCGGCGTCTGGCCGATAAAGGCGCCATCCTGGTCGACATCCGCGAGGCCGACGAAGTCGCGCGGGAAAACATTCCCGGCGCGCGGCATGCCCCGCTCTCCGGCATGGGAGACGCGGCGGCGCGTCTGGACGACGCCCCGGCGGTGATCTTCTTCTGCCGTTCGGGCAATCGCACCCGCGAGAACAGCGGCCAGCTCAGGCAGCTCGCCGACGCCGAAGCCTATGTGCTGCAGGGCGGCTTCGACGCCTGGCGCAAGGCGGGCCTGCCCGTCAATGTCGACCGCCGCCAGCCCCTGCCGCTGATGCGTCAGGTGCAGATGGCCGCCGGCCTGCTGATCGTGCTCGGCGTCGTGCTGGGCTATGCGCTCTCGCCGTGGTGGTTCCTGCTGGCCGGCTTCGTCGGCGCGGGTCTGTTCCAGGCCGGGGCCACCGGCTGGTGCGGCATGGCCCGGCTGCTCGGCGTCATGCCCTGGAACCGGCGCAGCCCCGCCGGCGCCTGACCGGCCGCTCCCGAACCCGGAAGACGCCGCCCGCGCCGAGGTGTTAGAAAGCACCGGGGCGGCGCATCCGGGGAGGCAGACGCATGACCGCATCGAAGGCGCTCGACCAGCCGGCTTTCGTCGAACGGCTGACAAGGGCGGTACGCCGACGCTTCGGCGAGGCGGCCGCCGTCACGCCGGTGGGCGAGCCCAGCATGGGCGGGATCAACCACACAGCCATCTTCGACGTGGCCGAAGCCTGCGGCACGCCCCGGCGGCTGGTATTGCGCCGGGAGACAATCGAGGGCATCGGCAATCCCTTCCTTGCCTCGCACAAGCAGTACCGTCTGCTGGAAGTGGCGCACGGGCGCGGCCTGCCGGCGCCTGAGCCCGTCTTCGAACTGGAGCCGGCGGACGACCTGGGCCAAGGTTTCGTCATGGGCTTCGTCGAAGGCGAGACCCTGCCCCGGCGAATCAACAACGACCCGCGATTCGATGGCATCCGGCCCGGTCTCGCCGCGCGCTGCGGCGAACTGCTGGCCGCGATCCACGACTTCGGGCTGGCGGCCACCGATTTCCTGACCGACGTGGCCGACACCGCCGATCCGCTGGCGGCCCAGCGCGAGCGCCTCGACCTCTACCGGGAGAAGCACCCGGCGCTCGAACTCGGCCTGCGCTGGCTGGAACTGAACCGCCCGACCGGCGGCGAACCGGTCTCGCTCCACGGCGACTTCCGGAACGGCAATTTCATCGTCGACGAAACCGGCATCGTCGCCATCCTCGATTGGGAATGCAGCCATCACGACCGGCCGATGGAGGATCTCGGCTGGCTCTGCGTCCCTTCCTGGCGGTTCGGCAATCCCGATCGGCCCGTCGGCGGGTTCGGCGAGCGCGCCGACCTCTACGCTGGCTACGAGGCGGCGAGCGGGCGTCAGGTGGACGACGAGGAAGTCCGCTACTGGGAGATATTCGGCATGGTCCGCTGGGCGATCCTGAACGTGATGCAGGGCTTCGGTCATGTCTACGAAGGCCGCCGGTCGATGGTCTGGGCCGCCTGCGGGCGGAATGTCGCCATGGTCGAGCACGAACTGATGCAGGCGCTGAACGGGAGGGCCGCAAGATGAGACAGGATCAGCCCGCCGCCCACGACCTCGTCGGCACGGTCCGCGAATACCTCGACGATCTCGCCGGAAAGCTCGACGACGAGCACCGCTTCGATCTGCGCGTCGCCACCCACCTGCTGGCCATCGTTGAGCGAGAGCTGCGCGACCGGCCCGATTTCGAGAACGATGAGCGCGCGGCGTTGCGCGACCTGACGGACGCCGCGGAGGGCGAGGACGAGATCGAAGCGCTTTGCCGCGCGATCCGGTCGGGCGATCTCGACGGCCGTTGGGACGAAGCGATGCGCGCGGTGAACCGTACGGTGGAACTGAAGATGAAGGTCGTCAGGCCAGCGGCGCTGGACCGGGCCGACTGAGGGGAGAAACGACCATGGACTTCGAATTCCCGGACAAGGTGAAGAACCTGCAGGCGCGGGTCGCCGCCTTCATGGACGAGCATGTCTATCCACTGGAGCACGAGTACGACCGGCACGTCGCCGAGGCCGGCGGCTGGACTACGCCGCCCATGCTGGACAATCTGAAAGAGAAGGCAAAGGCGGCGGGCCTGTGGAACCTGTTCATGCCAGATGAGCGCTACGGCGCCGGGCTGACCAACCTGGAATACGCACCGCTGGCCGAGATCATGGGCCGGGTCGAGTGGGCATCGGAAGTCTTCAACTGCTCAGCCCCGGACACGGGCAACATGGAGACGCTGGCGCGCTACGCCGACGAGGAGCAGAAGAAGCGGTGGCTGGAGCCGCTGCTCAGCGGCGAGATCAGATCCTGCTTCTCCATGACCGAGCCGGCCGTCGCCTCGTCCGACGCCACCAACATCGAGTGTCGCATCGCGCGCGACGGCGACGACTACGTGATCAACGGCCGCAAGTGGTTCTCGTCCGGCTTCGCCAACGAACGCTGCCGACTGGTCATCGTCATGGGCAAGACGGCGCCGGACGATCCGGACCGATACCGCCAGCAGTCGATGATCCTCGTGCCGAAAGATGCGCCGGGCCTGCGCCTGGAGCGGAACCCGACCACCTTCGGCTACAGCGGCGCGCCCGGCGGCCACCCGGAAATCGTCTTCGAGGACGTACGCGTGCCGGCGTCGAACATCCTGCTGGGCGAAGGCCGGGGCTTCGAGATCGCCCAGGGCCGGCTCGGTCCGGGGCGGATCCATCACTGCATGCGCTTCATCGGCTCGGCCCAGCGGGCGCTGGAGCTGATGTGCCAGCGCGCCGAGAGCCGCAGCGCCTTCGGCATGAAGCTCTCCGAACACGGCTCGCTGCGCGAGGACATCGCGCGATCGTTCTGCGAAATCGAGCAGGCCCGGCTGCTGACGCTCCGCGCCGCCGACAAGATGGACCGCGAGGGCAACAAGGCCGCCCGGGACCTGATCGCCGCGGCCAAGATCGTCGTGCCGAAGATGGCGACGGAGGTGATCGACCGCGCCATGCAGGTGCACGGCGCCAGGGGCTTCACCGAGGACACCTTCCTGCCCAAGGCCTGGACCTGGGCGCGCTACATCCGGGTCGGCGACGGCCCGGACCAGGTGCACATGTCGTCGCTGGCGCGGCAGTTGCTCCGCCGTTACGCCGGCTGATCAGGCGGCGACCTCGGCCTCGCTCTCCGGGTCGCCGGCGATGCGGGAGTGATACATCACCCGGGGCTTCGTCATGTCCCAGGGGCACGCGCGGTGCATCAGGCAGCGGTTGTCCCACAGCACCACCTCGCCGGGCGTCCACTTGTGGTGATAGGTCCAGTCGCCCGAGCCGGCGTACTCGTTGAGACTGTCGACGAAGTCTTCCGACTCCTTCTCCGACATGCCGCTGACGCCGAAGGCGTGGCGGCCGACCAGCAGCGACTTCCGGCCGGTCTCCGGATGGACCTTGACCATCTGCCGGCGCACCGGCGGCCGCTCGTCCAGGCCGTAGCCGATATATTCGCTGTCCTTCTCCTTCCGGCGGAAGCCGGCCTTCATCTGGCTGTAGTGCAGCGAATGCAGCGCGGTCAGCCCCTCCAGCCTGCGCTTCATGTCGTCATCCAGCGCGTCCCAGGCCCGACGCATGTCCGCGAAGCCGGTCTCCCCGCCTTCCGACGGCACCACATGAGCGCTGAAGACGGCGCCCTTGGCCTGCAGCGGCATGTAGGTGCTGTCGTGATGCCAGCCCATGTTGCCCTTCAGGATCTTGACCAGATCGTCCTCGTCGCTGGTGCGGACGGTGCCGTCGTCGCGCACATTGCTGATGGCGAAGAGCTTGACCTCCAGCGGACCGAAGCGGCGCGCCACGTCGACCTGGGCCTCGGGTTCCATGTGCTGGTCCGGGAACAGGAGCAGGCCATGCTCCAGCCAGGTTTCGTAGAGCGCGTCGAAGGCCGCGTCGCTCATCTCGGTGAGCTTCAGGCCGGTGATCCGCGCGCCGAAACTGGCGTCCAGCGGCTCGACGTCGAAATGCTCGCTCATCGCGATCCTCCCCGGGATGTTCCCGGCGAGTCTATGCGACCGTGGCGTGCGCGGGAAGGATTTGCCGCCCGGCGCCGGGCGCGGCAGCCATGCCGTTGACGTAGACCTGCGCGATGCCTTCCGCCGGCGCGGTCGGCTCCGCGAGGCTCGAGCCGTCGCGGATCCTGCCCGGGTCGAAGAGCACGAGATCGGCGAAGCAGCCTTCGCGCACGAAGCCCCGGTCCGGGATGCCGAAGGTCTCGGCCGGCAGGCCGGTCATGCGCCGTACCGCCTCCGCCAGCGACAGCACGCCCGCGTCGCGCGCATAGTGTCCGAGCACACGCGGGAACGTGCCCCAGAGCCTGGGATGCGGCCTGGCGTCGAAGGGCAGGCCGTCGGAGCCGATCATGGCGAGGTCATGGGCCAGCACCGTGCGGACGTCGGCCTCGGCCATGGTGTGATAAAGCGCGCCGGCCGGCATCAGCCGCTCGACAGTCTCTTCTTCCGTGCAACCGAGTTCCGCAGCGACCTCGGAGAGTTTCCGGCCGGCGGTTTCCGGCATCGGCTTCGAGCGCGTGATCGTCACCCGCTCGCCCCCGGCGGCACGGGCCCGCTCCGGCGTCAGCGCGGTCGAGGAAAAGTCATACGGGTAGAGGTCGAGGCCCACCGCCTGTTCGGCCCGCGCCGCGTCGATCCGGGCCAGTGAATGGCGCACGGCGCCGTGGTTCGCCCGGCCCACCGCCTTGTGATGGGAGAAGATCACCGGCGCGCCGCTGGCCCGCCCGATCTCCAGCGCCTCGTCGACCGCATCGAGCAGGCCTTCGGCCTCGTCGCGGAGATGGGTGACGTAGAAGCCCCCCTTCGGCATCCGCTTCGCCAGCGCGATCAGTTCGGAAGTCTCCGAGCGGCTGGCCATGGCGTAGGCGAGGCCCGACGACAGCCCGATCGCGCCGTCGACCAGGCTCTGCTCCAGCAGTTCGCCCATTCGCGCAATCTCGTCCTCTCTCGCCGGCCGGTTCACATCGTCCATGACGCTGAGCCGCAGGGTCGAATGACCGACCAGCGCCAGGGTGTTCACCGCCGGGCGGGCCGCCTTCACGGCCGCCAGATAGGCGCCGAACCGCTCGAAGCGGTGTTCGGGACGGAACATCAGGATCTCGAACTCGGCCGGCAATCTCGCCTCCGGCAGGAACGGCGCCGGGCTGTAGCCGCACAGCCCCGTGATCACCGTGGTCACGCCCTGGCTGGACTTCATCTCCATCGCCGGGTTCTCGATCAGCGCGATGTCGTCATGGGTGTGGACGTCGATGAAGCCCGGCGCCAGCGCCAGCCCGGCGGCGTCGATCACTTGCCGGGCTTCCGGCCGCACCGCGCCCTTCTCGACCGCGGCAATGCGGTCGCCCCGGACGCAGACCGTGCCGATGAAGGACACCGCGCCCGTGCCGTCGAAGATCTCGGCGCCTGAGAAGACGGTATCATAGGCGGTCATGGCGTCCTCCCGGCCGTTGGCGTCAATCGGCGGGCAGGCCGATGGCCGCCCGGCCCTCCCTGGAGCGCAGCGGAAAATCACGGCCGAGCCAGTCGTCGGAGGCCTCGGTGCAGAGCCAGGCGATGGCCTTCGCCACCCACTCGGCGGGAATGTGGACCGATGGGTCGAGCTGGCTGACGGGATTGATGCCCGAAGCCTTGATGGCGACCTGCATGTCGGTGCGCACAGTGCCGGGGCTGATGCCAAGCACCCGGATGCCCTCCGCGCCATATTCCTTGTGCGCGCAGGCGGTAAGCGACAGTGCGGCGGCCTTGGAGGAACAATAGTGGCTCCAGCCCTCAAGGGCGCTGGTCGCCGCGCCGGAGCTGACGTTCACGACGGTTCCGCCACCCGACCCGAGCATCACCGGCAGGGCGGCGCGCAGGCCGAAATAGACGCCCTTGTAATTGACGTCCGCCACCTTGGTCCATTCGTCCGGATCGCTGTCGGCAAGGCGTGCGATCGGCTCGATCAGCCCGGCATTGTTGACCAGCACGTCCAGACCGCCATGGGCGTCGACGGCCCTTCCAACAGCGGCTTCGACGTCGCGGTAGTCGGCGACGTCAGCCTCCACTGCGATGGCCTTGCCGCCCGCTTCCACGATCTCGTCGGCGATCTCCTGGATCGTGCGGCGGCTGCGGGCGAGCAGCGTCACCTTGGCGCCCAGCTCGCCGAAATGGCGCGCCGCCGCCGCGCCGATGCCGCGGCTGGCGCCAGTGATCAGACAGCTCTTGCCGGACAGTTCGCTCATCGCTCTCGCCCCCCAGATTGTTCGACGCCGCCTTGATAGCGCGGATGGCGGCAGGCGGAAAGCCGACCCGCCGCGGCACTGATCTGCGCCCATTGAATCCGCGGCGCAGGCCTCGACATCGGGACCATATCGTCGTCCGAAGAATGGAGATCGAACAATGAGCGCGAAACGCGACTCGCTGGTCGACGCCCTGATGGAGGGCCACGGCCGGACCTATTCCGGCGAGCTCGGTATCGACCTTTCGAAAAACACGCCCTCGCCGCTGTTCCGCTGGCTCTGCGCTTCGATCCTGATGAGCGCCCGCATCTCCGCCGACAAGGCCGTGAGCGCGGCGCGGGGGCTGGCCGACGCCGGCTGGACCACCGTGCCGAAACTGGCCGACAGCACCTGGCGCGAGCGTGTCGACGTGCTCAACCGCTCCGGCTACGCCCGTTTCGACGAGAGCACGGCGAGCATGCTGGGCGACATGGTCGAGCACCTGATGGACGAGTATGACGGCGACCTGCGCAGCCTGCGCCGCCGCGCCGACAGGGACCCGGCGGAGATGCGCAAACGCCTGAAGGCGTTCAAGGGACTGGGCGACGTCGGTGTCGACATATTCTTCCGCGAGGCGCAGATCGCCTGGGGCGAACTGTACCCCTTCGCCGACCGCAAGGCGCGCAGCGCGGCGAAGGAACTGGGCCTGCCGGGCCGCAGCGACCGGCTTGCAAAGCTGGTGGAACGGGACCGTTTCCCGACACTGGTCGCCGCGCTGGTCCGCGCTGAGCTGGCGAAGGATCTGGACAAGATCGAGAAGCAGGCCGCCTGACACCCGACCGCGTTGATTGCGGCGCCCGCCGCCCTATCCTTCCGGTTCATTCCGGTTCGAACCGAGGGGGGAGACTGTGGGAACAGCCTCGATGACGGATCTGCCAGCGACGATGCGAGTCGTCTCGGCGCGAATGGGCGGCGGTCCCGAGACCCTTGTCGCGGAGGACCGGCCGGTGCCTGTGCCGGGGCCGCGCGAGGTGCTGGTCGAGGTCGCGGCCACCGGCATCAACCGCGGCGATATCCTGCAGCGGGCGCGGACCTACCCTGCGCCGCCGGGCACCGATTACGATGTGCTCGGCCTGGAAGTCTCCGGCCGTGTCGTGGCGGCGGGCGACCAGGTGACGCTCTGGAAGCCGGGTGACAGGGTCTGCTGCCTGATGAAGGACGGCGCCTATGCCAGTCACGCCCTGGCGGACGAGCGGCTGACCATGGCCGTGCCCGAGAATGTCGACCTCGCCGCAGCCGCCGCCCTGCCGGAAGCGCTTTTCACCGTCTGGACCAACGTCTTCGACCGCGGCGGGCTGAAACAAGGCACGCGCTTCCTCGTCCACGGCGCCAGCAGCGGCATCGGGGTGATTGCACTGCAGCTCGGCCGGGCCTTCGGCGCCGAGGTCATCGCCTCGACCGGCTCCGACGCCAAGGGCGAGATCTGCCGCGAGCTCGGCGCGCATCACGTCATCAACCACCGCGAATCCGATTTCGTCGAGGAAGCGAAACGGCTTACCGGCGGCGAGGGCGTCGACCTGATCCTCGACATGGTCGCCGGCTCCTACATGCAGCGGAACCTCGAGGCGCTGGCGTTGGAGGGCAAGGTCGTCATGATCGGCCTGCTGGAGAGCGACCGCGCCGATTTCGCCGTCGGCACCCTGCTGACCCGGCGGCTCACCATCACCGGCTCCACCCTCTGGGCGCGGACGATCGAGCAGAAGGCGGAGATCCGTCAGGCGCTGGACGAGAAGGTCCGGCCGCTGCTGGAGAGCGGCGCGGTCCGTCCGGTGGTCGATCGGGTCTTCCCGCTGGAGCGCGCGGGCGAGGCCCACGACTTCATGGAAACCAACAGCCACGTGGGCAAGATCCTGCTCCGCCCCTGACGGGCCGCCGCCTCAACGCGGCTCGATGCGGACGCCGTCCCGCACGCGGTCGCTGGGATAGAGCACGACGCTCTCGCCAGCGTCGAGACCGCCGCGGATTTCGGCGAACAGGCTGTTGCGCGCGCCAGTCTCGACAAAGCGCAGTTCCGCTCGCCCGTCACCTTCCACGAAAACAGCCCAGTCGCCGCCTTCGCGGAACAGCGCGCCGAGCGGCGCCTTGAGGACTTCGTCCTGGAACAGAACCACGCCGACGTCGACGCGGAAGCCGTGTCCCAACCGCCGCCAGTCCTCGGGCGGATTGGTGATGTCGAGCACCACCTCCACCCGCTGTTCCTCGATGCCCAGGGCCGAGATTCGCGTCTCGGCCAGGGGGTCGATCCGGCGCACGACCGCCGCGAGGTCCGGGCCGCCCCAACCGCTCAGGATAGCGGGCTGGCCGGGCTCGATGCGGACGGCGTCTTCCGACAGCAGGTCGACCGCCACTTCGAGATCCGCGGGATCGCCGATTTCGATCAGTTCGGCGCCCGCCTCGACAACGCCCTCGCTGCGGCGGATAACCCGCAGCACGACGCCGCTGACCGGCGCGGTGACCGGCAGGCATTCGCAACGCTGGCCGCGTTCCTCGATCTCCGGCCGGGTGAGCAGACGCGACCGGGCCTGCTTCAACTCGTGTTCCCGAACATTGAGCGCGGCGCGCGCGGTCTGCAGCGCCGCCTCTGCCACGCGGTAGGTGCGTTCCGCCTCGTCCAGAGCCCGTTCCGAAATGGTCTGCTGGCGGATGAGCCGCTGCGCCCGCTCCAACTCCCCTTCGGCGAAGGCGAGATCGGCTTCGGCCCGCGCCACCTCTGCGGCGGCAAGTTCGCGGGCGGCGCGGGCGGCCTCCACGGCGGCCTCCTGCTCCGCCCCGGTGCGGACGTCGAGGAAGGCCGGCGAGGCCGGCTCGATCCGCGCAAGTTCCGTGGCGTCCGCCTTCACCGGATCGCCGGCCTCCGCCTCGACGCGCAGGAGATGCCCGCGGAGCGGGGCGTAGACCGTATAGACGTCGCGCACGCGGGTCTCGCCCTCCTCGTCGATGGTCACGCGCAACGTGCCACGCTCGACCGTGGCCAGGTCGACGGGCACCGGCTGTGGCCGGAGAGCCCAGGCGATGCCGGCGGCCAGCAGCAGAAGCAGAACGGCCCAGATTGCGATGCGTCTTGTCCTGGCGCCCATATGGCTACTCCCGTGTTTTCAGAACGGCGATCAGATCGAGATGATCCAGGCGCCGCCGGACGATAGCCGCAGCGGCGGCCGTGGCGGCCAGGGCAATGAGCACCGCCTTGCCATATGTCGCGTCGGCAATGATCAGCGGCACCCGGAACAGCTCCGTCTCGAAGGCCCCGGCAATGTACCAGGCGAGCCCGAAGCCGACGGCGCAGCCGAACGGCAGCGCAAGCCAGGTCAGCAGGCCGATCTCGCCCAGCAGGATGTAGGAGATCTCCCACCGCCCGAAGCCCAGCACACGCAGCGTCGCCAGTTCGCGCGCCCGCTCCGAAAGGGCGATCCGGGCCGAGTTGTAGGTAACGCCGACCGCAAGCACGGCGGCGAACGCGACGAAGAAGCCCACGAAGATGTACATGGTCTCACCGATGGTCTCGTAGACCTGATCGATCGCCGCCCTGCGGAACAGGACACCCGCCACTCCCGGCAGCTCCTTGACCTCGGCCAGGAATTCGTCGCGGCGGCCGCTGTCGAGCGTGACGTGCAGCCCGTCGATCACGCGTCCATCGCCCATGACGCGATTGAGCGCGCTCAGTTCCATGTGCACGGGCCGTCCGATATAGGTGTCGAAGATGCGCACGACCGGCAATTCGAGGACCGGCCGGCGGCCCTCCAGCACCTCGACGCGGACCACGTCGCCGACGCCCACCTCCAGATGCTCTGCCACGATGCGGGACATCAGCAACCCGTCCTCCGGGACCGGCACGGGCCCCAGGTCGAAATCGTGCACCGGGCTCAGCATCGCCGCCGACGGCACGCCGCCTATGCCCTCGCGGAGACTGAGATGGCCGTTGTGGAGGCGCGCCGCCACGTTGCGGAAGGGCTCGGTGGTCAGCACGCCGGGCAGGCCGGCGAAGCTGCGTTCCGCCGAGGCCGGCCGGATGTCGACGAAGCCGATCGTCGCGTCCTGGTGCTGGCCCTGCTCGAAGACGCTCTCGACCAGGTGGTCGACGGCGTCCAGCCATTGCAGGGCGAGGACCAGGACGGCTACCGACATGGCGACGCCTGCGCTGGCCAGGAAGGCGCGCAGCGGCCAGCGCAGGATGCGCCGCAGAATCATCCGCGTCGGCTCGTCCAGCCCGTCCCTCAGAATGCTGCGCGACAGCCAGTTCCGCCGGTAGACCGGTGGCGACGGCGGCAGCATTGCCTCGGCCGGCGGCAGGCCGACGGCCTGCCGGACCGCTGCCAGACTTCCGGCGAGCGCCGCGGCGAGGCTGATCCCGCCGGCCAGGAGAAAGCTGGATGGGCCGGGGCGGTAGAGCAGGAAAGGGAAGTGAAAGAAGTCGGCATAGAGTCCGGTCTGGAAATGACCGAGCCATGCCCCCATCAGCGTCCCCAGTCCGACGCCGATTCCGCCGATCAGCAGCACCAGCTTGGCGTAGTGCCAGCCGATGGCGAGATCCGTGTAGCCAAAGGCCTTGAGCAGGCCGATCTCGTGGCGTTCGGTCTGGATGAGGCGGACCATCACCATGTTGGTCAGGAACACCGCCACAGCCAGAAAGATCGCCGGCAGCAGGGTCGACATGTTCTTCTGCTGATCGATCTCGTTCTGAAGGAACCAGTTCGAAAGCTGTTCGGCGCGGGCCACCGCGCCGGCGCCGCCATAGGTGTCGAGCAACGCGTCCAGTTGCGGAATGATCTCGTTGGGATCCGCGCCGCGCAGCAGTCCCAGCGTCACGCTGTTGAAGGCGCCATCCATGTCATAGGCGGCCGCCATGGCCGCGCGGCCCATCCACAGCACGCCGAAACGCTCGTCGTCGGGCATCAGCCCGCCCGGCGCGATGGCGTAGACGAACTCCGGACTGAGCGCGGTGCCCACGACCTGCAGGGTCCGCTTGCGCCCCTCCAGGATCGCCCCGAAGCTGTCACCGGGATCAAGGCCATGGGCTTCGGCAAACGGTTCGCTGACGACGACCTCGTCGGGACGATTCGGCTCGGCCAGACGGCCGGAGCGGAGCACGAGGACATTGAGGAGTTGTGGCCCGTGCTCGGGCAGCGAGAGGATCTGGCCGATCACGGGCTCGCGGAAGCCCGAGATGTCCAGCATCGCGACCTCGACGATCCGGGTCTGGGCCATGCGGACACCGGGGATCGCGGCGATCTCGGCAGCCAGCCGTTCCGGTGCGCGGCGGGCCCCTGCGAACACGTCGGCGAAACGCGTCCGCTCGTAGTAGGCGTCGCGGGTCTCCTCCAGCGCCTCGATCGTCGTCAGCGCCATGATCAGCAGCGCGGTGCCGGAGGCGATGACCATGGCGACGGCCAGCACCTGGGCCTTCATTCGCCAGATTTCCCGGATCAGTTTCCGGTCCAGGCTGGAAAACGCCCTCACCAGGCCAGTTCCTTCGGCGAGCGGCGGCGGGCGTTCGCGGCGATCTCCGCAATCTGGCCGTCGGCGAAGCGCAGCATCCGGTCGGCCACGTCGGCGATCACAGCGTTGTGAGTGATCAGCGCCGTGGTCGTCCCCAGTTCCTCGTTGACCCTGAGAAGAGCCTCCAGCACCAGGATCCCGGTCGCGCTGTCGAGCGCGCCCGTGGGCTCATCGCAGAGAAGCAGATCGGGACGCTTGGCGATGGCCCGTGCAATGGCGACACGCTGCTGTTCGCCGCCCGAGAGCTGGGACGGAAAATGGTCGAGCCGCGCCCCCAGACCAACCAGCTCGAGCGCCTCGGCCGGACGCATCGGAGCGGGCGCGATCTCCGTCACCAGGGCGACGTTCTCCCGCGCCGTCAGACTGGGAATCAGGTTGTAGAACTGGAAAACGAAGCCGACATGGTCGCGGCGATAGCGGTTCAGCGCGCGGTCGTCGGCGCCGGTCAGTTCGTGATCCTGGAAACGGACCGTCCCCGCGGTCGGCGCATCGAGCCCGCCCAGGATGTTGAGCAGGGTCGACTTGCCGCTGCCCGACGGCCCCAGCAGCACCACCAGTTCACCTTCGTAGAGATCCAGGTCGATCCCCCGCAGAGCATGCACCTCGACCGCACCCATACGGTACACCTTGGTCAGGCCGCGGGCGGAAAGGGCGACCCGCCGGTCGCCTTCCGGACCGGAAGCCGCTTCAGTCTCCGACATCGGTTCTTCCCCCTCGCCGCGGCCGGCACGGCTCAGAGACGGCCCAGTTCATATTCCTCGCAGGAGTGGCCGAACCGTGCGAGTCCCTCCTCCAGGTAATCCGAGAGCAGCGGTTCGCCCAGCAGGTAGTCCGCGGTGCGGTCGTTGTGGGCGCGCTTCGCTTCATGCCGCAGGTCCGACCAGTCGGCCAGCCCGCCGTCACCGCGGCCCAGCCAGTAGAGCGCCACCAGGGCGTTCTGCTCGTCCTCGTTGAGGTCGTTGACGATCTCGACGATCTCCTGGACCACCGGGTCGTCCTTGTGGTCCTCCAGCACGCCGTACATCCTGTCATCGGCCGGGTTGGAGCCCGGATCGGGTTCCGTCTCGACGTCCTTCACATCGAACTCGCGCACCTTGATGATCAGGTAGCAGACCTTCTCGGGCGACAGGCCCAGAGGCGGCGGGGTCTCATCGGATGTCGAGGCTCTCATCGGACTGTCTCCACTGTTGCGTCGGTCGCGGGACCGCTGGGGCGAGACCGCTCAGACCGCAAGGACGCCTTCCAGATGAGTGGCGAGTTCCCGCGCCGTGGTCTTCGTCAGATCCTGATCGAGTTCGCCGATGACACGCTGTTTCAGCGTCTCGGGCAGCATCTGGCGCAGTTCGCCGAGGGCGCGCGGTGGCGCAACCAGAATCAGACGGTCGAACCCGCCCTTCTTCTCCACGGCTTCGAGCGCCGCCACTGCGTCCTCGAGGAATCGCCGGCCCGCCTTGCGGTGGGCGTCGCTGCGCGGCTCGATGCCATGACGGACGCCGTCCTTCGCCGAGAAGCCCGTGATCGGTTCGTGCCGGTCCAGATCCCGGCTGCGCTCGAGATGCGTATCGAGGGTGATGTCGTCAACCACGTCGACGCCCCGGCCCGGCCCGTCGTTGGCAAACACTCGCGCATGCTGATGATCGGCAACCAGGATCCAGGTGACTGTCTTCTTCATTTGATGCGCTCCTGTGAAGGCGGTGACGGACGAAAGCGCGCCCCGATGCTGCGGGACCATCACTAGGCGCCCCGCGAGCCGCGGTCGTTGATCTGGATCATTTCGCCGATCTGCGAGCCGCCGCCGCGTAGCGGCGCCGCAACTCGGTCACCTCCGCCGCGGTGACGCCGAAATAGGCGCCGATCTCGCCATCACCCAGGCCGATATCGGCGAGCGCGGCGAGCGAGGCTGCGTCCACAGGCCAGTTCATTCCCGCAACGAAGCTCTTCTGCAGCCGTTCGGTCAGCATGTCGTCGTCGGCCGGTGTCATACCGCAACCCCTCACCGGATCCAGTTCAGCCGTTGCCGGCGCCGGTCTCCCCGGCTTCCTCGACAACATGAACAATGTCGGCGCCAAAGCGCGAACAGGCTGTGCCCATCTCGCAGGCAAGTTCGGCCATCCGGCCGGTCGCTTCGGCATAGTCGGCCGCCATTTTCTGGACGAAGCCGGCATTCACCGACCAGGCCTCGGCCGCGCCCCTGCATCCGGCGAGCTTCCGGCTCCGGTCGACGTTCTCCTCGAACCTGTGTTGCATGAATCTCTGTGTCTCGTGCTGCATTTCCCGCCAGTCGTCGATCAGCGCGTGGGTCATTCCGACGAAGGCCAGGGCGCTGGAACCGTTGGCCTCGGCCAAACGGGAGAAAGGAAATGCCGTTGCGGCGTTGTCGCTACCGACGGTTCTTGCGCGGTTCGTATGCGTGCTCATCTCTGATGCCCCAATGCCGGACTAATTCCATCCATCCCGAGGGCGCCGCAGCAATCGCCTTGCCGACAGGTTGACGAAACGTTAACCGCGTCGCCGGGGACCGGCATTGATTCAGGTCAATCCTTGCGGCTGTCTTCAGCACGAAGCACATCGGCGGTGCAATTGCGATGGATCAATCCCCAGCCATGATCCGTTAGGCTAGTCTGCATCCGACGCGCCGATGAACGAGAGGAAGCCGCAATGACCGACAGCAGCGCCACGGCCGCGCCATCCGGCACAGAACTTCCGGCCGACCGGCTGCGCTGGCGCTGCGATCCGGGAACGTTCGACTTCGATACGTCCGCCGACCTTGCTGACCCGGGCGAGCCCATCGGACAGCCGCGCGCGATCGAGGCCATCGGCTTCGCCATCGACATGGACCGGCCGAACTACAACCTGTTCGTCCACGGGCCCGAGGGCTTCGGCAAGCACGGCATCGTCACCGCCATGCTGGAGCGTCATGCCGCCGGGCGGCCGGTGCCGCCGGACCTCTGCTACGTCAACAACTTCGACGACGAACGGGCGCCCATCGCCGTACAGCTGACCGCGGGTCATGGCCGGCGGCTGAAAACCGATGTCGACGCCTTCGTGCGCGACCTGGGCAACATCCTGCGCTCGGCCTTCGAGGGCGAGCAGTACCGCAACCGCCGCCAGACCATCGAGGACGAGCTGAAGGAGCGTCAGGAAGAGGTGCTGAAGGGCCTGGACCGCGATGCGCGCGCCGCCGGGCTGGCGCTGATGCACACGCCGATGGGTTTCGTCTTCGCGCCCATGCGCAATGGCGAGGTCATCAAGCCCGAGGTCTTCGAACGGCTGACCGAAGACGAAAAGGAAGGCTTTCAGGAATCCATCAGACAGTTCCAGGAACGGCTGCAGCGCGACCTCAGACAGGTGCCGGTCTGGATGAAGGAAACCCAGGAACGGATCCGGGAACTGAACCGGGAGACCGCGGGCTTCGCCGCGGCGCCGATGATCGGCGAACTGCGCGCCGCCTATGGCGACGTGGAGAAGCTGTCCGCTTTCCTCGACGCCGTGGAACGGGACATCGCGGCCAATGTGGACGCCATCCTGCAGCAGCCCCAGGGCGGCGGCGAGGCGATGCTGCCCGCCGGACAGGACGGCCATCCCGTCACCCGGCGCTATCGCGTCAACCTGCTGGTCGACAACGGGGACTGTGCGGCCCCGCCTGTACTGTTCGAGGATTCGCCGGGCTTCGACCAGTTGCTGGGCCGCATCGAGCACCAGGCCCGTTTCGGCACGCTGCACACCGACTACCTTCTGGTCCGCCCCGGGGCGCTGCACCGCGCCAATGGCGGCTATCTGATTCTCGACGTCCGTCAGGTGCTGACGCGCCCGATGGCCTGGGACGGGCTGAAGCGGGCGCTGACGGCGCGCCAGCTCCGCATCCGCCCCCTGGCCGACGAAATGGGCATGCTCGCCACCTCGTCGCTCGAGCCCGAGCCGGTCCCCCTGGATGTGAAGGTGGTGCTGATCGGCGACCCCCGCCTCTACGCCATGCTGTCGGCGCTGGACCCCGAATTCCCCCGCCTGTTCAAGGTCGCGGCCGAGTTCGACGACCGGATCGAACGCGAGGAGGAGGCCATCGGACCTTATGTCCGCATGCTGGCGGCCATCGCCCGGCGCGAGGGACTGAAGCCGCTGGACCGCGGCGGCATGGCGGCGGTGCTGGAGGAGGCCGTGCGCCACGCCGGGGATTCGGAGCGCCTGACCCTGCACCACGAGGCGCTGGCCGACCTGCTCAGGGAAGCCGACTACTGGGCCGGCCAGCGCAGGGACGACGCCGTCACCGCAGAAGCGGTAACGCGCGCGCTGGACGCGCGGCGGCGGCGCGGAGAACGCATCCGCGAACGCATGCTGGAACAGATCGAGCGCGGCACGATCCGCATCGAGACCGAAGGCGCCGCAACGGGCGCCATCAACGGTCTGGCCGTCTACCAGATGGGCGAGTTCTCCTTCGGCAAGCCCAGCCGCATCACCGCCCGCGTCCGTCTGGGCCGCGGCGACGTGGTCGACATCGAGCGTGAGGTCAAGCTGGGCGGGCCGACCCACTCGAAGGGCGTGCTCATCCTGACGGGATTCCTGAGCGGCCGTTTCGGCGGTCGCCAGCCGCTGTCGCTCAACGCCAGCCTCGTCTTCGAACAGTCCTATGGCGGCGTCGACGGCGACAGCGCCTCGTCCACCGAGCTCTACGCCCTGCTGTCGGCGATCTCCGGCATTCCGATCCGCCAGTCGTGGGCGGTCACCGGCTCGGTCGACCAGTATGGCAACGTCCAGGCCATCGGCGGCGTGAACGAGAAGATCGAGGGCTTCTTCGACGTCTGCAACGCGCGCGGACTGACCGGCGACCAGGGCGTCCTGATCCCGGCCAGCAACGTCAAGCACCTGATGCTGCACCCGCGGGTCGTCGACGCTGTCCGCGAGGGCCGTTTTCACATCCATGCGGTCGAACATGTCGACCAGGGAATCGAGCTCCTGACCGGGACCGCGGCCGGACAGGCCGACGACAAGGGCGTCTACCCGGAAGGCACGGTCAACCGGGCCGTCCAGGACCGGCTGGAGGAGTTCAACGACATCCGCCGGGAACTGGCGCGGTCCGCGGAAGGTCCCGGAGGCGAGCGCGATGGCCAGTGACGCGCCGAAGGGCGGCAGTCTCTACCTCGCGCTGGACTGCGCCGACGCCGACCCGGAAGCCGTCGAGCAATCCGTCCTGCTCGCCGCGCGGGAGGGCCGCGCCCTGGTGCTGGTCACGGTCGAACGCGCCGACTGGGCGGTCGCAGCCAGCCTGTCCGTGACCCAGCTCGTCCGGGGCCACGATCTGAAGACCGAGGCCGTCGACGCCGGCGGCATGGATCGGATGCTGGGCCTCTGGAGCGCGCGCACGGAGATGGCGGTCGCCGAACTGGCGCGGCGGCATGGCGTCGTGCTCCGCCAGGAGCGGCGGCGCGGACGGCTCGACATCGTGCTCGAACAGGTCCTCGGCGCGGACGACTGGCTCAGCCTGGTACTGCCGGCGGGCCGCGGCGAACGGGAGGCGGAACTGGACGCGATCGCCCGCCTGGCCGGCGCCTTCGGCCATCCTCTGATGATCAGCGCGCGTCAGCGGCGCGGCCGGCGGCCGGTGCTGCTGCTCCATGGCGGGGGCGACGCGGCGCTGGCCCGGGCGATCCTTCTCGCCTCCCTGCGGAAGAGTGCGCTGAAAGTCTGGCTTCGCCCGGGCAACGCCGCGAATGCGGACGCGATCAGGCGCCAGGCCGAGGCCGCCGACGTCCCTGTGGAGATCGAAACCGTGGAGGAAGAAGGGCTTCTGGCGCGCCTGGCGGCGTTCGACGCTGCGGCCATCGTGCTGGACCGTCACGGCGGCGCGTCCGGCGGGATCGATCCGGCCAGGGTGCTGGAGGCGCGGAGGTCAGCCGATATCTGCGTCATATGATGCCGCCGGGCCGGCGGGGTTGATGCAGATCAATGCCGGTCGCCGGCCGATCCCGGATCGTGCCGCCGCAGCTTGAGAAGGCACGTGGACGTGATGGAATGAGCGAACAGCCGAAAAGGCCGAAGCGGACAGCGATCCCGATGTTCGTCTGGGTGATGATCGGCTTCATGTTCTACGCCATGTTCCTGGCGTTTCAGGGCATCGAGAGCCGGCAGGTCGCCTATTCCGAGTTCAAGACGATGGTGGAGAAGGGCGAGATCGCCTCGGTCACATTCAGCGACCGGACCATAGAAGCCGAGCTGGCGCCGACTGCATCCGGCCCTCTGGGCGAGTCCTCCGTGCGCGTGAATTCACACCTGCCACCGGTCGACGACCCGGAACTTCTCGCCATGCTGGAGGAACATCAGGTGGAGATCCGCGCCCGGGAAAGCGGCGGCGGCGCCTTGGGCTGGATAGCCGGTCTGGTGCCGTGGCTGCTGATCTTCGGCGTCTGGTATCTGCTCTGGCGGCGGATGTCCGGCGGGCTTGGCGGGATGGGCGGCATCGGCCGGGATGGACTGGGCGACTTCCTGAAAGGCCGCGCCAGAAAGGTCGAACAGACCGAGACCCCGAAGACCCGATTCGCCGATATCGCCGGTCAGGACAACGCCAAGGGCGAGGTCGCCGAGCTGTTGGAATTCCTGCGCAGTCCCGAGCGCTACGAGCGGCTGGGCGCGGAGATGCCGCACGGCATCCTGCTCGAGGGTCCGCCCGGCACCGGCAAGACCATGCTGGCGCGCGCCCTTGCCGGGGAGGCAGGCGTGCCATTCTTCAGCATTTCCGCATCCGAGTTCATCGAGGTCTTCGTCGGCGTCGGCGCCTCCCGCGTGCGCAAGTTGTTCGAGGAGGCGAAGAAGGCCGCGCCCTCCATCATCTTCATCGACGAACTGGACAGTGTCGGCCGTGTCCGCGGGGCGGGCCTCGGCGGCGGCCACGACGAGCGCGAGCAGACCCTGAACCAGATCCTGGCCGAAATGGACGGCTTCGAGGGCCATGAGGCAGTGGTGGTCCTGGCCGCGACCAACCGGCCCGACGTGCTCGACCCGGCCCTGCTGCGTCCTGGCCGCTTCGACCGCCATGTCACGCTGGAACTCCCCGATTCCGAGGCCCGGAAGGCAATCCTGGAAGTCCATTGCCGCAAGGTGCCGCTGGACAGGGACGTCGATCTGGACCGCGTCTCCAGGGCGACGCCGGGCTTCTCGGGCGCGGATCTGAGGAATCTGGTCAACGAGGCCGCCATGGCCGCCGCCCGCGAGAGCCGGGAGCACGTGACCATGGCGCACTTCGAGGAAATGCGCGACCGCATCATCATGGGTACAGTCCGCACCATGGCGATCCATGAAGAGGAAAGGCACCGTCTCGCGGTCCACGAATCCGGCCACACCGCCCTCGCCTACTACCTGCCGAACACCGATCCGCTGCACAAGGTGACCATCATCCCCCGCGGCAGGGCGCTGGGCGGCACGCACCAGCTCCCGGAGATCGAGCGCCATACGCTGGCCGAGGACTATCTGAAGGACCGTCTCGCCGTCATGCTTGGCGGCCGGGCCGCCGAGAAGGTGTTCCTCGACAGCCTGAGTTCCGGCGCCGACGAGGACATCCGCATGGCGACCCAGCTCGCACGATGGATGGTGGGACGCTGGGGCATGTCGGAGGAGGTCGGCCCCGTCGACGTCCGCGACAGCGAGGACCATCCCTTCCTCGGCCGCGAGATCGCCCAGCCGCGCCATTTCTCGGAGGCGACGGCGGCGGCGGCCGATGCGGCGGTGCGGCGCTATCTGGTGGAAGCGGAGGAGCGCGCCTCCGCGGTTCTGAAAGGTCATCGCCGGCAGATCGAGCAGCTCGTCGACGCGCTGGAGAAGCGGGAGACGCTGGACCGCAACGAGATCGCGGTCTGCCTCGGACCGAAGGAGGTCGGCGGCAGGTCCAGACGCTCGGAGTCGCCCGGCGGCCAGCAGGACGCCAGGCGGCGCGACACCGAGGACTGAAGGAAGAAGCCGAGTTGCGCCCGGCTCGCATGCGGGCCACTCTCGCTGCGTCATCCGAAGGGGAGGAAACGATGACCGCCGACCGATCGGGCGTGAAGCCCGAACAGGAGTACATCGCGCATCTGGAAGCAGGCCGTTTCATGCTGCTGCGCAGCCGCGGCAGCGGACGCTGCATGTTCTATCCGCGCGTGGCCGAGCCCGGCACCGGCGCCACCGATCTCGAATGGGTGGAGGCGTCGGGTCACGGCACCGTCTATTCGACGACGGCCGTGCAGCAGAAACCGCCGAAGGAATCCTACAACGTCGCCCTGATCGATCTGGCCGAAGGCCCCCGCATGATGAGCCGGGTCGAAGGCATACCCGCCGGAGAAGTGGAGATCGGCATGAAGGTGAAGGCCCGGATCGCCCGCGAGAATGACCGGCCCATCGTCGTCTTCGACCCCGACTGGTGAGCGGAGGCCAGCAATCATGAACGGATTTCCCCGCGGCAAGGCCGCCATCGTTGGCAGCGCCACGTACGGCATTGGCGAGGCGCCGGGCCTCTCCAGCATGGACATCGCCGTCAACGCCAGCATCGGCGCGCTGGAACAGGCAGGGATGACGCCGGCCGACGTCGACGCGCTCTATATCTGTCTGCCCGACAACATGCTTTCGGGCCTCGGCTTCGCCGAGTATCTGGGCCTCCGCCCGAAGATCACCGAAAACAACCGCACCGGCGGCTCGGCCTTTCTGACCCACCTGGCGTCGGCCTGTCTCGCGCTCGACGCGGGGCTCTGCGACGTGGCGCTGATCGCCTATGGCAGCAATCAGCGGTCCGCCGCGGGCAAGCTGGTTTCAGCGGCCGCACCGGATCCCTGGGAAGGTCCGTACAAGCCGCGCCTGCCGGTCTCGGCCTACGCCCTGGCGGCCGCGCGCCACATGCACGAATACGGCACCACGCCGGAGCAGCTGGCGGAAGTCGCCGTCTCGGCCCGGCAATGGGCCAACCTCAATCCGGACGCATTCATGCAGGGCGACCTCTCGGTGGACGAGGTGCTGTCGGCGCGCCGGGTCTCGACCCCGCTGGGCGTTCGCGACTGCTGCCTGGTCACCGACGGCGGCGCGGCCGTGGTGCTCACCCGCGCCGACCGCGCGAAGGACCATGCCGCCAAGCCGGCCTATGTGCTGGGCGCGGCGGCGGCGACCACGCATCAGAACATCTCCCAGATGCCCGACCTCACCGTCACGGCGGCAGCCGAGTCCGGCCCCCGCGCCATGGCGCAGGCGGGTGTGAAGCCCTCCGATATCGACGTGGTGGAACTCTACGACGCCTTCACCATCAACCCGATCCTGTTCATGGAGGACCTGGGCTTCTGTCCCAAGGGCGAAGGCGGCCGATTCTTCGAGGGCGGCCGCACCGCGCCGGGCGGCGAGATTCCGGTCAACACGAACGGCGGCGGGCTGTCCTGCGTCCATCCCGGCATGTACGGCCTGTTCACCGTGGTCGAGGCCGTCGCCCAGGTGACGGGCGCCGCCGGCGCGCGACAGGTCCAGGGGGCGAAACTGGCGCTGGCGCATGGCAATGGCGGGTTCCTGTCCAGCCAGGTCACGGCGGTGATCGGCGCCGGGGAGACGCTGTAGACGGGGCCGGTTGTGGAGCCGGCCCGACGCGCCCATATCCGCTGTCCAGGCAGATTTTCAAAGGATACAGAGCGCGCCATGAAGTGCCCCATCGACAACGAAACCCTTGTCATCACGGACCGCAGCGGGGTCGAGATCGATTACTGCCCCAAGTGCCGCGGTGTCTGGCTGGACCGTGGCGAACTGGACAAGATCATCGAACGCGCCGCCGCGCAGATGCCGCCCGACGCCGGCCGGCATGACCGCTCCGACAAGAGCGGCTATCCGGAGGGCCGCACGCCCTATCGCAAGAAGAAGCGCGAATCCTTCCTCAGCGAACTGTTCGATTTCTGAGCGGCCGGGAGGAAGGGGAACGGATATGGCCAAGGATCCCGGACACAGGCTGAAGGCCTACAACAATCCCGAGTTCATGAGCGGACGGGATGCGCGTCCGCTGCGCATTCTCTCGGAATATGTCGAACCGCTGAGCCGCTTCGAGCGGCACGAGGTCAACGACACCATCGTCTTCCTCGGCTCGGCGCGGCTGAAGGCGAAGGCCGATGCGGAACAGGCCCTGCGGGAGGCCGAAGAGGCCGGCGAGGGCCTCGACCGCGCGAGACGGGATCTGGAGATGTCGCGCTACTACGAGGCGGCGCGGGAACTGGCGGCGCGCCTGACCCGCTGGTCGAAGGGCCTGGAAAGCGACGCACAGCGCTTCGTCGTCTGCACCGGCGGCGGCCCCGGCATCATGGAGGCGGCCAATCGCGGCGCCTCGGAAGCGAAAGGCGTCAATGTCGGCCTGACCATCTCCATTCCGCTGGAGGAATTCGACAACCCCTATGTCACCCGGGGCCTGGACGTGCACTTCCACTACTTCTTCATGCGGAAGTTCTGGTTTCTCTACCTGGCCAAGGCGGTGCTGGTCTTTCCCGGCGGCTTCGGCACGCTGGACGAACTGTTCGAGATCCTGACCATGGTGCAGACCCGGAAGATGCGGAAACGGCTGCCCATCGTGCTGTTCGGCACCGATTACTGGGACCGCATCGTCGACTTCGACGAACTTGCCCGCCACGGCACGATCGACGCGCGCGACGTCGAACTGATGCACCGCACCGATTCCATCGACGACGCCTTCGAGTTCGTCACCGGGGAGCTTCTGGAATACAACCTCGACGCGCCTGGCGCGCGCCTTTGAACGCAGGATCCGTCCCGCCCCGTTAACTTCGCCTTGATGTGACCCGGCCAGCATGGGGCCGAGTTGTGTCACGTTCGAACTCCGCTATTGTCGGGCGTGATTGGGGCCGCGTCGAGGGGAAGGGCCGCGTCGTGAAGAAGCTGCGGCTGAGGCCGATCATCCTGATCCTGTTCGCTGTCCTGACGGTGCCGGTCGTGGTGGCGATCGTCGCCATCAACTACATCGCCAACGACCGCACCGCACGCGCCAACGCCTATGATCTGGTCGAACGCTTCCGGGGCGAAGCGCTGCAGAACATCCAGAACACCTTCGATCCCATCAAGTCGCTGGTGCGCAGCGCCGCCGAGGTGGGCGAGGCTTCGCCCGGCTTCTACGGCGACAACGGCTCGCTGCCCTATCTGCTGACCATCCTGCGCCACAGCGACCGCATGGTGGCGATGTATGTCGGCCAGGAGGACGGCTCCTTCCGCCAGGCCCGGCGGCTTGTCGCGGACCGCGGAGTCGATGGCGATCCCGCGCCGCCCGAGTCCGAGTTCGCCCTGCGGTGGATGCCGCCCCTGGGCGGCGACGGCCAGCGGCTCGACAACTTCGCCTATCTGGACGAAGCTGGCCAGTTGCTGGGCCAGGCCAGCCGCGCGACCGGCTATGACCCGCGGGTCCGGCCCTGGTACCGGCAGACGGTGGAGGCCGGAGAGCTCTACATCACCGATCCGTCGGTATTCGCGATCTTCGATCTGATCGGCTTCACGGTGTCCGCGCCCTATCACGACGGCGACCGCCTTCTGGGCGTGGCCGCGGTCGACATCACGCTGGACGGCCTTTCGGACTACCTGGCCGAGAACCGGATCAGCCCGGGCACGCGCAGCTATATCCTGGACCATGGCGGGCGGGTCATTGCCAATTCGGAGGGCGCGCGCACCTACGCGACCCGCGACGGACAGCTGGAAATCCGTCACGTCACCTCGCTGGAGGAGGAACTGCCAGCGATCGCCTTCAGCGCCCGTCCACGGGACGGCTCCGACAGGCTCTACACCTTCCGTCACGGCGGGCGGGAATATGTCGCCACCCTGTCCACCCTGAAGCCCGAGTTCGGCAAGCGCTGGCAGCTCTTCATCGTCACGCCGATCCACGAATTCACCGCGGCGCTGGAGAAGAACAATATCCGCCTGCTGGCCCTGGGCCTGGGCGCCCTCGTCCTGCAGATTCTGATCATCTGGGTCTTTTCCGGCGTGGTTTCCAAGCCGCTCGAACGGCTGGCGATGAAGGTCAGCGCTCTCCAGGAACCGGGCCGCAACGATTCGCCCCCGCTCGATTCCTCGATCAGGGAGGTGGCGGTCCTTTCGCGCGCCGTCGAGACCCTGGACAAGACCGTCCGGTCCTTCGCCGCCTTCGTGCCCTGGGGCCTGGTGCGCCAGCTGGTGGATTCGGAGCGGAAGCTGGAACTGGGCGGCCAGAGCCGGTTCCTGACGATCTTCTTCTCGGACCTGGAATCCTTCTCCACGCTGTCGGAAGAGCTGCCATCCCGGGAGCTGATGCTCAGGGTCTCCGCCTATCTGGAGACGGTGACGCGTGCTGTGAACCGCGAAGCGGGCACGATCGACAAGTTCATCGGCGACGGGGTCATGGCCTTCTGGGGCGCGCCCAACCTGCTGGAGGATCACGCCTGGCACGCCTGCGTCGCCGCCATGCGCATCCAGCGCGAGATGGTCGCCGTGAACGAACGCTGGACGGGCAAGGACGATCGGCCGCTGAACGTCCGAATCGGCATTCACAGCGACGCGGTGCTGGTCGGCAATGTCGGCTCCGCCGAGCGCATGAGCTACACGGTCATGGGCGACGGCGTGAACGTCGCTGCGCGACTGGAAGGCATCAACAAGGTCTACGGCACCCGCGTCTGCATCAGCCACAGCGTCTTCAAGGAAGCGGGCGACCGTCTGCTGGTCCGGCCGATCGAGGACGTGGCGGTCAAGGGCCGGCGTACCACCATTCCGATCTACGAACTGCTGGGCGTGCGCGGCGCGGCCGCCGAGCTGGAGCCCGACGAGCGGGCCGTGATCCTGGCCGAGATGACCCGGCGGGCCTACAACGCGCTGGTCGCCGGCGACAAGGAAGCGGCGTTGCGTCACTACAGGGAGGTGCTGGCGTCGTTCCCCGAGGATACGGTGGCCAGGCGGATGATCGCGAGCGTCGAGGCGACCATGCAGGACGCGGCCGCCCGGCCGCCCGCATGCTGAGTGGGGCCGGCCGCATCCTGCATGTCAATCGAATGGGAGATCATTTGTCAGCGAATCCCGCATTGCGTCCCAGCGAGTACACCGCGGCCCTGATCCAGGCGCTGCGCCAGCGCCGGCACGTCGTCGAAGGCGCGGACGCCCTGGAGATCGGTTTCGGCAGCGGCGTCGTGCTGGCCGCCCTCGGCGCCATGGGCGCCGGGGCGCTGTGCGGCGTCGACATCGAGGCGGAAGCGGTCGAATCGGGCGCCGCCCTGCTCCGCGATCTGGGCCTGGCAGAGGTATCGACCCTGCACCGCGGCGACATGTGGGGGCCGGTCGCCGGCCGGCGCTTCGGTCTGATCGTGGCCAACCTGCCCCACTTTCCCATGCCGCCGGCGGAATATGGCGGACGGCGGCCGAGCTGGAATTCCGGCGGCGCGGACGGCCGGCGCTATCTCGAGGTGTTCGTCTCGGGACTGAGCGAACATCTTGCCCCCGGTGGCCGGGCCCTGCTGACCCACAACGCCTTCTCGGGGCTCGTTGCCACGAGGGCCCAGGTGGAGAGCGCCGGCCTGGCGATGCGCCCGGCGCTGACCACGCTGGTCCATATCACCGAGGAGAAGCTGGCCCGGATGACGGCGACGGTCCTCGCCCGCGAAGAAGGCCGCACGATCTTCCGCTACGGCCCCTATGTCTTCGGCGAAATGCTGGTGGTCGAGATCGCCCGGCCCGGGGATCTGGACGCCGATGGCTAGCCGGCCGCTCCCGTTCATCGGCGGACTGACCGCCCTGCTGCTCCTGCTCTGGACGGCGGGCGGGACGGCTGCGGCGGACCAGCGACCGGACGCGGCCCTGCAGGCCCTGCTTTCCGATGCCCGCGCGCAAGCCGCCCGGCCCGGCGCCTGCGCCGACCCGGCCGCCGATGCCCTGGTCCGCATCCTCTGCGATGGCGAGATCCGCATCGGCGCACGGCATCACTATCCGCTGTTCGGCGAAATGACCGATGGTAAATACAGCGGCTACGACGTCGACGTCGGCCGCGCCATCGCCGCCCGGCTCGGCGTCGGTGTCGACTACGCACGGGTGAACGCCGCCAACCGCATCCCCATGCTGGCGGAGGACCGGATCGACCTGATCATCGCCACCATGGGCCACAACACGCCGCGCGACGGCCAGGTTCGCTTCGTCCGCCCGCACTACTACCGTTCGGAAACCATCCTTGTCGGTCCGCGCGAACTGGAGGTGAAGGACTGGACCGACATCGCGGGCCGCAGCATCTGCGTGACCATCGGCAACGGCTCCAACCAGAACATGGTTTCGCAGGGCGCGCGGCTGATGCTGTTCGACAACGCGGGCGCCCTGCCCGAGCGGCTGCAGGACGGCACCTGTACGCTCGCCGCCCAGGACGACAGCTTCTTCGCCTACTACTTCGCCCAGCCGGCCTTCGCCGCGCGCTACGATGTCAAATTCGGCTTTGCCCAGGTGCCCTGGGGCATGGCGGTCGCCCGCACCGGCAGCCAGCGGCTGGGCGACGCCCTGGACCTGGTCAGTCAGATCTTCCACCGCGACGGCGTCTTTCTGCGGCTGGCGCAGGAGAACCGGATCCGCACCGTCTTTCTGGAGGCGCAGCAGGCGATCTGGAGCAGCGCCGCCTGCAATCACCCCGCGGGCAATGACGACCCCGCCTGCGTGCTGCCGGCACTGGACGCGGCGATCGAGCCGACGGAGTTCGCCGCACGTGTCGAAGCCTTCGAGGCATGGATGAAGGACCGCACGGGCGTCGCGCTCAGCCTCGCCATGCTGAAGACGAAGCCCGCCTGGACCCTGTTCTGGTCGGGTGTGGTCAACTCCCTGATGCTCGTCGCCGGCGCGCTGGCCGCGACCATGGCATTCGCGCTGCTCATCGGCGCCATGTTCACCGCCCGCGCCGCGCCGCTCCGCTGGGCCGCGCGCGCGCTCACCATGGTGCTGCAGTCCTCGCCCATTGTGCTCACCCTGGTGATCGTGGCCACCCTGGCGCACGCACTGTTCGCCTACTCCACCGCGGTGGCCCTCTGCGCCACCATCGTCGCACTCGGCCTCGCCAACGGCTGCAATGCGGGGCAGGCGATCTCCGAGGCCATGCGCACGCTGCGCGCCGAGGGCGCGGCGGATGGCGGCCTGTTCCAGCGCGCCGTGGCCCTCTCGGCGACCCAGATCGTCTCCTTCCTGGTGAACGCGACCAAGGGAACGCCCATCGCCGCATTCGTCGGCGCGCCGGAACTGCTGAGCGCGCTGACCGACATCACCTCCTTCGCCAGCGGCCGGGCGACCACCTATGGCCTGCTGCTGGTCTTCTACATCCTGGTGGTGATGGCGGTGATGTGGGGCTGCGGGCGGCTGCGCCTCTGGCTCGAGCGGCGGCAGGCGGCGGCATGATCCGGCTCGAAACGATCATGGACGAATTCCTGCCCCGTTTCCTGTCGGGCATGACCGTGAATTTCGAGATCGCGGCCATCGCGCTCGCCGTCGGCCTGGGGCTGGGTCTGCTCCTGGCGCTGGCGCGGCTGGGACCGGGAGCCGTCCGTGCGCCGGCGATCCTGCTGCTGGGCGTGATGCGGGCGGCGCCGACATTCGTCGTGATGTTCTTCCTGCTGAACGCCATCCCGCGAGAGGCGGTGCTGTTCGGCGTGAACGTCTCGCCGTCGGGCGTCATGACGGTGGCGCTTTCCCTGGTGCCCTATTCGGCGGCCTACGTCGCCGACAACGGTGTCGAGGCGTTGCGCCGGTTCAGGGCCGGGTCGCGGCTGGGGGCGCTGCTCTTCCTGCCCAACGTGACCCGGGTCTTCTTCGTGCTGGTGATGTCGTCGAGCACCGGCGCCGCCATCGGCGTTCACGAGGGCATCGCGGTGATCCTGCAATTCGCCGACCGCATGCCGCATCTGGGCGACAAGCTGGTGCTGTTCGGGATCGGCGTGCTGTGCTTCGGGGCGGTGCTGCAGGGCGGCTTTGCGCTGATCAACCTGCTGCACCGTCATCTGGGCCGCAGGGTGGCGGCCGGCCTGGCGGCAGCTCAGACGCCGAAGGGATAGGTCTCCGGGACGCCCTCGAGTTCCTTCGTTTCCAGCGGCCGGACCGCGCGCGTCGTTCCGAACCAGATGTATTCGTCGAACTGCGCCGGCAGGATGGCCTGGAAGTAGTGGCTCGCCCGTTCCGTGCGCGGGCGGTAGATCACGCCGATGGCGCGCTGCAACCGGGCCTCGCCGAGCTGTTCGCGCAGGGTTTCGCCGCCATAGCGGAGCGGCAGCAGGAAGGCCTCCGGACCGGCGGCATGCCACCATGAAGGGTTGGGAGATCGTCTGCTCTTCCCCGATCGGCGGCGGCGAGTCCTCGTAGGCAATTCGGCCATCTCCTCCGACGCGAACATCTGCCTCGGCACGGCGCGGAAGGCCCGCAGAACCTGTTCGTCACGGACCCCGCGCGCGGCGACCTGGCGTTCGACCATGGTTTCGATGGCGCCGTTCATTCGATCCTCCCCAAGCTGGTGGCGAGCTCACGGATCCCGGCCAGTCGTACCTTTACCCGGCGTGCCGGAGCACGGTTATGGAATCCGCGTCGATGTCGGGTTCGGTATTGAACAGGCCCGCGGCATCCATCTCACCGGACACGGAAACGAGGTCGCCGACATCGACATCCTCATCGATCGCCGGGCGGTCCAGATCGCCCCCGTCGACATTCACGGTCCGGCCGCCGACATCGACCATGAGTTCGTTGCCGGATATCGCCACGACCCGTCCCGTAACCGACAGGAACTCGTCGTCCGAGGCGGTGGCGATCCTGTCGAGGCCCGCCGCGGTATGGGCGCCCACGGCGCGGTCATGACGGAGACCGTCCTCACGATCAGCATAGAAATACTCGTTGAGTCGGGGGACATAGACCGAATCCGCCTCGATCGAACGGCGATCGTAGAAGTCCTCGTCGACTTCCCCCGATACGGTCACGCGGTCGCCGACCCTGAGCCAGTTCTCCGCGTCGACCTCGTGTTCGTCCATCTCGACCGCGATTCCGCCTCCGGGATAGACTAGGACGAAATCGTCGTCCTCGACCGATTCCACGGTCCCTGTGAGGCTGATCCATTCCTCGTCCTCACCGATGGCGGCGCGGTTGTCGGCCGCAGCCGCCGGCGCGGCCAGCAGCGCTGCGGCGCAGCAGATGCCCAGATAGCCCTTGCGATTGGTCATGGTTCATTCCTCCGCTTCGTTGCGGCGGCGGTCGCGGGGGATCGCTGGCGGCAATGCGTCAGGATCGCGCCGTTGACCGGCGCCCTGGTTCTTCGTTGGCCCGGAAGATGAGAACGCGCCGGCGCGTTGCAAGGCCCGAACAGGCCGGCAACGGCTTTGTCACAGGGGCGGGATGAAGCCGCGCATGGGCCGATGTACACGGGGCCGGGCGCCGGCATGCCTGCTGCCCGCGCCAACGTCTTCCGGTTCGCCCGCCCGACGTGCATGATCCGCACGATGGCGCGACCGCGGCGGAGATCGCGGCGGCGCAAGCGGGGGAGGCGCTGGCCGTTCATGACCGCCGGGCAAGCGAAAATCTTCTATGGCTGGATCGTGGTCGGCGCGGCCTTCGTCGGCACCTTCTTCGCCTTCGGCATCGCCTATTCATTCGGCCCGTTCTTTCCCGCCATCGAAACCGCCTTCCAGGCCAGCCGCTCGGACGTGGCGCTGGTCTCCGCCATCGCCGGCAGCCTGCTGTTCAGTCTCGGCGCCGCCAGCGGCCCGCTGGCCGACCGGCTGGGACCGGCCGCCGTCGCGTCGACCGGCATGATCCTGATCGCCTGCGGCCTGCTGGCGGCGTCGCGGGCGACCGAACTCTGGCACGTCTATCTGGCCTATGGCCTCGGCGTCGGCGTCGGCACGGGCTGTATCTACATTCCGGCGATCAGCGCCGTGCAACGCTGGTTCGTGCGCCGCCGCGGCCTGGCGTCAGGACTGGCGGTCATGGGCATCGGCGCGGGCACGCTGGTGACGCCGCCGGTGGCGAACTGGCTGATCGAACTGCAGGGCTGGCGCGGGGCGATGACCACGCTGGCGCTGGCGGTCGCGGCGATCGGCGGCCTGGCGATGCTGGCGCTGCGTCATTCGCCCGAGAAGCGCGGGCTCAACCCCGACGGCGGCCCGCCACCGGACCCCGCGGCCCCCGCAGGACCGGCCGCCACCCTGCGCGAAGCCCTGGGCGCGGGCGAATTCTGGCTGCTCGGCGCGGCGGGCATGTTCATTTCCTTCTCGCTGTTCGTCCCGCTGGTGCACATGGTTCCCTACGTGCTGGACCATGGCATGGACGAAGCGACCGGCGCATGGCTGCTCGGCGTGATCGGCGTCTCCAGCATCGCGGGACGCTTCCTGGTCGGCGTCGTGGCCGACCGGCTGGGCCGGCTGAAGACCCTGATCGGCGTCTATATCGGGCTCGCCGTGATGCTCGCCTTCTGGCACTTCGCCCGGGAAGTCCGGACCCTGGCCCTGTTCGCCGCCGTTTTCGGCACGCTCTATGGCGGCTTCGCGCCGCTGATGCCGGCGATTGTCGCCGATGTCTTCGGCGTGCGGCATCTGGGCTCGATCCTGGGCGTCAACTATTCGGGCGCCGGTCTCGGCGTGCTGCTGGGACCGACCATGGCCGGGCTGCTGTTTGACCTCACCGGCGGATACGGTCTCGCCATCGCCGTGGCCGTGGCGGGCATGCTTGCCGGCGCCGTCTGCCTCGCCGTGACCGCCGCGCGGCGGCACGAATGATACCGCGGGAGGCCCTGTCCTAGGCAGCCTGGGCCGTCGCTTCTTCGTTGCGGCGGGACGCCAGATACCAGGGCCGCGGCGCAGGCGCGGCGTATGGCGCGCGGAGCCGGTTCTCGACACTGTTGAACACCATGAAGACGTTGCTGCGCGGATCGGGCGAGATGTTGTCGGCGGAGCCGTGAAGGGTGTTGCAATCGAAGATCAGCACCGAGCCGCACGGGCCCAGAGGCGCGGATATGCCGCCGCGCTCCGCCAGCCATTTCAGGCTTTCCGTGTCGGGCGTGCCGATTACCTGCCGCCGCAGCGACGTCCGGTGATTTTCCTCCGGCGTCTCGCCCACGCAACCGACGAAGTGTCGGTGCGAGCCGGGTATCAGCATCAGCGGGCCGTTGTGCGGCGTGTTGTCGGTCAGCAGGATCGACATGCTGACCGCGCGCATCCCGGGCATACCGTCCTCGCAGTGCCAGGTCTCGAAATCGGAGTGCCAGAAGAACCCAGTACCGGCGAAGGCCGGCTTGTAGTTGATGCGGGACTGATGGACATAGACGTCGCTGCCGAGGATCTGGCGTGCGGCGTCGGCCAGCCGCGGATCGTCGGCAAGCCGCGCGAAGACGTCATCGGACTGGTGAACGGCGAAGATCGAGCGGACCTCGTCGTTCTCCGGCTCCCGGATGATCTCCTCGGCCTCCGAATCACGGCCGTCCCGGCACAGACGATCCAGCCGCGCCCGCAGCGCCCTGACCTCGTTCGCAGGAAAAAGTTCGGGCAGAAACAGGAACCCGTCCCGCTCGAAGCGGTCGAGTTGCGCATCGTCGAGGGGGCCGGTCCGGCGGGCCGCGCCATGCGCATGAATCACCGGTTCGGTGCGGGGCGCGACATAGGGTTTCGAAATGCGGCGCGAGGGATACGGGTCGCGTGGTTCTTCCATTTCCAACCTCCTTTCTTGCCCCTCGATTTCAACTCTGCAGTCCCGGGCCGGCGGCCGGCCCTTCGGCGGCGTTCGGCCGCCATGCCGGCGGCCAGCCCGTCCGACGGCCCGATCGCGGCGGCCGCCGACAGGCCCGCCTTCGGGACCGCGCTGTTCGAATGCCGACAGATCGCCCGCGGCCGTCGAAGTGGCGGCTCACGGCAACCGTGGCGTTCGTGGAGTTGGGGAAAGGGCGCGGCTTTTCAACTAGCCGTGAGGCTGAGTCGGGGAAGCCGCAGGTCCGCGGTCATTGGCGCGTCAGCCCGTTCATTCGATGCACGCCGCGAGGGGGGCGATGTCGCGCATGCGGCGGAGCAGCACGGGCACGCGCTCGCCCGCATGGCCCTGGCCCGGGCTCCAGCCGCGCGGATTGGGCAGGATCGCGGCGATGGCGGCCGCCTCCCGCGCCGACAGGGCGGCGGCACCCTTGCCAAAATAGCGATGCGCGGCAGCCTCGAAACCGAACGTGCCGATGCCCGTCTCCGCCATGTTCAGATAGATCTCCATGATCCGCCGCTTGCCGAGGAACAGTTCCACCGCCGGCGTCCAGAGCGCCTCCAGCCCCTTTCGGAACCAGCCGCCGCCCGGCCACAGGAACAGGTTGCGGGTGAGTTGCATGGAGATCGTGCTGGCGCCGCGCAGGCCGCGGCCGGCGCGGGCCTCGTCGATGGCGTCGCCGATGGCCTCCCAGTCGAAGCCGGCATGCCCGCAGAACCGGTTGTCTTCGGCCGCCAGCACCGCCAGCGGCACATGGTCCGGCAGGTCGTCCAGCGCCACCCAGCGGCGCGTCGCCCCGTCGCCTTCCAGCGCGCGTATCGCCATCAGAGGCGTCCCCGGCGGCGGCACGATACGGTAGAGCGCGCTCAGCACGACGGGGAGCAGAAGCAGGGCGACGACGGTCAGAAGAAGACGTCTCGCATACCGGCTCGCCCGGGAGCGCTTCTGCCGCGATGTGGGCGGACGGATCATCGGCTTCCCGGCGTGAAATCGCCCGGTTCAGGTCGGTGACGGGACCGCGCGGGATGAGTCGAACACCACCGGTTCGTCGAAATCGGCGCAGAGCCAGACCCGGTAGCGGCTGATCCGGTCACCGGCGAGGTCGAAGAAGCTGAACACGTCGCCGGAGATATCGCGGCCGGTCGGCGCGCGGCCGAGCCACGGCCCGACGTGCTTTCCGCTGAAGGACCACCAGGCCATCACCTCGTTGTCGCCGGCGACGATCCGTTCGACGACCAGTTCAAGCTCGCCGACATTGCGCCGGAAGCCCACGACGTGCGCAACCAGCCCCTCGCGGCCGGGCGGTCCGCCGAACGCCTGGTTGGCCTCGTCGACCATGTCGGGCTGGGCCAGTTCCTCGATGAGTTCGAGCCGGCCCTTCGCGGCAACCTCCAGAAGGTAGGTTTCCATCAGCTGTCTTGGTGTGCGTTTCATGGCGCCATCATGCGCCGCGCCGTGCGGCAGGACAACTCCGCGGCCTGCACGATCTGCGGGCCGGGCCCGGAACGGTCGTCAGCGCAGGGAAAAGACGATGGGAACGACCAGCTCCAGCCGGCTCTGGCGCATCGAGTCGGGGATGGCCGGCAGCGGCTGGGCGCGTTCGATCATGGCGCGAACCTCCCGGTCCAGGGCCTCGTGGCCGGAGCTTTCCTCGATCCGGGAGTCGAGGACGCGGCCATCGCGGGACATGACGAAGAAGAGCGTCGCCGTGCCCTCCTGACGGCGGCGCTGCGCGCGCCGCGGATATTCCTTGTGCCGCTCCAGCCAGGCCTGCAGCTGCGCCAGGAAGTCGGCGTGCTCTCCCGGCGAGCCGCCGCCTTCGGCGCCCGGTCCGTCACCGGTTTCGGGCGCGGCCTTCGACCCGGCGCGGCCGCCCGAGCCCGGCGGGGCGGCCCGTCTGCCGGCGTCCCCGCCGCCGGGCGGCGCGGTCGCCGCCGGGGCCGCGGCCATCTCGGTTCCGCCTTCCGGAACCTCGACGGGTTCGGCGGTCCGCTCGGGCGCCGGAGGCGTCGGTTGTGCGATACGCGGTTCGCGCTCGGGTGCGGCCCGGGCCGGCCGCGCGGGCGGCGGCGGCGGGGCCGCTGCGACCGCTTCCGTCGCCTCGCGTTCCGGAAGTTCGGCCTCAGCCACGTCCGCCTCAGCCACGTCCGCCTCCGCTGCGTCCACCGTCACCGGCTTGGCCGCCGGCGATGGATCGGGCGGCGAGGCCGTCGGGAGCGGTTCGGCCAACCGTGTCGTGGCGGGCGTGGCCTGTGGGGGCGTCGTCTCCACTGGCGACGCAGTCGCCTCCCGGGCCGGAACCGCCGCTGGCGGCGCTTCCACAGGCGCCGCCGCAACCAGCCGGGTGGCCTTCGCGTCGACCGCCTTCGCGGTTTCCGTCGTCACGGGCTCGGCTTCCAATGCCCGTTCGGTCACGGTCTCGGCAAGCGCAGGGTCGCCCGCAGCATCGGCGCCGGGCGGGGCGCCTGCGGCCGCCAGACCCACCGCCACGCCGGCCGCACCGTAGCTCTGCGCCCCCGAGGTTGGGGGCTGCCAGACAAGCACGACGGCCGCGCCGACATGGATCAGCAGGGCGGCCACCAGAGCCAGAACCCAGGTGCGGCGGCGGATCCCGCTCATCGCCCGGCCGGCACCGTGAGGAGGTGCAGGTTCTCGACGCCGGCGTCGCGCAGGACTTCCATGACCTGCACGACACGCACCGCCTCGGCCTCCGCATCGGCCTTCAGCCGGACCCGGCGCGGCTCGCGGCCCAGGCGTTCGGCCAGTTCGGCCTCGCTCACCATCGCGCCGTCCAGCGCCAGCCGGCCGTCTGCGGCGACCAGGATCAGCATCTCCTCGGCCACGGGATCCGCGCCGCTCGCCGATTCCGGCGGCGCGATCTCGAACGGATCGGCGGCGGTCAGGCGGCCCGCGAGCATGAAGAAGATCAGCAGCAGGAAGACGAGGTTGATCAGCGGCATGATCCGGTCGTCGTCATTGCGCGGGCGGCGCCGGCTTCCGGAAAGTCGGCTCATCGCCCGCCCGCCCGGTTGAGCGAGAGGTTCGCCGCGCCGGCAGCGGCCAGACGGTCGAGGACGCGGACCGTGCGCTGCAGCGACACGCCGGCCGCGGGACGGATGACCACGCTCTGGCCGGGCCGGTCGGCGAGACGCGCTTCAACGCGCCCCGCCAGCGTCTCCAGATCGAGGCGTTCGCCCGAAAGCCGCAGACCGTCGGGCCGCACATCGACCAGCATCGCGCCCTCCATCAGCGCCCCAGAACCGGCCCGCGCGGGCGGCGTCAGGTCGATGGCGCGCCAGTCCAGGAAGGACGACGCCAGCATGAAGAAAACCAGCAGGATGAAGACGACGTCGATCAGCGGCGTCAGGCTGATCAGCGGCCGGCGGCGCCCGCTAATCGCCGCCGTGAGCGACGGCGGGGCGGTAGCCTTCTCCGGCATGGCGCGCCTCCTGTTCGGGAACCGGGGCCAGTTCGCGGGTGAACAGCCGGGTGATGGCGCTGTCCATCTCGTGGGCCAGGCGCTCGACACGCCGTTCCAGCCAGTTCAGCGCGACGACCGCAGAGATGGCGACCGCGAGACCCACGGCGGTGGTCAGCAGGGCTTCCCAGATGCCGCCCGAGAGGATCGACGGATCGACCTGGTTGCCGGCGGTCTCGAGCTGGCGGAACGCCTCGATCATGCCCAGCACGGTGCCGAACAGGCCGAGCAGCGGCGCCAGCGAGGCGATCACCTCCAGCGGTCTGAGCCAGCTTCTGAACGCCTCCAGCACGTCGCCGCCCCGGCGCATGGCTTCCTCCCGCACCTCGCCGGCCGGCAGGTCGCGCCGCAGCCCCTGCATCGCCGCGGCGGCGATCCCGGCGAGCGGCCCGCGCGCGCCCTGCAGCAGGGTCAGCGCCTCCCCCCTCCGGCCCGATTGCCACAGCGCCAGCGCGCGGTGGGTGCTCGGCATCTCGCCGGACCGCAGATCGCGGAACTGCCAGAGCTTGGCGAGCACGATCGCCAGCGCCGCCACCGACATGGCCAGCAGCAGGGCGACCACGGGTCCGCCGGCCTGTAGCGTCTCGAGAAGCTGCGCCACGCCCGACGCGGGCGCCGCCGGCCCCGCCAGCACCGCGCCGGCCTGTTCGCCTTCCTGGTTCATCTGAAATACGTCTCCATGCCTGCCCTCCGCCGGCAGTTACTTGATGAATTCGAGGCCGCCGCGGGCCGAGGTCTCGACCAGGTCCATGCATCCATCGCGCCCGCCCGTGCCGTCGTCGCAGGCCAGCACCTCGTTGAGCAGCACGCGGCCGACCTGTCCGCAGGCCAGGCCCGCCACGTCGAAGACCTTCAGGCTGGTCTTGCCGGCCGGAAGCGGCCCAACCTCCAGCGCCAGCCGTTCGGCCACGATCCCTTCCCTGTCGAACATCACCAGATCCAGCTTCAGGCTCTCGAAGGCCGTCGGGGTTCCGTTCTCGATGACGATGTAGGCGCGGCAGGCGCCGTCGCGCGGCTCCAGCTTGTTCAGCTCCAGGCCCAGCCGCTCGGCCGCCGCGGCGGCGCCGCCCGTCAGCGCCAGAACGGCGAATGCGATCATCAGGATGCGATTCATCGGAACCTCGATTGCTGATCCCCGGAAACCCGTACGAACGACCAGCCCGCGCCGGAACGGTCATATCAATAATGACTATGACTCTCAATCGCAATAACTGCCGTTCGAATGGCGGCACGGAAAGAGAGCGACTGGCATTTCGTCCGGGCAGGGTCCACGCTGCCCGCCGCACAAGGAGGATTGCATGACGAAATACATCCCACCCGCGATCGACTGGGTTCGGGAGCAAGTCGAACTCTACGAGGGCAGCGGCGGGACCAAGGGGACCACGCTGCGCGATTCCGGCCTGCCCTGCATCATCGTCACCCACAAGGGCAACCGGACCGGCGCCATCCGCAAGATCCCGCTCATGCGGGTCAAGGTCGACGAGGGCTACGTACTGATCGGCTCCTATGGCGGCCGGCCGAAGGATCCCGTCTGGGTCCACAATCTCCGGGCCCATCCGGATGTCGAGATCCGTGACCGCACCGAAGTGTTCCCGATGCGCGTCCGCGAAGTGCCCGAAGGGCCGGAACGCGATCGCCTTTGGAATGCCGGCGTGAAGGCCTTTGCGCCCTATGCCGAGTACCAGGCGAAGACGTCGCGGCTGATCCCGGTGTTCATCGCCGAACCGGCCTGAGCCCGACGGCCATCGACGGCCGCGGCCCGTCTATCCACCGCTGGGCCCTCCCGGTAGGATGCGCGCTATGCTGGGATTCCTGGAACTGTTCGGCGCGTCGCGCCCGGTCCAAAGACTGGATGGCGCCCTGCGCGCCGTCGGCGTGCACCCGCGCCTGATGCCGGGTGCGGTGAAGATCGCCATCATCCGCCAGCTTGAAACGACCGGCCGCAAGGACGGCCCGGACGAGGCGGCCTGCGCGCATGCAGCCGAACTGTTCGGCTATCTGATGCATGGCCCGGGCGTGTTCGCCGACGACAATGGCGCCAGCGCCGCGGCGGCCGTCGAAGACCGCATCGCGGCGGCGGTCGGCGCGGGCACCGGGCCCGACGCCCGCCTCATCCTGCTGGCATTGCACGCGGGCATCATTGCGCCTGAAGTGCTCGAGCGTCATCAATTCGAAATCGATTGAAGCCGCGCCGTCCCCCACCGCGCCGTCGGCTGCCTGACGAAAGTGTTCGGCCCCTTACAGGGACAACCGAGTCTCAATCGGGGACCTCGGCAAGCGTTCAGGGAAGACACGCTTTCCCGGACGGCGGACGGCCCGCATGATCGTCAGCCGGTCGGGCACTGATCGATTTCCGGGACAAGGGGCGCTATCTGTCGGGGGACGACCGGCGCGAGGGGGAGGAATAGCGCGATGACGGCAACCGGCGAGCGGGCGGCAACGCCTCGGATCCTGCCGCTCCTGATGCTGCTGTTCGCAGTGGGCGACCTGTCGACCTCGCTGCTGGTGCCAAGTCTGCCCGGTATCGCCCGCGAGTTCGGCACGCCCGATGTCACCGCCCAGCTCGCGATCTCGGGCTTCGCCATGGCGTTCGGCCTCTGCCAGTTGCTGATGGGACCGCTCTCCGACGCTTTCGGCCGGCGGCCGGTGCTGATCGGCGGCCTGGTGCTGTTCGGCGCCGGCTCCGTGCTGGCGGCGCTGGCCCCCGGCATCGAGGCGCTGATTGCCGGCCGCGTCGTGCAGGGCGCCGGCGCCAGCGCCGGCTACGTGCTGGCCCGGGCGGTGGTGCGCGACATCGCGACCGACGACCGCCAGACCGCCCGGATGATGGCGCCGCTGTTCATCGCCAACGGCTCGATGATGATCTGCGGCCCGTTGATCGGCGAGGCGCTGATGCCCCATGGCGGCTGGCGGGCCGCGATCCTCGCCGGGCTGCTGGTCGCCGGCATCGCCTGCGTCTGGGTGGTCTCGAGCTTCCGCGAGACGTTGCCGGAGCGCATGACGGGCGGGCTGAACCCGATCCGCATGGCCCGGACCTATGGCGGCCTGGTCGTCCACGGGCGCTATTTCGCCTACCTGATAACGCATTGCTGCGCCTATGGTGCGACCTACACCTTCGTCGCCAACGCGCCGTTCATCGACTTGGCGAACGGCCAGGCCGGGCCGCTCGGCGTCGGCATCAGCGTCGGCGTGGTGATGGCCGGCTTCCTGACCGGGCTGATGATCGCCCGCCGGCTGGCGGCATCGATCGGCGTGCCCCAGGGCGCGCACTATTTCGTCATCGCCTCGATCGTTCCGGTGCTGGTGCAGATCGCGCTCTATCAGACGGGCCTGCTGCACCAGTACGCCTATCTGGCGCTGGAATTCCTGATCGTCGCGCTGGTCGGCGGCATGGCGCCGTTCACCGCCGCCGGCGTGGTGATCGAGGCACCGGGCCGCGCCGGATCGGGCGCGGCGCTGCTCGGCGCTGCACAGATGCTGACCGCCGCCGGCGTCATCATTGTCGTGGGTTTCCTGAACGACGGCACCATGCTGCCGCTCGCGCTGATGCAGGTCGCGCTGCTGGTCGCCGCGGTGGCCGGCTTCCGCCTGACCTACGGGCCGATCCCGAAGGCGGCGTAGCGCCGCAGGTCTCCGCCGGGACGCAGTGTGGACATGGGTTCGCGGGAGACCGGATGGTGGTGTCGGCAGTCCCGACCCAGCCAGTCTCTTGCATCGAATTCCCTGATAAGGCCGGAAAAACAGGGAATTTTGTCGAATTTACAGGGAATCGGGGACTGCTGGACGTCCATTTATCCAGCCATTACAGGGTGTTAGGTGTAGAATTCCCTACGCACTGGAACAGGGAATTTTTTGAGCCGAACAGGGAACTTGAAACGCCGATCAGGGAACTCCGGTAAGCGCCGATGACCACCGCGCTACCCAGCTACACCACGTCCGGGGACGTCACCGAAACTTGTCGCCCTCAGCGGCCGCCTCGGCCGATCAAATTTTATCTGACAGCCTCCTGGCCGACCTTCCATTGCGCTGAGGGCGTGTGCGCCGGCGATGGTCGCAAACCCGGAAGATCGATAGGATCGCCAGAACGACGGGGGACATACTGGTGGCCAGCGAAACCGAACTGCTCGAAAAGCTGGAGAAGATCGAGGCGCTCTTCGCGGGTGCCACGACCCCCGGCGAGAAGGCCGCGGCCGATGCGGCAGCGGACCGTATCCGGGCCCGGCTCAAGCAGACGGAACGTCGGGAGAAAGCCGCCGAGATCAGGTTCAGCCTGCCCGACCCATGGTCGCGTCAACTTTTCTGTGCGCTTTGCCGGCGCTACGGCCTCCGGCCGTACCGCTACCGTCGCATGCAACGGCAGAGCATCGTCGTGCGGGCACCCTCGAGCTTCGTCGATGAGGTGCTGTTGCCCGAATACCAGCAACTCAACGAGGCGCTCACCGTATACCTGGCCGAAATCACCGACACGGTGATCCGAACCGCAATCCACGGTGAGACCAGCGAGGCCGAGGTCGTCGCCGAGCGGCCTCAGGTCGGTCGGTGACCACGTACGGCACCCGAGAAGTGCTCGCCGGCCTCGTCGAGCGTGTCACGTTCCACAGCCTCGAGAGCGGTTTTTGCGTTCTGCGGGTGAAGGCACGCGGTCACCGCGACCTGATCACGACGGTCGGCCACGCGGCGTCGATCTCGGCCGGCGAATGGGTGACCGCGTCCGGCGAATGGGTCAACGACCGCATCCACGGTCCGCAGTTCAAGGCGCGGTTCCTGAAGACCTCGGCGCCATCGTCGCTCGAAGGCATCGAGAAATACCTCGGCTCCGGCATGATCCGAGGCATCGGACCGGTCTACGCCAAGCGGATGGTCAACCAATTCGGCAAGGACGTCTTCGACATCATCGAGGCGGCGCCCGAGCGGCTCAGGGAAATCGAAGGCATCGGGCCGAAGCGGGCCGACAGGATCACCTCGGCCTGGGCGGACAGAAGGTCATCCGGGAGATCATGGTGTTTCTGCACAGCCATGGTGTCGGGACCGCCCGAGCGGTACGCATCTTCAAGACCTATGGCACGGATGCGGTCCAGGTCATGAGCGAGAACCCTTATCGTCTGGCCAGAGATATCCGCGGTATCGGGTTCCGGACCGCGGACATGATCGCGGAGAAGCTCGGGATCGAGAAGACCGCGATGATCCGCGTGCGGGCCGGAATCTCCTACGCGCTGACCGAGGCGATGAGTGACGGCCATTGCGGCCTGCCGATGGACGAACTGGTCCCGCTGGCCTTCAAGCTGCTGGAGGTGCCGGACACGCTGATCCAGACCGCGATCGATCTGGAAATGACCCAAGGCACGATCACGGCCGATACGGTTGCAGGGACGGCGTGTGTCTTTCTGAGCGGGCTTTATCACGCGGAGCGCGCCATCGCTGATCGGCTCCGCTGCCTGAACGCCGGGTCCATGCCATGGCCGGAACTCGATGCCGAGAAGGCGCTGCCGTGGATCGAAATGAAGACGGGTCTCACCCTTGCGCAGAGCCAGGCCGAGGCCATCCGCCTCGCCCTTCGCTCGAAGGTGATGGTGATCACCGGTGGCCCGGGCGTCGGCAAGACCACGATCGTCAACTCGATCCTGCAGATCCTGAGCGCAAAGGCGGTGCGGCTCCTGCTCTGCGCACCGACCGGGCGGGCCGCAAAGCGGATGAAAGAGGCCACCGGCATGGATGCCCGGACCATCCATCGCCTGCTGGAGATCGACCCGAAGTCCTTCGGCTTCAAGCGCAACGAGGACAACCCGCTGGAATGCGATCTGCTGGTTGTCGATGAAAGTTCGATGGTCGATGTCTCGCTGATGCAATCGCTGCTGAAGGCGGTTCCGGATAGCGCCGCCCTTCTGATCGTCGGCGATATCGACCAGCTGCCATCCGTGGGGCCGGGTCAGGTCCTGGCCGACATCATCGGCTCGGGGAAAATTCCGGTCATGCGGCTGACGGAGGTGTTCCGCCAGGCGGCCCGCAGCAAGATCATCACGAGCGCGCACCGGATAAACCAGGGTCAGATACCGGACCTCACCCGACCAGTCGGCGAGAGCGATTTCTACTTCGTCGCCGCCGAAGATCCGGAGCAGGCCGTCGCGCGCATCCTGGAATTGGTGAAGTTCCGGATCCCGAAGCGCTTCGGGCTGGATCCCATCCGGGACATTCAGGTGCTCTGTCCGATGAACCGCGGCGGTGTCGGCGCCCGCTCGCTGAACGTCGAACTGCAGGCCGCACTCAATCCCTCCGGCGACAACAGGATCGAACGCTTCGGTTGGACATTCGCACCCGACGACAAGGTCATGCAGATCCAGAACGACTACGACAAGGAGGTCTACAACGGCGACATCGGCTACGTGGACGGGCTGAACGCAGACGAAGGCGAGTTGGTCGTCGATTTCGATGGCCGTGCGGTCAGCTATGTCTTCGGCGAGCTCGACACGCTGGTGCCAGCCTATGCCGCGACGATCCACAAGAGCCAGGGGTCGGAGTATCCCGCGGTCGTCATCCCGCTGCTGACCCAGCATTACGCGATGTTGCAGCGTAATCTGCTCTACACGGGGATCACCCGCGGCAAGCAGCTCGTCGTGCTTGTCGGCCAGCGGAAGGCCGTGGCCATCGCGGTGAAGAACGTGTCCGGCCGGCGAGTGTGGTCGAAGCTGGACGAATGGCTGGTTGAAGAGTGTAGCGCGTGATCGAGTTCAAGACGATACCAGATGATCACCCGGCGCTTTGCCATTCGCCGATGGTTCGAGGACTCGTAAAGACCTGCGACTACATCGCCGAACATGGCGGCATCGGCCTGACGCCGTCGAGGGCCTTCAATCGCAAATTCGTTGAGTGGGCGGCGGGCGAGTTCGACTGGCCGGGCTATACCGAGGCCGATCTCTACGCGATCAACAAGGTCCTGAACGAGATCGACTTCCCGCCGCTCGAGTTGCTGCACGGACTGATGAATTTGATGAAGCTCGGCCGGCACTACAAAGGCCAGTTCAGGCTGACCAGATCGGGTCAGGCGCTGGTCGGCCACCCCGGTCAGATCTTCGGCACCGTCGTCCCGTTCTTCGTCTTCCGGGTGAACCATGCCAGCTTATCGCGGTTCGAAGATGAGCCGATCCTTGGCAACTGGGACATCTTTCTCAACGTGCTGAACGTCGAGACCGAGGATGGCGCCACGGGCGCGGATCTTCGCCGCGTGTTCTATGGCGAGCCCGGTTCTGGCTACGACAAGATGATGGGCCGGCTCTACGTCGAGGTCCTGAGGCCGCTCTGCTGGGCGGGTCTTCTGAAGAAGGAAGAGAGCGCAACCCGGTACCGCACCGAGGAGGCGCTGTTTCTCAAGACACCGCTGTGGAAGGTCGCGCTGGCACTCGATATCGACGGCGGGCATCGTCATGTGTGAACGGCCGATCGAAACAGCGGCCTGTTCACCTCCCAGACTGGCAAAACAGCGACTTATGTGATCTACTTTTCTTCGGTGGAAAGGCTGGCCCGACGCAGTCTTTCCAATTTGTCACCCGCGGCGAATTCCTGATGTCCGCCGCGCATTCGTCGGAGTCCGATCATGCCTTTGCTGAATATCAACCGCCCGGATGGTTTCAACGTACTCCTCGGTAGGATGCTCTATCCGGACAAGCGGCCGGATGAAACCAGGCGCGCCGCGGATTGCGCAAGCCAGATCACAGCGGCAGCGATCTCAGCCTATCCGGGACGGGTTGGGGAGATTTGGCGCGAGGGGTTGTCCGGAAAGCATAGTGCGATCAACGTCGGACTCGACGATCTGCCGACGCGATGGCGGCGCGGCACAGCCGCCGGCGCGACACTCTGGATGCTTTTCGCGCTTCACGGTTCGGAGCCTCAAAGAGCATCCTGGAACTTGGCCGCTGACCTGGTCGAGGAGCATGCAAAGGATCCCGACTTTCCGAAGGACAAGACAACGCTGCTCAATTGCGTCAAGCAGTTCCGGCCTGTGCTTCATTTCTGGGGCGCCCTCTGGATGCGTGAGGGCGGCTTTCGCGTCGATTTCGAGAACCAGGGCCCGGCCGTTGATGACTTCCGACGTTTTCTGACCACGGCGGAAATCCTTCGGCAGTGGGGACAGGCAACTCAGTCCGGGCGAAAGCCCAACAAACCATTCCTGCCGGCAAACATGTGGACGGTCCCGCAGGAATTGCTGCTGCTGGAACCGCCCAAAGGGCCGGTAAAGCTTCATGCGCTCACTCTGGATGAGGCCATCTTTAATGGCCGCAAAAAGCCCGGTCGGCCGAGGGTTGTGTAAAACGCAAGCCATCTACTTTGTGGTTTGATTCTTCGTCTTTTATCTTTATCCGAATAGCGGCTACGGCCTTCTTCATCACGCCCATGATGAAGGAAATTGGCTATGTCGAAGCGATATCATCGCAAAACCCGCTCTCCTCGCTCCGCCGTTTGCACGCAGGCCATCGAACGCCGGCTGGGTCCGCTTGAAATCCAGGATGTGGCGATCGGCGAACTGAGGCCGAACCCGCGCAACCCGAAGACACATTCGGCGAAGCAGGTCGGGCAGATCGCGGCAAGCATCCGGGAGTTCGGGTTCTGCAACCCGATCCTGGTCGACGAGGACAGCCGGGTCATTGCCGGGCACGGGCGTCTCGAGGCGGCCCGGCTGCTGCAGATGGCCAGTGTACCGGTGATTCGGCTTGCCGGGCTCAGCGAGGCACAGAAGACGGCGCTGGCGATAGCCGACAACCGGATCGGGGAGAACGCGGGCTGGGACGAAGAGTTGCTTGCCCTTGAGATCGAGAGCCTGCTCGACACCGGGATCGACCTGACCTTGACCGGCTTCGAGATGGGCGAGATCGACCTGGTTCTCCAGGAGGGCGAGGACGGCCCCGCCCTCGACGGCGACGACGAGATCCCGGAGGCGGGCGCCGATACACCGGCCGTCACGCGCCCGGGCGATCTCTGGCTGGTCGGCAAGCATCGCCTGCTCTGCGGCGATGCCCGTGACCCGGCTGCCTACGGGCGGCTGCTCGACGGTGAGACGGCGGCGCTCTGCTTTACCGACCCGCCCTACAATGTCGCGATCGGCGGACACGTCTCCGGCCTCGGCCGTCATCACCACCGCGAGTTCGCGATGGCGAGCGGCGAGATGGCGGAAGCCGACTTCGTCACTTTCCTCCGGACCACCCTCGGTAACGCGGCCCGGGTCAGCAGCGATGGCGCCATCCACTTCGTCTGCATGGACTGGCGCCATATCCACGCCCTGCTGACCGCGGGGCGCGACGTCTACCGCGAGCTCAAGAACCTCTGCGTCTGGAACAAGGCCAATGGCGGCATGGGCACGCTCTATCGCTCCAAGCACGAACTGGTCGCCGTCTTCAAGGCGGGCACGGCATCGCACATCAACAATGTCGATCTCGGCACCCATGGCCGCTACCGGACCAATGTCTGGGACTATGCCGGCGCCAACAGCTTCGGCGCCGGCCGCGACGAGGCGCTCGCCATGCACCCCACCGTCAAGCCCGTCGGGCTGGTCGCCGACGCTATCCTCGATTGCTCGAACCGCGGCGACCTCGTCCTCGATCCCTTTGCCGGCGCGGGCACCACGCTCGTGGCGGCCGAGCGCACGGGCCGGCGGTGCGTCGCGATGGAACTCGACCCCGCCTATGTCAACGTCACCATCCGGCGGTGCCGAAAGGCCTTCGGCGCGGAGATCACGCACGCGGAGACCGGGCGGTCCTTCGACGAACTGGCGGAGGAGCGACTGGCGGATGAGCGCCGGGCCGACCAGGCAGAGGAGGCCGGCAAATGAGCGAGGACGAAAACGAAGACAAGGTCGGCTACGGGCACCCGCCGAAACACTCGCGCTTCAAGCCCG